>NZ_JABVXF010000100.1 GCF_013349995.1 Pseudoalteromonas sp. 0303
CATTAAAAAAGGCCGCCTAGGCGACCTTTTTATAAGCTGTGAAGCTCTATCTGTTGATATTACTCAACGATAGTTGCAACAACACCAGCACCAACTGTACGGCCACCTTCACGGATAGCGAAGCGTAAACCTTCGTCCATCGCGATTGGGCAGATTAGTTCTACAGTCATCTTGATGTTGTCACCAGGCATTACCATTTCTACGCCTTCTGGTAACTGTACGTCACCTGTTACGTCAGTTGTACGGAAGTAGAACTGTGGACGGTAACCTTTGAAGAATGGAGTGTGACGACCACCTTCATCTTTAGAAAGTACGTATACTTCTGAAGTGAACTTCGTGTGTGGAGTGATTGAACCAGGCTTAGCTAGTACTTGACCACGTTCAACGTCTTCACGCTTAGTACCACGTAGAAGTGCACCGATGTTCTCACCCGCACGACCTTCGTCTAGAAGCTTACGGAACATTTCAACACCTGTACAAGTTGTCTTCGTAGTTTCTTTGATACCTACGATTTCAACTTCGTCATTCACGTTGATGATACCAGCTTCAACACGGCCAGTTACAACAGTACCACGACCTTGGATTGAGAATACGTCTTCGATAGGCATGATGAATGGCTTATCGATGTCACGCTCTGGCTCTGGGATGTAAGAATCTAGTGCTTCTGCAAGCTCAACGATTTTGTCTTCCCACTCTTTCTCGCCTTCTAACGCTTTAAGCGCTGAACCTTGGATTAGTGGTAAGTCATCACCTGGGAAGTCGTACTCAGAAAGAAGTTCACGAACTTCCATCTCAACTAGCTCAAGTAGCTCTTCGTCGTCAACCATGTCACATTTGTTCATGAATACGATGATGTAAGGTACACCAACCTGACGAGAAAGTAGGATGTGCTCACGAGTTTGTGGCATAGGACCGTCAGTCGCAGCAACTACTAGGATTGCGCCGTCCATTTGAGCAGCACCAGTGATCATGTTTTTAACATAATCGGCGTGTCCTGGACAGTCTACGTGTGCGTAGTGACGAGTTGGAGTATCGTACTCAACGTGTGAAGTTGAGATTGTGATACCACGCTCACGCTCTTCTGGAGCGTTATCGATTGATGCGAAGTCTTTAGCTACACCACCGTATACTTTTGCAAGTACGTTAGTGATTGCTGCTGTTAGAGTTGTTTTACCGTGGTCAACGTGGCCGATTGTACCAACGTTTACGTGCGGTTTTACGCGTTCAAACTTTTCTTTTGCCAT
>NZ_JABVXF010000101.1 GCF_013349995.1 Pseudoalteromonas sp. 0303
GGCTAGCGCATTTTAATCCCAGATTCTAACAGGGTTGAGCGATAATCATCGTCTAGCCCTGCCATTTTCTTTTTTCTCGCCATACTGGCTGTTTTAGTTGTATCTTGTTTAAATAACGCCATGGCTATTTTTCTCATTACGTTAAAAACAAGGGGTCCTTGCTTCTTACGGATTCTTGATTCATCTTCCCTAAAGTTCATATCCAACATCCAATGCATACTTTCAACCTGCCAGTGGCTTCGTACCGCATTAAGAGCTTGCTCCGCACCTAACGCTAACGAACTAATATACCAACGCGTTTCTATCGTGTCTGTACCTGATGATTTATCGTGAACCTCAGCGGTTACTTGAATAACACTCTTTAAGCCAGACCATTGGTAGATTTTATCTAACCAGCTTTTATCAATAAGCAATTGCTGACAAACCCTTGTTTCAATGCGCCCATGCCCTGAGCTTATTTCGGTATGTTTATCATAGTTGCTATTGGTCAATCCTTCGCGCTCACTCTTGTGCCACCAAGCTTCTAATTCACTCTGCATACCTGAATGGTTACCTTTGAGCGCTAGGATATAATCAGCTTTTTGTTTAATTATTTGTTTCGCTATTTCTTGCTGGCAGCCCATAGCATCAAGTGTAATGATGCTATTTTCAATATCTAGCATGGTGAGTAACTCAGGTATGGCTGTGATTTCATTTGTTTTGCTATCAACGGCTGTTTGCCCTAAAACTAACTGGTGTTGGCAGCTCCATGCACTGACGGTATGTAAAGCACTTTTTCTATCTTTGGTTGTAAATGAACGACGTGCAGTTTTTCCATCCATAGCAATAATATCAGCACCCGTGGTTTCAATAAGTGAAGATATCCAAGATTGAAATGCATGCTCTATTTCATCTGATTTTAACCGACAAATGACACGGGCTATGGTGTCGTGTCTTGGAATACCCGCGTTGAAAGCGCCATATCTTTTTAACCAATCAAGTTTTAGATGCCCAAAGTCTTCAATATCCTCCCATCCTTGTGCACCGGAGATTACTGCACTAATGGCTAAAAGGAGAATATCGATAAGCTCATGCTTTTTACAGCGTTCAATGCGAGGATCGGTAATTGAATTAAAGTGTTTCAGAAAAGTAGCGCTCATATTTTACGTGACCAAGGTGATTATTATGCCTTGATCTGATCACTACATATTCTATAAGTTCAATTTATAATGATCTTGCCGTG
>NZ_JABVXF010000102.1 GCF_013349995.1 Pseudoalteromonas sp. 0303
CAGGGTGAGAGCATACTTTGTTAACAAGTATTAACCAAAGATAAGCTCAGCCCTGAATTCATCGTCAAAACTAGCCCTAACACACTTACTGCGTATCGAGTCTTTACGGCCTTTGTGCTGTTTTACCAGGTTGCGAACAACCCGTCTGAACAGCGCCATATTCTCCGCCGAAATCGGCTCGCTTATCTGGCAAGCGTCTTCCTTAAAGACGACATCCAACACCCAGTGCTGCTGATTTTCTATGTGCCAATGATGGCGGATTGCTTTCTGCAACATCTGTGCATCTGGCTCGACAGAAGTAACATAAAAGTGCGTGTCTATTTTTATTATTGAGTCGGACTTATTGTGCCTTTCGACTGCGACCAACGAAGTAAGCCCTGGCCATTTTTCTTTTATCTCTTTAGGCAGTTTGTCTGCTTTTAGAGCGTAAGTGATCCGTGTTTCCTGACGTCCATGCCCATTGCTGGTTTGTACGTCCTCAGGCAAATCTCCCTCTTCTTCAAAAGCTTTTTCAAAACATGAAGCGACTGCTTTATAAAGCGTTTTCTGATTTGCTTTGACCTGAACCAAATAGTCCGCATCTCTTGAAGTCAGTGCTGAGAGTGTCGCTTTCTGACAATGTAGTGCATCTAGTGTGATGATAGAGTCTGAAATATCGAGCACATCTAATAAGGCCCTAACTGCTGGGATCTCGTTAGATTTACTTTCTACGGTACGCTGATACAAAGTTAAACCAGATTCACAATCAAAAGCGGACACCAAGTGTAAGTTATCCTCACGCTTTTTACTGGCACCACGCAGAGTTTTCCCATCAAATGCAATAATTGGCTTGTCAGATTGAGTTCGTTGCTCGTTAACCCAACTAAGCAGGGCCAAAATCAGAGAGTCAGTTTCCACTGTTTTAAGAATACGAGCAATACTATGTCGCGTTGGAATACCATGTTTAAATGCTCTGAACTGTCGGAGCCAAGACAGCTTGCTGTGTCCAAACACTTCGATATCTTTCCAGCCTTCACAACCAGATAAAACCGCCGAAATGATAAGAAATAAGACATCAGTAAGGTCATGATGTTGATTGATGAAAGAACGCTTATCTTCCACAAGTTCAAGGTGGCTAAATAACGACATAATTAACAAGTAGATAGTGACAATGTGGGCGTTATTAGATCAGAAAAGAGGCGGATGTTAAAGCCTTTTTACAAAGTGCGATCCCGCCGTG
>NZ_JABVXF010000103.1 GCF_013349995.1 Pseudoalteromonas sp. 0303
TCATCGAATAAGGCAAATATAACAGAGTTGACAGCGGGTTCAGCTGATGTGACTGATTTAACGGCTGCTAATGCTAACTTGGCTAATGTTGTTGCCTCTAATGTAAATACTAACTTTCTTACAACAGGAACTTTTAGTGCTGATAGTGTTAGCGTTTCTGGAAGCTTTTCAGTAGGGGGAACACTTTCTGCTGCTGATGTATCTGTTAGCAATAAAACCACGACGAATCAGTTACTGGCCTCAAGTAGTACGTTGGGCAATGCTACAGCAAGTAGTATGAATGTGTCGGGCAATGTTACTGCGAATTCGACCAGTGCAAATACTGTTAGCGCCAACAGCGCGACCGTCGCCAATCTTTCGGGAACGAACGCTAATTTTAATACGGTCACTGCTAATCAATTTAGCGGCGGCACGTTTAACGGATCAAACTTTACGACCAGTCAAAGTAGCGTTAACAACAATAAATCTCTAATTGACCAATACATCAATAAATGGAACTCCTGCAAAAGCGCGGGCGGTTGCCAGTAAGGGTAAGCGGTATGATAAGCTTGAAACGTCAAGCCGGTTACGGCTCATTGCTCCTCATGGCTCTTGTGGGCATTTTGGCTTTGGGTAGTACGGTTTACTATAAAACACGAATGCAGCAGCCAGAAAGTGTTAGGGAAACCTATGAGTCTACGGCTGAAGAGCTCAGAGAAATATCGAGCGCATTAACGGCTTATTATCGAGATAATATGGCGTGGCCTGCCACAATCAACGACTTGGCAGCTGGCGGTTATTTTGCCGGTGATGCGGCACGATGTGGTGGCGGTGGTACATTCCAATCGCCTTTTTGTACGGCAATATTTGGTGGGCAAGTTGGTGATGATTACGCTCTAACTGTTAACCTTCTTAAAGAATCGGTAGCGCAAGCTGTAGCAAACCAGATACCAGGTGGTTCGTCAGCTGGGACTACTGTTACAGCAACTATTAACAGACCTTTTCAATCAGCGCTTTATGAAGATTTTCTACAACGAGTAGAAGATCCCTCTAATCCACAGCGTACAGAGCTAAATGTAGATTTGGATATTAATAATAATGACCTGATAAACATTGGTTCACTTAATGTTCAGCGCGCTACGTTCGATAATGGTGAATTTACAACGGCAAATATTGACAGGGTTGAAGCTGAATCAATTCATCTTGGCAATAACAGTATCACTTATGCGGGTAATCAACT
>NZ_JABVXF010000104.1 GCF_013349995.1 Pseudoalteromonas sp. 0303
ATACCATTCCGCTTAAATATCTGATCTAATATAGGCTATATAAAATCACTGGTGATTAGCATTGAACCCAAACATATCTGAACAACTTTTGGCGCTTTCTCGAAAAGAACCAAATGCACGAAAACGCATGCGATTGCTCGCAGTGTCTTTATTTTATGATGGTAATAGCCGAACCGATATTGCAAAACGTCTAAACACAGCAAGAAGTAGTGTGAATAAATGGGTTTCTAGTTACCTAGAGCATGGACTGGATGGTTTAGACAATAAGCCTATTCAAGGACGTCCATCAAGGCTGCAACCCCAGCAACTTGAACAACTGTCTGAATTTATAAAGCGCACGAACACAGAACTTCGTGGTGGCCGTCTTACCGGCGAAGACATTGTGCATTACATTCACACTGAATTTGGTGTTCATTACCACTTAAATCATGTCTATAAAATTCTAAAGCAACTTGGCTTTAGTTGGATCACAAGCCGCTCTAAACACCCAAAACAATCATTACAGAGCCAAGACGCTTTTAAAAAACTTCCAACTGGAAACGATCCTTCACACACCAGGACACCTTCCTCTTGATCGGATCGACGTATGGTTTCAGGATGAAGCACGATTTGGCCAGCAAAATCCGACTACGCGCATTTGGGCTGAAACAGGCACTCGGCCACGGATTGTAAAACAACAGCAATTTGACTATGGATATTTATTTGGCGCGGTATGTCCAGCCACAGGCCAGACAGAAGCGTTAGTAAGCCCATTTGTAAATAAAGAAGCAATGACGCAGCACATGCGTCAGATATCACACGCGACACCTGCTGGAAGGCATGCTGTCGTGATAATAGATGGCGCAGGCTGGCATACATACGATACAGCTGCAGAATTTAAAAACCTAACCCTGATAAAGCTCCCACCTTATTCACCAGAGCTAAATCCAATAGAGCAAGTATGGAGCTGGATACGACAACATTGTTTATCCAATAGAGTGTTTTCGGGCTATGACGAAATTGTAGATGAAGTTTCAAAGGCATGGAATCACTTTATTTCAATCCCGGATCGAGTGAAGAAAATGTGCAATCGGGAATGGATTAAATTGATTTAATCTTTATGCGGAATGGTAT
>NZ_JABVXF010000105.1 GCF_013349995.1 Pseudoalteromonas sp. 0303
TCTAGAATAGTCCAAGCAGCATAAACTCTATGTGCCATATTCAGATCACAATCGTGAAGAGCCTGTTTAGCTAAATCGGTGCAATCAACTAATGGTGTAAAATAGATCAATTCAATCAGAAGCTCGCGGGTTTCATAGCCTTGATATGCTTCATCCCAACATTCTCTGATTACGCCAGACAACTCTGGAGATGCAATTTTTTGAAGCTCTCGTTGCCCAATACCAACACCTGACCAGCCACAGTTTTGAGAATACTTATTAACAAAGCAACGGATTAGCTCTGCACGTTGTTCAATATCTAATAAGGCAGGCATGCCCTGTCTGAACATTAACGCTGGGGAGCGCGTCTTTACTTCATTAAAAATGTCTCTATTCCATAAGGCCATCCAAGCAGTAATAGGCTCCATACTAGGTATTAAAACTTTTTCACCACCAATTTCAGCAAACAGAAAGTTAAACAAATCATTCGTTTTTAAACCGTTTTCTTTAAGCTTTTTGAGCTGCTTCGCTGCTAGATACTCCTGCGAAGCGCGATGATGAAACCTATATTGCTTAACTCCCGTAATAGTGAATATTGGTTTTCTAATTAGCTCATCTAATTCAGTAGGGCTAAAATCAGTTAGGATCTCACTGATACTCACTAAGTGAGGTTTACCTGGCGTAGCTTCTAAGCTTATAGATCGCCTTTGCATCATAAACAGCGCAAAGGCTATACGCTCTAAGGCTTCCAACGCCCTTGTTTCACTAAGCAATCCCCCACGGAGTAATGAACGCTCTTTCAGCTTTTGCGAAATACCATAATCAAGTTGTTCCTGTAAGTCACCTAACTTCCCATCAGTTAATAACTGGTCCAAAGCTGACAAAATGTCATAAGGCAAGCGATATAAGTGCCACAACTCTTTTGCATTTAAATAATTTATAAACTCTTCGGAGTGTTCGGGGGCATAACTATTGGCAAATCGCTCTATGTCGCCGTTGTTGAAGGACAACAATGAGTAGATTTTAATCGTATCTTCACTACTAACAGCTTCACTACTAGCTTCTTCACTGTATTCTTGCGTGCTGGTGGGTTTTTCATTTGAAATTAATTTTATTAGTTCTTCT
>NZ_JABVXF010000106.1 GCF_013349995.1 Pseudoalteromonas sp. 0303
GGAATGTAATCTAAGGTTGCCAGTGCTCCTTGGTAATCGTTCAACGAACGTAAAAATAGTGCATGGCTATAACGCAACTCTGCATCTAGCGGAAATTGCCACAAGGTTTTTTTATACAGAGCTTTGGCATGATCAACTAAACCTTGTTGTTGATATAAATTTGCAAGGTCGTAGTAAAGCCAGCTTTGACGTGGGCTTTGTTTGATTGCCATAAGTAGCACATCAACTGCTTCATCTAGCTTACCTTCAGCAGTAAGCTCATCAGCACGGGCTCGCAATTGCTGTGTTTGTAACAGGGTGTAATCTTCAGCAATTAATGCCTGTTGCTGACGAGTTAAGCCATTATAAAAACGATGACTACGAGCATAATTACCATCTGAGGCGGTTAACTCAAGCATGGCACGCAAAGTAGGCTGTTGCAGAGGATCGTCTTTTAGTACTTGCTTATAAAGGTTCATCGCGTTTTGGTATTGCCCTGCTTGTCTGGCAAGTTCAGCACGGTAAAACAATACCGTATTAGGGTCTTCATTTAAGGTGTCAGCTAAATCCAGTTTAAGCGCAGCCTGTTTGAGTTCATTGCTACTAATGGCTGATTTAGCTTCATCTATGTATTGCCAAAAACGAGCAGTATTGGCGAGGCCTTTTAAAACTGTTATACGGTTTGCATCTATGCTGTATTTTTGAGCTTTTTTAAAGTACTGGTAAGCATTGGCATTACGACCTTGCCTTAAGTTCAATAAACCTAAGCTATTGTATATTTCAGGATCTTGAGGACGACCTCGCAGTGCTTTATTGAAAAGCTTTTCTGCTGCATCAAAGTGGCGTTTTTCAAGTTCGACACTGCCTTTAAGCCATGTCTGATACGCAGGGTCTGCTTGCTTTTTTTGCTCCGCTAAATGCGCTTTTTTAAAGTCACTAAATTGTAGCTGACCTTTACTGCTTTTAGGGTAGGCTGCAAAGTAACGTTGATATTCGCGCTCAGTTTGTTTATTGAGCGGCATATCCTCAAGGGCTGCGAGCCACGCAAACTCAGCTTCAACACCATATTGGTTACTGTGTGCATAATGGCTCAGTAATTCTATGGCTTCTTTGTT
>NZ_JABVXF010000107.1 GCF_013349995.1 Pseudoalteromonas sp. 0303
ATAAATAGTGACGCGCCTACATCAATGGCCATTTGGTTCAGCCTACTCTCCAAATGCTTAGCCTGAGGTATTTTTGCTATACCTTTAAGTATTTCAATAGTACGAATGTCATCAACTTTTGAAATACACTGCAATAAATAGCTACGCGCATATTCCGCATCATCTCTCATATCGGGTCTATAACTTCCCCCTTCCCTTACATGGTCATCCTTTGGATCTACAACCTCATAGCAGCGATTCAATAAACTATTAAGGATTTCAAGCCTCAAATGTTCTTCTATATCTTCAAAAGTAGGGGGTAAGCTATGATGGCGATCACCAAAGACATTAGCGAATAAAGATATTCCTTTTTGAGTAAGCTCATCCGTCGATAAGTCATCTGTGAGCCTGATAATCAATTCACTGGCCCCGATGATATCCAAATGCGCAAATAGTTTTACCCATTCGATCAAATCGGCATTATCAATTTTTCTATTTTTTAAGTGCTCTTCCAATAAACTTGCAAAAATATCCATTGAGTCACCAACAGTCACCGTTGATGCTAACTGGAAAATATACTTAATATCGGTATTCGGGCCCTCAGATAAAATAGCTCTGATATCCTCGATTCGATTTAAAGCGGCTTCAATGAGAGTTTTTTTGATCAACTCAGATTGGGAGTAAGTCATTCTAGAAAATAGAGGGGCACTTTTTATCTGTGAGAACCCATCTATTTGTGACATAACTTCTTTAGTTAGAGCTTCCTTTACTGCGCCAGGTTGAGCAGCTATCAATTTAGGTAAATAGTCTGCAAAGCCGTTCAATTCGAGTAGTGAAATGCGAACAGCTTTCACAGCCTCATCATGTGATAATTGGTTTTCCCAACCTTCCGTTTCAGCTGAGCACTTAACAGCAGATAATGACATTAAGCTTATATGTGAGTATGTGTTTTTTTCTTCTACTGGCTTTTCACTGAATAGCTTTATGTCAGTGTTTTTCCAATACTGAGATAGCTTAATCCTTATCGCATCTAAAAAATCTTTTGA
>NZ_JABVXF010000108.1 GCF_013349995.1 Pseudoalteromonas sp. 0303
TCACTGAATAGCTTTATGTCAGTGTTTTTCCAATACTGAGATAGCTTAATCCTTATCGCATCTAAAAAATCTTTTGAGAATATTCGCTCTATTGCTTCCGAATCCCAACACCCCCATTTCATATAGTTGGATTTAGATTGCCTCAGCATTTTAAAAATATTAAAAAAAGTGTTTTCAAACTTCTCTTCATCTAATTCAAAAGTCGGGCTGTTTAAAACTTGCTTTCTCCATTCAGTCCAGCCTTTCACTCTTTCTTCTTCTTTTACTTTTGCTTCTTCACGACGCTGCTTTAATTCACGTTCATATTCATCGGGCTCGATTGGAACTGGATATAATTTACTGTGTAAATATGGGTAATATTCACAATCTTCAGAAATGAGTTCTTTTAATGTGTCTTCAAGCTTTGGTAGTTTCAGAGTAGTTACTAACTGCAGTAATCTAAATAAGGAAGCTGCCCTTTTATCTTTTGACTTGCTGTTTTTAAATGCATCTAATAGCCAAGGAATATCATTCTTGTCATATGGCTTAAGTAAATTAGTGTGATCGATATGACAATCACTAATCAGAAGGTCTTTTTCACCTTCAAGCGCTTTCACTAACTTAAGACAAGCCCAATAATACGCTTCTCTATGTACAAGTGATGTTTTTAGAATGCCTTTTAACTCTTCGAATTCATCCCTAGCAATAATACTTTCTTGATACTCTGAAAAGTGAAAGGCTACCGCCAGTGACCATGCCCAGTCTTCAAACTCTTCCTTCGAATACAGAACCGTCTTTGAACAGGAGCAATAAACAGCATCAGCAAAGTGCTGATATTTTGAATCCGCTCGAAATATGCGTGATTCCTCAGTTCTATTCTCCCAAATTATTTGGGCAAAACTATCTCGAATAGTTGCTACCGACTTCAAATCTATTGCTTTAGACTCTACACATTTATACAGCTCATAACCTAACCCAT
>NZ_JABVXF010000109.1 GCF_013349995.1 Pseudoalteromonas sp. 0303
TCACTGAATAGCTTTATGTCAGTGTTTTTCCAATACTGAGATAGCTTAATCCTTATCGCATCTAAAAAATCTTTTGAAAATATTCGCTCGATTGCTTCCGAATCCCAACAACCCCATTTCATATGGTTGGATTCAGATTGCCTCAGCATTTTAAAAATATTAAAAAAAGTGTTTTCAAACTTCTCTTCATCTAATTCAAGAGTCGGGCTGTTTAGAACTTGCTTTCTCCATTCAGTCCAGCTTTTCAATCTTTCTTCTTCTTTTACTTTTGCTTCTTCCCGACGCTGCTTTATTTCATGTTCATATTCATCAGGCTCGATTGGAACTGGATATAATTTACTGTGTAAATATGGGTAATATTCACAATCTTCAGAAATGAGTTCTTTTAATGTATCTTCAAGCTTTGGTAGTTTCTGAGTAGTTACTAACTGCAGTAATCTAAATAAAGCAGCTGCCTTTTTATCTTTTGACTTGCTGTTTTTGAATGCATCTAAAACCCAAGGAATATCATTTTCGCCATATGGCTGGAGTAAATTAGTGTGATCAATATGATAATCACTAACTAGAAGATCTATTTCACCTTCAAGTGCAGTCGCTAACTTAAGACAAGCCCAATAATACGCTTCTCTATGTACAAGTGATGTTTTTAGAATGTCTTTTAGCGCCTTTACTTCATCCCTAGCAATTATACTTTCTTGATACTCCGAAAAGTGAAAGGCTACCGCCAGTGACCATGCCCAGCCTTCAAACTCTTCCTTCAAATACGGAACCGTCTTTGAACAGGAGCAGTAAACAGCATCAGCAAAATGTTGATATTTTGAATCCGCTCGAAATATGCGTGATTCCTCAGTTCTATTCTCCCAAATTATTTGGGCAAAACCATCTCGAATAGTTGCTACCGACTTCAAATCTATTGCTTTAGACTCTACACATTTATACAGCTCATAACCTAACCCAT
>NZ_JABVXF010000010.1 GCF_013349995.1 Pseudoalteromonas sp. 0303
GATGCCGAGATTGCTAATATGGGTGCTGCACAGCAGCAACTTAATTTTACGCAATCAACCCGTACCTTAAACCAAGTAGTTGAGCGCCATTATCAAGCTGCGCCACAAATTATGAATAACCCTTGGTTACAACAACGCAGCAAGTTTTTTAACAAAGCGCGCCAAACCGTAAACTAAACTATACAATCAACTTAATAAAAAAGGCCGTTTCAGGCCTTTTTTATTGCCTGAAAAACACTGAAATTTACCATTAAATACATATAGATAGATATAAAAAAGGATGGCATCTTTTAGTCAACCTAGTGACTTGCTCATTGCCGTTGATAGTGCAATTGCTGAAATTAAAATCATTGTCCCATTTAATTTACAAAAGGGGCTTTGGCTAAATAGTGCGGGGATCTTCCCCTTATTGAGATTCTGGTTAATCATCCGCTCATTACAGAACAATAATTCTTTTTTAGCGCAGTGCTTATAATTGCGGGAGTAATGACAATGAGCGAAGTAAATAATCCATTAGGCCTAATGGGCATTGAATTCACTGAATACGCAACACCAGATGCAGATTACATGGACAAAGTGTTTACTGATTTTGGCTTCTCAAAGCTAAAAAAATTCAAAGGTAAAGACATTGTTTACTACAACCAACATGACATTCATTTCTTACTAAACAATGAACGTGAAGGTTTCTCTGCTGAATTTGCTAAAAGCCACGGCCCGGCAATCTGTTCTATGGGTTGGCGTGTAGAGAATGCACAAAAAGCATTCGAAGTTGCTGTTGAGCGCGGTGCAAAACCTGCAACAGATTCAACTCACAAAAACTTACCATACCCTGCTATTTACGGTATCGGCGACAGCTTAATTTATTTCATCGAGCAATTTGGCGACAAAGGGTCTATCTATGAGTCAGATTTTGAAGATTTAAACGAGCAAAACATTGTTGAAGACAAAGGCTTCATCCGTATCGACCATTTAACCAATAACGTTTATAAAGGCACGATGGAAACATGGGCTAACTTCTATAAAGACGTATTTGGTTTTACTGAAGTTCGTTACTTCGACATTAAAGGTCAAAAAACAGCGTTATTATCTTACGCACTTAAATCTCCGTGCGGTACTTTCTCTATTCCAATCAACGAAGGTAAAGATAACAATAATAACCAAATCGATGAGTACTTAAATGAGTACAATGGTCCGGGTGTACAGCATTTAGCATTCCTAACGAATGACCTTGTAAGCTCACTTGATAAGCTTGACCAATCAACGATTGCGACGCTTGATATCATCCCTGAGTACTACGACACTATTTTTGACCGTGTGCCTTGGGTTAAAGAAGATAAAGAGAAGATCCGTAAGCATCAGATCCTAGTAGATAGCCAAAGCGAAAATTGTTACCTACTACAAATCTTCTCGAAGAACCTATTCGGTCCTATCTTTATCGAGATGATCCAACGTGTAGATGACGGCGGTTTCGGTGAAGGTAACTTCCAAGCGCTGTTCGAATCAATCGAACGTGATCAAGAGCGTCGTGGTGTAATCTAAATCATCATAATGAATAAAAAGCAGCGTTATTCACACGCTGCTTTTTGTCGTTTTAAATTCTGTTTTAAACTAACTGTTTAAATTGCGTTGATTGCCTCCATATAGATAACTAATAAATCAGCGCGAACCAATAAGGAAAGAGTATGAGCCTAATTAACGAAACCCACGATATTAATCTGAAAAGCTGGGTTGCATCTGCTAACGAAGCGAACTGTGACTTCCCAATTCAAAATCTTCCGTTTGCAGAAGTACGTCGTAAAAATTCAGACGAAGCGTTCCGTGGCGCTGTCGCAATTGGTGATCAAGTTATCGACTTAGCAAAAGTAAATGAACTTGATTTATTCTCTGGTGATGCACAGGTTGCCGTTAAAGCAGCAAGCCAAACTACACTCAATGAATTTATGGGTCTTGGTCAGCAATATTGGTCTGCACTTCGCCTAGCGTTATCGAAAGCATTGCGTGAAGGTGCGAGTGAGCAAGCGCAATTAAGCGAAGCGCTTATCGCTCAGGCAGACATCGAATTTGCGCTACCGTGCCGTATTGGTGATTACACTGACTTTTATACTTCTATTTACCACGCAACAGCGGTAGGTAGTCTATTTCGTCCTGATAACCCACTTCTACCTAACTATAAATGGGTACCTATTGGTTATCACGGCCGCTCTTCGTCAATTGATGTTTCTGGTCAAACGTTCCACCGTCCTAACGGTCAAACTAAAGCGCCAGATGCAGAAGTCCCTTCATTCGGCCCTTGTAAACGTCTAGACTACGAACTTGAGTTAGGCATTTACCTTGGTAAAGGTAATGAATTAGGCGATGCAATTGCCATTGAAAATGCTGAAAACCACGTATTTGGGTTCTGTGTATTTAATGACTGGTCTGCACGTGATTTACAAGCGTGGGAATACCAGCCTCTTGGTCCATTCCTTGCGAAGAATTTCGCTTCGACAGTATCTCCTTGGATTGTTACGACAGAAGCACTAGCACCATTTAGAACAAACTGGACACGTGACGAGAACGATCCACAACCAATGGACTATTTAGATTCAGCTCATAACCGTGAGTTTGGTGCATTCGATATCAAAATGGATGTACAAATCGAAACTGAAAAGATGCGTGCAGCTGGTGAAGCGCCAACACAGGTATCTAAATCAAGCTTCAAGCACTCTTACTGGACAGTTGCGCAAATGGTCGCTCACCACACAGTTAATGGCTGTAACTTCCAACCGGGCGATATGTTAGGTTCGGGCACGCAATCAGGTCCTGAGCACGAAGAAGCCGGTTCATTACTAGAGCTATCTCGCGGTGGTAAAGAAAAGATCACTCTAGCGAATGGCGAGCAACGTACTTTCTTAGAAGACGGCGATAACGTAATTATGCGTGGTTGGTGTGAAAAAGACGGTTTTGCACGCATTGGCTTTGGTTCAGTCGAAGGTACGGTGCTACCTGCCAAATAAAAATAACTCGCTATTTTTATTTCCAGAACAACGATTAAGGGCATTTTTTGCCCTTTTTATTTGCCTTTTCTCAATTGAGTTACAATTTTTTTCTGGCTTTTTTAAATCAGATTGCTATCTTAACTCGGTTATTAGTTAAATTTTGTACGCCATGTTAGTTAAACTTAAGTCTTTTTATCGCACGTTTTTTCCAGCTAGACAGCTGTTGATCCGTCAAAATGGCGAAGTAAAGCACTTAGTATTAGCCCCTTGGTTACAATTAACTACACTCCTAGTCATTTTAACTGCCATTGTTTGGCTAAGTATTTCGACACTCCAGATCATGTCACAAGCTGACCAAATCATCAGCATTGAACAAAATCAACTAAGCAAACAACAACAGTGGCAACAACAGCGCTTCCAGCAACAAGCGGCCTATGAAAAACAGTTAGAGCAACTGGCAATTCTTGAGCAAAAACAAGCACTATTGCAAAGCATGATTGAGTCGCTACCTGAGTCAATGAACAAACCTGCACTGCCAACCGACGCAGAGCCATTGCTTTTACCTGCTCAAGAGCACGCTGAAGAGTTTCACGCTCCATTAGAAGATGAACAGCAACCAAAACAAGTTAAACACATAGAAAGCATTTCTGAGCGCATAGCTCGTCTTGATGCCGCTTATAACAACAGCTTTGTTGTATTAGATCAGCAAATCAAACTTCGTCACCAAGAAATAGTTGCCATGTTAGAAAGCGCAGGCCTTGATAGCAGCCTTGCCAATACGACTGTGCTTGAAAGCTCAGACACAGCTCAAGGTGGCCCGTTAGACTTATTTGACGAGTCAAAAATTCCGGCTGAGTTTTTAGCGATTGCCGATAACCTTTTAGCGTTGAATAACTTAGAAAATTTACTCAGTGAATTACCGCAAACACTCCCTGCTGCTGATTACTATATATCAAGTAGTTTTGGCCTTCGTAAAGATCCAATGAATGGCCGCCGTGCTTTTCATAAAGGGGTTGATTTAGCAGGCTGGCATAAAACCGAAATTTTTGCTCCCGCTGATGGCACCGTTTTACGTGCAGGTCGTAATGGCGGTTATGGCAACTTTATCGAACTTCAACACAAAAATGGCTTCGTTACTCGCTTCGGCCACCTTAATAAAATTAAGGTTAAAAAAGGCCAAACAGTGACTAAAGACGATGTTATTGGTTTAATGGGTAGTACTGGCCGTAGTACCAGCACTCACCTACATTACGAAGTTTTAGTGAATGGCAAACATGTCAACCCAGTTAAAATAACAAAGGCGCTTTCTCGTGTTCGGTAAAAAAAAGCAACCAGCAGCTAGTTCGTCTGGCTCAACATTAAAAAGAACCAACCATACTCCTTCAATTATTTCTGAAGACGTGCGTTTAACAGGTAGCCTTACTAGCCAAGGTGAAGTTCAGCTTGATGGTCGAATCGATGGTGATTTGCATGTTAAACACCTAGTGATTGGTCACACTGGCATGATTGAAGGCGTGATTGAGGCAGATAGCGTAACTGTGAAAGGTAAAATCTTCGGATCACTTATTGCTAATCAAGTGATCATTGAAAGCACTGCAGAAGTCCATGGTGATGTATTTCATGACACCCTGAGTATCGAAGCGGGGGCAATCATTGAAGGCAGCTTAAAACATCGTCATGAAGAAGATAATGTGGCGCCTATTAAGCCTGAAGAACAAACGAGTTCTTCAATACTGGCTGATGATGACAACGACTTGTCGTTTGTAAATAAACAAGCCGCTGATAAGTCTTAACGTTTTTTAGCGGTTACATACATTGTGATATCCGCGGTGAAAACCAGTTCATCGCGGCTGTTATACACCTCTACGGGTACCAGCAAGTCTTGCTTTTCTAACCACTCACTCGGCACGTCTATCTGTGCAACAGCACGCATATCTGTGTCAATTTTTGCTAAATAATTCACTGTCATGCCTTTTGGGATCCAGCGATGTGTTTTTGCCGGCACAGTTGCATCAACCATCAAGCCAGCGCATAGCTCAGCAACATTACATTGTGCAATTGCATGGATGGTACCAATGTGATTATGGATTGCTCGGCGATTTTTAACAGTTGCGCTGCAATGCCCAGCAGTTAAATCTGTGATCAATGGCTTTATTGAACCAAAGTAAGGGGCTTTAAAGCACACGGCTTTACTAAACAACCAGTTACCCTTCGGCAGTGACAGGCATTTAGTCCAAATTTTTAATAATGATGATTGTGAGCTCACGACGTTTATCCATTATTTTTATGATGTGAGATAAAAAGCTAACACATCAGACCAGATAGCGAAATGGAAAATTTTTGTTAGCAGTTTTAATGATTACGTATGTATTACACTTTTAGCCAAGTGAACGCTTTTCTTTTTCTTTAGGGGCACATAAAATACCGTTTTAAAGGAGAGCGAATGCAGTCACGCCAGCACAAAAACCTCAGCTTACTATTTATTCTTGGCCTTCTGGTTATCTTTAGCCCGTTAGCAATTGATATTTACTTACCCGCTTTTCCGACCATTGCAGAACAATTCAGCGCTTCAGAAAAGCAAATTCAGCAAACCGTCGCTATTTTTATGCTTACCGTTGGGCTTGGACAGCTCATTGCAGGGCCATTAGCAGATAAATTTGGTCGTAAGCCTGTGGCAATCACCGGTGTGACAATTTATGGTTTAGCGGCTTTTGGCGCGTATCTGGCACCTGATTTTACAAGCCTGATGATTGCAAGAGCACTGCAAGGTTTGGGGGCCTGTGCCACATTTGTAGTAGCGTTTGCCATTGTAAGAGATAGATTTGGTAGTGAACGTAGCGGCCAAATCATTACTTATCTTAATGGTATCGTCTGCTTTATCCCTGCCCTCGCGCCAATTTTAGGTGCTTGGCTCACAGTACAGTTTGGCTGGCGCATGAACTTTTTATTCATGGCTGTATTTGCACTCATTGGTTTATTCATAACCTTGTTAATGTATAAAGAAACCCGCCCTGCAGATAGTGTATATAATGGTCATATTCTTGACCTGCGCCGTTTTATGCCAATTATCAGCACGCCGTTATTTTTATTCCATAGCTTAATTTGCTTGGTAACTATGTCGGCTATTTTAGTATTCGTTACGTTAGCACCTGGCTGGCTTATTACTGAATTAGATGGCAGTGTGACCGACTTCACTTTTTGGTTTACTTGTAATGCAGTGTTGAGCATTGTTGCAAGCTTTATTATGCCACTGTATATCAAACGCCAACCTAAGCGCGCGTTAAAAGCAGGGCTCTTGTTGCTTGTAATCGCTGGTGCCTTAATGTTGGCCTTTAGCCAACAACGTACTGCGCTTGCGTTGATGTTTCCGATGTTTATTGCTGCGTTTGGTTTTGCACTGACACTTGGCTCATCAGCAGGCCGTGCATTAAGTTTGTTTCCTAAACAAGCAGGCACCGCTTCAGCACTTATTGGCTTAATGCAAATGAGTGGTGCAAGCTTATTAGTGTTCATAACGCAATTCTTAAATTTAACAACACCAGTATTAATTGCTGTGCACTTTTTAATGCTCATCCCATTTACCTACTTACTGTTCAAACATAAGCACTTGTCATAAATCTGCGGGCATTGATTGCCCGCTTTTTCTTTTTCTAGAAGCTTGTTAAAATCAACTACCTAGCTTTTTATCTTTGTGCCGATGATCAATCCAGAATTTCTACTGTCGTTTTTAGGCGCCAGCTTTTTAATTGCCGTAGCCCCCGGCCCTTCTAATGCATTTTTAATGGCACAAACCTTTGCCAATGGCCGTAAAGCCGGAATGCAAAGTGCCTTTGGCTTTGCCCTAGGTGGTGTGGTGCATACTTTTTTTGCGGTGGTGGGTTTAACAGCAATTTTAAAAGCGTCGACTCTTGCCTATACCACAGTTCAGTATTTAGGTGCGGCGTACCTGTGCTATTTGGGCGTAATGACGCTAAAAGACACCTTTACACAGCCTGAGTCAGAGTGCGAAGAAAAGCCCCATGTAAGTACCAGTAAAAAGCAAAATGTGATGTTTCAAGCAATGATGACCGAGGTACTTAATCCAAAAGTCGCTCTATTCTTTATTGCGTTTATTCCGCAGTTCGTCGATCCGAGCTTATCTTCAACGACCTTTCAGCTCGCTTTTTTTGGTTTACTTTACCCGCTTTTTGCTTTTCCAATCGACTGCACGTATATTTATTTCGGCGATAAGATAGCCAGTTATTTTCGTGAGCACCCACAAACCCAAATTTGGATTGATCGGATCACGGGGCTGGTGTTTATTGCACTAGCAATTAACCTATTGATATAAGAGCACTTATGGAACAAAAACAACAAGCCTTACCAGCCAAAAAGAATATTGCCCTCGTAGCCCATGATGGTAAAAAAGCAGCCCTACAGGCGTGGTGTGAAAAGCACCAAGACATTTTAAGTAAGCACACGCTATACGGTACGGGCACAACAGGTCATTTAATCGAGCGTACAACAGGGCTTGAAGTAATTAAGCTGCTAAGCGGCCCTATGGGTGGCGATCAACAACTTGGTGCTAAAATTGCTGAACATGAAGTGCACATGCTGGTGTTTTTCTGGGATCCACTTGCATCGCAGCCACACGACCCAGATGTAAAAGCATTACTGCGTTTAGCTGCGGTTTGGAATATTCCTGTTGCCTGTAATGAAGTCAGTGCCGATATGCTATTAAGCTCACCTATGATGGAAACGACGCTTTGCCGCACGTTGCCAGATTACGAAAAATACCTCGCAACGCGCCAAGTGACTCTTTAGTTCTATAAGTCGATATATCAAAGTGGGGGCTATTAGCTATAAAGCTTGTGCGCCCACTTAGTTAAACCTGCAGTAACACTACCAAAGTGATCCCCGTTCAGCATATTTATATCGCCTAAATGGGATTTTAACGCGGCCTTGATCAGCGGTGATTGCGCGCTACCGCCCGTTAAGTAAATGACATCAGGCGTTGTGCCAGCTTCTTGAATCGCTTGTTTAGCTAAGCTCACTATCTGGCTTATTGAGTCATCAACAGCTAAAGCTAGATCTTTTAGCGTTAAGCACTGCGTTAAGTCTGAATCTAAGAAGCGCAAATCTGTAGTAAATTCATTCGCTGACGAGAGCGCAATTTTTGCCGCTTCACCTTGCTGCACTAATTGGTGACCTTGCTTATTTTGCTGCAATTGAATTAAGCGTTTAAAAAGCGCAGGCTCTTTAACTTCACGAAGTTGAGTCAGTAACTCGCGATGATGGGCATCGCTATAAAACTGGCTTTGCAGATTTACATCATTGATTTTACAGGCTTGCCAAAACGGTTGATTCGGCAGTGGAAGACCCGATTTAAACTCAGTGCCTAAACCTAGTAATGGCATTAAACCATGAAAGCTCAGCGCAATATCTAAATCATTTCCACCTACACGCTTACCACTGTGAGCTAAAAAGTCATTGTCACGGCATTGCTTATCACGAAAGCTCGGCCCCATTTGTACAAATGAGCAATCGCTAGTACCCCCGCCAATATCGACAACCAACACTTTTTGGTCTTGCTGCAATGAGGTTTCATAATCAATGCCCGCCGCTAATGGTTCATATAAAAACGACACCTCTTTAAAGCCTGCGCGTTTTGCTGCTCGCTCTAATATGCCGAGCGCTTGTTGATTAGACTCTTCACCACCGACTGATTGAAAGTTTACCGGTCGTCCAATTACCGTTTCTGTTAATGTGTCTTGCAATGATTGCTCGGCGCGTTGTTTAATTTTTAAAATCATCGCCGTGGCAATGTCTTCAAAGAAGTTTATTTGCCCTTGCTTTAAGCCTACTGCACCAAAGAATGACTTAGGCGATTTTACAAAGTAACCTTCTTCAGGAAATTGCACATACTCGCTAATTGCTTCGCGACCTATAAATAAGGTCTCATCACCAGCTTGAATATCGAGGTCAGATTTAATACGAGGAATGGTATTTAAAAGCGCTTGTCGCTCAGTTTTAAAATCGTGCTCAAATGGGCTACCCGTAAGGTGTTTTGTCACAAAATCGACAACTAATGCACTGTGATGAGTATAAAGTGTTGAGGGTAAATATTGCTTGCCCTGCTCAAGCGGCACTAAAGAGACTTGTTGCTCGTTATTCATTACACCGATTGCACAATTTGAGCTACCGTAATCAAAGCCTGCAAACATTCTAACACCTATACATCAATAAAAAGGCCGCGAAATTTACCATAGTCGCAGCCGTTTTTGAATGACGCTATGGCGTTTCATGTAAAAAGCTTGCAAAACGTGGTAGCCCATTCTTAGTAAAGCCATGATATTTGTAGGTAATAGTACTACCTATCGCTGGGGGCGATGATCTTTGTTGATCGGTAAACCCCGAGCCAATTTTAAACTCGGTACCATCACTGCTGCGCACCTTGAGTGCACCAAGCATATTTTTATACTTACCCTTTCCTGCGATATAACCGATTACAACCGCTTCAGCGTCAAAATAAGGCTTTAACTTTAGCAATGCATCACTTCGCCCTGCACTATGCTTTGCAGCTGCTAGATGCAGCATGACGCCCTCAGCTCCTTGTGCGATTAGTTTATCCATAAACAAACTAAGTTGCTTGTTATCATTAAAGTGCATTTGCGCAACGGCTTTAATATGCTCACTTTGCAGCTGGTTTACTAACCTTGTGTAGTTTTCATAACGTTGACTAAATGGCGTTGTCGCATCCGGCATATCAAATATCATGTAATTGACGGTTTGCCATTCTGATTCTACAGGTGTGACTTTTCGAACGATCCCGCTCACATTGGCAAAATCTTGGTGCTTAGTCCAAAGCTCTCCATCAAGCCAAACACCTGGCAGTGGATCTGTGAACCACTTGGGGGCATAAATTGGGTTACCATTTCTGGTTACTAATTGACTCCCTGTCCAAATAGCTCGAACGCCATCATATTTTTCACTAACTAAATAGTCAGATACATTTACCTTTTCGGCTTGATAGACGTTTGCTAAAAGGACTGAAGGAGCTTGTTGCGCTTCGGCTGAAAAGCCTATAAATAAAGTGATTGCGCACAAAAGCGCACGAGTGAATTTAACCATCATTGCTTCCTTGCAAATTTGTGAGTATTAACTGGCTCTGGCTTTGACTACTTAACAAAAGCAGCTTAGCAATAGTCAGCTAATTATAGTTTAGTTTGTAGCCATTTGAAAAATTCGTTCAAATCAGCAAATACACCCGCGGCTTTACTAAAATCATGCTCTAACGTGAAATGATTCGGCACCGCATACACAGCAACACCGGCATTGCTTGCTGCAGTGACACCGGTAAAGGTATCTTCGACAGCTACAGCCTCATTAGCCTTTATATCTAGCGTATCTAGAGCTAGTTGATAAGGGTCACCAGCAGGTTTAGGATTATTAACATCATCTTTGGTAACCACACAGTCAAACCAATCGAAAATGTCATAGCCTTTTAAAATAGGATAGGCTTCATCTTTTGCACTACCTGTTACTAATGCCATTTTTAAACCACTGGCTTTGACTTGCTCAAGCACCGCTTTTGCATGTGGCATAAAGGCGGGCAAATTAGTTCTAACAAAACGGCCAAATGCAGCGTACTTATCATCCGTTTACTGTTCTGGGCTGATAGTAAGCCCATAATTTTTCACAACCTCTTTAGCGGCTTCAAGTGTTGGTCTTCCTGAGAAGCGCTGACAAAACGTAGCTTCATCATACTGCACGCCAAAAGGAGCTAACAAGTCATTCCAAATATTAAAATGCACACTTTCAGAGTCAACCAAGGTGCCATCCATATCAAACAATACTGCTTTTAAAGTCATCCTCATTCCTTCAAAGTAAAAAGGTGCCATAGGCACCTTTAAATATGATTATTCAGTTAAGCCCGCAGGTGGCTCAGCAAACGCTTCCTCGCCTGTTTCTACATCAACCAGCTCGTAGCCGCGTTGCTTTCTTACCACTTTTAAAATCGGCTTAGAAAACGCTGTTTTTAAACGTTCTGCATCTGCTTCAAGTTCTTCGACTGTATTACCAAATGGTGCTGCACCAGTTTCTGACCAGTTAGTCACTTTACCATTTAAGTTATATTCAACTTCATGAATTTGATATTGTGCCGCTTCCTCTTTTGTTGCTTCACAAAAAATTACACGGTAGTTCCAAAATCCAGCCATAGTTTTTCTCTTTCTCTTCAATTAATCCTGCCACTTTAGCAGTTACCAATGCGATTATAAACGAAAAAACCCGCTATACAGCGGGTTTAATAGGACTTATTATTTCAGCTTAGAAGAAGCTTACTTTGAACTCAGCACCGATGTAACGCTCTTCGTTCACCATTGCTGTGTTGTTATTAAAGTCGATAGCACCGATTGATTGTTGCTCGTCGAACATGTTACGAACGAATGCTGATACTTCATATTCGTTGTCACCTTCAGCCCAAACATAACCTGCACGTAAACCTACTTCAGTTAATGGCTTGCCTTCAAACTCAACTGATTCGTATAAGAAGTAGTTGATTTCGCTACGGTAAGACACGTCAGCGTAAGTGAAGAATTCACCGTCAGCTACTTCGCGGCTATAACGTAATGTAAGGTTAGAGATCCACTCAGGTGCGTGCGGTAAGCTGTTACCATCAAGGATAGCTTGACCTGCGCTGTTTAAAGAGTTTGTTACAGTACACTGCGCACACACGTCAACGGCTAGGTCTTTATCGTCAAGCTCAGTGTTGTTATAGCTTAAGTTAAATGTAGCGTTTAGGTTGTCAGTTAATACCCACTCAGTGTCTAACTCAAAACCGTAACCAGTTGTCTTATCGGCATTAACTAAACGGTTGAAGTTTGCACCACCACCTACAGCTGTTAATTGTTGGTCATCCATTGTGTAGTAGAACACAGTTGCGTTTACACGACCTTGGCCGTCAAGTACGTCTGATTTGATACCTGTTTCGAAAGACGTCACAGTTTCAGACTCAGCAACAGTTACTTCATCACCGAATAAAATACGACCTTGGATACTTGGTGCACGGAAGCTGTTAGCAACACGCGCGTACCAGTTTACGTCGTCATTGATCTTGTAGTTAGCAGATAAATCCCAGCTAACGTGATCGTCACTTGGGTTTTCTGTTAGGAATAACGCACCGCCACCTGCTGGGCTTAGAGTACGGTTTGCAGAGAACTCTTTTTCGTCATCTGAGTAACGTAGACCTGCAGTGATTTTTAAGTCGTCAGTGATTGTGTAATCTAATGAACCGAATACCGCCCATGCTTTTGTATCTTGCTGCTGGATAACATAGCCGTTTAACTCACCTGGTGTTGAACCATAAGTGTCGTAGCTGAAGTTTTCGATTGTTAGCGCTTCATCAAAGTAGAAAACACCTACTTGGAAGTTTACGTCGCCAGCATAGTTGCTAGATAAACGAAGTTCTTGCGTGTATTGGTCTTGATCTGGAATACCGTCAGCACTTTCAGAATAGAACGGGATAAAACCTGGGCCCATATCTGGTAAGTAGCTTGCACCGTAACCACCGTCGATGTCAGCGCGAGAATAGATTTCAGCGCTTTCCCATGCAGAGATTGACGTAAGAGTTAAATCGTTGATATCCCACTCAAGCTTTAAGCTTGCGCCTTGAGATTCAACTTGCTGTGTCGCACGAGAAGCAGCATCGTGGTAAACCACATCATGCTCGTAGTTATCAGCTAAATCGTTTGTGCCTGCTTTAATAGCGTTACCACGGAATGCGATTGGCGTACCGTCCATATCACGAACGTGGTAGTTGAAAAGACCAGTGAAATCGTCACCTTCATATAAGAACTGAACACGTGCCGCTTTTTCAGTGTAACCACCTAATACGTCATCTTGTTCAAAACCCGGTGCACGGTTATCGATGTAATCGTCTTTTTCTTGCCAAAGTACAGAAACACGCGTTGATAAACGGTCTGTTAAGCCACCGCCAACAGCACCTTCAAAATCAACTGCGCCACGGCTACCGTAAGATACTGAGCCATAGCCTTCAAATTCTTGTGATGGCTTAACTGTATCAAATTTAACAAGGCCAGCCGGTGTGTTACGACCGAACAAAGTACCTTGTGGGCCACGTAGAACTTCTACACGTGCTACGTCAAATACAGGGAAACCTTTTAAGATTGCGTTCTCTTGAACAACTTCGTCTACAACTAACGAAACTGGTTGAGAAGCATTTAGGTCAAAGTCAGTGTTACCTAGACCACGAACATAAAAGCGTGGGAAAGAACGACCAAACGAAGATTCGATTGATAAACTTGGGATCTTCGCATTCATGAAACGAATATCCATACCAGCTGAGCTGTAAGCATCTAAGCTGTCACCTTGTAATGCAGATACAGCTACAGGTACTTCCTGTGCGTTTTCTACACGTTTACGAGCGGTGATTTGAATAACTTCTAGTTGGTTGTTTTTTGCTGCTGGCGCTTCGTCGGCAGCAAGAGTTGAAAATGAAGTACCTGCTACGGCAGAGAACAACGTTGCATTGATAAGTGTTGCTAACGTAGATCTTTTCATTGCTTTCATGTCGGGTTTTAACCTTTTTTATGCACTCTTATTCAACGGTGATGATGTTGCGTCAATTCATTTGACGGGCTCGGCCAATTTTTCGCGCCTTGTAATAAGCTGCGCGGACCTCTAGTTCGAGAGTGCAAAACGAAGTAAAGAGGCTGAACGAACGCTGACGATTATAACACTTTATGACACTTTTACTGCATTAAAAATTAGAAATATACAAATTTTTTACAACAATTAGCGGCAACATCGCCGCATTTAGAAGATTTTATGCAATTATTTTTCACCAAAGCGGACATATGTCCTGTGCATATAGTTACAACAATGTGTAGACATTATGTACACATGAGAGCCGCTTTCATTTACCCCTTTTTTAGCAACTAATCAGTCACACGTGCGAATTCTGGGTTAGCTAATTCACATTCATGCTCATTTAATAAGCCTAAGATTGCTAAGTTTAACTCTTCGATTACTTCCATATAAAAAGCAAAGTCGACAGTCTCTACGTAGCTTAGTACATCCACCTGTAAAGCCCAAGGTGTGAAGCCTTTAAAGCGAACACGACAAGGCTCAAAGGCGATGTGCTTATGTTGCTCTAAAAGCGCTCTTAGGGCTTGCATAAACGACATTAGGTTTTGTTGCTTAGTATTGGCACTGAGCATCAATTTAGGTCGATAAGAAATACGCTCTCGTTCCGAGACATTCTCAAGCTGCATATCAACAAACTTTGCATTCGCCACATAGATAACCGAGCGATCAAGCGTTCGAATTCGCGTTGCTCTTAGCCCTATTTCTTCTACCGTGCCTAACTGGCTGCCAAACTTACATAAGCTACCTATTTTTACTGGTGCAGAAATATATAGGGTGATTGCTGCAATGATATTCTCAACGGTTTTTTGCGCTGCAAGGGCAATTGCAAGGCCACCAATACCTAAACCTGCCAGTAAGGTAGTGGCATTAAAGCCTAAGTTTTCAAACCACATGAATAGCAACGAAATGACAATCAGGGTTTTGGCTACATTACTTATAGGGCGTAATAAGAAAATCGCTTGCGGTTTATCTTGTTTGATAAAGCGTTGGCTTAATCTGTGTTTGGCAAGATCAACAGCTCGTAGACAAATCCAACCCCATGCGATCAATAACACAGTTGCGCCATGGAATAGCGCCATCACAGCAATAGTTACATTTGATTGATCGTTCAATGAGCGCGCCATAAGTACCGCAAGTAACAAGCTAATTGGTCCATTTATAAAACCGATAACGTCTTTTTCTACCGGCACTTTTAAGTGTGCGAGAATAAATGTAATTAAACGGGTAATGATGATCGCGACCGCTAAAAACAGTACAAATGAGAAGGCAAAATAAATCCACTGCCAAAGCATCACACCCAAAAACTCAATGTCAGGCAGGTTATTGTAAAGCCACTCACCAATTCGGTTATAGCCATACTCTTTGGTGAGTAAAGGGATTTGACTTACTGTTGCATTGGATATTTTCCAGATCCGATTACCTGTCTTATCATCAGGCACGATTTGCAATAAAATTTGTATTTTACCTTGTGACGTACTGATTTCTCCAACTAAATCGCGATAACTAGGCACGCTTTCTTTTTGTTTTCCTTTAGGGTTGTTGCTCAAGTTATCAACATCGACCCATAAAGTGCGATCCAGTACCACTGATAAATTTTCAGCAAGCTGGATTTTTCCTAATGCCTCAACGTCTTTGGGTAAGTTACGATAATCAAGATAATGGCTTGCACGTTCAAAATCGCGAGCGCGGGCCGCTTTTAAGTAGCCCTGCATGGAGCTTCGAGGCGTAATTCGATCAAAGGCATCATAGGGTAAGTCATCTTCGAGAGGTTCCTGCACTTTTTCTGTTGCTGCAGATGTATTCGTTTCATGTTCTTGTTTGGCCGGCTTTTGTTCCGCTTGCTCTTCCTTGTTGTCTTTATCAATTAAAGATTTAACGGTCACTTCGGGTGTGGTTGTTGCCCATAATGGCGCATTAAACAACAGTAAAAAACACACTAATAACTTACTAAATTGTAATGAAAACTTGGTATTACAACGGCTCACACTTTATTCCTTGTTCAATAAACATTAAATCGCTGAAATAATCAGCTAATTAAATTAGAGCACGGTTTGTGTAACTGTACAAAAAATAATTAAAAATCTTTGCAAGTAAGCGCTGAGATGTTAGTTATATAGAGATTAAAGCAAAGGATACTATTATGCAGATTTCAAGTTCACTGATCCCCCATTGGTCATCATTAATGATCCACGGTGCCATTGCCATCGTTTTTGGCTTATGTGGCTGGTTTGCCCCAGAAGCCTCATTAGCAATTCTGATGTTTATTTTCGCTGCTTACTTTTTTGTTGATGGTGCCATTAGAACTTGGTTAGCTATTGCTTCAAAAAATGAAAACCCTCTTTGGTGGATGTTATTAGTTGGTGGTTTAATTTCAATTGCCGCTGCACTTGTAACCCTGTTTGCTCCCAACGTAACGGCTATCTTAATGCTGTACTTTATTGCCGCATGGGCCATTGCTATCGGGGTAATTGAAATATTGATTGCGAGTAAGCTACGCAAAGAAATCACTAATGAGTGGCTGTTAATTGGTAGCGGTATTATTTCGATTATCTTTGGTGGTTATCTGATATTTAACCCTGGCGCGGGCATAATCACCCTACTTTGGCTAGTTGCAACCTATGCCATCGTGTTTGGCATATTGATGGTACTATTAGCACTTAAGCTGAAAAAAATGCAACACTCTTAAATATACAACAAAAAAGGAGCTGTTTAGCTCCTTTTTTATATCAATCAAATCAAGGCTAATTAATCAGCGCTGTTTTCTTCTTGATTGTGTAACTCTAAACTCGCAGACATTGCATTTTCACGCGTTGATTTCGCTGAATCATTACGTAAACGGTCAATGTGGTTCAGGTAGTCTTGGTCGATATCACCTGTGATGTATTGACCATCAAATACTGATGTTTCAAAACGGGTGATTTCTGGATTTTCTTGGCTTACTGCCGAGATTAAGTCATCTAGCGATTGATAGATAAGACCATCTGCACCAATGCTTGCGTTGATATCTTCAACTTCACGGCCATGAGCAATTAGCTCAGCTGCCGATGGCATATCAATACCGTAAACGTTCGGGAAGCGAATCTCTGGCGCTGCTGATGCGAAGTAAACGTTCTTAGCACCTGACTCACGAGCCATTTCAACGATTTGCGCTGACGTCGTACCACGCACAATTGAGTCATCAACAAGTAATACGTTTTTACCTTTGAACTCACGGTCAATGGCATTCAGTTTTTGACGAACTGACTTCTTACGCATTTCTTGACCTGGCATGATAAACGTACGGCCAATGTAGCGGTTTTTAACAAAACCTTGACGGTATGGCAGGTTAAGCGCTGATGCAATCTCAAGTGCTACATCACATGATGTTTCAGGGATCGGAATTACCACGTCGATGTCTTTGTCAGCCCATTCACGTGCAATTTTTTCACCTAACTTAGTACCCATGTTTACACGTGTTGCATAAACAGACATACGGTCAATTGTTGAATCTGGGCGCGCAAAGTAAACAAACTCAAAGATACATGGCGAGTAAGTTGCTTTTTCAGCACACGCTTGTGAGAAAAACTGGCCATCTTCAGTTACGTAAATTGCTTCACCTGGTGCAACGTCACGTACAAACTCAAAGCCATCTGTTTTTAAAGCAACGCTTTCTGATGCAAACATGTACTCAGTACCATTTGCAGTTTCACGCTTACCAAATACCAGTGGACGGATACCGTTCGGATCACGAAACGCAACAATACCGTGACCAATGATCATTGCAATCGTTGCATAACCACCGGTTACTTTATTATTAACTTCAGTTACCGCAGTGAAGATATCTTCAGCATCAAGTTTTAGCTTGTTCGATTTACTTAATTCATGCGCCATGATGTTAAGTAAGATTTCAGAGTCAGATGTTGTATTAACATGACGGCGAGCTTCTGAAAATAATTGCTGCTTTAATGCTTCTGCGTTTGTTAAGTTACCATTGTGCGCAAGTGCGATACCAAATGGCGAGTTAACATAGAAAGGTTGCGCTTCAGACGAGCTAGAAGAACCAGCTGTCGGGTAGCGAACATGGCCAATACCAATTGTACCTTGCAGACGTTTCATATGACGGGTATGAAATACATCTTTTACAAGGCCATTGGCTTTACGTAAGCTAAACGTGTTATTTTCAATGGTAATGATGCCAGCTGCATCTTGACCGCGGTGTTGCAAAACAGTTAAGCCGTCATATAACGCCTGATTAACAGGAGAAGTTCCGACTATGCCAACGATACCACACATTAAATTTATCCTCGCCGATTAACGGTTTACAGAATTTAAAAAGCTCGAGTTGTTTTCGAGGTACGAGAAGAACCACTCAACAACAAAGCCAAATTCTGGAATCAAAATAGAGTTGCCCCACCAATGCGTATTAGGTGCACCGGTAAAAGCATCAAGAAAGAAGAGTAACGCGCTTACGACCAACACGCCACGAAGAGCACCAAACACTATGCCGAAAACACGGTCTGTGCCAGATAAACCAGTACGTTGTACAAGTTCACCTAAAATATAGTTTAGTAACCCACCCAACAGGAGTGTCGCAAAGAATAATATGGCTATTGCGGCTGCATTTCTTAAAAGGGGTTCTGAAATACTTGTTAGGAAGGATGCTAAATATTGGTAAAACAAACTAGAGATGATAAATGCGCCAGCCCATACAGCTAATGACATTGCTTCTTTTACAAAGCCACGTATTAAGCCGATGATAGTGGATAGTGCAATAATGCCAAGTATGGCGTAATCAACCCAGATCATAAGAACCAACTAGTCGTTAATTTGGGGCGCATTCTATACCCAAACCACCTGTGGATGCAAGAATTCAGCATGAGATAAAACGCATTTAGGCAAGGCATTGATTGTAGGGAATGGTGTCCCCTTGTCAAAATCAATAACGCAGAATAAATGCGTTTTAGCCATGCCCTTCGGGCGCTTCACAGGGCTTCCACTACTGTGTTGTGGCAATTTGAAAGGTACCTACATTCCTGCATCGCCACGCCTTGTATTGAAAACCCTGTGATAGCGCTGAATCATGGATCTACAGGTGGTTTGGGTATTTGGAATTGCCAGATCATTTTGTAATTTCAAACTGAGTAACTTTGCCGTTTAACTTGGTTAACTGCTTTAACTCAGGAAGCTTACTTTCTAACTCTTTCTTGCTAAGTGAAGGACCTACAAAGACTTTTGTCAGTGTGCCGTTCGGGGTTTTGATTGGGCGAGTGAAGGTTTTGAAACCATTCGCTTTTAATTTTTCTTGTAGTGATTTCACATTAGGTGCGTGAGAAAAACTGCCCAGTTGAATAACATAAGCCATTTGTGTCAGGTTCTCTTCTGGCTTACGGGTTGGCTCAGGCGTTTTAGCAACTGGCTTGGCAGGCTCTTGTACTGCAACTTTTGGCTCAGCTTTGTTAATTACCGGCTCATCCGTTGAAGCTTCCACCATTTGTGGCGCAGTATCAATTTGCTGGGTTTCATTTGCGACAAGATCAGCGTCGTTAGATTCGATATCTTCAACCGGAATTTGCGAAGGTTGCTCCGCAGAGGCGACTTTATTATCAATCACCTCTTGCAAGTCTATCGTAGTGAACTCAGGGCGTTCAGGAATAGCTTTAAAGCCTTCTTTATAATGAACCTTCTCACCATCCAAAATGTTTGGAATGAAGACAATAGCCGCCACAACCACAATCGTGGTGCCTACTAAGCGATTAATAAACCCTGCGTTCACCGATTTCCTCTCTATTTTTTAAAGTAATTGATGGCTGCAGCCACAGTTATAAACGAACCGAACACAATCACTAACGTGTTTTCATCAACATTTGGTAATAACGTATCTAGCGCAGCTTCAACACTCTCATAGTGCGTGCTAGGCGCTGTTGATGTGGTTTCGGCAAGTGCTTTAGCAATATTCTCAACTTTGTCGCCGCGAAAACAATCTAAACTTGCTAACGACCACTGGTCAACAACATTTACCACGGCCGACAGTGCAGCCACCTTATCTTTATCTGCAAGCATAGCGACTAATGCATGAATTTTAAACCCTTGATCTTTATACACGCTTAATTTGCGTGCCAAATATCGAGCTGACTCAGGGTTATGTGCAACATCGGTAAAAACAAGCGGCTGCTGACTTAACTGCTGAAAGCGCCCTTCTACAGTAAGATTCGCTAAGCAATCACGCACTTGTTGCTCACTTGGCAATAGCTCAAGTTTTGCAAGTAGGGTCAACGCAGTTGCTGCATTTTGACAAGGGATAGCAGGCTTAGCTAAGCGCCAATCGTTATCTTGGTACTGCCAGTTAAAGCCTTCACTGTCTTCTGTGAATATGAAGTCACGGCCTGATAGCACCATATCAGCGTTAATTTCATTACCATAATCAGTCACTGTATGCGGAATCGCTAAATCGCCAACAATAGCCGGTGTATTGGTACGGAAAATACCAGCTTTATCGTAACCAACAAGTTCACGAGTATCGCCTAGGTATTCTTTATGGTCTAAATCTATGGTGGTGATCACACAAGCATGCGGGTTCACGATATTAGTCGCATCATAACGACCACCCAGCCCCACTTCTAGCAGCACATAATCAACGGCGTGACGTTTAAAAATAGCCAGTGCGCCTAAGGTACCATACTCAAAGTAAGTAAGCTGCGTGTCACCACGGCCTTTTTCAAGCATATCAAAAGCATCAACATGGAATTGATCGTCAAGCTCTTGGCCATTAATACGTACGCGCTCGTTGTAGCGAATAAGATGCGGCGAAGCATAAGTACCGACACTGTAACCCTGTGCAAGTAATAAGCTTTCTAGGCAACGGGCTGTGGTCCCTTTACCGTTGGTGCCTGCAATTAGGATTATTTTGCTTGATGTATCGAGTAAGCCGACTTGGTTTGCCACGCGTTCTACGCGCTCTAAACCCATTTCGATATTAGCAGGATGGACACTTTCTAAATAACAAAGCCAATCATCAAGGCTTGATGATTGGCTAGGAAGGATTTCTGTCATAGCGTTTAATCAGTTAAGCTGAAATTTACGCTACTCTATGCTCTTGTTCAGTAGAAGGCAAGTTCATAAATTTCGCTAAGATACGTGCAAGGGTGTCACGCATTTCACGACGGTCTACAATCATGTCGATTGCACCATGCTCTAGCAAGAATTCACTGCGTTGGAAACCTTCAGGAAGCGTTTCACGTACTGTTTGCTCAATTACGCGAGGACCCGCAAAACCGATAAGCGCTTTAGGTTCAGCAACGTTTATATCACCAAGCATTGCCAGTGATGCAGATACACCACCCATTGTTGGATCAGTTAGTACTGAAATAAACGGTAAGCCTTTTTCGCTCATTTTCGCAAGCGCAGCACTTGTTTTAGCCATTTGCATTAATGACATAAGTGCTTCTTGCATACGTGCACCGCCTGATGCAGAGAAACAAATAAGTGGCATGTCGTGCTCTAAACATTGGTCTACAGCTTCAACAAAACGAGCACCTACTACTGACGCCATTGAACCACCCATAAACGAGAACTCAAAAGCAACAGCAGCAACAGGAATGCCTTTTAAACGGCCTTTCATTGCCACAAGTGCATCTTTTTCGCCGCTTGCTTTTTGTGCTTGGGTAATACGGTCAGAGTATTTTTTAGAATCTTTAAACTTTAATACGTCTTTTGGTTCGTGCTCTGCACCAAGTTCTTGGCGGTCAGCATCATCTAAAAAGTTTTCAAGACGTTTACGGCCACTTAAACGCATGTGGTGATCACACTTAGGACACACGTTGAGTGCTTTTTCTAATTCTGCTTTATATAAAATTGAATCACAGTCTGTACACTTAGCCCAAACCCCTTCTGGGATTTCTTTACGACCTGACGATTTAGTCGTTTTAGGTAAGATTTTTTCTAACCAACTCATTTGCAACTCTCTTAATGCTGTTCTGTGTCGCAGTCTGCTTAATTGGAAACACTCGCTTGCGTTTCTGATAACAAATAAACAGACAGATTTTTTCAATTAAAACATGAATTACCCGCAGACGATATAAAAAACTGGTCTTAGTAGTCGTGGACTTAAGACTAACTGTCTGAATCAGGTAAAAACAAAGGCCCTAATGGTGTTTTAGGAATGCCAAAATGTTCTGGGTAATCCACGTCAACTAAGTAAAGGCCAGCGGCTTTTGCCGTTGCACTTGCCTTAGCGCGCTCTTTTAAATCGAGTAATTCTTTTAACCACACAGGTTCATGCTTATGAAGACCAATGTCCATCAAACACCCGGTGATGTTTCGTACCATGTGATGTAAAAACGCATTGGCTTTAATATCAATGATCACATAATCACCTTGGCGTTTTACCGATAAATGGTGAATAGTACGATTTGCTGTATTTGCTTGGCAGTGTAGTGCTCTAAACGAAGTAAAGTCATGCTCACCTATTAAATACTGACAAGCTTCTTGCATTTTAGTTTCGTCTAATGGGTGATGAAAATGGGTCACCCCTTCACTCATGATAGCGCCGCGATAGGTGTAATTATAAATCACATAACGATAGCGACGTGCTGTGGCACTAAAACGAGCATGAAAGTCTTCGCTTACAGGCTTGGCAAAACGAATAGCAATATCTTTTGGCAGTAAGGTATTCATACCCATCGTAAACGCGACCATTTCACGCTCAGCGTGAGTATCAAAATGGATCACCTGCCCAGTGCCATGTACACCCGCATCGGTGCGGCCTGCACAAACAATTTCGACTGGATGATTACAAATACGCGACAACGCCGTTTCTACTTCTTGTTGTACGCTATTGACGTGTGATTGACGTTGCCAACCACTGTAACGCGCGCCGTTGTACTCTACTCCAAGTGCTACTCGCATAATGCTCTATTTACCTACTGTACTAAATGACGGGGCATTTTATGCGATCTACGAGCGCAATAAAAGCCACTGTAGTAGATCACATTGTTCTGGTTACTCAGATATCACACCAATTCGCTTAACTATTATTGCGAGCTGGTATTAATCTTCTTCGATGTTATCGAGGCCCTTGGTGCCATCTTTAGCACGAAGCTTGTGGTGGATGGCTGATTTGATCAGCATATAGCCGCTAATAGGTGCGGTGATCAGTAAGAAAATTGAAATCAAAATTTCTTTCACACTGATGCCGTCGTGGGTGTAGCTAAAATACACCATGGCAGCAATTAACAATGATGCCATGCCAAGCGTTGTTGCTTTAGTTGGACCGTGCAGGCGCATAAAAAAGTCAGGCATTTTCACAAGTCCGATTGAACCTATAAGAATAAAGCAACCACCAATTAATAATAAGATTGATACAATCCATTCACTCATCATTCGTTACCTTATTCAATAATATCTCCACGCAGCAGGTATTTACATACCGCTACAGTGCTCACAAAGCCAAGCATGGCGATTAATAATGCGGCTTCAAAATATAAATCGGTGCCCATGCTCATGCCATAAAGAATAATTAAAGCAATGGTATTTATGAACATAGTATCTAAAGCCAATATACGATCAGGTACCGACGGCCCAACAATTAAACGCCATAGGTTTAACAATAAAGATATGGCTATCATTGCAAAAACAATTAGAAAAACAGTATCTAGCATCGAAAAATCTCCTTAAGCGGTGCTTCGTAGCGCTGCTTAATAGTATTAATTAACGCTTGTTCATCAGCTAAATCGAGTACATGAATCAATAAGTAGCGCTGCTGAATTTCTTCGCCCTCTTCGAGTGACTCAGGGATAGGATATACTTCTGCGCTCACTGTACCCGGTGTTAAAGATACTGTGCTTGCCAAAATAGTGATTGGCATTTCATGGCTTAAATCCAATGGTACTTTGATAAAACCTGGGCGTAACTTTTTCGTAGGCCCAAGGATCAACAGAGCAACTTGTAAGTTAGCAGTCACAATATCGTACAGCACTAACAATAAGTGCCTAAACGCAAGACCTGGCCTTACAATAAGCGGCTGTGGATCACGAAATGGGAATGTGATCCACGGAATAGTAATAGCAAAAAATGCAGCTAAAAACAGATGTCCTGGCGACACACTATTATTTAACAACAGCCATACAATGAATAATAAAACACTGCGAAATGGTGTTGGCAACCAACGAAAGCGAGCTTCTAAACGCATTATTGGCCTCCTTGTAATACAGCGTTGATGCTAGTGTTGATATCAAACAACTGCTCTGACGTTGCTAACATATAGTCTGAAATCGGTCCTGCAAATACAACCATTAATGGTGAGCACGCAAGTAATGCAACGACAGCTATCACTTTAACAGGGTGTGCTTTGGTGCCTTCAATTGCTTCACTGTCTTTATGGGTGTGATCCCAAAATAAGCTGGTACCGGCTCGTGAAACCGCCACTAATAACGCTAAACTAGAAACTAGATATATTGGCCAAAACAACATGGCTTTTTCGCTATCTAGCGTGCTCTTTAAAATCCATACCTTGCCGACAAAGCCAGATAACGGTGGCATACCCACAACAGCAAGCGCAGCCACTACAAAACAAGTACCAAGTAAATATGGCTGTGCAACGGCGCGCCCTGCAACTAACCGGTCAGCAACTTTACCGCGCTGTTGAGCAATTAAATCAGCAATTAAAAACAGTGCTGCGCAAATAATGGTTGAATGCACTAAGTAGTAAAGTAATGCAGCTGTTGCAGAGACATTCTGAATCGCAACCAATGCCACTAAAGTACCTACAGATACAACAACCAGATTCGCAATAAGCTTTCTAAAATCTTGACTTGCTAACACACCAATACCACCCATCACTATGGTCGCAAGTGCTAAGCCCCATAACCAAGGCTGTGCCATATGAGCAAGCTCGCCAGCATTATCACCAAATATTACGGTATACACGCGCAGCATGGCATACACACCGACCTTGGTCATAATCGCGAATAATGCAGCAACTAATGGCATTGCACTGGCGTAGGTATTCGGTAGCCATAAATGTAACGGTAATAACGCGCCTTTTAACGCAAATACCACGATTAACAGCAAGCCACCAATTTTGGCAAGGTAAACATCATCACCCGTCAGCTGTGGTACTTTTTGCGCTAAATCAGCAATGTTCAATGTGCCTAGCACACCATAAAGTACACCCAGCGCAATTAAGAATACGCTTGAACCAATCAGGTTTAAAATGACGTACTGCAGTGCAGCACGAGTGCTTTGTTTGTTGCCGGCATGCATCAATAATGAATACGAAGCAATCAACAGCACTTCAAAAAATACGAACAGGTTAAATACATCGCCAGTTAAAAAGGCACCATTTACACCTAACACTAAAAAGTGCACTAACGGATGGAAAAAGCTCCCTTTTTTATCATCACCTGCACAGCTATAAAGCACGACAACCGCACCAAGGAAACTGGTAAGTAGCACAAGTAGCGTTGCTAGCCTATCGGCAACCAGCACAATACCAAATGGTGCTGACCAATCACCAATTGCATAAACAAGCGGTGCAGTACTATTTACGTGGAATAATAAATAAGCACTTACCAATAGTGTGACAATCGACAAAATAACCGACGAAACACGGCGAATATGTAAGTTTTTACCACATGGCGGCATGAGTAAAATAACCCCTGCCAACATCGGAATTAAAATTGGTAAAGAAGCTAAATGCTGAATCATTTTTGCTCCTTCGATGATTTAACAAGGTGGCCATCAACATGGTCATTACCCAAGTCAGCACGACCACGAATCGCTAAAATAACCACAAAAGCGGTCATCGCAAAGCCAATTACAATCGCGGTTAAAACCAGCGCTTGAGGGAGTGGATCGGCATACTCACTGCCTGTACCAAGTACAGCCGCTTTGTTAATAGTTAAACGACCTGAAGAGAATAAAAACAGGTTAACTGCATACGACAACATAGTCAGGCCGAGTACCACCGGGAAGGTACGAGCCCGCAATATTAAGTAAATTCCGCATGCAACCAGCACGCCGACGCATGATGCGTACAATACTTCCATTAAATATTTACCTCTTGCTTGGGTGTATCAGCAGTTAATTTACCTAAACTTGCTAAAATCATCAGCGTTGCACCTACAACAGTTAAATACACACCTAAATCAAATACGATAGCACTAGCAAGCTCTGTCTTGCCGACTAGCGGAATATCAAAATAGTCAAACCAGGTTGTTAGGAATGGACGTTCGAAGAACCAACTTCCAATACCTGTAAACAATGCAATAGCAATACCTGACGCAATAATCTTACGATAATTCACGTCAAACCTGTCTGCAATCCAGTGCGAACCATTAGCCATATATTGCAAAATAAATGCAATCGCGGTAACCAGTCCTGCAATAAAACCACCACCAGGTAAGTTATGACCACGTAAGAAAATATACGCAGACACAAGTAATGCCAGTGGTAACAAGCTTTGTGAAATACTCGACAGTAGAATTGGGTAACGTTCTCTTGCCCATGGGCGCCCTTCGCTATCACTTGCTGGCATAAACAGCGGCAAGTTTATAAGAAGCTTATAAATACCTAACGCAGCAATACCTAATACGGTAATCTCACCTAGGGTATCAAAACCCCTAAAGTCAACGAGGATAACGTTTACAACGTTAGTACCACCACCGCCAGTTTTTGCATTGGCAACAAAGAAGTCAGAAATTGACTCAAGTGGTCTTGTTAAAAGCGCATAACAAATACTCGCCACAACCACACCAATTGCCGATGAGATACCCAAGTCTCGCAGAATACGCAGTGAGCTTGATTCTTTCGGAGTACGCTGTGGTAAAAAGAACAGTGCAAGCATCAGTAGCATTACTGTGACAACTTCAACGGTTAACTGAGTCAGTGCTAAATCTGGTGCAGAGAATCGAGTAAATGCAACAGATACCATCAGGCCTACGATTGAAATCATAATCAAAGATATCATTCGTGAGCGGTGCCATATAACCGTTGCCAGCGCACCTATTATTAGTAAGCCAGCACCAATGGCATTATGGAAATCGATTGGGGTTAACTCGCTTGCTCCTGCTAACTGGCGCATTTCAAATAAAGGCCAGCCCGCACACATAAGCACCACCGCAATCATTACAAAGGCATAGCGCTGTAACGAGCCATTTTCGATTCGTTTAATCTTTTCTTGTGACCATTTAATTAAGCTATATAAGCCACGCTCAAAGCCTTTTTTAGCATTCAGAGTTGGCAATGAAGCTTGGAAGTGGAACAGATGCTTACGCTGCACATAAATCATTACACCCACGCTTGTAGCAATAAAGCTCATCAACAGTGGTAAGTTAAAGCCATGCCATACAGATAGCTTATAATCTGGGGCTGCATCACCAAGCACTGCATAAGACGCCGCAGCTAAAATATCGCTTACTGCAAAGTGTGGGAACATACCAACGAGTAAACACAGCACGACCAAAATTTCGATTGGTACACGCATATAGCGCGGTGGCTCATGAGGCTGTTTTGGCAAATCGATTGGGTCGCCATTGAAAAACACGTCGTGAATAAAGCGTGCTGAATACGCGACAGAGAGTGCACCAGCAATCGTCGCTAACACTGGAATTAACCACGACATAGAGCCAAGCACTTGTTGATGAAGTGTTTCGGCAAAGAACATTTCTTTCGACAAGAAACCATTTAACAGTGGCACGCCCGCCATTGCAGCAGCTGCCACCATAGCAAGTGTGGCGGTATACGGCATAAAGCGCCACATACCATTAAGTTTACGCATATCACGGGTGCCAGTTTCATGGTCAATGATACCCGTTGCCATAAATAACGACGCTTTAAACGTTGCGTGGTTAATGATGTGGAAGATAGCAGCCACTGTAGCAAGCTCAGTGTCTAAGCCAAGCAGTAATGTAATTAAACCTAAATGGCTGATTGTTGAATAAGCCAGCAAGCCTTTTAAATCATGCTTAAATAACGCGATATAAGCGCCTACCAATAAAGTCGCCAGACCCGTCATCGCCACTAAGATAAACCAAGTATCTGTGCCTGATAGCGCTGGGTAAAAACGCGCTAATAAAAAGATACCTGCTTTAACCATGGTTGCAGAGTGCAAGTAGGCACTGACTGGTGTCGGTGCTGCCATGGCATGTGGTAACCAAAAATGAAATGGAAATTGTGCAGATTTGGTAAATGCACCTAAAAGCACTAATACCAGCGCAGCTTCATAAAGTGCATGAGATTGAATAAGCGCTTTGCTTGCTAAAATCACATCAAGATTATAGCTACCAACAATATCACCAATTAGTAATAAACCTGCTAGTAACGCAAGACCGCCGGCACCGGTAATAGCAAGTGCCATACGTGCGCCTTTGCGAGCTTCTGACTTATGCCACCAATAGCTAATCAATAAGAACGAGCTAATACTGGTGAGCTCCCAGAAAAACCACAGCTGGATCACATTATTCGACATCACGATGCCGACCATTGCGGTCATAAATAGCATTAAATAGCAGTATAGCTTTGGCATTGAGTCGCTACTACTCAAGTAATAACGCGCATAAAAAATCACCAGGGTACCAATACCCAAGATCATATATAGAAAAAGTAACGTTAAACCATCAAGTCGAAACGAGACTTGCATGTTTAAAAGAGGGATCCACTCAGCAGTGTAGCGAATTGTTTCACCAGAAAAGACTGCAGGGGTATACGAAAATACAATTCCAAGGGCAATCAAAGGCGCTAACATGGTCAAAGCAGTGCTTTGGTTACGTGTTAGTTTTGAAGTGCAGGATGAAATAACACTGCCGATTAAGGATAACAGGGGTATCCAGAGCAAAGTCATAATTAGGAGCCTTTTAGTGTCATAAGAATATCAATACCGCTCTAGTTTTAATTAGTTGCGTACTGTTCATTTGGATGGTTAAAAGTTGGCTTCAAAAAAAGCTTACAATGCGTATAGTTATACTGATCAGGTGCTATTTTGTCTATAGGAGACACACCTATTTGCACAACATTTAACCGCTTTGCATACTAAAATAGCAATAAATAGACGATTAGTCAGAAAATTTCTGCTCTTTGGAAGCTGTTGTAAACACTGGCTTTAAGCCTAAAAAGGCAAAATATTCAGAAAACCGAATCGGCTTTGTTAAGGGCTGGTTAATTTGTTTTTGCCAAAGCTCACGGTATTGCTCAGACAAGCTCATTGTTTGGTATTGCATAATTGACCAATTAGGGCTTGGTTTATAGGCTAACTGATTGCTACAAGCGATACTTTTTTGCCAGCCTTTTGGTGGGGAAACCTCATTTGCAATAAACAAATTTGGCGCAACCAGCCCCTGTTGCTTACACAGCCACTGTTGTTTTTGCTCTGCTAAAACATACTCATCTTCAAAGCCATTGAAATGCATTAGCTCATGTAAAAATACCGCATAAGATTGCGATGAATTGATATGCATAATCCCGCCAAGCACATTAGCAGCCCCTTGCTTTGACATCATCACAATAAAGTCAAAACCTTCAGGCCACGGATGCGCTGACGCATTTTGCCAGTTACACTTAAGCGCCCCATCGCTGCCATCACAGCTAAACTTATCGGCAACATAAACAACGTCAGTAAAACAAAAGCTGCCTTTTGCAGGCTCAGGCGCTTTACTGTATTGCTGCTTATACTGCTTTAAAGTATCAATGCCCTTGTAATGATCTGTCATCATTAAAACATTAAATTGGCACTGACTGCTTGCTTGTACACTTGATGTTGATAAGGCTAATTGCTGTTGCTGCGCATAAGCTGGGTCAATTTGAGCTGGCTGCATTTGTTGCTGCAACAGCCAAGCTTGCTTGGCATTTCCCTTAGGTAACTTGCCAGCTTTACCTAGGTAACTTATATCGAGCCACTGGTTCGCACTGACTAGCTGCTCCGCTAAGGTTTGTTGCTGAGCTGAATTGAATTTAGCAAAGTAAGGCTGCCACCATAATTTTGCTGCAGTGTAATCTTGTTGGTGCAAAAATCTGAGCGCAAGCTGATACGCAGCATTACTATCATCATTAAGCGTAGCTAACTGGCGAAGCTGTGAGTTACTCAGCACTAAATGCTGCAAATTAATGGCACTGGGTGCCAAATGATAGATAGCTGTTGCTTGTGAAGGAGTAGTATTTGCGTAATAAGCGTAAGCGGGAATAAAACGAGACACTGAGCTTGATACAAAACCCAAGCTCAGTAATAGAATAGCAGTAAAAAAAACCTTAGCTTGCGTTTTCACCAGCCATTAACTCAAGCTCTAAACGGGCATATTTGTATTCAACAAACTCATGCACATTGGTGGCAAGGGCAAGTCTAAAGTAATCGGCAGCAAGATAGTTATCACCCGCCGCTTGATGCATCTTCGCTAGGTAGAAATAAGCTTCGCATAAGCGGTGCGCATACTCTTGCTCTGAAGTTACACCTTCAATAATGCCAGATAAAAACTCAAACTCACTGATGTCACCTAAATAAAGTGCCAACAGTTGGTAACCCCATTGCGACTCATCAACACCCTGCGAGTTAGCTTTTAAATCAATTAAGGCCTGTGCTTTATCAGCTTCTGATTGGGCTAAATAAAGCCATAACACACGATAAGGATCGCTCGGTGAACGATTTAAAAACTGCTGTAAATCATCTTGTGCAAGTGATGGGCGATCGCCATAGTAAAGAGCAATACCACGATTTAAGTAGGCATACTCATGTTGCTCATTAAGCTCAAGTGCCGAATCAAAAAACTCATAAGCTTGTTCATACTGCTGCATTAGTGTGTGATGAATGCCTAAGAAGTTATACACCTCTGCTAAATCAGGTTTGAGCTTAATCGCACGGTTAAAGTCAATTCTCGCCAAGGTCGACATACCTAAGCTGTCAAATAATACACCGCGATCATAATAAAGTTTGGCTTGTTGATCGGCACTTAAATCAGCACGGTTTAGTAGTTCAGAATAGCGAGCAATCGTAATTTCGTTACGAAAATCAGGTGCTAATGGTGCAGTAAAAGGCACATTAACAATAGGGACTGACTCAGGTTGTGAAGTTGTTTGACATGCACTTAAAGAAAAAATAGCCACAGCGGTCAATGCTAAGTGTTTAAAAATCATTAAATTCCTTAATACCTGAATTCTCTGTAGACAAAGGCGAAGCGGATAGGTTTCATTAAAGCATAAAAAAAGGGGCTAAACAGCCCCTTTTTCTTATATCCAGCAAATAACTGGTTATTCAATCATCATTAAGCGTCTTTAGACTCTTCTGCTTTTTCTTCAGCAGCTGGTTCCATTGCTTCTTTGATGCTTAGACGTACACGACCTTGGCGATCTACTTCAAGAACTTTAACTTTAACTTCTTGGCCTTCGCTTAGGTGGTCAGTTACGTTGTTAACACGCTCTGTGCTGATTTGTGAAATGTGCACTAGACCGTCTTTACCCGGAAGGATATTAACGAACGCACCAAAATCAACGATACGTACAACTTTACCAGTGTAGATAGTACCTACTTCTAGTTCAGCAGTTAATTGCTCGATACGCTTGATTGCATCGTTTGCGCTGATGCCGTCAGTTGCAGCGATCTTGATTGTACCGTCATCTTCGATTTCGATCGTTGTGCCAGTTTCTTCAGTAAGTTGACGGATAGTTGCGCCACCTTTACCGATAACTTCAGCAATTTTCTTCGCAGGGATTTGCATTGTGTAGATGCGTGGTGCGAATTGAGATAACTCTTCAGAAGGTGCTGCAATCGCCTCGTCCATAACACCTAAGATGTGTAGACGTGCTGCTTTCGCTTGTTTAAGAGCGATTTGCATGATTTCTTTAGTGATACCTTCGATCTTGATATCCATTTGTAGTGCAGTGATACCGTTTGAAGTACCCGCTACTTTAAAGTCCATGTCACCTAAGTGATCTTCATCACCTAAGATATCTGAAAGAACAACGAAATCTTCGCCTTCTTTAACTAGACCCATCGCGATACCAGCAACAGATGCTTTGATTGGTACACCTGCGTTCATAAGTGCTAGTGACGTACCACATACTGATGCCATAGACGATGAACCGTTTGATTCAGTGATTTCTGAAACAACACGGATTGAGTATGGGAAGTCAGTAAGTGTAGGTAGTACCGCAGCAATACCACGCTTAGCTAGGTTACCGTGACCAATTTCACGACGCTTAGGAGAGCCTACAAAACCTGTTTCACCTACGCAGAACGGAGGGAAGTTGTAGTGAAGCATGAAGTGATGCTTGTTAGTACCTGTTAAGTCGTCGATTAACTGTGAATCACGTTCAGTACCAAGTGTTGCAGTTACAAGTGCTTGCGTCTCACCACGCGTGAAGATTGCAGAACCGTGAGTACGTGGTAAAACACCCGTCATTACGTCTAGTGCACGAACCATATCTGGTTCACGACCATCAATACGTTTTTCACCAGCGATGATACGGCCACGAACGATTTCTTTTTCTAAAGAACCGAATAGTTTGCCAACTTCTTGCGTATCTAGCTCTTCGCCTTCAGCAAGTTCAGCTGTTAATGTAGCAACAACTTCTTCTTTCGCTGCACCAAGTGCTTCTTTACGCGCTACTTTGTCAGTGATGCGGTATGCTTCACCTACTTTATCAGCAGCAATTGCAGAGATTTTCTCAGCAAGTGTTACGTTTTTCTCTGGTGCAGTCCAATCCCAAGCTGGTTTACCCGCTTCAGCTTTGAACTCGTTGATTGCATTGATGATAGCTTGAGATTGCTCATGACCATAAACAACCGCACCTAACATTACGTCTTCAGATAGTGTTTCAGCTTCTGATTCAACCATAAGTACTGCGTTATCAGTACCAGCAACAACTAGGTCTAATTGGCTTTCTTCAAGCTCAGCTAGTGTTGGGTTAAGTACGTATTCACCGTTGATGAAACCAACACGTGAAGCACCGATAGGACCATTGAATGGAATACCAGAGATAGCAAGTGCTGCTGAAGTACCAATCATAGCAACCATGTCAGGTTGGATTTCTGGGTTAACAGAAACAACTGTCGCGATTACTTGTACTTCGTTTACGAAACCGTCTGGGAAAAGTGGACGGATTGGACGGTCGATTAGACGAGCGATAAGTGTTTCGCCATCGTTAGGACGACCTTCACGCTTAAGGAAACCACCAGGGATACGACCCGCAGCGTACATACGCTCTTGGTAGTTAACTGTTAGTGGGAAGAAATCTTGACCTGGTTGTGCATCACGCTTACCAACAACAGTAACTAATACTGAAGTATCGCCAATGCTTGCTAGTACTGCGCCGTCAGCTTGACGAGCGATAGCACCTGTTTCTAGGGTCACAGTGTGTTGACCTAGTTGAAATTCTTTAATAATTGCTTGCACTTAAAAATATCCTTTAAATGTAAAAGCAACTCAGAGCAGTGCTCCGAATTGGTAAAAATATAGTCCATCAAAGTACCAATTACAGTACTTAATTAAACTTAATAAAAATTAATTAAGTACTACAATTGGCAATGATGTTTTTTGATATCTAAGCAGTATCCACTACTTAGGTGTGCGCTAGTATACCTTTCATGCGCGCACAAAAAAAGGGGCTAAATAGCCCCTTTTCTCGTAATCTAGTTCTTAGCGACGTAGGCCAAGCTCTTGGATTAACGCAGTGTAACGTGCAATGTCTTTACCTTTAAGGTAGTCAAGCAGTTTACGGCGTTGGCTTACTTTGCGAAGAAGACCACGACGTGAGTGGAAGTCGTGCTTGTGGCTAGCAAAGTGACCTTGAAGCTTGTTGATATCGAAAGTTAGAAGTGCAACTTGTACTTCAGGTGAACCAGTGTCGCCTTCAGCGCGTGCAAATTTAGCGATGATTTCAACTTTTTCTTGATTGCTTAGTGACATAGTAACTCCAAAAATTAATTTAAATTGTGTTTTAGCCGATCACTAATTCAGCCAAAACGATTGAGCGGGCGTATTCTACCCAGCTTTGCTAATAACTACAAGGTAATCTTTACTCAGGCAGCTGATTTGATAAGCCACGCTTTGATTTTAAGTGGCCGTCTTTATGACGCTCACCAGTGCCGATGAACACCCCATCAGCCATTACCTTTACCACACCATCTGGTACGGGCTTACCAATCACGACTGTTTGACCATGACTAAATGCCACGCCCTGCTCTTGGGTAATTTCAATCACAGGTAAATCAACTAAAGCAGTATCCATTGGCAGTAGAAGCTCATCGAGGTAGCTTGAAGGCGCAACATCGTCTGCTTTTGCTTGCTGTAGCTTTTCTTCAAGTTGCTCAAGAGTGACCATTTTTTCACTTGGATAATGGCCAACTGCACTTCGATGTAACATGATGACATGCGCACCACAGCCAAGCTTTTCGCCTAAGTCGTCAACAATAGTACGAATATAAGTGCCTTTAGACACATGTGCCGTCATTTGTACTTCGTTATTAGCTTCATCAAACTCATCAAGCGTTAAACTAAATACATTAATTTTTCGACACTTACGCGGCACTTCGATACCTTCGCGGGCATATTTATACAAAGGCTGACCTTGGTATTTAAGCGCAGAGTACATCGAAGGGTATTGATCCGACTCACCTAAGAAACTGGCAATTTGCTCAGCTAATTGTTCACGGGTGACCGATACGTCGCGCGTTTCAACCACTTCACCATCTGAATCAGAGGTCGTGGTTCGCTCACCAAGTTTGGCGCGAACAACATAGGTTTTGTCAGTATCAAGCAAGAACTGGGTAAACTTAGTCGCTTCACCAAAACAAATAGGCAGCATACCCGTCGCGAGCGGATCAAGCGCACCGGTGTGGCCTGCTTTTTGAGCAAAGTAAATTCCCTTTGCTTGCTGCAATGCTTTGTTTGATGAAATACCTTGCGGCTTATTAAGTAATAAGATGCCGTCAATAGCACGACCTTTACTGCGTCTAGCCATTAGTCTTTAGTGCCTTCTTCGCTGTCATCTTCGTCTACATGCTTGGCATTGTCTTCACGAATAACTGAGTCAACCAAGTTTGAAATACGCATACCTTCCATAAGCGAGTTATCAATAACAAAACGTAACTCAGGCATGATGCGCGCACGAATGCGTTTACCTAATAAAGAACGAATATAACCCGTTGCTTCATTTAAGATTTTAGCGCTTTGCTTGGCTTTATCTTCATCATCAGTGTTAAACACTGTGATGAATACTTTTGCGTAAGATAAGTCGCGAGATACCTCAACCGCAGACACTGTCACCATGCCTAAGCGTGGATCTTTGATTTCGCGTTGAAGAATAACAGCAATCTCTTTTTGAATTTGCTGTGCAACACGATCAGTGCGAGAAAATTCTCTCATTTCATTTCACTCTAAAATAATAACTTATTGATGTTAAAGAATAAGTTAATTTAATTACGAATACACAAATGGGGGCTAGGCCCCCATTTAAAATAGTGACTTAAACGAAATTAAAGTGAACGTTGTACTTCAACCGTCTCGAATACCTCGATTTGGTCGCCAACTTTAACATCGTTGTAGTTCTTAACGCCGATACCACATTCCATACCGTTACGAACTTCTTGTACGTCATCTTTAAAGCGACGTAGTGACTCAAGTTCACCTTCATAGATAACCACGTTATCACGAAGTACACGGATAGGCGCGCTACGCTTAACGATACCTTCAGTAACCATACAACCTGCGATTGCACCAATCTTAGGTGACTTGAACACGTCACGAACTTCAGCAAGACCAATGATCTCTTGCTTGAATTCTGGTGCAAGCATACCTGACATCGCTTGTTTAACTTCTTCAATCAGGCTGTAGATTACGCTGTAGTAACGTAAGTCTAGGTTTTCTGACTCAATTACTTTACGAGCTGATGCATCAGCACGTACGTTAAAGCCAACAACGATAGCGTTTGACGCCGCTGCAAGAGTTGCATCAGTTTCAGTGATACCACCTACACCTGAACCAACAATCTTCACTTTAACTTCATCAGTAGAAAGCTTAGTTAATGAATCAGCGATTGCTTCAATTGAACCTTGTACGTCAGCTTTAAGAACGATGTTAACTTCTGATACATCGCCTTCAGCCATGTTCGTAAACATGTTTTCAAGCTTCGCTTTTTGTTGACGAGCAAGCTTCACTTCACGGAACTTACCTTGACGGTAAAGTGCTACTTCACGCGCTTTACGCTCATCTTTAACTACTGTTGCTTCATCACCAGCAGCAGGGATACCAGACAGACCTAAAATCTCAACTGGGATAGATGGACCCGCAGACTTGATGTCTTTACCGTTCTCATCTTTCATAGCACGTACACGGCCATATTCAAGACCACAAAGTACGATGTCACCTTGGTTAAGCGTACCAGACTGAACTAGGATTGACGCAACTGGACCACGACCTTTATCTAGACGCGATTCAATTACAACACCTGCAGCCATACCTTCAGCTGGCGCAGTTAGCTCAAGTAGCTCAGCTTGCATTAATACCGCTTCAAGTAGGTCATCAATACCTAAACCTGTTTTCGCAGAGATGTGTACAAACTGTGTTTCACCACCCCACTCTTCTGGGATAACGTCTAATTGTGCTAGCTCGTTCTTAACGCGATCTGGGTCGATGCCTTCTTTATCCATTTTGTTAACTGCGATGATTAAAGGAACGCCTGCAGCACGCGCGTGCTGAACCGCTTCTTTAGTCTGTGGCATAACACCATCATCCGCAGCAACTACTAGGATTACGATATCCGTTGCTTTAGCACCACGTGCACGCATTGATGTAAACGCGGCGTGGCCTGGAGTATCTAAGAAAGTAATCATGTTGCCATTCGTTTCAACGTGGTATGCACCAATGTGCTGAGTAATACCACCGGCCTCACCAGAGGCAACTTTTGCTGAACGAATGTAGTCAAGTGTTGACGTTTTACCGTGGTCAACGTGACCCATTACTGTTACAACCGGTGCACGAGGAATCGCTTTACCTTCTTCGCTACGGTCGTTTAGAACTTTCTCTTCTAATTCGTTTTCTTTAACGATAATAACCTTGTGACCCATTTCTTCAGCAACAAGCTGCGCTGTTTCTTGGTCAATCACTTGGTTGATGGTAACCATGTCACCCATCTTCATCATCGTTTTAACAACTTCAGCACCTTTAACTGCCATGCGTGATGCAAGCTCAGCAACAGTGATTGTTTCACTGATACGAACTTCGTTTTTCACGTCAGCTGTTGGTTTTTGGAAACCATGTTGTAAAGACGTTGGTGCTTTAAGCTTGCCTTTCTTACCTTTAGGACCGGCAGCCTGTTTATCTTTTTGAGGTCCTTTTTTCTTTTTCTTACGACGAGCGCTATTCTCTTCACGTGCATCAGATTCATCTTCTGCTTCACGTGCGTAAGTTGAAGTCGTAAGGTGGTGATCAGCGCTTTCTTCGCGCTGCTTACGCTCTTCTTCTTCCTTCTTCCAGCGAGCTTCATTTTCTTCAGCTAGCTTTCTTGCCTCTTCTGCTTGACGTTTCGCTTCTTCTTCAGCTTTTCTCAATGCGGCCTCTTCTGCTTCTTTTTGCAGACGCTCAGCTTCGGCGCGATCTTGTTCAGACTTAGCACTTTGCTCTGGGGTCATCTGCTTCTGTTTCGCTTTACGCTCAGCTTCAGCTTTACGTTTAGCCTCTTCTTTGGCTTTACGCTCAGCTTCTTCTTTCGCTTTGCGCTCTGCCTCTTGTTTCGCTTTAAGCTCCTCAGCTTCTTGCTGGGCTTTAAGCTCTGCTGCTTTACGTGCAGCTTCTTCTGCAGCTAAACGCTCTTCTTCTTGCTGTTGCTCAATGGCGCTTTTCTTAACGTAAGTACGTGTTTTACGTACTTCAACTTGCACAGACTTCGCTTTACCTGTAGAGCCAGTTACGCTTAGCGTACTTTTGCTTTTACGTTGCAAAGTCATGCGGGCTGGGCCTTCTGAGCCCGTGCCGCCGTGCTGCTTGCTCAAGTGATCTAATAACGTCGACTTTTCAGACTCAGTTACCATATCACCTGCTTTTTTAGAAATACCGGCTTGTTCTAGCTGCTGTAGTAATTTATCAACAGTTGTACCAATATCTCCGGCTAGTTTTTCAACATTTACTTCTGCCATAGTGTGTAATACCTCCGTTAATAAATTACTCGTCTGCGAACCAACAAATGTTACGCGCAGCCATAATTAGCTTGCCAGCTTCTTCTTCTGAAAGTTCAGTGATGTCTACTAACTCATCAATGCCTTGCTCAGCTAAGTCTTCAAGTGTTACTACACCTTTACTTGCCATAACAAATGCAAGGTGACGCTCTAAGCCTTCAAGCGCTAGTAGGTCTTCTGCAGGTTCTGCACCTTCTAGGCTTTCTTCAGTTTTAAGCGCTTTCGTTGTTAATGCGTCTTTTGCACGCGAACGTAAGATATCAACTGTTTCTTCATCTAAACCGTCGATTTCTAAGAATTCTGATGCCGGTACGTAAGCCACTTCTTCAAGTGTTGAGAAACCTTCGTTGATAAGTAATGTTGCAAACTCATCATCAATATCTAGGTATTCAGTGAATAAGTTGATTAGCTTATCTGATTCAGCTTCGTTCTTCGCACGCATGTCATCAACTGTCATTACGTTTAATTCCCAACCAGTTAACTGGCTAGCAAGACGAACGTTTTGACCATTACGACCGATTGCTTGTGCTAGGTTATCGGCTTCAACAGCGATATCCATTGAATGTGTATCTTCGTCCATTACGATTGACGCAACTTCTGCTGGCGCCATTGCATTGATAACGAATTGCGCTGGGTTGTCATCGTAAAGAACGATATCAACACGCTCACCACCAAGCTCAGTTGAAACAGCTTGTACACGTGCACCACGCATACCAACACACGCACCAACTGGGTCGATACGTTTGTCGTTAGATTTTACCGCAATTTTTGCACGAGAACCTGGATCACGTGCAGCTGCACGTAGTTCAATCATCTCTTCGCCAATCTCTGGCACCTCAATGCGGAAAAGCTCCATTAGCATTTCTGGCTTAGAACGCGTTACAAATAACTGCGCGCCACGTGCTTCTGGCTTAACTTCGTAAAGAAGACCACGGATACGGTCACCTGGACGGAAGTTTTCACGCGGTAACATATCATCACGGTAGATAACCGCTTCAGCATTGTTACCAAGGTCAAGTACGATTGCATCACGGGTTGCTTTTTTAACAACACCTGTTACTAATTCGCCTTGTTGATCTTTGTATTCCTCAACAACTAATGCACGCTCAGCTTCACGTACTTTCTGTACGATAACTTGCTTAGCCATTTGTGTTGTAATACGGTCAAACTTGATTGACTCAATTTGTTCTTCAACGTAATCACCTAATTGTAGGCTTTCGTCTTCAACTTGTGCCGCTTCAAGTGTGATTTCGCTGTAAGGATTTTCTAAAGAACCATCTTCAAGCACTTCAGCAATCTTCCAACGACGGAATGTGTCGTAATCACCTGTTTTACGGTCGATTGATACGCGAACTTCGATTTCGCCATCGTGTTTTTTCTTTGTTGCAGTCGCTAATGCGAACTCTAACGCTTCAAAAATCTTTTCTTTTGGAACCGCTTTCTCATTGGAGACGGCTTCAGCAACCAATAATATTTCTTTTGCCATGGGTTATGCCTCGCTTGCCCTATTCCTTCGCACTCGAATTAAAACTTTGCGATGATGTTCGCACGTTCAATGTTACTAAGCATAATCATATGCTCAGCGCCATCTGCTGAAAGTGTGATCATATCACTGCTAACTGATACTAAATCGCCTTTAAAGTTACGACGACCATCTTGCGGAAGCTTTGTACGCACGCGTACTTCTTCTCCTTGCGCCTTCTCGTAGTGATCTTGTTTGAATAATGGACGATCAACACCAGGAGACGAAACTTCCAAATCATATTCATTTGTAATTGGGTCTTCGACGTCTAAAATTGCGCTAACTTGACGACTAACGTCGGCACAATTGTCAACCGTAATCCCTGCATCGTGATCGATATAAACACGTAATGTAGAGTGGCGACCAGCTTGCACAAACTCAAGACCATGTAACTCAAAGCCTAACATTTCAACGGCCGGTGAGAGCATGGCTACTAAATCTTGCTCAAGTTTTGTCACGAAAATCCTCCATACAAACAAAAAAAGGGCATATAGCCCTGAAATACTGAGTTTAATAATGATTTAAAATCACCGCCAAGCAGATACAACAACGCCCCGAACCAAGCGGGGCGTCACACCTAAAGCATAAAACTGTGTGGCCTAGGGCCAAGCTTGGTTGCGAGTCAGTCACCTGACTAAATTAAACTAGATAGCCTAAACGCAAAACGCGCATTACCAGAATGCGCGACTTCATACAGTAAAAATTACTGTGCATACTAAGTACACTTACAATGCCTTAGCATGTATTTGGTTGCGGGAGCCGGATTTGAACCGACGACCTTCGGGTTATGAGCCCGACGAGCTACCAGGCTGCTCCATCCCGCGCCAATAGATATTAAAAGTAACTTAATATCATTTAATCGAGTGTTAAACACCTCAATTCAATGGCGGCTATTATAAGCATGTAGCGCTCAATTAGCAACCTTCCTACATGAATTAGTTAGACTATTTTTTGCCTAAAAATTTTATGACAACCTTGTCATAAAATTTCCCATAACTGAAAATTCTCGTCTATATTTAGTCATATAATAAGAACAACCTATAGCCTTGGCTATTAAGCGATTTACTATGAGTCTATCTTCATTTCAAAAAAGACTGTTACTACAAGATATTGAATTGCTAAAACCGGATTTTCATCTGTTTACAAGCGCATATCATCGCAGTATTAGTTCTCGTCAATTAACCATGACAGTTCCTGAGCAAGAAAGCATAACTAAGCGCAGCTATATTCTTTACTGTGCGCTCAACAAAGTAGTAAGTCACCTCGATGACTTACAGCAAGTCACGCCGTTTATTCATTATTTAGCGAATAACTTGAGCTTTTTAAAGGTGTCATTTGAGGATATCGATACCCTTTGCGATGCCTTTATAGATACTCGCAAATCGTATATTCATCACATTAGCACGCAATTGCATCAAGCTTGGCTGCAAGCTACGAGAATATTTGCCAATATCGTAAAGAGTTACTTGTTCGATTATTCAAATGTAGTGTCGTTTAGCGCCTATTACCCTGCACGCTTAAGCTCATAGCTTGGTCAATTCAGTATTAAGCCTATCTATTTGTTTTTGTTCAATGGCGATTAAGGTGTTAAAACGACTCGTTAAAGCTGTCATTTTGTCAGCTAGTGCGTTATCGCTATTCGCATCAGCTAAATTACGAGGGCGGCTACTTAGTTGTTGCTCAAGCTCTGACATTTGCATGTTTAACTCACTCTGATAAGTATCAATTTTATTTTCATGCTCTGAAATTTTACGCATAATTTGTTTCGAGCGAATAAAACTAGCAACCTCATTATTAGCAGAGGAAGTTAACGTGTATTTTTCAGCCGTGAGTCTATCAATACTGCGCTGCTCACTGCCGATAAGCACGCCGTAACGCTCAGATACTGCGGTCATTTGTTTGGCGATTGCAGCTTGTTTTTTAGCCCCCACCAAATTACGTAGCTGAGCATCTGATTGCTCAGATAAAGCCACTATTTCCCTGTCCATTTTGAGCTTGAATGTGTCAATTTTATTGTTATGTTCTGCAATTTGCGCATCGATTTGCTTTAAGCGGATATAACGGTCGACCTCTGCGGTATCTTTACCTGCTGATGCTTGTGCAGCGTTATCTGACGCGCCCGAGAGGTGTGGGTTTTGCTCTTTTATAGTGATTAGCTTTGCATCTTTGCCACAGGGCTGTTGGCTAAATTCAGCAACACCGTTTTTCTCACAGTGATAAACAGTGCTGTGAGCCAAAGGGCAAACTAACAGGCTTATAAATAGTAAATGTAAGTTAATTTTCATCTCGACCCTTCCTTAGTAATGACTCATTAAAAATGCCACTAATGTACCTTTTATAGACTATTTTTATCGATCTATCTTTGTGATTACTTCGTAGTTACCTAGATTACTTGCTGCAAAGGCTATTAGAAGTGCAATACACCACCTTAAGATTTATTTTTGGCGATCAACTTAATGCAAGCCACAGCTGGTTTAAAGAAAAATCACAACCAGACACGCTGTATGTCATCGCCGAATTAAAACAAGAAACCAACTACGTAAAGCACCACCTGCAAAAAGTGGTCGCCTTCTTTGCTGCAATGGAAAACTTTGCTAATGCACTGACAAAAGCGAATTTAAACTGCCTGCATCTGACACTCGATGACACACAAGATGATGACTCACTACCAGAGCTACTTACCCGGTTAGCTAAGCATTATCAATGCCAGAACATTGAGTACCAATACCCAGACGAATATCGCCTTAAAAAGCAACTTGCAGACTTTTCACAGCAGAGCGAATTTGATGTCAATGCAGTTGATTCTGAACACTTTCTACTACCTTTTAATGATATTGACCAGCACTTTAAGCCAAATAAGCCGGTAAAAATGGAGTTTTTTTATCGTGCTATGCGCAAACGTTTTAATATTTTAATGGACGATGATAATCAACCTCGTGGTGGCAAATGGAATTTTGATCAGCAAAATAGAAACAAGTTAAAACCCAGCGATCTTAAAGAAATCCCAGAACCTTTATGTTTCGGTCACGATGTTAGCAACATCCTTAAACGAGTAGAAATGCACAAACTAAACACCTTTGGTGAGTGCAGCGATACGTTAATTTGGCCAACCACACGCGCTGAAGCAAAGCAGTTACTCGATTTTTTTTGCGATCATTTACTGGTGCATTTTGGTCAGTTTCAGGATGCTATGACATGCCAGTCCCAGTACCAATGGTCTTTGTATCACAGCCGTTTATCGTTTGCCCTTAATACTAAAATGCTGCACCCGATGCAGGTCATCGAGCAAGTGTTAACTAGCTTTGATAAGCAACCTATTGATATTGCGCAAGTTGAAGGTTTTATCAGGCAAATTATCGGTTGGCGCGAGTATGTACGTGGTATTTATTGGCAAAATATGCCTGATTACGCCAGCAAAAATGCCTTAAATGCAAAGCGTGCCCTACCCGACTATTTTTGGCATGGCAAAACAAACATGAATTGTATGCACCATGCCATTACACAAAGCCTGCAAACGGCTTATGCACACCACATACAACGTTTGATGATCACGGGTAACTTTTGCTTATTAACCGCTATTGAGCCAAGTGAAGTAGATGAATGGTATTTAGGTATTTATATCGACGCCATAGAATGGGTAGAAATGCCCAACACTCGGGGAATGAGCCAATTTGCTGACGGGGGATTAATTGCCACTAAGCCCTATGCAGCCAGTGGAAATTACATCAACAAAATGAGTGATTACTGCAAACATTGTAGCTACAACATTAAAGAAAAAGCCACTGAGGATGCTTGCCCATTCAACAGCCTATATTGGCATTTTATGTTAGAGCACGAACAACAGCTTTCACAAAACCCACGTATCGGTATGATTTATAAAAACTGGTATAAACAAGATGAATCTGTACAGCAAGCAACGCTTAAGCGCGCTAGCTGGTGCTTAGATAATCTAGAAAAGCTGTGATAACGAAAAAAGCCGCCTCAGATGAGGCGGCAAAACTAACTAGGGGAAACAATGCTGTTGGAAATTACTTATTTTCTAGTAATTTACCATTACCGATTTCGATTTTACGTGGTTTTAAAGCTTCTGGAATTTCACGCTCTAAATCGATACTTAGTAAACCATTTTCAAGGTCAGCGCCAAGCACTTTAACGTGGTCACCTAATTGGAACTTACGCTCAAAGTTACGCTCTGCAATGCCTTGGTGAATGAACTTACGTTCAGCATTATCTTGTTTATCAGCTTTAGTACCGCTGACTTTCAATGTGTTGTTTTCTGACTCAATGGTCAATTCACTGTCACTAAAACCTGCTACAGCCATAGTGATACGATATTTGTCTTTATCGAGTGCTTCGATGTTGTACGGAGGAAAACTTGGCTGCTTGTCTGTGCGAGCTGCCGCATCCATTAATGATGCTAAATGATCGAAACCGATGAATGAACGATAAAGTGGTGATAAGTCTACTGTACGCATAATTATATCCTCATATTTAAGCGATATTTTGTTAGTACTCTTCTATTGAACCAGTGCTAACAAAGTTAAATTAATACTATATATTTCAATTACTTTAGTTTGTTTGGGACCCATCAGGCGTCCTCACTAAACTATTTATGGGCGGGTAAAATCTTTTCAAGATTTTTAGCAAAAAAAATTGCAATTTTTTTAAAATAATTGAAATTTTAACACCCTCAAACTGGTCTGAATTAGTTGATTTTAAAGGGTTAACCACGTACAAAATAACAATGAAAAAAAATCCAACTTTTTTAAAAAAATTTATCAATGTGCTAAAAAATGTCGTGTTAATGGCAGTCGTTGTGTATGCCGTGACCGCATTTCAGCAACGTAATTTACTCTCAACTGATAAAACTCCTGCCCCCTATTTTAATTTAGCCACGCTAAAAGACCCGGCAGAGCGGATGACCATTGCACAATTACAAGGAAAGCAAACAGTGGTGTATTTCTTTGCGCCTTGGTGCTCAATTTGTCGTTACAGTATGCCAAATTTAGAAAAGGCCCATCAGCAAGGTAAGTTAAATGCCATAGCAATTGCCCTCGATTACCAAAATATTGCTGAAGTTAAACAGTTTACTGATTCACTCGAATTAACAATGCCGGTGTTACTTGGCAGTAAAAGTACAGGTCAAGATTATAAAATCAGTGCCTACCCAACTTATTATGTTATTGATGAGCAGTTGGCCATTACTGCGCATTCTATGGGTTACTCAACAGAACTTGGCCTTAGGATGCGCACTCTTGATTAGCTCAATCGCTTTTAGTGAGAAAAAACAGAATAGTGCAATCGATTTTATGCGCTGTTTTTATTCATTTAATCCGTTAAGATGATAACCAGATAAACACATTCACATCGAGGAGAGCGATATGTTAACTGTAATTTTTGGCCGTGAAGGCTGCCCATACTGTGTTCGTGCAAAAGACGTTGCTGAAAAACTAGCAAATGAGCGTGACGATTTTAAATACCGTTATATCGACATCATTAAAGAAGGCATCAGCAAAGCAGATTTAGAACAGTCTGCAGGCAAACCTTGCCCAACTGTACCACAGATTTTTATTGACCAAGCCCACATTGGTGGCTTCACTGAATTCGAAGCATACGCTAAAGAAAATTTAGGGTTATATCAATAAATTGTAAACGTGGTTGATTTTGGCAATTCTAAACTGATTAAATTATGACCAACATCAACCACATACAAATTAGTTGTAATTTATACAAGCAATTGCATTGTATTTCCTATACAATGCGCGCCTCTTTAAATTCGTTGAGGCGTATTAATGTCAGAACCAGTCACGTTTGAATCTCTAAATCTTTCTCCTGCAATCCTTAAAGCAGTTGAAGAGTTGGGTTACAAGACTCCATCTGAAATCCAAGCTCAATGTATACCGTTATTGCTAGAAAGAAAGGACGTACTGGGACTAGCGCAAACGGGTACAGGTAAAACAGCAGCATTTGCACTGCCGTTACTAAATAATATTGACCCGTCTGTGAAGCAGCCACAGATCCTTGTTTTAACGCCTACGCGTGAACTTGCGATCCAAGTAGCTGAGGCATTCGAACAATATGCTAAGCATACTCGTGGTGTTGAAGTTTTAGCCCTTTATGGTGGCCAAAGCTATAGCATCCAACTAAGTGCACTTCGTCGTGGCGCGCAAATCATTGTTGCAACGCCAGGTCGCTTAATTGACCACATTAACCGTGGCACAATCAAGTTTGAGAGCTTACAAGCCCTTGTTCTTGATGAAGCAGACGAAATGTTACGCATGGGCTTCATTGATGATGTAGAAAGCATCATGGAGAAAACGCCACGTGAAAAGCAAACATGTCTTTTCTCGGCGACCATGCCTAAGCAAATTCAAAATATCAGCAGCAAGTACATGAATGAGCCTGAGCAAGTTCATATTTCTGCGCGTAACTCAACTGTATCAACGGTTGAGCAAGTATTTTGGAATGCACACGTACACAAAAACAAAGCAATCGTTCGCTTCTTAGAAGCAGAACAATACGATGGTGCAATTGTTTTCGTACGTACACGTAACGACACGGTACAGTTAGCTGAATTACTTGAGCGCGAAGGTTTCTCTGCGGCACCACTTAATGGTGACATGAACCAACAAGCACGTGAACGCACAGTAGATCGTTTGAAAAACGGCCTAGTTGATATCGTTATTGCAACAGACGTTGCTGCACGTGGCCTTGATGTAGACCGTTTAAGCTTAGTAATTAACTACGATATCCCACAAGATTCAGAAGCCTACGTTCACCGTATTGGTCGTACTGGTCGAGCGGGTCGTACTGGTAAAGCGATTCTTTTCGTAAAACATAACGAGCGTTATTTACTTAAAAATATCATTCGTCATACGAAATCTGATATCGCACAAGTTGATTTGCCAACTGCAAAAGTAGTTGAAGAAAAGCGTATTAAAGCGCTTCAAGACAAACTAACGATTGCTCTTGAAAACAAAGACATCACTTTCTTTAATCAAGTTGCTGCTAACATGGCAGAAAAGCTTGAGCTAAGTGCTGAAGATTTAGCAGGTGCATTACTTTGTTTAGCGCAGCAACAATCACCAATTAAGGTTGAAGAAGTTAAAGTTCAACCGCGTGGCGAACGTAACGAGCGTCGTCGCAACGAACGTGGTGATCGAGCTGATCGTGGCGACCGTCAAGGACGCGAGCGTAAACCTCGTGAGCCGCGTGAGCGCAATAGCCGCAGCATGGGTCCTATGGATACTTACCGTATCGAAGTAGGTCGTGAGCACGGTGTACAAGTTAAAAATATCGTTGGTGCGATTGCTAACGAAGCTGATATCTCAAGCAAGTTCATTGGTGATATTCGCTTACATGACAATCACAGTACGGTACAGTTACCACAGAACATGCCAAAAGATGTGCTTGATCACTTCCAAAAGGTATTTATCTGTAAACGTCCTATGAATATGACGCTAACGCAAGACCAAGGTCCTGCGGCTCCTCGCTCTGAGCGCCCAAGTGGTGATCGTGGTGATAAGAAGCGTAACTTCAAAGACCGTGGTGAAAAACGTGGTGGCCCTCGTAAAGAGCGTCGTCCAGTGAGCTTCACTGCGAACTAATCGAAGCTGTAAGCTGTAAGCTGTAAGCTGTAAGCAATAAAAAACCTTGTCATGAGAGTGACAAGGTTTTTTTGTATAAACTGACTTACACTTAGCAAATTTAAAATAAATTTTACATCGTTTTTTGAAGTGCTTGTGCAGCCATTCTATAAAGGGCACGGGTCATGATGTCAAAAATGGAACGAATCACAGCGACGCTTAATGTACTAATATCATGATGCTGACCAGAGAAAACTAACATATGTCCAAGTAAAGCTTTAACATCTTCTTTTTTCTCTTTTGATATAGCAACAATTTTATGGATTGTTCTTGCTAAAACATCATACAAAGTCATCGTGCATGAGCCTGCATAGTTAATCATAAAACCTATTGAATACCCTGCATCAATTAAAATGTTAATTAAAAAGTCTGCAATTTTTTGTGCCCATTCCGCATTAAACCTAGCAAGGTGGCGCTTTTGATAGTCTAGTTTGATTCTTTTTTTCGCACCTGAACTACAAACTTTATTAGCAATTTCATCATAACTACTATAACGACCTGCTGTGTTGATATAACCCGGTGTTGGCTCGCTCATAGAGTGGGCTCCTAAACTAAAACGAGCTCCTTTATTTCCAGCAAGTAAATACTCATCATCAGCATGCACAAATGGCCATAATGGTATACATGGTACAGGATCCATTCCATGTGTTATTCGGTAAGTAGGAATAAATGCTTTAATCTGAGTCGCAAAAGATTGATTTCCAACCCTTGGCGCACCAAATGTATATATACTGGTAGAAATAGCATATTTAGACTGTAACCAAGAGGCTGTTAGAGTAGCAAGTGCCCCGCCAAGACTATGACCAACACAATAAACATGCTTAGGGTTATGTTCGAGTACTTATTTTTCAAAGGCAGGTTTTAAGCTATTAAATGCTTTCATAAACCCCGCATGAACATCTTTATTATTTGGGCCAGAAACAAAGCCTATATTTAAGTTTGTCATCCAATCTGGCACCATTACTTTGGTACCGCGAATTGCGATTACATGATGATCTTTATTACTTTCAAGCTTTCCCCGCGCCGTAATAGCAAATCCATATGTTTTATTAAAGAGCTGAAAGGGTAAACCACCAGATGTGCCTTTAATGGCACTTTCAGATAAACTAATCTCAAATTGCTTTTTTAATAAAGGTGATAAACGTGAGTTTTTTGTTGGTTTACTTTTAATATACTGATAAGGTAAAGCAGCAAGTTCCGCTGCAATTTTTGGAGGTAACTGCTTCTGCATAAATACAATCCTTGTTTTTATTAATAAATAGTAAAGTCTTCACTCCAACGACAAATCGAAGTCGCATTGTGCTTCCGTTGTGAACTTTCATTATTGAATTCGAAATCAACCTGCTCATTAGTCAAATCACAGTTTAGAGAGACAAGCTTCTTATTGAATGCCTCAATTGGATTAATCCCTTCCAGTACGGCATCCCAAAGGGCTAAGTTTTCTCCATCAACACAAACGTAAATTACTTGTACTGTAAGATTTTCAACAAATAACCTACCTGGTAATTTCGAACGAATGTTATATTCTGGAAAATAAAACTCTCCATTGTCATCAGTGATCGTAAAATCCTTACGTTCAACTTCATCTGTATAGCCTAACCAACGGTGAACAGTTAGGCCTTTAACAGGAATACTATTATCAAGTATACGCCCTCTCACCTCAGGACATAGGTGAACATCATATTTTTTAAATAAGCCAAGCATAGATAAGCCTTAAAATAGATTGAAAATAACTCGATGGGGATAAGAAAGGTAAGGTTAAAGTTTGAAAAACTATTCCATGTTTCTCTGTCATCATCCTTGAGTTTAATTAGTCTATTACAAAAGAACTAACACAACAATTATCGATGACATCCTCCTCAGACTCTAAATAAAGCTTCGCAGCTATTTGAGGTGATAGTCTTTGGCGCATTCTTATCGTCCTTAATTTTAGTAAATTGAAAAGTCGCTACTCCAGCGACATATACTTCTAGCGCAATGCATCCTATTTGGATTTGCATGTTTGAATTCAAAATCGACTATTTCACTTTTTAAGTCACAATTTAGGGAGTTTAACTTTATATTAAACGCTGCAATAGGTTCTCGTCCTTCTAAAATAGCTTGCCAAAGGGGAAGCCTTTTATTTTTATAGTCGATATATATTGCTTGATGAGTGATATTTTCAACAAATAACCTACCTGGTAATTTTGAACGAATGTTATATTCTGGAAAATAAAAATGTCCACTTTCATCGGTAGTCGTTAAATCCTCACGCTCAACTTCATCTGTATAACCTAACCAACGTTGAACAGTTAGGCCTATAACAGGAATACCATTATCAAGTATACGCCCCCTTACCTCAGGACACAGGTGAACATCATATTTTTTAAATAAGCCAAACATAGATAACCCTTAAAATATATTAAAGATAACTCAGAGGGGGATAAGAAAGGTAAGGTTAAAGTTTGAAAAACTATTCCATGTTTCTCTGTAATCATCCTTGCGTTTAATTAGTCTATTACAAAAGAAGTAATACAACAATCGCTCTAAATAATCATGACAAAAATAAGCCTCAGTTGGATGACTGAGGCTTTATAACTTTAATTTTGTTACTTTAATCCTTATTAGCCGATGGCAGGGTATGCGTAGCTTGATTGAAGACCTAATGGAATGCCTAAGCCCCAGTACGCGAGTAAGAAGATACTCCAACCGATTAAGAAGGCGATTGAATACGGTAACATCATCGCAATTAAAGTGCCGATACCGGTGCCTTTTACATACTTTTGACAGTACACAACAACCAGTGGGAAGTATGGCATCAGTGGAGTGATGATATTTGAGCTTGAGTCACCTACACGGTAGGCTGCTTGAGTTAGATCAGGTGAAATACCCAGTTGCATCAGCATGGGTACAAAGATTGGCCCTAATAGCGCCCATTTTGCTGAGCTTGAGCCAACAAATAGGTTCACAAACGCCGTTAAGAAGATAATACCTACCACAGTGACTGAGCTTGGTAGTGCCATTGCTTTTAATAGCTGTGCACCTTCAATTGCAAGTAATGCGCCTAGGTTTGATTTACTAAATGCAGCAATAAATAACGCACAGAAGAACGCCATAACAATATAGTAAGCCATACCGCTCATCGCTTTACTCATTGCATCTATCATATCTTTAGAGCTTTTGAAGGTACCCACTGCAAAACCGTAGACGGCACCAGGGATCCAAAACAGTAAGAAGATAAGTGGCACAATTGATTGCATTAACGGTGAGCGGAAATTAGTTAACGAGCCATCACTACTTCGCATTGCTGAGTCGGCTGGGGCTGAGACAAACCATAGTAGAGCAAGGCCTGCAATCATCACTGTGCTTGCAATATAAAACGCACGCTTTTCATCACTGCGTGCTTCATCAAAGGCAGGTAGGTCTTCTGTATCACCATCAAGTGGCGTGTTTTGTAAACGCGGCTCGATGATTTTATCTGTGATATACCAGCCTAATAAGATAATAAATAAGCTCGAAGCTGAGGTAAAAAACCAGTTATTTAGCGGGTTAATCGCCATATCTGGATTAATAATTTGCGCCGCACTTTGGGTAAAGCTTTGCAGTAACGGGTCAATGCCTGACGGAATAAAGTTTGCGCTAAAGCCACCACTTACCCCAGCAAACGCTGCTGCTATACCAGCAAGCGGGTGACGCCCCATCGCATAAAAAATAACCCCAGCAAGAGGGATAACTAGAACGTAACCGGCATCAGTTGCAGTATGACTAACAATCGCCACTAAAATAATAGACGGTGTTAAAAGCTGCTTAGGCGTTACTTTTAACATTAATTTGAGGCCGGTATTGATAAAGCCAGAATGCTCAGCAACACCAACACCTAACATAGCAACCAGCACCACACCAAGCGGTGCAAAGCCAGTAAAGGTTTTCACCATCGAAGATAAGAAGGTGGCAAGGGAGTCCCCTGCTAATAGGTTATTTACAACGATGGCTTCGCCGGTGCGCGGGTCGATTGCATCAAATGTAGTGCCCGAGAAAAGCCAAGATAAAAACCAAATAAGTAGCATTGCGACTAAGAATATAATCGCCGGATCAGGCAGCTTGTTACCTACCCTTTCTATGGTATTTAGAAAACGTGCGATTGCACCACTTGGTGCCTGCACATCATTATTGTTATTCATTTTCAAATTCCCTGGAATAATATCTCGTTAACCTTAACGTATCTAACTACTAAGGTAAATTTTAAGTTAATGGAATTACCTGATAAAGGTAAAGCGATAATGTAAAAAAAGCGACACAGGTCGCTTTACAGAATTTTATTTAATTAGATTAGGCTGCAAGTGCTTTCACTTCATCCCATAGGCGCACAACAAGCTCTTTATCTTCTTCGTTTAACTCACCGTTGCGATAAGCTTTAACTAGGCTAGATTCAACTTGATTATTTAACTCATCAATCGATAAGTTTAATTCTTCTACTTGTGCATAGCCTACAGCTAAGTCAAAGTGGCCACGTAAATAGCCACCAGCAAATAGCTCGTCGTCAGTTGCTTTATCGACTAAATCATCAAAATATTGCTGCGCTGCATCAATATAACTTACTAAACTCATTGTTACTTCTCCTCTGGGTGCAGCCCATCTTGATGACCCACTGCATACATAATATGGTCATTGAAACCTGTGGTTACGCGAATATAACCACTTAATTCATCGTCTAGTTCACTGTCACCCGTATCGGCAATCAGTGGTCGGCCATTTAAGGCCTGTAATTTAGTTTTAGTGGCCACCACAATAATGTTGTCGCGGCCAATAGCACGAATAAGTGCAGGGCTTAATTGCTGATTACCTCGGCCGAAGATATGGCCTTGGCCACCAATTAAGGTGATCACCAATTTGGTTTCTTTACCTTGTGTGAGTTCAAGTAATTGCTGAGCAGTTAAATCCTGTGCGATAAGCTCTTGGTCTGCCACTAAGTCTACACCTAGCAAGGTATTTTCAAGACCCATTTCTTGCATAATTGCCGCGACTGTAGAACCACTGCCCATCACATATAAGCAGTCTTCATCCATTTCACTAACAACATAGGCAGCTATATCGGCAAGCACTAATTCATCGGTTTCTTTACCGCCATTTTTAACTGCCTGTACATAACGTACTTCACTCGGCACTTGCATTTCACCATAGCGCTTAGCTTTTACCGTGCCCTCGCGAAATGCTTCTTCGTCAATATCCATCACATCGGCATCACCAAGGCTGACAAGTTCACCTTTAACTAGCATCTCAACAACACGCCCAGCTGCTTTTGGGGTAATAGCATAAACCCCAGAATGAATTTTACAGCCTGCAGGAATACCTAATACAGGAGTGCTATCGCCAACCGCATGGCAAATATTGCGGGCAGTACCATCGCCACCCGCAAATAAAATAAGGTCGACACCTTGCTCAACTAATAGCTTGGCAGCCTGCTCTGTGTCATCTGGGGTGGTGATATCGTTTGTTTGGTAAATAACTTGGCTTTGAAAGCCTAGTTGGTTTGCCGTTTGCTCGCCCATTTCACCGTTTACAGTGTAAATGATTAAGTCATCTTGATGGGCAAGCAGCACTTCAAGTGCCGCTCGGGTGCGTAGGTTTGCTTTTGGCTCAGCACCAAGTTGCATTGCTTTTGCAGCGGTATCTACGCCATCACTGCCCTTTAGTGCGACACTGCCACCTAAGCCGGCAACCGGATTTACAATCAAACCTAATTTAAACTGCATCAGATAAAGCTCCTGGGTTGCCATGAAAATCGCGCTGCCACGTAAATTGAGCAGCCGTTAGTGGCCATGGGGTTTTATAGAAATCACTCAATGCTTTAAGAAGTGCTGTTGTGCGCTGATTAAAGCCAGATGCTAAAAAGCTCAACACTTGCTGGTGAACTCGCGCTTGAAAATCGAATCGACAGGTTTGCTCACCATTTAAATTATCAACCGATACATTAAAATCAAAACCTGCTGCAGTACTGAGCGCCCATTCAATAGCTTGGGGCTTTACTTCAACTGCTTCAAATTCAGCTTGCTGTTGCTTATCACGACCATCTGGGCAATACCAATAGCCATAATCTTCTTTTAACCGACGCGACTCACCAGCCACCAGCCAATGAGCAATTTCGTGTAAAGCACTGGCATAAAAACCGTGGGCAAACACAATTTGGTGATAAGGCGTTTGCTCATCAGCAGGCAGGTAAATAGGTTCATCATCACCCTTTATCAAACGCGTGTTATGGCTTTGATAAAAGGTGCTTTCAAAAATAGCGATTAAGTCAGCAATCTGATGCATACGGCTTGAATTCATCTCGTTAAAAGCTTCACTAAAAACGAGGCGAATTGTACGGACTTTTCACTCTAAAGTAAAAGCAACCGCCCTCAGTTACAGGTATTTTGCGATATCAACATCATCGATTTGCTCTGGGTTTAAATAGCGTTTTGCATATTCAAGGTAAATACCTGATGTTAAAAATAATTTGAACACATCTTCATCAACATGCTGATCGGCTACCATCTTGGCTAAAATATCAATGGCAACACTGAGTGGCTTGGCTTTTTTATAAGGTCTATCGGCTGCGGTTAATGCTTCGAAGATATCAGCCAGCACTAACACACGCTCAGGTATCGATAAATCATCTGCAGATAACTTACGCGGATACCCCGTGCCTTTTAGAGTTTCGTGATGAGTCGAGGCATAACGTGGTACACGTGCTAACTCCTCAGGGAACGGCACATTATCGAGCATTCGAATAGTGCTGATAATATGCTCATTAATTTTAAAGCGATCTTCGTGTGTTAACGTACCGCGCTGAATTTGCAAGTTATACAGCTCACCTAGATTATACTTGTATTCAGGAATGCTTACTTTAATGCCTAAGCGCTCGTCATACTGTATTGGTTTATCGTGGGTGATCAGATGTTCAGGCTTATCTGAAAGTAGCTTTTCAGTAACAGGCAACTGCTCATCATTACTATGAACGCGTAGTTCTTCAACTGGCGAAAGACCTATTTTATCGTCAAAATGTCGTTGCCACGTTATGTTACTGAGTGCCTCTAAACGCTTAAGACTTGCTTCATCCATAAACTCGCTACCCACATTGCACGCAGCGATAAACGAAAAATCACTGCGTAATTGTGCTTGGCGTTTGCCAAGCTCGGCCTCAAGCTCAGGTTGCTTTTCTGGTGAGCTTTGCAACGCTTTTAAATAAGCGATTTCTGCATCTCGCCATAGCACTTCAAAACGCGTACGCACTTCATGAATACGGTTGTAAATGGTTTCTAACTTAGTACCTTTGTCTACGATATGCTCTGGGGTAGTGATTTTACCGCAGTCATGAAGCCAAGCTGCGAGGCTAAATTCTCTTAACTCGTCTTTATTTTTAAATGCAAACTCTTTAAAAGCGTGTTCATTGGAACTTGAAGCCGCTTTGGCCAACATAATGCCCAGTTCAGGCACTCGCTCGCAGTGCCCTGCTGTATAGGGCGATTTATCATCGATGGCCTGCGCAATAAGCTCAATAAATGATTCCATTAAGGCTTTTTGATTTTGCTCATGCTGCTGAATAGATTGACTCATTTGCACCATAGAGGTGGCCAGGTTATTGATTTCTTTAATACTGCTTTTTAACGTTGAAACTTGGTCAAACTGACGGCGCTTTATCTTTAAGTTTTCGCCCTCTAAGGTCTTAATAGGTGCAACAATGGGTGAGGCAAAAAACCACGACACCGGCAATACCATAATTAAGCATGCAGCAGTGATAAAAATAGAGAGCTTAATTTTCTCACGGGTAGAGCTTAGTACCCCCTCTTTCGGCACTACTATCGCTAAGTAATCGCTATTAATGCCCCCTTCTGAAAGCGGAGTGATATACACATACTTTTCAATGCCATTTAGGGTCATCAAACGTAAATGGGCAAAGTTTGTTTCATCTGTAATTAAAGTTAGAAACTCAGGATATGGCACAGTGCCAATAACTTGTGTTTGCTGACTGGCATCGCTCCCTAACCATTTTCGCTCGAGTGCCGCAATGTACGAATTTGGCAACTGAGTGATTGCTATATCAATTAAGTCTTTAAGCGCTGCATCCTCTGGATGAAACAATAAATGCAGGGTATCGGGTAGTAGATCGTGGCTATATGTATCAAGCTGATTGTACTGAATACCATCAATAAAAAACTGCTTTTGGGTGTACTTGAATACCGCCTCGTTATCTAAACCAGCATAGACGCGCCCTTGGCTTACTGCATCAAGCACCGCTTTAGTACTAGGTAGCTCAACAATATCGATGTCGGGAAAGTGCTCTTTGATCACTTTAATCACCGACCAGCCCTCGCCTATAGCCAACTGTTTGCCCGTTAACTGCTTCATAGTAACAATTGGTGTGGACCCTTTTGCTGTAATGATACTGAACGGTAAGGTCGCCATAGTTTGGCTCATAAGACCAAGCGGCTCATTGGCAGGCGTTTTAAAAATAGGCTGAATAATGTCTATTTCATCTTTTGCAAATTGACTTAAAAACTCAGCCCAGGTAAAGCCATTAATAAAAGTCACCTTAATTCCAAGTAACTCAGCCAAACCATTAATATAATCAATGCTATAGCCTTTTGGGTTTCCGCCAACACTAAAGTCCATTGGTGGCCAATTGGTTTCGTTAGAAACTCTTAAATAAGGGTACTTCGCCAATACACTTTGCTGATCTTCAGTAAGAGCTAGTTTTTCAAGCCTCGGCAAAAGTAAACCATTTTTTTGTTGGTTAGAGGCAACAATTTCACCTTCTTTATTGTAAATATACAGCTCACTTAAATACTGGCTGCTCATTTTACTTTGCTGTTTACTTAAATACTCAGAGATGCTCGATAAGCTCACGTCTAGCGCCAATACACTGTTTTCGCTTGCCGACTTAATCGAATAGGTTTGCCCGGGAGCTTGTAGGTGTGTAAAGAAATACGGCTTGGTTTTATTGACTCGGGTCGAGTTTGCTTGCTTAAACCACAAACGCTCTCGCGGATCATAGCTGGTACTCTTTGTTTGAGAGATACGCAAATTAAATTGCTGATCAAAGTAATGAGTGTGCTGAACACGCTCAGCCCCTTCGCCGGTTATATGGATCACGACCCAGCGATCTGCTTCGATGGCTTGCAGCTGCTGACGAACTATTTCACTACTTTCTAAATTAATTAATTCATAAAAGTCACCATTCTCATAGCCGACATATAAGGCATAAAACAATGGATTGAGCTGCATGATTTCACTCATGACATCTCTTAGTTCACTTTTATCTACGCTGTCGGCGCTGATAAGGCTGCTGTTTTGAACCATTACACTTAATGTGTTTTCTGACTTTTCATTCACCCCAGTAAGGTAATCAGCAACGGAGCCGGTGGCTAAATTAAAGTTTTTAACACTGGCCTCTAAAGCCATTTTTTCACTGAAATAATATTGCAGACTAATTGCTATGAGGGCTGTTAAGGAGGTGGCTAATACGAACACCGCGACAACGGTAAGACGAATCGAAAACCGAATTTTTTGTTTAAGTTTTTGAAAAGCAGATACCAGCACTTATGCATCTCCTTGCAATGCTTTGTTCGTAAATAATATTAGCTTGTATAATATTTATACACCAATAACTTTGTATTACAAACAAAAACACTGCAATATTAGCCTAAAGCATAAGCAAATAATTATCTTAGATATTTTTGAATATCGACCGAATCGATTTGCGACTCATGTAAAAACTGTTTGGCATATTTTAGGTATATGCCTGAAGTTAAAAAGAGCTCAAATACGTCACGGTCAATGTGATCGTCATCGACCATTTTCGCTAAAATATCAACAGCAACGCTCAGAGGTTTGGCTTTTTTATACGGTCTATCTGCCGCGGTTAATGCTTCAAAGATATCAGCAAGTACTAACACACGTTCAGGTATTGATAACTGCTCAGCGGTTAATTTTCGTGGATAACCTGTGCCTTTTAAGGTTTCGTGGTGGGTTGATGCATAACGCGGAACTCTCGCTAACTCTTTAGGGAATGGCACACTACTAAGCATACGAATTGTGCTGATCACATGCTCATTAATTTTAAATCGGTCTTCCGCTGTTAACGTGCCCCGCGCCACCGACAAGTTATACACTTCGCCAAGGTTATATTTATACTCAGGAATGACCATATTAATGCCCAAACTCTCTGGGTACTCAACGGCTTTTTCGTGTGGAATTAAATCACTTGGCTTATCACTTAGGAGTGACTCTTCAACTGGCAAGTGTTGATTGTTTAAATCCGCCATACGCACTTCTTCTAGAGGCGATAGACCTATACTTGCATCAAAATGGCGCTGCCACTTGATGCTAGCAACCTCATGTAAACGAGACAGCTGCGCTTCATCCATAAACTCACCACCAACATTACAGGCGGCAATAAAGTTAAAGTCAGCGTGTAACTTTTCAGTTTGTTGCTCAAGTTTTTGCTTAAGCACAGATTGCTGCTCTGGATGCGCTAATAGTTGCTCATAGTAATTAATTTTTGCATCGCGTAGCAGTACTTCAAATCGGGTGCGTACTTCGTGAATACGGTTATAAATGGTTTCGAGCTTAGTGCCTTTATCAACAATATGCTCAGGCGTAGTAATTTTGCCGCAGTCGTGCAACCACGCCGCTAAGCGGAATTCTCGTCGCTCATCAGGGGTTTTAAAGCTGAACTCAGAAAACGCCTCACTTGTTGAACCTGATGCAGCATCAGCAAGCCAAATACCAAGCTCTGGCACCCGCTCACAATGCCCTGCCGTGTAGGGGGATTTATCATCAATGGCTTGCGCAATAAGTTCTACAAAGGACTCCATCAGTGCTTTTTGTGAATTTTCATGTTGCTCAATGGAACGACTCATATCGACCATCGAACTGGCTAAATAATGAATTTCTAAAATATGGCTCGAAAGCGTTGAAACCTCGTTGTAGTCACGCTGTTGAATTTTTTTATTCTCACCCACTAATTTAAGTATCGGGTTTACGATTGAAGAGGCAAAAAACCAAGAGACTGGCAGCAGCAAAAGTAAAAATAGGCCCGTGACTAAAATTGAAATACGTATCTTCTCTTTGATCACCGCTAGCACATCATCTTTAGATACCAGTACGGTGAAGTAATCGACTTCATCAGATTGCATATCGCTACTGAGCGGCAGAGGCAACACAAACATGTACTTTTCTATGCCCTTTTCATGGACACTCAGCATTTTACCAAATTGATGCGTTTTATTAGCAAGCCCAGATTTCTGCTCATCCAATTGAACCAACTGAGATAAATCAGCAAAACTATGCTGGTGACCTTGATTTTTACTGCTCGCAATAATTTCGCCATTACCCCGATAAACATACATTTCGCTTTTAACCAAGTGCTGCATTTTAGTCTGTTGTACGGCTAAAAAATGGTCTAAACTTGCACTAGCAATATCAATTGCTAGTACATCACCAGTATCTGCTGACTTTATTGCATAGGTGTAACCTGGCACCTTAAACACGTTAAACAGGTACTGCTCTGTTTTCGTCACCGAAGTACTGGTTGCATCCTGAAACCAAACACGGGTTCGCGGGTCGTAATCCGTCGCTTGCGTCTCTCTTTTACGAACTGTGAGAGACTCATCTAAATACGTGGTTACTTGCTTACGCTCGCTACCCTGCCCTAATATTTGATACACCAACCAATGATCGTCTTCATCAAGTTGGAACGATGGGGGAAGCTTTGCATAGCCTTTTAAATTAATAACCTGTAATAAGTCACCATTAGCATGACCTAAAATGAGTGAATAAAAATCGGGATGGCGCGTTAAAATTTCGAGCAGTACATGCTGTAAAATCTCTTTGTTGTCTTGGCTATTCGAAAAGAGTCGCGTGTCGTGGATCATCACGCTTAAGGTATTGTCGGCACGCTGGTTGATTCGGGTGATATGATCGGCAATTTGCTGGCTAGTTTGTTTAAATTGTTCTGATTTAGTTTGCAGTATCAACTTTTCACTAAAGTAATAATGCAAACTTATCGCCACCACGCCTGTGAGTAAACTTGCAAGGGCAAATACCAGCAAGACACTGGCTCTAATTGAAATTTTATACCCTTTATCATGGCGTGATAGCATTCGCGACTCCTTGCTAGCTAATATAAGAAAATAATATGATTAAAGATTATACCGAAATGAGTACAAGGTACATGTTTTAACTCATAATTAAGTTATTAAAGTTTAATAACTAATTGATTACGTCCTGCATCTTTAGCCTGATAAAGTGCAGCATCAGCTCTTGAGATAACTGATTTTTGCTCCTCTTCTCTCATCACAGTTAAACCAAAACTTGCGCGAATAGGTAAAGATAACTCACCAATTTCGCACATTTCACTATTCAACCGTGAGATCATACTATTAATAATGACCGTTGCATCTGGCACTGAACATAATGGCAACACAATCACAAACTCTTCACCTCCAAAGCGATATACGTCATCAGAAGTACGTAACGACTGCGTTAAAAATGCTGAAAAACGTTGTAATACAACATCACCTACCTCGTGACCATGGGTATCATTCACACGTTTAAAATAATCAATATCAGCCAAAATAACACAGACCTGTTTTAACTCACCTTGTTGCTGCTGAGTGAGCCGTTGGTACTCTTCATAAGCATTATCAAAAGCGCGGCGGTTAGGCAGTTGAGTGAGTCTTTGAGTGCTTGGATTTTCATTTCGTGAGCAAGTTGTGCCAATTGAGTATTGCGTACAAAGAGCTCTCTTCGAATGAGGTGCGTATGTGCCGCCATTATCATACCTGCTAAATTAGCTGCCAAGTGAGCAAGCAGTACCATATAAAATGAGTGGCTGGTAATATCTTTGAAAAAGTAGATAACGAAAATAGCAAAAACACTATAAGTGACACCCAAAGCTACAGAAACTTTAAGTGACAATAAGGTAGAAAAATAAAATGTAATGAGTATTATCACATCAAAAAACATATGCAAAATATAACCACGTTCATATGTGATCACCATAAACTGCATATTCAAAATTAAGAAAACCATAAAAATGGCTATCCCTAACCTTAGCAAAGGGTCCGTTTTAATATAACGAAGACTAAGTGCACTCAGCAGGCAGACAAATACTGTAATAGCTCGACCAATTAACGAGATATCAGGCCAAAAACTCGCTTGGATAATCATCTTGTCGAAAAAGGTCACTAATACCGTAACTATAGCGATAACAAAACATAAAAATTGGGCAATTTTTTTGTCTTGTTCAAATTTTGTCTGCAAAAAAGCTTGTTCAACTTGCACAGAATTGAATTGACAAGCATAGCGCGCTATCGACATATCTTTGTTTAACAATTTTGCTGCAAAAGCGCCCATAAATAAATGCCTACTGCGAAGGTGTGTGGGGGTATTAAATTAAGAGTAACTACTCTAGTATAGTGTGTACGCTCAATAATTAAACTAGTATTTTTGTATAAAAATACGAATAAAATCCCCACAGTAAAGCATGGCCCAAATAAAACTCCATACGAATAAATTCCATTTTTTCAGTTAGTTAATTTCCTCCCCCACTTCATCACAGTCTACAATATCGGTTTCTTTAAAGGCTTCGCTGATCCAGCTTTGCATTACCGGGCAACTAAGTACGTGCTGGCAATAAGCTTGTGCAGCATGCGAGAGCGTAACCTGATACGTTTTAAAGCGCAGCACCACAGGCGCAAACATTGCATCAGCAATAGAAAATTCGCCAAATAACCATGCATTAGGGTAACTTTGCTGCTGAGTAGAAAATATCTCATCGATACGCGCAATGTCTTTTTTTGCTTGACCTGATAACTCAACATGCCTTTTAGCACGAATATTCATTGGCATTTCATTACGAAGTGCAGCAAAACCAGAGTGCATCTCGGCAGCGAGACTGCGCGCTTTTGCTCTTTGGGCTATTTCACTAGGCCAAGCAGCACCATTTAGATAAGCATCATTGATGTATTCACAAATGGCAAGTGAATCCCACACGGTTAACTCACCATCAATAAGGGCCGGCACTTTTGGCACGGGAAACTTAATTTTTAATGCGTCATAAAATTCAGGCGTATCTAAAACCAATTGTTGCTCTTTAAAAGAAACATTGAATTTACTCAGTAAATACCACGCTCGCAATGACCAAGTTGAGTAGTTTTTATTGCCAATAAATAATTGCATTGTACTTCCTTTAGCGTTTAGATTAGGCTCACTATAAAACAGCAATTGGGTAATTACTCGCCAATTGTTTTTATAGTACCTATAAGAAAAGCTGATACATTATGGATATTGATGCCCTTAGAACATTTTGCGCCTTCGTCGATACAGGTAGTTTCACCCGTGCTGCAGCACAAATTTCCAGAACCCAATCTGCGGTAAGTATGCAAATGAAAAAGCTTGAACAAGACATTGCAAGCCCCCTATTTGAAAAGCAAGGTCGTCAACTGGTGCTAACTCATCAAGGCCACCAGCTAGCAAGCTATGCAAAGCAATTGATAGCGCTTCATGATGAAGCGTTTAAGCAATTAAAAGCAGGCACAGGCAACCTGCGCGTACGCATAGGTTGTCCTGACGACTATGCCCACTCTTTACTACCAGAGCTGGTTGGTGCCTTACATCAACAGTTTAATGCCTTAGATATACAGATAAGCTGCGCCCCAAGTTATGAGCTTAGAGCCAAACTAGACCAAGGTATGCTCGATTTAGTTGTTGCCACTCGCTCACCAGACAGCGAAGAAGGTTACTTATTGCAATCAAGCCAAGGCGTATGGGTGAAAAGCCCCGCTTTTGAGATTGAAGATTCAACCCCACTTCCTATTGCCCTGTTTCAACGAGACTGTAAGTTTCACCAAGCCAGTATTGAAGGTCTCTTAAAAACCGAGCGTCGTTTTAATATTATTGCCTGCTGTGGATCAGCAGGTGCATTACATGGCTTAATTGAACAAGGACTGGCAATTGGCAGTATAGCGCGAATAAGCATGCAAAAAGGTTTGGAAGAAATCAGCGATAATTCGTTACCAGTACTGCCTATGATTGATATCGTACTGTTGTACGGTAATCATGCCCACAATCCACTCAATCATGAACAGCTTAAGCAGCTTGTGGAGTTGATTAAGACGTAAAGAACATATCAAGCTACTGAAGTTTTACTAACTTACGAGTTCTATAAGGTTCTGTAAGATATAAAAACTCTTTTAAATCATGAGCACTGTTGATCAACATATGTTGCTTAGGTTGTGTTAACTGCCAACTTTCTGTTTCAGCAGTTGCCAAATCGATACGCTGGAAATTAATTGTATCTGCATGCTCCATTGTTACTGCTAATTGCTGGTTACTAACAGATATACCAATAATGTCATTGCTAGCTGCTTGCCAAACAGTTTCTATATCTCCACGGGTATTAACTCGAAACACTTCATTGCTATTTGAGAAGTAGATCTGATCTTGCTCATCTAAATCCATACCATAACAGCTTAAACGTTTCCGTGAGCCTGTGAATGGTGTCAACGTTAAGCTTGTTAAATCGAATTTTGCTGGATGAAACGTCTGTCCATCCTCTGCTCGATACGAAACTAAAATCGCGTCTTCATTGTGATACATTTCTCTCAAATAAAAAGAGTGATTTCCATGAGGTATTGTTTCATAAGTGCCACTGTTTAAATCAATTTTAAACAGTGTATCTTTACTTGCGGTGTAAACCAGCCGTGCGTCTTGGCTCCAAACAATGCCAAATAACTCATGGTTATCAGGGTTAGCAAAAATGCGCGTTTGCTTGCCACTATCGTATAAAAATAATTGTTTTAATCCAAAACGATGAGACTCAAAAACAAATTTCGTTGAGTCTGGCGAAAACACGGGTAGAAAGTCGATTGATGAGGTATCAACGAGTTTAGTCAATTTGTCAGGGTTGGCCCGTGTTTGGCTGACAATATCTACATCAACATTCACTAGCTCCATCAAAATGGCTTCAGCGTCTGGTGTGTACTGGGCATCACGAATTATTTGATAATTATTAAATGAAATTAACTGCTGCTCACCATCAAGATCTAGATTAACAAGCTGATTTCGTTGGCTAATTAATAGCGCTTGATTGTTCGGGTGCCAACTTAACCCTTGAATACCGTTCTCTATAATGGCAATAGTTTGTATTTCTTTACTGGCAAGCTCGAATACATCAATACGGTATTTGTTTTGCCCCGCTTCAATCCCCATTGCGACTTTACTACCATCTTTCGATAACGCATTAACGAGTAACCAATCTTGCTGTGTAGCTGCTAGTAAATGTGCTTTTTGTTTAGATTCTAAGTTAAGTGAAACGAGTCGAGTATCGTTGTGTAGTTTATCTTTTTCTATGTAATAGAGCTTATCAGCATGCCAATCGATGTGGTGACTGGTTACAACGGTGTCATTAAAAACACTCACCGTCGCTTGTTCTAATGGCTGAAATTTAGATAAATCAATGCTTATCGTGTTTAGATGTTGTTTCTGTTCTGCGCTTTTCACAAACGCAATCGCATTGTCGGAGGTCGACCACCCCAAAGCGTAGTAGCTTGCAGCATCTTCAGTCAGCCTCACCTCTCGCTCAGACGCAAGCTCTTTAATCCAAATCTGTTGACTTCCTTTATTACCTCGAACAAAAGCAAGGTACTTACCACTGTGTGAAAGTGACAAATTAGCTTCATTTAGTTCACTCGAAGTTAGTGGCATTAGCTGGGTAAAGTGAGCAGTATCTTGTTGCTTAGGCACTAGCTGCCACGCAATAGCAATAAAGCTAACTAGTAAAACAAACAGCAACCCAAGATGTTGCGCTTTTAATTTTTTGCTTTGCTCTTGTGTTACTTTCTCAAGGCTATAACCGCGCTTAGGGTGTGTAATTATAAACTGTGGGTTCTTGGCATCTTCTTGGAGTGCTTTTCGTAGCAACGCTATACAACGCTGAACCGAACTGGGGTTATAGGTAGCATTAGGCCACACTTTTGCAAAGATTACTTCTTGGCTTACAACTTCACCTTTATTTAAATAAAGGGTATGTAATACATCCATGACCTTTGGCTCGACTATTTGCTTATAATCTTGCGATGAAATTAAACATCGACTCTCATCAATTACAAACTTGCCGATTCGATAACGCGCCACTTACTTCTCCAATAAATATTTACGAATCAAAGATTAAGGCTTTCTTAAGAGAAACTCAAGGGTTACTCCATTGTCACTTTGCTCTGGCTATTGGATTGTTTTTGCTATCTCAAAATAGGTAATAAAAACAATGTATAAATATTTATCAACGCTCACTATTTTCATCAGTGCTTTTTTAATTTTTCAAATTCAGCCTATGCTTTCAAAGCAACTTCTACCGCAATTTGGTGGTGGTGCCTCTATCTGGTCAGCAAGTTTAGTGTTTTATCAAGTCATGTTACTTATTGGCTATTTCTATGCGCATAGTATGGGTCGCTTTCATATTAAGCTGCAGGTAGTCATCCATATAGTTTTAGTCACCTTTGCCACACTCATTGTTGTGACAGAATTTGCAGCCCCAAATCTCACAAATTGGCCGCCTGCGCTTGCGGTGTTTGTTAATTTATTTATAGAAATTGGTCCAATATTTATTCTACTGAGCGCTACCAGCGTACTTTTACAAAGATGGTATGTGCAAACTGCTTCAGCACAGGTGCCTTACCATTGGTATTCCATCTCAAACTTGGGTTCTTTACTGGCATTAATGAGCTACCCACTCGTTTATGAATTACTATTTTCTTTAGAGCAACAAACTACCTACTGGCTATTTGGACTTATCAGCTACTGCTTGTTATTAGCACTTTTAGTAATCTTTTTACTAAAAAAAGCACCCGATTTATCAAGAGAGTCTATTCAGACTAGGCCTGTCATACTATTAAAAGGTAAAGGTCAATGGCTGTTATTAAGTGCCTTAAGCTCAGTCATGTTGGTATCTACCACGCATATGATCAGCACTAATATTCCCCCCATGCCATTACTTTGGTCGTTACCTCTTGTAATTTACTTGCTCACCTTTAGTTATACGTTTGCCAACAAAGCAAATTATCAGCGTCATGTCTGGGCATATGCGTTTATATTTTCGGCTTTTGCAGGCCTGCTGATGTTTTATTTTGGCAGCTTATTCAATGCCCTAGCCCAGCTTATAATTTACAGCATGATTCTATTAACCGCCGGTATGGTCTGTCATGGTGAGCTGAGAAACAAAGCTCCTGAAAACGAGCAATTTACCGTTTTTTATTTTTATATCGCCCTTGGCGGTGTGTTAGGTTCGCTTTTCAGTACGATCATTGCCCCATTGCTATTTGTCCAGATTGACGAGTATGTACTTACATTAGCGGTTATTTTTAGTTTTGTGTGTTACTACCAAATAAAAGCTAAAACAAAGACAAAACAGCTCAAATTCACTCTCGCAACCAGCTCAGTTACTTGGTTAGCATGCTATTGTTTTTTAGCGGTAAACTTTAACCAATATAACGTTGCGACTAGCCGCAACTTTTATGGCTATTTAGCGGTTAAAGATATAAACACTCAATCAATAAAAGAAAGGCGCTTAATTGACGGCACCACGATTCATGGCTCAGAGCCACTAAATCCAAACCAACAGTTTGAGCAAAGTTATTACCACCAGCATACTGGTGTCGCTAAATCACTTGCCATACTAAAGCAACACAGCGCACTAAACATTGGCGTGATTGGTTTGGGTGCAGGCGTATTAGCTCGGTTTGCAGACCAACAGGATAGTATTCACTTTTTTGAGTTAAACCCTGCTGTATACGAGATGGCAAAGCGTTATTTCTCATATTTAGAAAACAGTGAAGCCAAGCTCACAGTCAGCTTAGGGGATGGTCGTATTGCACTAAAAAATAATGCGAACGAAGTATTTGATGTCTTAATAATTGATGCATTTTCAAGTGATGTAATTCCTGCGCATTTGCTAACCCAAGAAGCAATGTCACTTTATTGGCAGAGGCTCAATGAAAATGGCGTATTGATTGTGCATATATCAAATAATCATATCGACTTACTGCCTGTATTACAGGCACATAGCCAACATTTCAATAAGGCTATGTTAAAGTTTAGCTATCAAGGCGATAGCCCATCAGACATAGGTTCAGACTGGGTGGTGCTAACTGATAATCAGACTTTTTTAAATCGTGTATCTATCAGTGATTTGGCGCCCATTAAACGCTACCCACATAACGAGCTGGCAATGTGGACTGATAGCAAACACAGCCTACTTCCCTTATTAAAATTCTAACAGGCATAAAAAAAGCGCGATGATATTATCGCGCTTATTAACTGCGTTTACTTTATTTAAAGCTGCGCTTAAATCGAACCTTTGATTGGTCCATGTTCGTGGCTTACATGTGGGTTTTGACCACGTTGGCGCAATAAGTGATCCATTAAGGTAATCGCCATCATCGCCTCAGCAATAGGAATTGCACGAATACCTACACATGGGTCATGACGTCCTTTGGTGATCATCTCTACCGCTTCGTTGCTAGTATTAATGCTGTTGCCCGGAATGGTAATGCTTGAGGTTGGCTTAAGTGCGATAGAGGCAATGATATCTTGCCCTGTCGAAATACCCGCAAGTACACCGCCCGCATGATTTGATGTAAACCCGTCAGGAGTTAACTCATCACGGTGCTCAGAGCCTTTTTGCTCAACCACATCAAAGCCGTCACCAATCTCAACGCCTTTTACCGCATTAATGCTCATTAATGAGTGTGCAAGCTCTGCATCTAGGCGATCAAATACTGGCTCACCAAGACCAACAGGCACATTTTTAGCAACCACTTTAACTTTAGCGCCTACCGAATCACCTTGTTTTTTTAGGTCGCGCATGTACTCATCAAGTGCGTCTAGCTTGCTGGTGTCTGGGAAGAAGAATGCATTGTTTTCCACTTCATCCCAATTGTAATCTTCAGCTTTAATTGGCCCGAGTTGGCTCAAACATGCACGCACTTCGATACCATGAAATTGTTTTAGGTATTTTTTTGCGATTGCACCTGCCGCTACACGAATAGCCGTTTCACGGGCTGAAGAGCGACCACCTCCTCGGTAATCACGGATACCGTACTTATGCCAATAGGTATAATCACCATGACCTGGGCGAAATACATCGGCAATTTTGCCGTAATCTTTTGAACGTTGATCGGTGTTTTCAATCAGTAAACCAATACTAGTACCTGTGGTTTTACCTTCGAATACACCAGAAAGAATTTTTACTTCGTCACTTTCGCGGCGCTGTGTTGTATAACGACTTTGCCCCGGCTTACGACGGTCTAAATCAATTTGTAAATCGGCCTCACTAATTTCAAGACCTGCTGGTGTGCCATCAACAACGCCGCCTAATGCAACGCCGTGGCTCTCACCAAAGGTGGACACTTTAAATAGTTGCCCGATGCTATTACCTGCCATTAATTTTCCTCATTCCTAATGACTACTGAGACCGAGCCCTCAGGCTCGGCTTTTAAAATCTGCTGTTAATCTGCGAAATATTTAACAAGCTGTTGTTTGCTGATCACAAACACACCAAGACCACCTTGTTCAAATTCAACCCACTCAAATGGTGCGCCTGGGTACAGCTCTTCCATATGTACCATAGAGTTGCCAACTTCGACAAATAACAAACCGTTATCAGTTAGATGCTCGGCAGCTTCAGCTAAGATGGTACGAGTAACATCAAGACCATCATGACCTGATGCTAAACCAAGCTCTGGCTCGTGATGGAATTCACGGGGTAAATCAGCCATATCTTCAGCATCAACATACGGTGGGTTAGCTACGATCAGGTCATATTTTTGACCCGGAACACCACTAAACACGTCTGACTGAATTGGCAGTACACGGTCATTTAGCATGTAATCGCTAATATTAATATCAGCAACTTCGAGCGCTTCATATGAAATATCAACCGCATCAACCTGTGCATCTTCAAATGCTTGTGCAAGTGCAATAGCGATACATGCAGAGCCGGTACATAAATCAAGAATGCGCGTTACTGAGCTTGGCTCTTCTAACCAAGGTGCAAAGCGATTATTAATTAACTCTGCAAATGGCGAACGTGGAATTAACACGCGCTCATCAACATAAAAAGGCATACCTGCAAACCACGCTGTGTTGGTCAGGTACGGTACTGGCGTACAATCATTAATACGCTCTGCAATTAGTTCAGCTAAGCGATTTTTCTCGGTGCTGGTTAAACGCGCATGCATTAACTCTTTTGGCGCATCGATTGGCAAGCTTAATGCAGGTAATAGTAAGCTAACTGCTTCATCCCACGCATTATCTGTGCCGTGCCCAAAGAAAATACCACTGCTGGCAAATTGACTGGTTGTCCAACGTAACCAATCATGCAACGTTGAAAGTTCTGCAATTGCCTCGTCTAAAATTGCGTCTTCTATCTGGAAATGGTTCATGTATGTTCCTTAACTTTCAAAGTCTGTTCTGACGCGTATTGTACCGTCTTTTCAGTTGGTTTTTACTCGATTTTTAGCGTTTTTTTGTTTAGACTGCCGCCATGAAAAAAGATCCCCACGCCAACAACCACATTAGCACTGACGATATTGACTTATTTCGTCAGAGTATCAGTGGTGCCAAAGCATTTAAACAAGACACTATTCGATTCACCAATAAGCCTAAAGTGTCACAAGCGAAGCAATTTTCCCAGCAAAAAAAGCAACATCAGGCAGAATTTTTCTTTTCTGATGAATATGTACCAGACATCGACACTCATGGCACCGTAAGTTATGTCAAACCAGGTCACGATAGTTTTTTAGCAAAACAACTTCGCCGTGGAGATTACCCACCAGATTTAACCCTTGATTTACATGGCTTAAATAAAGAATTAGCCAAAGATGAGTTGGCGGGTTTAATTCATGAGTGTAAAAAACAGCATTACTATTGCGCTTGTGTTGTGCATGGCATTGGTGAGCGCATACTTAAACACAAGGTACCGCAATATTTAGTTCAACACCCTGATGTGATTGCTATGCACCAAGCGCCTCTTGAATTTGGTGGTAAAGGTGCAGTACTTATTTTAATTAATCTTCCACAAAGTGATGAGTTCAGACGCTAACGTCTTTTTATCATAAGGCCTAAAGTGCATATTTTTTCGATTATCTTTCCACTGATTTTTATCGTATTAAGTGGTTACATCAGCTCGCGAAGCACGTTTTTATCGAAAGAGCATATAGCAGGGTTAAGTAAGTTTACTTTTTATATCAGTGTGCCTGCTTTTCTATTTTTAAATATGGCCCAAGCCGATTTACAAAATAGTGTGTCCATTGCGGGGTTTTTGAGCTTTTACATCCCAGTATTGGCCATTTACGCCCTCGGCTATGTTCTTGACCGCTATCTCATTAGCAAGCAACCTGCGCCGTCGCGTCATGCTGTCTTTGCCCTTGGCAGTAGTTACTCAAATACAGTACTAGTAGGTTTACCTATTATTATTGCTGCACTTGGGCAACAGATGGTCGGCATTGTCTTTATGATCATCACTTTTCATAGCGCACTTTTGTTTACCCTTACCTTTTTGCTCAGTGCTAAGTCGCAGCAAATATTCTCTTGGCGAGCATTTGCTAAAAACATGCTGCTGAATCCAGTCGTGTTAAGCATCAGTAGCGGCTTGGCTGTTAACTTACTTGGCTTTACACTTTTTGATAATTTAGCGAATGGCCTGAGTCTACTTGCCAAACCTGCCATTGCCTGTGCGTTGTTTGTATTAGGGGCGAACCTTGCGTTTTATAAAGTGGCCGACAACTTACAAGCCTCAATCATCGCAACCATCATCAAGCTTGTTTTGTTACCGTGCGGGGTCTACTTTTTTGCAGGCAGCGTATTCAACCTAGAGCAATCATTACTGAACGTGTTAGTACTTTTAAGCGCCTCTCCTTTAGGGGTCAACGCTTATCTAATCGCCAATCAAATTAAGCAACACCAAGCGACATTAGCAAGTAGTGTCGTGCTTTCAACAGTATTAAGTGTAGTGAGCTTTAGCATCTGGTTAAGTATTTTACTTTAGTTTTATAAGCCACCGGATACATCAATAAAACTGCCCGTTGTGAATGAGGCTTGCTCACTTGCCAAAAAGTAAATTGCTGAAGCGACCTCGTCAGCTTCACCACCGCGCCCTAGCGGCAACTTAGATTTTAACCTATCAACTCGGTTTGCTTCACCGCCATCGCGGTGCATATCGGTATAAATAAGACCTGGCCTTACCGCATTAACTCGAATACCTTTACTCGCCAGTTCTTTAGCAAGGCCAATCGTGAAGGTATCAAGTGCTCCTTTGGATACTGCATAATCTAAGTATTCATTTGGCGAGCCTGTGCGTGAAGCACCCGATGAAACATTCACAATACTGCCTTTGTCCATACGCTTTATTGCTTCTCGCGCGCACAGAAAGGCGCCAGTAACATTACAACTTAAAATAGCGTTGATACGCTTAGCATCCATCTCTAATAGCGGCATTTGTGGCATCATCATCGCTGCGTTATTAACTAATACATCTAACCGCGAAACCTTAGCATCTAATTTAGCGAACATAGCGAGCACTTGCTGCTCATCGGCAATATCAGCTTGTAACAAATAGGCATTCACGCCAAGCGCTTTTATCTCATCAGCGACCTGCTCTGCACTTGCGTGATCAGACTTATAATTAATACACACATCATAGCCATGTTTAGCAAACAGTTTTGCTGTTGCTGCACCTATACCGCGGCCGCCTCCGGTAATAAGAACCACAGGACTCGTGCTCATTCTGACTCCTTGTAAACTAACCTAAACTGCTCACACACCAACGGCATCTCAGGGTGACATTGATAGCCGGTACCTGCGAGCTCACGCTGATAATAATCCCAATGTACACGCTGCCAGTACTCAAGGCTTTTGTCGCCCTCGCCTTCTAATACAGCGTAATCGGCGCTTATTTGATTATATGGGGTAATAGTTACAGAAACGGTTTCAATTATGCCGAGTGGCTGTCCCTGCCAATTGGTAAAAATGGCTAAGTCACCCACTTGTGGAAGGGCTTCATTATTGGCTTTAAACCAATAAAGTGAAGGGGTTGTTGCTTGTTTTACGCCATTTAAAACCAGCAATGCGCAGTCATTGGCATCTTGCTCATTGTCGCAAAAATGCCAATGTGGCAGTTCAATCACTTCGCGCCCTGATTGCTCATTAAAGCGAGCAATCATCTGCACGATACGCTGCTCGTTACTTAACGGCTGCAACGACAGAAATCTCAACTAATAATGCATCGCGCGCCATTTTTGCTTCAACACAAGCGCGAGCAGGTGCATGACCCTGTGGTACCCATGCATCCCAAACAGCGTTCATCTGTGCAAAGTATTCCATGCTTTTCAGGTAAATTGTGGCACTTAGCATATGCTCTTTGCTACTACCCGCTTCAATAAGTAGCGCTTCGACCTTGTCTAGCATGGTTTGAGTTTGTTCAGTGATATCTTTTTCAGCATCAGCACAAACTTGGCCGCATAAATATACTGTGCCGTTATGCTTAACGATGCGGCTCATACGCGCACCGGTTTGTAAACGTTCGATTGTCATAGTAAGAACTTAAAAAATTAACAGTGGCGCTAATTTAGCAAATCCACTGTTATATTTCGACGTTATTTGGCGAGTGAATACTGAGGTAGTGACTGCGCTGTTTGTGTTCATCATATTCGATAACAGCAACCGCCCCAGTATTGAAAATTGGCATATGACCAGGGCTTAACTGATCAACTAAATAGCTAACGATGGGCATATGGGCAACGACCAACCAAGTATTGCAGTCTGGATGCATAGCAATCAAGGTTTCTAGGTAATCAGCAGCAATTTGCGGTACACCATCGGGGGTAATATCGCTGCAGGTTTCATTAAATTGTAACGAAATATGTTGCGTCGCATCCAAAGCCGTTTGTTGTGCACGAATGTAAGGACTTACCAACAAAGCATCAGGTTTATGGTGTGTTGCTAACCACTGCCCCATTCTACTGGCTTCTTGGTGACCGGTCTCGGTCAGTTGTCTTGCTGCATCATCTGCTTGCATTGGCGTAGCTTCGCCATGGCGCATGATTAAGATTGTTTTCATAAAAAATCAACCGATTAAAGAATATAAAACAGTAGCCAGTTTGCTTGATTGTTCGCTATATTAGAATATCATCACTAGATACATTAAACATCCGCTTATGATATTCAGGTAGATTTTCGTAGCTCTGTCTTTTTTAGCTTTCCTGAAAATATCATCTGTTGTTAGGACATTAACGCACTCTTTCAGGAGCATCTTTTGAATATCAGCCGCAATGATAACAGAACATATCAACCCCTAACACTGGACAATGGTCTAAAAGTACTTTTAGTGCAAGACTTAGAGTCAACAAAATCAGCGGCTTCTATGGCTATTAATGCAGGCCATTTCGACGATCCCCTTGATAGGCAAGGTCTCGCGCATTTTTTAGAGCATATGCTTTTTTTAGGCACTGACCTGTACCCAGAATCGGGCGGGTTTTCTAATTTTGTATCGCAATCTGGTGGCAACACCAATGCCTGGACTGGCACTGAGCACACTTGTTACTTCTTTGATATTAATAACCAACAGTTTGCTGAAGCACTAGCACAGTTCAGTCGTTTTTTTATCGCACCACTACTAAACCCTAAAGAGACAACAAAAGAACGTAACGCCATAGACGCAGAATTTAAGCTAAAAATAAAAGATGACGGCCGCCGTATTTATCAGGCTCATAAAGAAACGGTTAACCCAGCGCACCCTTTTGCAAAGTTTTCGGTCGGTAACCAGCAAACCCTCGCGGATCGTGAGGGCTGTATCAGTGATGAGCTACGTGCTTTTTTCGATAGCCACTATCAGGCTCAGTGGATGACACTGGTAATATGTAGCAATGAAGATATTGCGACCATGACCACCTGGGTAAAACAGTTATTTAGCGAAATTAAAGGTCAGCCAAAAAGTAAAGAGATCATAGAGCAGCCACTTTACCGTAAACAAGACTTAGGTAAGGTGCTGCATATTGAGCCACATAAACATATGCAAAAGCTCATTATTAGCTTTGCGATGCCAAATATTGATGACTTTTACCGTCACAAAACCGTTAGTTTTATCGCTCACTTACTTGGCTACGAAGGCAAAGGGTCGCTGTACTCTATTCTAAAAGAGCAAGGCTGGATCAATGCCCTCTCAGCAGGTGGTGGCATTAATGGCAGTAACTTCAAAGATTTTAACATCAGTATGGCGTTGACTGATGAAGGTATTGAATACTATGAAGATATCGTCGAAATGGTGTTTGAGTATATCTGCTTGATTAACCAAAACTGCGATAAATTGCCGCGCCTTTATCAAGACAAAAAGAACCTCTTGCAAATTGCCTTTGATAACCAAGAAAAAGCACGTTTAATTGATTGGGTGAGTAACTTAAGCATTAATATGCAGCATTACGATGAAGCCAACTATGTGCAAGGCGATTATTTAATGGAAGGCTTTAACCGCTGCGCTCATGAAATTGCCATGCAATGGCTAACACCTGATAACATGCGCTTGGTACTCATTCATCCAGGTGTTGAGCCTGAGCACACTACAGCTTGGTACAACACCCCATATAAAGTAGAAGACATCTCAGCAAGTTGGTTAGAAGCGCTTAGTGAAATAAACACGCCATTACCACAGATGTGCTTACCAAGTGCTAACCCATACCTCACAAAAGATGTTGAACTATTACCATTAGACGAGCCAAATAAATCACCTGAGCTTTTAGTCACACGAGACGGCTTTGATTTTTGGTTTAAACAAGACGCAACTTTCAGAGTAGCTAAAGGGCATTTTTACTTAGCAATGGACTCAACCTTTGCAATTAAAGATGTTAAACACATGGCCCTTACCCGCTTATTTGCAGACCTGTTTATGGACAGTGTTGCTGAGCAATTTTATCCAGCAGAATTGGCTGGTCTTAGTTATCACTTAACCTCGCACCAAGGTGGCTTAACCCTACATACTGCGGGTCTTTCATCGAGTCAGTTAGAACTGGTTAATGAGTTACTTGAAGCACTCTTTAATGTTGAAATCTGCGCAAAACGCTTTGCAGAGTATAAAAAGCAGCTCGTTAGACACTGGCGAAACAGCAATCAAAACAAACCTGTTAGTGAGCTATTTAGTATTTTGGGTGCGCAAATCATGCCTTGGAACCCAGAGCCTAATGCCTTAGCACAAGCTTTAAAAGATACCAGTTTTCATCAATTTAATTGCTTTAGAAATGAGTTTTTTAAAGCCTTGCACGTTGAGTCTTTTTTACATGGTAACTGGCAACGTAGTGATGCACTCAAGTTCCAAAAGCAAGTGACTGAGCACCTAGCTGACAGCACAACTATTATTGATTTAACGCGACCGCTAAACGATATAACCGAAGTAGATCAACAGCGCTTCACGTTAAATTGTAGCGATCATGCGATGGTGCTGTACTATCAAGCACAAACGGATGACACCACCGAAAAGGTGCAAATGATGGTACTTAATCATTTAATAAACCAAGATTATTTTAATGAGTTAAGAACCAAGCAACAGCTCGGCTACTTAGTTGGTGCGGGCTATGCTCCTTTTAATACCCGTGCTGGTATTGCTTTTTATGTGCAGTCACCGATGCATAGTGCTGATGAGATACTTCAGCGTCACCAGCAATTTATTAATAATTATGTGGCACAAGTAAACAACATTTCTGAGCAGCAATGGCTCGATACTAAAGCAGGTCTTGTTACACACATTGCTGAGAAAGATAAAAATTTACGCTTACGCTCACAGCGCCTATGGTTAGCTATTGGTAATCGCGATACTGAATTTAATATGCAACAACAGCTTTTAGAGGCACTTGATAAGTTAAGCCTTACTCAAATGCAGCAGTATATTACCGAAACGTTCAGTGAAAACAGGCCAAGAATAGAACTTTTAAGTGAGCCAAAGGCTAAAAAACAGCCAAAAGCAAGCCTTTCTTCGCATTCTCTTTGACTCTAACGCGAGCTTAGATTAGATTAATTGGTGCGAATTACGGTAATGCATTAATGATAAAAATAATAAAAATGATTTCTGCTTTTTTAACAATAAGTATGGCTGGGATTTTTTCAGCATCCGCCAGCCCCATAGAGCTTGAACAGAGCACATTGCTGCTTATTCCAAGTGCTATTATGATGCTGTTATTGCCGTACCTATTATTTATAATTTTCAAATTAAAGCGCTCTCGAAAACAACTGCGTATTTCAGAACATCGCTTAAAAAGTACCGTAGAAGGCAGTGGCGATACCCTCTGGGATTGGAATATTAAAACCGGAGAAGTGCTGCGAATTAATGATAAATACACCTCAGATACAAACAGTAGCAGCGGCTTTCCCCCTAACCGCGAATTGATTCACCCACACGACTTACAACACGTTGAAACAGCCCTAAAAAAACACTTTGCCGAACACACCGCCTTTTTTGAAGCAAGTTACCGGATTAAAGACAGCCTCGGTCGTTGGCATTGGGTACTAGATCGCGGCAAAATCATCGAAAAAGACGCAAACCTCAACCCTTTGCGTATGACAGGCACTGTAAGAGATATTTCTCAGCTTAAATCAACAGAAGCCCGTTTAAACCTATTCGCTAAATGCGTTGAGTCGCTAACTGACGCCATCGCCATTTTCGATAAAAACTTTAAGCTGGTTGACTTAAACCCAAGCTTCTTAACGCTATTTGGTGGTACTCGAGAGCAATATTTAAAGAAAGATTTTACCTTAAATGGCTATGACCAAAGCTATGTGGATGAAATTAAAGCCACTGTAAAAGCCACGGAGCATTGGCAGCAAGAGGTTAAACTTCGCAATGCGAAAAGGCAACTGCTACCAATTGAAATTTCAATTGATGAAATCAAAAATGAGCACAACCAAATATGTAACTATGTCGTTGTGTTTTCAGATCAAACTGAGCGTAAAAAAGCCGAATCGCAATTACATAATTTATCGAACCGCGACCGCACAACAGGTTTACCTAACCGAAACTTATTTTTCACCAATCTGAAAAAACTCGCTAAGCAAGATAACCATCACGCTTTATTAGTGTTTGACCTAGATAACTTTAAAAAGATTAATGACTCTCTGGGTCACCAACTTGGTGATAGCTTGCTATCTAAGCTTGCGATGCGTTTGAATAAGTTAACCCGTGAAAAAGATGTGTTTTATCGCCTAGGCGGTGATGAGTTTGCACTGGTAATGTCGGGTACCAACGATATTCATACCATCACTCGCATGGCAAAACTCTTTTTAGCCGCAATCGCCACCCCTTTTAATATGGCAGGTCACGAACTAGTGATCACCTCAAGTGTCGGTATCGTGCTGTTCCCTGAAGATGGCAATACCCCAGAGCTATTACTTAAAAATGCCGATACAGCCATGTATCACGCTAAGAAAAAAGGCAATAGCTATCTGTTTTTCAACGACACTATGAACCGTGAAGCAGTTAAACGCTTACAAATCGAAAACTTAATGCGTTACGGCCTAAAAGAAGATCATTTTGAAGTGTATTACCAACCGAAGATGAATATTCGTACAGGTAAACTCGATGGTATGGAAGCTCTTGTGCGCTTTATTACCCCGAAAAAAGGTGTGATCAGCCCAGGAGTGTTTATTCCTATCGCTGAAGAAACTGGGCAAATTATCGAAATTGGTGAAGTTGTTTTAAACAAAGCGTGCCGCGATGTAAAGGCATGGATAGATCAAGGCTTATTCAACGGTCGTGTTGCTGTGAACTTATCGGCTAAGCAGTTTAGCTTACCTGATTTAACCACTCGTATTGATGTGATTTTGCAAAAGAATGAACTGCCCTCTTACTTCCTTGAGCTAGAGATCACCGAAGGCACGGTAATGGACGACCCTAACGAAGCAATTGCAGTCATGCGTTCACTTAGTGCTCGTGGTATTCACCTTGCAATGGATGACTTTGGCACGGGTTATTCATCTTTAGCCTATCTTAAACAGTTCCCGCTTAATACCTTAAAAGTTGATAAAGCCTTTATTGATGATATGCAATCAGAACGTGGCCGTAATATGGTTGACTCAATTGTGACCATTGCCCATAACCTTGATTTGCATGTGGTTGCTGAAGGGGTGGAACAAGCCGAACAGGTTGTAATGTTAGAACAGTTAAAGTGCCAGACGGTTCAAGGCTACTATTACTCTAAGCCACTGTCTCAGCCTGAATTTACTGCCTTCCTACAAAAACAACTCGATAAATCTGCGCCGAGCCTGTTAAAAACTGCAGAAGTTTAAGGTCGCCAGCCACAAGATTGGCGGCCAACATGGCGCACAAATGCACGGCGGTAATGCACGTTAAATAGACACCAAGCGACAGGCCCAAGCACTCCACCTAACAGCATCCAACGCTTTACCGGCATCCCTTTAGATAGAGACTCTAAATACATCACCAGAATAAATACACAGCTCAAAAATACAAATAACACACAGCACCTCATTAAAATCAGCGGCAGTGTACATAATTTCAGCAAGCTTTAAAACTTCACTCATGCTATTTCCTCTATAAGGCTTATTTATACTGACCTTTATGGTAATTAACCTTACTTGCTAGGCTGTTGAAATGATGTACAAAAACCAAGCTAACTGCTATTATCGGTACGTGCTATCAGCACAAAGGAATATACAAAAATAATCATGAGGAATCGTTATGTCTGAAGAATCAGCTAACATCTATGAAGCACCAGAAGCTGAGCTTACTCAGCAAAATAATGGTGGTAATAAACCTATTTTAAACTTTGACCGCTTCTCTGCTTGGGGCGTGTTCTTTTTATGTCTTTTCACATTTGGTATCTACGCCGTATACTGGCTAGTAAGCCGAACCAATAAAGCCAATGCATTAGCAAAAAACCAGGTAAGCCAAGGCTTAGTTTATGGCTATGTTGCTTTGTACATTGTGAATATTGCGTTGTCTTTTACAGGAATTTCACCTGAAATTGGTGGTATTATGTCACTGATTTCTTTTGTTGTTGCCATTGTACTAATTTTCTCTCTTCGTACATCGATTAAAGAGTTAATTAATGAAGGCAGTAATGAGCCAGTTCATTTAGGTGGTATTTTAACTTTTTTCTTTAACGTTATTTATTTCCAATACAAAATTAATGAAGCTATTGATAATCAAAAATAATCGTTTCGTTATTTAATAAAAAAGGCATTGAATTCAATGCCTTTTTTATTGCCAGTTGCTATTAGGTTATTACAATGCACCGGAGTGCTTCACATTTAAATAAGTGTTAAGCACATGCGGTAGTAGTTGCTCAGGGTTACAGTCTATGGCTATCACCCCTTGCTTTTTTAGCTTCGCCATATTGGCTTTATGTGAATTTAACAGCGCTAATGCTGCACAATAGCTGGTTGCATCTTCGTACTTTTCAATAGGCTCATCGAGCACCTCATTTACTGCACGATTATTAATATTAATAAGTGCCACTAAGTGGTGTTTTTGTAATAGCTTAATTGCAGGCATTAACTCATCAATGCTTTGCTCATCAAGGGTAGTAACTAATAACACTAAAGAACGTTTACTGCGTTTAGCGATTAATTGGTTTACAGCCACTAAATAGTCACTGCTGCTCTTATCTGGGTATAGATCATAAAAGTGATTCATCACCCGTGATACATTCTGCGCACCTTTTACATCAGGTAACCAGCGCAGATTTTGGTTAAAGCTTTGCATGCTAAACCAATCACCTTGCTTTAAAACTGTGTGTGACAGCAGTAGCAATGCATTTAAAGCATGATCAAAGTGGCTGCCTTCATTAGCTTCAATGGCCATTTTTTTAGAAGCGTCTAGCATCACTATGACATGTTGGTTTTGCTCTTCTTGATACTCACGAGAAATGAGTTTTCGACGCTTACTGGTCGCCTGCCAGTCTATCTGCCTAACACTATCACCTTGGCGATACTCGCGTAATTGCTGAAATTCGATACCATCACCGCGCTTTTTAGTGAGCTTTAAGCCTGAAATAGGCTTATTCACTACGCCATTTAAATGCTGCTTTGAAGTAACACGGCTAAAGTCGGGATACACTTTTAATTGAATTGCTTGCTCAGCTAACCAGTTTGTTTGCCAAAGACCAAATGGCGACCCTACCCTAAGTTCAATGGCACTGATCTGCGCATCACCTCGTTTGTGAGCGCGTAAGCTAAAGCTCTGCTTAGCTTGTTGCATTGCATCTATAAACACCGTTTGCTGTGGCTTTTTCAGCTCAATTGCATTACTTAAATGAACACTGACATCTAGCATGGTCGCATGCTTCGCTTTATTTTTAATCACTACCTGTAATGCTTGGCGTCGATACAAAGCCATGTTGAGACTCGTTTGTGCACTTACTTCAAGTAAAGGCTCTGACTTCGCTGCCATGTAATCTACAAATGCGAGCAATAAAGGCACTAATAACAAGGCCGTTAGCACTAAGCTGTCAACTGATGCAATGGCACAGACAAGCAACAATAACAGCAGTAAAGCTGTTAATTGTATAAAGCGTTTTGCAGGTCTATGCTTGATGCGTTTCATGAGCGCGGCGCTTCAACACTGGCTAAAATGGCACTGATCACTTCATCAAATGACACCCCTTCCAGCTCCAAATCAGCCGATAAAATTAATCGGTGTCTTAAAATATTCACTGACACTGACTTCACGTCATCTGGGGTTACAAAGTCACGGCCATTCATTAATGCCATTACTTTTGCGGCTTTAATGATATTAATTGAGGCACGTAACCCTGCGCCGTGCAGCACGCCTTGCCACGTTCGTGAACTACGCACGATATCGACGGCATAATTCAGTATTTGTTCGTCCACTAAGATATCTGCACAAAGCTGTTTAATTTCCGCAATACGCTTAGCATCCAAGACTGCTGGCAGCTGCTCTACTTTGGTTTCATTAGAGACAATTTGTGTATTCAGTTTTAAAAGCTCAACTTCCGATTCATGAGAAGGAAAACCAAGCTCCACTTTCATCATAAAACGGTCTAATTCAGCCTCAGGCAGTGGGTACGTCCCTTCTTGATCTAATGGGTTTTGAGTGGCTAATACCATAAACGGTGAATCAATAGATAATGACTCGCCATCAATGGTGATTTGTTGCTCTTGCATCACCTCAAGAAGAGCTGATTGCGTTTTAGCTGGTGCACGGTTGATTTCATCAGCTAGCAAAATATTAGTAAATGCAGGGCCTTTTTTGATATTAAATTCACCTGATTTCATATCATACAAACTATGACCAACAACATCTGAAGGCATTAAATCCGGTGTAAACTGCACTCGCGAAAAGTCTACATTTAAGCTTTTTGCTAAGGCTCTAACCAGTAGCGTTTTACCAAGCCCTGGAACCCCTTCAAGTAACACATGACCACCCGCAAAGAGCACCGTAAGCACATCTTCAACAATGGCATCTTGACCAACTAACACACGCGAAATGTTATGCTTTACTTGTTTTACTGCATCAGCTGCCTCAACTAAGCTCATGCGATTAGTGTCTAATTCCGTGCTCATAAGGCATTCCTTAATTGTTTAAATCGTTTTATATATTCTATTCGTTGTTCTTTGGACTCAGGCAACTTGCTAGCAAGCAACTCAGCCACCTGTTGTTTTTCAAAATGAGTTAAATTAGCGATGATCTGCGCCTGCTTTTCAGCACTAAGCATCTTAAAGTTAGGCACTCGCGACTCTACTTTGGCGTAAAAATCTTTCTTGAGTGCAGTAAATAACACGGCTTCGTGACCATGCTCTGAATAAAAGTTTGCTACTGCTCGAATATGCTGATTAAAGCTGGTTTTTATATCGAAGTCAGGAGCATAAGAGCGGCCGATACGACTACTGATATGCCACACTGCAAGCACAATTAATAACAGCAACGTCACCACAAATTGCCAGCTCCAGTGCCATAATTTGGCAAACCAATTTGGGTAAGTTAGATAAGGTACATAGGTTACTTTTTCAGCCCCTTTACTTAACCAAAGTAATAAACTGCCATGATCCAGATGGCGAAGTCGGTAATTGGTAAAAGGTAACAGCGATGGCATCACAATGACCCGACCTTGACCAAATGCAAAGTCACACATCAAGGTATCGCCGTTATCATTATTGGTACTCACACCGGGGCAGTTTTCAATAAAAAAGGCACGGCTTAGCTCAAGGTCAAGCTGAGTGTTTTCATCAATTGATAAAGTACTATTTTTATTCCCTTCTTTGAGCATCGCAAAGTCATATTCAAACACATCTTCTTGGCTTTCTACATTGATGCCAAGCTGACTAAAAAATACGGTGCTATCAATTGCCAGCTCATCACGTTGCCTGTTTAATACATAAATTAAACGCCCGCCTTCAGCGACCCAATCAGCAAGCTGTACATCTAATTGGTAGGAGTCAGCAAGCACCGCCTCATCCAAAATTAAGATACTTTGTGGGTCTATGTTTAACTCATCACTTTGTGCTTGCTCTGCCAAGCGTTTGTTTTTATTCCAATCGATACCATTGGCTTTAAGTAGCCGCTTAGCCATCGTAAAGTTATCTTTTGCCACATCACTATGAAAGCCAATTTCTATTTCTTTTTTCTGCCAATCTAAAGAAGCAATACCAGCAATAACAAATAAGCTAAAAACCACTAGCACCGCTATGAGCACAACCTTAAGCTTCATGGGCTTGCTCCTTAGTCTCTGCTGTCATTGCCGTAATTTGCTCTGTCAGCTCGATAAAGTCGATATCAGGGGTTTTATGGCCCCAAGCAACCGTGACCCACGCAGAAAATAAGCGGGCAAAAATTGCTTGTCCTTGATTTGGCACCCTAGCATCTATTGCACGTTTACATTCGCGCTCAGTCATCGAGCGGTGCAAGCGCACTTCATGTTGTTGCTGCGCCCAACTCAGCGCATGATGAAGCAAATACGCCAGCGCCAAGCGGTGCTCACCTTGCTCAAAACATTGCTTTGCAGCGGCAATTAAATCTGCTGGTAGATCCTTACTTTTAATTTCTGCAAATAAAGTTGGGATAACAGGCTCTTCATTCACTTTACTGCGCTCAGGCAAGCTTAAGTTGGCAAAAAAACCGCGTTTTTGCATCAGGTAATAAACTAGCCAAATAACTAATAAACCGACCAATACCCAAACTAACACGCCAAACACTTCGCCAATGGCAGTAAACACATCGATAAGCCAAGACCAATCACTATCTGATGAGCTATCTTTTGCTTCGATATTTGGCACCCACGTGGTCTCAGTTTCAATGACATTAGGCTCATTATAAAGAGCCGTAACTTGCTCTTTTACCGCTTGCTTATCGATTTGCTCTGCATAGCTTGTTGATGGTTGCAGTGTAAACGTTGTAAGTATAAGTAGTGCTACAGCACTGACTACGCCTGCAAGACGGGTGCGAATATTTTTAAATGCCAGCTCGATATCCCAGCCTTCTAGTTCAACTCGACGGTGTAAATAAGCAAGGAAACCACCTGTTACAAATAACGGTGCGACTAACGAGATACTGATGATATAAATAAAGTTAAACGCTATCTCAACCCAGATTGGCGCTTCGAATATTTGGTACATGGCTTCTTGTGCAGAGAATGAATGGGGCACAAGTGCAATTGTCAGTGCCGATATTCCCATCAATAAGATAAACTCAAAATGTACACAGAACAGCATCCACAATGTCTGCTTAGGCTTAGTTGAAGCAAACAACACCTGCTTACGCTTAGTTTTGCGCTCACCTGATAGTCGTTCAAGTTGTTCTACAGGGGCTAAAAATGCTCTGTTTGGGCTGAGCCTAAAAACGGTTAAATGCGCTAATATATCAGCGATTTTTAACTGCTTGAGTGACTTTAAGCTACTCATTATGTTGACTGGCTGATTGAAAACCGCTTTTGACATGTAATCGAGTAAAGGTCGCTCAAATACAGGTTTAAGCCACCAAACAACAAAGCCACCTATGCCCCAACTTAATAAAAAGCCGACAATCAAAAATACGGGTACTGCCATCATCAAATACAAAGAGACCAATGCCACAGCATGCTGCTTAACTAGCAACACTGTTAAATCAAAGGTTTCGTAAGCACTGCGCTTGCGAGGATTGAAGCTAAGTCGATTAAGCTCCATAACGCATTCCCCTGTATAAGCGAAAAACGACATAAGCCCAACAACCGCTGCCAACTAAATATTTAACTTCGTTAGCAATATCACGGGGTGACCAAAATGCTTCGATAAAAGCGGCAATGACTAACATTAAAAATGCGCCAACAATCAATGGAAGCGCTTTTTGTGCAGCCTGTTTCATCGCATATGCGCGAGTATACTGCCCAGGATTTAACAAGCCATAACCTATTTGACACCCGGCCGCTGAGGCAATGATGATAGCGGTTAACTCAAATGAGCCATGGGTTATTACAAACGAAAAAAACGGCCCTTCAAATCCAACATTCACAATGTGAGCTGCAACAGCACCAAAATAAAAACTATTGAACAATAGAAAAAAAGCAGCGCCAACACAGAACAATACGCCACCTGCAAACATCTGAAATGCGATACCAATGTTATTGTAGATATAGACCCCGAACATCATCAGATCTTGCGATGCGCCGCGCTCCGCCGATTGAACGCTACCACTAGGGTTATACATTTGTTCGATATTAAGGACAGTGCCTTGCCCTAAAAATGTATACGCAGCATCAGGGTCTATTGTCACCCAAATAAAAGCAATTAAGGCCAATCCCCAAAATGCCAATAAGTTAATACCAAGCATTAAACGATTTTCATACAGTGCACGCGGGAATGCCGTGCGGGCCACATGCCATATTTCGGAAAATTGATTGCTTCGAGATAAATAAAGGCGCTTTTGTCCTAACTGTACCAGCCTATTTATTTGCTCAATCAACACCGGGCTGTATTGACGACTTTGCGCAATGGCTAAATCATTACAGACTTTGCGATACAAGTTAGGTAAATTAACAGGTAAAGACTCCGCACTACTTTGCTCGCAAAGTGCTTCAAACTCATCCCAACTGACACTATTTGATTTTACAAATTGAGTTTGCTTCATTGCTTACCCTCCTGCTGCGGGTAATCGTTATCGTGTTGAACTTGGCCTGCAAAGTGGCGTGCGTAACTAACAAGCTGCGCCTCCATCTCATGCTCTTCAGCAGAAAACGGTGCAGCTAAAATCGCTGCCAACTCACGGCGCCTTGCATCAGATAACTCATCATGACGCTCTGCAAATGCAAGCACCGCTAATTGCTCTTCGGTGGTTAAGCTAATGGTAGGAATATGCACTTCACCTTGAGATAATTCAGGGCGCGCTGCTAACTCATCGTCGTAAATGACCATAGTGCCTGCTGCCCAATCACCAATGCGTTTAAAACGGTTGTTGAACAACATAACTACAAGGCCCAAGAAATAGCCTATCGGTAGCATGTCGGCAGGCCGTAGTAAGTTACGCACTACAATTTGCGAAAAGCTTGCTGGTAAGCCATTGTCTTGCACAACACGAATTTTTAGGCGCTTTTTACCTGGCGTTTGGCCACTTTCCATTTCAAACAGGATGTTATAACCCCAAGAAATTAAAAAGTAAGCAATTAATATAAGTCCTTGCCCTGCATCACCAAAAAAGGCCAATACAGTACCTACAGCAAGTAAGACCAAACTACGGATAATAAAATCGATAATGTAGGCATAGCTTCGGGCAACAACGCCAGCGGGAGTAATGGCGATATCAACGCCTTCGGGGAGTTTGATGTATTCTCTGTTTTCCAATCCGTGGTTCAACATTAATCTACTACTGGTATTTATTATTGTTTTCGTAAGCCAATAATAATGCGCGTTTTTCGTTCCTTTTTCAATGAATTTTGTTATGAGCGCGTTACAAACAAAACAAAAAAACCGGCTACAAGCCGGTTTTCAAAGGGGTTACAGAATTATTTTTCTGCGCGACCCATAAATTTATGCTCAACGGTATTAATACGAATACGGTCGCCTGTCGAAATATGCTCAGGAACTTGAATCGTTAAACCCGTTGTTAAACGTGCAGGCTTTGAACGTGCACTTGCTGAAGCGCCCTTGATTGATGGGTCAGTTTCTTCAACTACAAGCTCAACACTCGATGGTAAATCTAAGCCAACCGGTGCACCATCAATCACAATCACGTGAAGACCTTGAGTTTCTTCATTAACGAATAAAATCTCTTCGCTGATAGCTTCTTTATTTAGGTTATATGGCGTGTAGTCTTCGTTATCCATGAAAACATACTCCTCACCGTCAATGTAAGAAAACATGGCTTCACGACGAATGAGATCAGCAAGCTTTAGCATGTCGCTGTCTTTAAATGTTTCATCAACTTTACCACCTGTTACCACATCGTATAAACGCATGCGATATAAACTGCCACCAGCACGACCTTGTGGTACAGAACGTTGAATATCTTTAACTACTAAAACACGGCCGTTATGCTCGATAGCGGCGCCTTTTTTAACTTCACTTGCCTTAGGCATGGGTGTATTCCTATCGTTTTTTGATGACAGAAATTTACCACGTAATGGCTTTTGTTCAATAAAAATTTACAGTTTTGACTCGCAGCCGTTATTTATTCGATTTTTCAGCAAATTATGACAATAGTTGTCTCAAAACTACAAAAAAGCTGCTATCTTTATAACTACGAAAAATGACTTCAAGGATTGGATCATGAATCAACACACAGTACACGAGTATTTAATGAAAAAGCCATTGGTGATGATCACCCAACCATTTGGCCAAGATGTCGACGTTTACAAGGTGAATCATAAAATGTTTGCCACCCTTGCCGAGGGCAAAGAAGGCCAAACAGACGATGAGGGAAACCTTGTATGGTGGCTAAATCTGAAATGCGATCCAGATGAAGCCCAAGCACTGCGTGATATTTTCCCGTCGGTGATCCCGGGTTATCACATGAACAAACGTTTATGGAATACGGTTATTTTAGACGGCACCGTACCACAAGGAGAGATTGAACGAATGATTGATAATTCGTTTGATTTAGTGGTTGCGAATATGCCAGAAAAAGACAGAAAAGCGATTGAGCTTCATCTGTAAAATTGCGCACTGATCACGCTCTGTGATCGGTGCAACTTAAATGAAAATGATGATCGGTATACAAAACACCGCCAATAGCATACGCATCTAGCTGCTTATCGACTAACTGAAAACCACATTTCTCAAGTACTTTTTCTGAACCGATATTACCCTCGGTGACAACCGCTTTAAATTCACGCACGGCATGTTCTGATTTGGCGTAATCAAGCACTGCTTGCAAAGACTCTGTGGCATAGCCACGACCATGAAAATTAGGCAACAGCAAATAACCGACTTCTTGACTATCTGGCACTGTTGATGAAGTAAACCCAGTTACACCCACCTCTTTACCCGTACTGGTTTCAACAATAACTAAACAAAGTGGTGAATTCGAATTTGGCTGCCAAGGCTTTAAGCGTTCATTAAACTTAGCTCGCAGCTGCGCCTCTGAGGGCTTATCGAAGCATTTAGCTATCACTTCGGCATCATTATGCAAAGTATAAAACAATGGCCAGTCATCGGCATTTAATAGCCGTAATGTTAATCGCGCAGTGGTGAGAGTCATGGTGATTAATCGCTTTGTAAATAAGTCTAGTTATAACAAACCGACTTCACGAGTTAAATACCACTTATGGCCAATATAGAAGAAAAAAGCCCCGCTCAATGAGCAGGGCTTTTAAATTAACTAATTTAAAGAATTAGCTTTTAGTCGTTTCTGTATCAGCATCTTCTGACGCTTGCTCGTCTTCAACCACTTCTTTGGTTACTTCAACCGGATCGACAGGCGTAGCTTCAACTACTGCCGGCTCTTCGCTTTCTGCTTGGTAAAAACGACCACCTTTTTCAGCCATTGCTTTTAACGTATCGCAAGGTGTGAAAATTGGGTTGTAGTTAGCAAAAGTCGCCATTTCTGAGCTTACTTGTGCTGCACCCAGTTTATCCATATAGCTAAATGGACCGCCTAAGAATGGTGGGAAACCGATACCAAAAATAGCACCAATGTCACCGTCACGTGGGCTTGCAATAATGCCATCATCTAAACAGCGCACCGCTTCGTTCAGCATTTGCGCAACACAACGTTTAGCAATTTCGCTCTTGTTTAAACGAGGTGATGGCGTAACACCCAGTAGCTCGTAAACTGACTCATCCACTTTTTTATCCTTCTTATCATAAAGATAAAAACCACGGCCAGTCTTACGACCTAAACGCTTAGAATCGATTAAGCGATTAAAGGCGTCAGGTGCTTTAAAGCGCTCGCCCAATTCTTTTTCAAGGATTGGCGCAATTTTAGAACCGATATCAATCCCTACTTCATCAAGAAGCGCTAAAGGCCCTACCGGGAAGCCAAACTCGACCAATGCTTGGTCAATCTTTTCAATTGGCTCACCTGCAAGCAGTAAATTAGCCGCTTCATTAACATAAGGCGCTAAGATACGGTTTACATAGAAACCAGCCATGTCTTTAACCACAATCGGGGTTTTACCTTGCTTACGGGCAAAGTTAACAACGCGTGCGATAGTTTCTTCAGACGTACCGGCGTGGGGAATGATCTCAACAAGTGGCATTTTCTCAACAGGTGAGAAGTAATGCAGACCAATTACATTTTCTGGGCGTGCTGCATCAGCAGCGATTTGTGCAATCGGTAATGATGAGGTATTACTTGCAAAAATAGTGTTGTCTTGGCACTCACGTTCTACATCAGCCACCATACCTTGCTTTAAAGCAAGATCTTCAAACACGGCTTCGATAACGATATCAATGTGTTTAAAGCCGCTGTAATCGGTGGTACCGGTAATGCGGTTCATGGTTTGTTGTAAATCAGCTTTAGATAAAATACGACGCTTTTGCTTTTTATCTAAAATCTTATAGCTGTAGTTCATTGCATTGCTGATACCCTTTTCAGCCACATCTTTAATGCGCACTGGAACACCCGCTTTTACAGCACTAACATGAGCAATACCCGCGCCCATGAGGCCGCCACCTAATACTGCCGCTTTAGCGATTGCTGGTGCATCATCATTACGCCACTCTTTTTTCATTTCAGTGGTTGCAAAGAAAATACCGCGCAATGCTTTTGACTCATCACTCATTACCAGCGTGGCAAAGCCTTCAGCTTCAGTTTTGTATGCTTTTAACTGATCAAGCTCAACACTTGCACGAACCGCTTTAATAATGGCTAAAGGTGCTGGGTAGTGACCACCTGTTTTCTTCAGCACGTTTTCTTGTGCTTTTTTGAAAATAATATTGCGACCAAATGGGTTTGACTCAAGTAATTGACTTAAACGGTCTAGCTTAGGTTTAGTAGCCTTCGCCTTACCTTTCAGAGCAAACTCTTTAGCAACATCTAGCAATACGCTATGTGGTACACAGTCATTTACTAAGCCTGTTTTCTTCGCTTGCTTAGCACGCACTTGCTTACCTGTAAGCATCCACTCAAGTGCTTTTTGCAAGCCAACTAATTTTGGTAAACGTTGAGTACCGCCACCACCAGGTAGTAGGCCTAACTGTACTTCTGGCAAACCAAGCTTAGTAATATCGCTGTCTGAACACACGCGATAATCACATGTTAAAGCAAACTCTAAACCACCGCCTAACGCTGCACCATGAATAGCACTTACTGTTGGGAAAGGCAGCTTTTTCATATCAAAAAATGCTTGCTGACACATTTCGCTTAACGCTAATGCATCTTCACGGCTATTGGCGCTATCAAGCATTTTAATATCAGCACCGGCGATAAAGTTATCGCTTTTACCACTGATAAATACCATGCCTTTTACTGCTTGCGCTTGTGCGTCTTTAAGTAAGGTTTTTAAATCTTCTGCAAAACTGCTGCGCAGGGTGTTCATTTTCTCACCCGGCACATCAATGGTGACAACGGCTACGCCGTCATCTGCCACTGATAAACTAAATACTGAATCTGTCATTACGCACTCTCCAATACAAAGGCTGCGCCTAAGCCACCCGCTGCACACGCAGTCGTAAGCGCTAAGCCGCCACCGCGACGATTAAGTTCATGTAAGCTTTGCGTGATCAAGCGCGCACCTGTTGCCGCAAATGGGTGACCGTATGCAAGTGAGCCACCTAATACATTGAACTTGTCCATGTTTATTTCGCCGATCGCCTTGCTGCGACCTAGCTTTTCTTGTGCAAATTTATCTGACGCAAACATTTTCATATTAGCCAATGTTTGCGCTGCAAATGCTTCATGCATTTCGATTAAATCTAAATCAGCTAATGTGATACCTGCTCTATCTAGAGCAATTGGCGTTGAGTGCGCCGGACCCATTAGCATATCTTCATGTACACCAATTGCAGAGAAAGCAAAACTGCGTACATAACCTAGAATGTCGTAACCCAATGCTTTGGCTTTACTCTCGCTCATCATTAATACCGCAGCGGCACCATCAGTTAATGGCGTTGCGTTAGCTGCAGTCACTGATCCGTGTTGACGGTCAAATACTGGTTTTAATTTCGCGTAGCCTTCAACCGTTGAGTTATGACGAATGTTATTGTCTTGCTCAATAAAGCTCTTATAAGGTGCTACATGGGCAGTCATTACTTCATCTTTAAGTTTACCATCAGCCCACGCCTGACTTGCAAGGGTGTGAGAACGATGAGCTAAAGCATCTTGATCTTCACGGCTGATGCTATGCGTTTTTGCCATTTGTTCTGCTGTTTGACCCATAGATAAACCAGTAGAGTACTCAGCGACCGCTGGCGGTACTGGAAGTAAATCTTTTAAACGTAGTTTAGAGAAAATCTTTAATCGCTGGCCAAGCGTACGTGCTTTGTTTAAATCAACAAGGCTACCCGCTAATTTTTTACTAACACCAATTGGTAATACAGACGATGAGTCAGCACCACCGGCGATACCTACTTGCACTGAGCCAGCCATAATTGACTCGGCTACATTAGCAATGGCTTGGAAACTTGTCGCACACGCACGCGAAACAGAGTAAGCATCAACAGAAACAGGCATACCCGTACCTAATACGATTTCACGGGCAATATTTGGCGCTTCTGGCATTTGCACTACTTGTCCAAATACAAGTTGGTCAATTTCAGATTTATCAAAGTTAAGTCGTTCAAGCATTTCGTTGACAACTAACTTACCCATATCAAGGGCTGGTACATGATGGAATGCTGTGGCTTGCTTTGCGAATGGCGTTCGCAAGCCGCTAACGATAGCGATACGATCGCCTTTTGCTGTTTTAAGTATATTTTGCTCAGACATTTATGCTCTCCCGCTGACAGGTCTGACCTGTTTGTTTTTCCTGATTCTAAAACAACCCGTGTACGAATGCCAATAGTAAGTTTTCAACCATAGGCTTTTTTCGGCCTATTTACAAAAAAACACCGTATTTATATGGTAGGCTAAAAATCCTTAAAAAATAACGAACTATTTGAGGATTTTGTGTCTAACACTTGTGTTATAACTTTTGAATCCTTATAACTTGTTAATAGCGCCCCACCACGGTACCGCGCAAAGAATTTATCGGTACTGAACATAACGTATTGGCGCATAACAAAAACAATTTTTGACTCACGCTTTTAGGACAGTCTTTTTATTATGGCAGTTAACGCATTTTCACAATTAAAATCATACCTAGACACGCAAATTATCGGCCAACCACAATTAACTCAAGCACTGTTAATCGCAATTTTGGCAGATGGCCACTTATTAGTTGAAGGCCCTCCGGGTCTTGCGAAAACGCGTGCAGTTAATGCCTTAGCGAAAGGCGTTGAAGGCAGTTTCCAACGTGTACAATTTACCCCAGACTTATTACCTGCGGATGTGACTGGCACTGATATTTATCGCCAGCAAACCAGTGAGTTCGTATTTGAAAAGGGCCCGTTATTTCATAACCTAATTTTGGCTGATGAAATTAACCGTGCCCCAGCTAAAGTGCAATCAGCTCTACTAGAAGCTATGGCTGAACGCCAAGTAACGGTTGGTAAAAACACGTATCCGCTGTCTGATCTATTTATGGTTATGGCAACCCAAAACCCGCTAGAGCAAGAAGGCACTTACCCACTGCCAGAAGCTCAGCTTGACCGCTTTTTACTACATTTAAGCATTGATTACCCGGGTGCTGAACACGAATTAGATATCCTACGCCTAACCCGTGGCGAGGCCATTTCTGATAAACAAGCAACGACACAACAAATTAGTCAAAGTGAACTATTTGCTGCCCGTAAAGCGATATTAGGTTTGTACTTAGCTGAGCCGCTTGAGAAATACTTAGTACAGTTAATTGTTGCCACTCGTGAAGCTGCAGAGCTTGATGAGCAACTTGGTCGCTGGATTGAATATGGCGCAAGCCCACGTGCAACGATTGCCCTTGATAAGTGTGCTCGCGCGCATGCTTGGCTAGAAGGCCGTGACTTTGTTGCCCCAGATGATATTCAAGCTGTGCTGCACAATGTATTGCGTCACCGTATTATCTTAAGTTACGAAGCGCAGGCCGATGGCATCAGTAAAGACGATGTGATCAGCCGTATTTTAGAATTGGTGGCAGTACCATAAGCTATGTCGAGCCAATTTGATCCAGCGGCGTGGTTAGCAGCGAGTCATAGTCAAGGCGTTAATTTATCACTCAAAGAGTTGATGTATTACAAAGCCAAAGCTCGTTTGCTAGAACTTGCGCCCAAAGTAAAAATCAAAAACAGCTTGGCTGGGCAATACCTTGCGCCTCACAAAGGGCGTGGTATGGAGTTTGCCGAGGTGCGCCATTACCAAGCCGGTGATGACATACGCTCTATCGACTGGCGTGTTACTGCACGTACTGGCGAAACCCACACTAAGTTGTTTCAAGAAGAAAAAGAACGCCCTGTTTTTGTCTTTACCGACTTTTCTAACTCGATGCTGTTTGGCTCAAAGTTACTGTTAAAGTCGGTGCAAGCAGCGCACATTAGCGCACTGGTTGCTTGGTCGGCGTGTCAACGAGGTGATCGCATTGGTGGCTTGGTGTTTAACCAGCAAGGTCATCACGAATTAAAACCAACTTCTCGAGAGAAAGCAGTGTTAAAGCTTTGTCACAACTTATGTGATATTCACAGCCAAGCTCTGACTAATATCGATCAAACAGCCACCAGCTTATTCAGCGAAAACCTTAAACGTCTTAATCATTTAGCAAAACCAGGGAGCTTGGTTTATATCGTGTCTGATTTTAGCGCCCTTGATGAAGCAAGTTTCAAACAACTTGAAATGCTGAGCAGGCACTGTGAATTGATTGGCTGCCATATTAGCGACCCATTTGAACATCAGTTACCTGCTTTTAAACAAACAGTAACTGTGTCGGCAAATGGCCAAGAACTTGCTTTACCACTAATGGATAAGCAATTTCGCGAGCGCTTTGCCAAGTCAGCTGAAGAGTCGTTTTCTAACAGATTAAAACGCTTACAAAAATCTGGGCTTAGTTTAATTTCATTCAGTGCAGCCACTCCTCTTGAGCTGCAATTAGTGAGAAAGTAACAATGCAAAAAAATCCGCTAGATGGCTTACATGATGTCATTGCACCGACCGAGGTTGCATGGTGGCCACTTGCTCCAATTTGGTGGCTGATCATTGCCTTAGTTGGTTCGTTATTAATTATCGGCTTAGTGCTTTTATATAAAAACCAGCAATTTAAGAAAGCCAAAAAACAAGCCATTAAGTTAAGTAAAACCCTTAGTGATGATGACGCGCAAGAGCTACACATTATTTTAAAACGCTTAACTCGCCATTATTACAGCAGTCAGCTTGCTTCTCAGCCTTTGGCAAAGTGGTCTGAAAGTTTATCGAAACTGAGTGGCGATAACTTTAGTTACGACGAGTTGATGCCGCTTTATCAGCAGCAAAGTAATAATGCTGAACTTGCAGCTAAATTACGCAGTGCTATTAGCAACTTTAAACTCAAGGAGCCAATTAATGTTTGAGTTTAGTTGGCCATGGTGTTTTGTGCTTTTACCTCTGCCTTGGTTATTAAGCCGCTTTATGCCGTTAAAGCAGCAAGGGCAGTTACGTTTACGTATCCCGGGCTTTGCTAAACTGGGTTTAAATAATCAAGCAGTGCAGCAACATAGCAGAAAAGTCTCATTGCTCGAGTGGCTAGTATGGGTTCTATTGGTTGTCGCTATTGCAAACCCAACTTGGCTTGATGAACCTATCACGCTGCCTAATGAAGGCCGCGATATTATGCTGGCGGTGGATTTATCTGGCTCGATGACAGAGCAAGATATGGCCTATCAGAATCAATATGTCGATAGGCTTACCATGGTAAAAGCCGTACTCAGTGACTTTATTGAACAGCGTCAAGGTGACCGACTAGGTCTTATCTTATTTGGTGATACCGCATTTTTACAAACGCCTCTTACTCGTGATGTTAAAACCGTGAGCCAAATGCTCAGCGAAGCGCAAATTGGTCTAGTAGGTAGAGCAACAGCCATTGGTGATGCATTAGGTTTATCTGTAAAGCGTTTTGCTAATAAAGATGAAAGTAACCGTATCGTTGTACTATTAACCGATGGCCAAAACACCGCAGGTAACCTTGATCCAGAAGATGCCCTGCTGTTAGCCCGCGAAGAAGGCATTAAGGTATATACCATAGGTGTTGGCTCTGATAATCCACGTGGATTTAGCCTGTTTAATATGGGTGGAATGAGTGGCGGTAACTTAGATGAAAATTTACTAAAACGCATTGCCGAGCAAACTGGCGGCTTATACTTTAGAGCAAAAGATATGGCAGGTTTGCAGCAAATTTATCAAGAGCTCGATAAGCTAGAGCCTATTAGTAACGATGAGCAAACGTTCCGCCCACAAATTTCATTGTTTTATATTCCACTGCTTGTGGCGCTAGGCTTAATAAGCTTAGCAATGCTCGTCAATTTTATTCGCCAATTTAAGCAGGAGAGCTAGTATGGATTTTGAATTTATTCGCCCTGCCCTACTTTGGTTATTAATTCCCGCGCTGATTATTTTTAGTGTGCTGTTGGTACGCAACAAAAAAAGCGCTCCCGCTGATTTAATTGCGCCCCATTTGGCGCAGTTTGTAATGAGCGACAATCATAAAAAGCAAAGCCAACCGCTTTGGCTAGTTGCCGTCTTTACTCTGTTAGCCATCGTGTTTACAGCAGGTCCAAGCTTTGAGAAGAAACAAGTCCCGGTGTTTCAAGCAAAGAATGCGCGGGTCATTGTGATGGACATGTCGTACTCCATGTTCAGTACCGACATCGCACCAAGCCGGTTAGTGCAAGCTCGCTTTAAAGCACTTGATATGATTGAGCTTTTCAAAGAAGGTGATACGGCATTAGTGGCTTATGCAGGCTCTGCATTCACAATTTCGCCGCTAACCAATGACGCTAGCACTTTGGCTAACCTTATCCCAAGTCTAAGCCCTGATATCATGCCGAGCAAAGGTTCGAATGTTATTGAAGGCCTAGAAAAAGCCGACGATTTACTAAAACAAGCAGGCTATTTAGATGGTGATATTATTTTAGTCACCGATGGGGTTGATAGCTTAGATCAAGAAGATATTAGCCGCTTTACTGCTCAGTCTAATTATCGCTTAAATGTCTATGGCGTCGGCACAGAGCAAGGTGCGCCGATTAAGTTACCAGAAGGTGGCTTTTTAAAAGATATGCAAGGGCAGATTGTGATTCCGACGCTAAATATCAGCCGCTTAAGTTCGCTTGCGCGCAACAGCGGTGGCAAATTCGCACTGTATCAAACCAGTAATCAGGATATTCAAACATTTGCCCCCACTGCCAATGCTGAAATACTCAAAGATGAGAAACAAAGCCAAGCATTATGGCGAGTTGATGCAGGTATTTACGGCCTAGTTATTTTATTGCCGTTAGCGCTATTTTTAATTCGCCGTAGTAGCCTAGTACTTGGCTTTTTGTTTGTTATGCTATTACCTCAGCAACAAGTTTACGCCGCTGAATTACCTGATGTGTTTAAGAATCAAGACCAACGGGCTCTCGATGCCTATCAGCAAAATCAATTTGAACAAGCCGCCCAAGCACAAAACACGCAATTAAAAGGCGCAGCTCTTTATCAGCAAGGTAATTACCAAGCGGCCGTGGATGCATTTAGTGAAGATAAATCTGCGACGGGTTTTTACAACTACGGAAATGCGCTTGCAAAAGCTGGCAAATTTGATGAAGCGATGGCTGCATACGAACAAGCTTTGAAACTTAAGAAAGACTTCCCTGAGGCGCTTTCTAATCAAAAAATTGTGGAAGAAGCTAAAAAGCAGCAAGAGCAACAACAGCAGCAACAAGATCAACAGCAAAACAATGATCAACAAAACTCTGATGGCCAGCAAGATAACCAGCAAAAGCAACAGGGTGAAAATTCACAGCAAGGCGAAAACTCTGAGCAGAGTGAGCAGCAAGATGGCCAACAACCTTCAGACCAAGGTGAGCAATCAGATCAAAAAGGTGAGCAAAGCGAGTCTAATAGTGACCAACAAAACAAACCTGAAATGCAATCTGAAGCAGACAAGTCGTCACAATCAGGTGAACAACAGCCAGAGCAAGCTCCCGAGCAACAAGATGCTCAGCCACAGCCATCACAAAGCGACGAACAAGCTAAACAGCAAGCAGAGCAACAGGCTATGCAAGCACAAGCTGCTGAACTGACCAATGAAGAGAAAGAAAAAGCTCAGCAACTTAACCAGCTGCTGCGTAAAGTTCCCGATGATCCAGCGATCTTATTAAGAAATAAAATGCAATTAGAAGCACAAAAACGAAACTATCAACGTCGTCCACGAGGAGCCGAAAAATCATGGTAATGCGATTATTATGTTGTTTATTGCTAATCGCGGCAGCGCCGCTTTGGGCTGCCACCCAGCTACAGGCAAGTGTTGATAAAAACCCTGTCCTTGCCGGTGAGTTTTTTGTTTTAACCATCTCAGCAGACGACTCTATTAACAGCGAACAACCAGACACTTCGGTGCTATTAAAAGACTTTGTTGTTGGGCCGACCAGTGTTAGCTCGCGCACTAATATTATTAATGGTGAAATCAGTAAGCAAACTAACTGGTCTGTAAAGCTGATGACCCGCAAAGAAGGCACTTATACCATCCCTGCCTTTACTGTAGCTGGTGTCAGTTCAAGACCCATTGAGCTAACGGTAGCTAAGCGCAGTCAAACCTCAGAGCAAAATAAAGAAGCATTCATTAAAACAAGCATCAAGCCAACTAGCTTATACGTGCAAGAAGCCGGTGTTTATACGGTTAAATTGTATTTAGACAACAACAAAGAATTGCTTGATGGCAACTTAACTACGCCAGAAATGGAAAACGCTGAGCTAACCCCAATTAACAAGCAATCTGAAGACTATGAGTTAATTGATGGCAAACGCTATTTAGTGATCACCCGTGAGTACTTAGTGCAGCCACAAAAAAGTGGCGTAAATACTATTACGGCACCTGTGTTCAACGGCCGTATTCGTCAAAACTATCGCCAAATGGCTGTGTCAGCGATGGGCGAAGATGTTGATGTTGAAATCAAGCCAATTCCAGATAACTACACAGGTGCATGGCTACCAAGTGAACTGGTTAACCTTGATGAGCAATGGCAACCAAAAGACGACACCGTTGAAGTTGGCACGCCAATCACTCGAACTATCACCTTAACCGCATTGGGGGTTACTAAAGAGCAACTTCCTGATATCGATATGCCGCAGGTGCAAGGTTTTAGAAGTTACCCTGATGAAAAAGAGAGTAATCATCTGGTACGTGATGGCCGCGTTATTTCACAGCAAACTGCTTCTTATGCTTTATTACCGCAAACACCGGGCACTTACACATTGCCTGAAATAAAGCTGCCTTGGTTTAATACTAAAATCAATCGTATTAGCTATGCGACCATACCTGCACGCACACTAACGGTAGTACCAAGTACAAATCCACTCACACCAACAGCTCCTGCTATCGTAGAGCCGCAAACCGCAAGCTCTAATGAGCTGAGTGATACGCCAACTAATGAGCTGAGTGATACGCCAACTAATGTACAAACCGTTACGCAAGTCACGGCCCCTGTGTGGCTTATTATCGTGGCAATTGTCGGCTATGGGCTTTGGTTAATCACCTTAGTGCTTTACATTAAAAAGCGCCCTCAACAGTCGACAGCGGAGCCATTACCTACCAGTGATTCATCAGTATCGTTGAATGAGCTTAAGCAGTTTGCAAAGCAAAACAACAGCTCAGGGTTTTATAACGCATTGAACCTTTATGCAAAAAAGCAGACAGGTAAAAATGCAGCTTCCATCGAGTGTTTACTAGCATCGCTGAAAAATACACAACTTAATGATGAAATTGCTAAATTACGCACTAAACTTTATAGTTCAGCAGATGAACAGGTTGATTTAAGTTTAATCGTCAGCTTACTAAGCCAAGCAACAAACCAAACGAAATCGACAAGTAATGATACTGAATTAAAAAATCTTTACGATTAACTATTAACCTAATAGGTTGAATATAAACGGCTAATCTTGAATTAGCCGTTTTTTTAAGAAAAAAATAATAATCTCAGAAAGTTTTTTTCTGATAGGCAGGTCTTAGTTACTATGACAGAAAAACAAAAGCGATATGAAGCGCTGGTTCATGTCTACCACAGTGAGCTTTTTCGCTTTGCGTATTGGTTGTGTCGTGATCAGAACATTGCTGAAGACTTAGTGCAGGAAACCTTCCTGAGGGCTTGGCGTGCCTTGGATTCACTGCAAGATCAACAAGCAGTCAAACCTTGGCTGTTAACTATTTTGCGTCGTGAGAATGCACGCCGCTTTGAACGTAAACAATTTGATTACGCCGATGTTGAAAACGACACCCTTGTGGATGAACAAAGTACAACCCTTGATGCTGAAATGGAACAAACAGTGATTCAACGACAAATAGGAAAGTTATCACAAGAGTATCGAGAGCCATTGCTATTACAAGTAGTAATGGGTTGCTCTGGCGATGAAATCGCCCAGATCCTCGATTTAAATAAAAATACTGTCATGACACGACTTTTCCGTGCCAGAAACCAGCTTAAAGAGGCTTTAAGCAGTGATGATGATCAACTTAGAGGAGCATCAAATTAATGGATGAACTCGAGTTTCGCCGCCGCATCCTCGCCGAGCCAAGCACTATTGATAAGGAACTTGAAGCGTTTGCCGAGCAGGACACAGATAAACAGGCGTTTATCGATGATGTACGTGCCTTTGAGGATGAACTAAGCAAAACGCTAAACATCCCCGTGCCTGAAAATTTAGCAAAGCGAATTATTGATAATACCTATGCTGAAGAAGAGAACGCTGAAAAGCCGCTAGACACCATTATTGAGGCTAAGTCGCGCTTTGCCTTTAATCGCTTGTATTTAGCCGCTGCAGCGTCGTTTTTAGTGGCAATTAGTGTGTTCTTTGTCACTAACAAACAACATACGTTATACAGCGTGGGTGAGCATGCCTTTGCGCACCTATACCATGAGATAGGCTCGCTAGATAAACATGAAGCGATAGACCTTGCCTATGTGAACGAAAAGTTTGCCACCATTGGCGGACACTTAGATGAGCTACCAGGTAAAGTAACCTATTTAATGTTTTGTGACTTTCAAGGCAAAAAAGGCCTGCACTTGGTATTTGAATCTGATTTTGGCCCGATGACGGTATTCATTGTCCCTTCTGACGAGCAACCATTTGGCACCGGCTCTGATGATTTCAATGATGAGCGTTTCGCTGGCCACATCAACCGTGGTGAGCGAGCGGATACTATCTTAATAGCGAGTATTGGCGCTCCACTTGATAGCTACAACAGTATGATCAATGACGCCATTCGCTGGCTGCATTAATACCTACTCGTAGTAACACATATTACAGGCATAAAAAAACCGCAGTCACTGCGGTTTTTTTATCGCTATAAAGCAGGTTACTTACAGACGTCTGCTACTGCATTTGCAAAGTAATCAATGTTTGCATCACTGATACCAGCAACGTTTACACGGCTAGAACCCACAATGTAGATAGAGTACTCTTTTTGTAAGCGCTCGATTTGCTCTTTATTAATACCTAGGAATGAGAACATACCATTTTGACGGTCAATAAATGAGAAGTCTTGCTCAATGCCTTTCGCTGCTAAGCTTTCTTTGATTAAAGTACGTAAGCCATTAATGCGATTACGCATTTCATCAAGCTCGTCATGCCACATTTGCGTCAGCTCAGTGCTGCCTAAAATCGTGCTAACAATATCAGCACCATGTGCAGGCGGCATTGAATAGATGCTACGTACAACGCTTAGTAATACAGAGTTAGAAATATCAGCAGTCGCTGCATCTTTAGCAATGATTGAACATGCACCGATACGCTCGCGGTATAAACCGAAATTTTTCGAACAAGAAGAACAGATGATTAACTCATCTACCGCTGCTGCTAATTTACGAAGACCCGCTGCGTCTTCTTCAAGGCTTGAACCAAAACCTTGGTAAGCAATATCAACCAGTGGCGTGAAACCAACTTCAACAGCAAGATCAGCAACGGTACTCCATTGCTCAGCATTTAAATCCATACCGCTTGGGTTGTGACAACATGCGTGGAATAACACAACATCACCTTTAGGCACTTGCTTAAGGGTATTAATCATGTCATCAAATAAAAGGTCTTTATTTTCGTAATCATAGTAAGGGTATTCTTTTACTGTTAAGCCCGCCGCTTCAAATAAGCTGATGTGGTTTGCCCACGTTGGCGTAGTTACCCATACCGTCGCATCTTTGTTGCAACGCTTGATGAATTCAGCTGCAACACGTAATGCACCTGTACCACCTGGTGCTTGTGCAGTGCGAACACGGTTAGCTAAAAGTGCTGGATGCTCACCCAGTAATAAGTTTTCCATTTTTTGACAGTAATCTAGGTTACCTGCCAAGCCAATGTACGATTTACTGGTTTCGTTTTCTAAACGAAACGCTTCCGCTTTTTTAACCGCTTTTAATACCGGCGTATCGCCTTGCTCATCCTTATAAACACCTACACCCAAATCGATTTTCTTTGGGTTTGTATCTTGTTTAAAGGCCGCCATTAGGCCAAGAATAGGATCTGTTGGTAATGGTTTTAATTCTGAGAACATTGACTATCTCTTTTTATAGGGGTTAGCGTTGCCACTAGCTTAACATAAAAACCCAGCCTGATTACTAGTTAAATTAGACCAAGAGTTGAGGAATTTTAATACAACAAGCCACAAGTAATGCAAGGGTTTGCTGATCAAAGAAATCATTATTAAATGCTTCTGCATCTATAATACCTAAGCATTCATTTTTGTCTGATAATAATGGTAAACAAGTCTCAGCTTTCACCTTAGGATCGCAAGTATAATACTCACCACCTTGTGCGAGGTAATCGGCTACGTTATTGATCACACGCCCTTGCTTAGAAAGTGCAACTTGAACATTGTTACTACCTTTAGCAAATGCTTCAGTTAGCGGGAATAATGGACGGCTCGGTGCACCATGATAAACCAGCTTTAATAACTGAGAACCTTCATTAGTCTCTGTCGCTTGATAAATACCAAACCAATCAACTTGAGTTTGGGCAACAACAAAATCGATAATTTGTTGAAGCTTAGCCAGTTTTTCAGTATTGGTAGCATCATCGGCAACATAATCATTTAATTTGAATGGTTCATCTTGTAAGTAGCCAAACAAGCTACACGCACCACCCTCGCCTAGCTCAGGAATTTGATACTCCCAACGCACTGCTGGTAAAGCTGACTCTGCAAGATAATGTTCAAGGTTTGATAATTGCTCAGCAACCAAATTTTCTGGTAATTTAAGCTGAGCTGTCGATAAGTAGTTAGAAATCATTTAGCCATCCAAACATCTATAATGCCAGAATGATAACATGCGATTTTAGTGTGAGCTAGTACTGCTTGCTGTTAATTGATAATAAATTTCGACTTGGTTGCCTGCACTATTGAAGGTCACTTTTGAGGCTACTTCCCCAAGTAAGCACAAGCCTCTGCCATGCTCTCTTACAAGGCTTTGTTGGTTTGCCAGATCTTTACTAAAACCATTTCCTGAGTCGCAAATAGTAAAATATAAAGCAAGTTCTTCCGGGCAATAACGAATATCAATAATGATTAAGGCATCAGTTAAACCTGCAAGTGCCTCTTCACGTTGTTGATAATAAATTAAAAAGCCATCATCCTGATTTTTGACCTCTGAGTCGAGACCTAACACCCCATGATCTAAAGCGTTGTTATACGCCTCTGAGAGTATCAAAAAGATATTCGCGCGATGTGCATTTAACCCTGCTACTTTGCTTATTACATCAACAACTTCCAGCACCGGATCGGTACTTTTGATTTGTTTTGAATTTAAGCTCAATGAAAAATTAAAGGGTAACGCAGATAGCGGCTCTGATTTTTGCTCAGGCTCGCGCATTGGTAAGCAATTTAATAATACGAGGCTCAAGTCGTCTTGTTGTTTACTACCACGGGCAAATTTATTGACTCGTTCAAGTACTTGCTCAGTAGAAATAGCAGGTTTTGAGGCTAGCACTTTTTTAAAACGATGCTCACCAAAGTACTCGTCATGTGGGCTAGTCGTTTCAATAATACCATCGGTTGCCATGACAATACGGCATGTGTCTTCTACTTCAATATGAATAAGTGCACGTTCGAATTCATCTTCTTCTAAAATACCCAGTGCCATGTGCTGAGATTCAAGGGTACGAATGACCTCACCGCTTTGATTGATAATATAGGTATCGGGTAAGCCACCTAACCATGCCGAGATACTTTTTCCGGTACTGCTAAGCTCTATGATGGTTGCAGCACAAAACATGTGACCTGGTAATAACTTACCCAATACGGAATTAATTTCTGCGGCAATATCACTCACCGACATGCCCTTACTCACCATAGTATAAAATACTCTTGAAGCAGGCAGTGCACCGACTGCAGCAGCTAAACCATGACCAGTAAAGTCACCAAGCATGCAATATAAGCTACCTAATGGGCTTTGTGCGACCAAAAACATATCGCCATTAAACATAGCCGCAGGCGATAAATGAAAATCTAAATGCTTAGGAAAAGATTGTTGGTTCTCTAGCGCATTATTAAAAATATGTTCGACAATTTCATGTTCGCGTTCGACTTGATTTTGATGATATTCAAGTTGTAGATTTTGCTCTCGTGCCTTTTGACTTAAATTTCTGATCCGGCTGTGCGCTTTAATTTTCGCGTTAAGAATCACTTCTTGAAACGGCTTATGTAAAAAGTCATCGCCGCCAACCGCTAAGCAACGCTCAAAACTCGCTTCGTCTTCTAAAGAGGTAATAAAAATAATCGGCAAATAGACTTGGCTAAAGCGCTCTTTGATGATAGCAGCGGTTTCAAAGCCGTCCATCACAGGCATAATGACATCGAGTAACACAATATCAATGGTGTGTTCTTCGAGCAGGTTTAAAGCAACAAGACCGTTTTCAGCGCTATAAACACGGTAGCCCTGCTGCTCTAACATCACGGTTAATAAGCGACGATTTAAGGCAAGATCGTCTACAACCAGAATATTAAGCATCAATCAATATCGAACTTTTTATCAAAACGTGATATTTGCAGGATTTTTTTCAGTTGCGGTTGGCAGTTACTGATTTGAATTGTTTCAACTTTGCCTGTTAGGTTTTTTTTCATGTTCAGCAACATACCTAACGCTGAGCTGTCCATGTAATCTGTTTCTCTGAGATCTATAACCACTTTATCGATATTGTCGTTGAGATCGGCGTACGCCTGACGAAAAGATTGCACCAAATTAAAATCAAATTTTCCTTTGATTTGTATGGTTAATATAGCGCCATCAGCAGAAGTGCTGCGCGTTAAACTCATAATAAACTCCTAATAAACAAATCTTTCCTGATACTTAACTAAATATAACCGCTTAAAACAAATAAGCCAAAAATTAAAACACTTAGGATGAAATTTGTTATCATTTAGCCAAGCTTTTATAACGAGATCTACCATGAGCGAAAATAATCTAGTTTATTCAACTGCTACGGGTCGCATTGAGCAACCTAAAGAAAGCAAACCAAGCCAAGGTAAAATTTTTAAAGACGGCTTTTTACGCATTGAACGTCAAACTAAAGGGCGCAAAGGTAAAGGCGTGATGTTAGTTGTTGGTATCGACAGCGAGCAGCATGATTTAAAAAAATTAGCCAAAACTATTAAAAGTAAAATGGGCCAAGGTGGTGCAGTAAAAGACGGTATCATCGAAGTTCAAGGTGATGACAGAGATAAGCTAAAAGCGATTCTCGAAGGACTAAAATTTAAAGTTAAAATTGCAGGGGGCTAATCACCCCCTTATTTTTTGATTTCTGTATTTTATGAATTCAATGAGTTGAGCTGTTCATAAAGTGTTGGCAACTCTTCTTCTGGGATAGGCTTACTATAGTAGTAACCTTGCACAATATAACAATTGTTGTTTTGTAAAAACTCAATCTGTTCAATGGTTTCCACCCCTTCAGCAACAACATTAAGCTTCAACTTTTGCGCCATTGCAATGATCGCAGCGGTTATTTCCATATCATTACTATCTTGTGGAATATCTTTTACAAACGAGCGATCAACCTTCAAAATATCGACAGGGAAACGTTTAAGGTAACTCAGTGAAGAGTAGCCTGTACCAAAGTCATCGATTGAAATTGACACGCCCAAAGCTTTTAGCTGATGCAGTTGTAGAATAGCTGCTTCAACATGCCCCATCAGCATACTTTCTGTTAGCTCAAGGTGTAAGCGTTTAGGCTCAACTCCTGTTTGTTTGATGATCTTATCCAGTGTCGACACTAAATTCGCATCTTTAAACTGACGTGCCGATAAATTAATTGAAATATTATTCTTTAAATCTTGGCTAGCTAAACGCGCTGCAAATTCACACGCCTCTTGCAGTATCCACGCACCTAACTCAACAATTAAGCCCGTTGCCTCAGCAATAGGAATAAACTTGGTCGGTGGGATCATCCCTTCTCTAGGGTGGAACCAGCGAATAAGTGCTTCGTAGCCAACTACTTGGTTATTTCTACAATCAACTTGTGGTTGATAATAAACTCTAAACTGCCCTTCGCGAATACCAGTACGAAGCTCATTTTCAATAAATAAGCGTTCGTTTGCTGCCGCATTAAGCTCTTGGCTATAGAAATGGAAAGTATTACGCCCTTTCGCTTTTGCTTCATACATAGCAAGGTCGGCATGTTTAAGTAACTGATCTTCTTCTTGACTATCAAACGGTGCCATCGTAATACCAATACTGGCACTGATGATAACTTCATTGTTACCTAACTTAATAGGCTCATTAAGCGTGCGCTGAATCGTATTAGCCACTTCCATAGCGTGTGTTTGGTGCTCAATACCACTTAATAATACCGCGAATTCATCACCACCTAAACGCGCTATTGTATCTTCGGTACGCAAACGCTTTTTCAAACGGTTAGCCACTTCTACTAATAACTGATCCCCTGCATCATGCCCTAGCGTATCGTTGATACGTTTAAATTCATCTAAGTCAAAATAGAATAAGGCAAATGCATAGTGACCACGTTCAGCCAGTGCCATAGACTTGCGCAGCTGCATTCTAAAGAAAGTACGGTTAGCAAGCCCCGTTAATGTATCAAAATAAGCCAATTGTTCCATCTTTCGCTGGCTTTCTTTTACAAACGAAATATCTTGAGCTGATGCCACGTAACTGGTGATCTCACCCCCATCTTCACGAATTGGTGAAATACTTAACGAAACCCAAACTGATTGGCGTTCATTCCCTTGTAATAGGGTATCCCCGCGCCAATAATTACGGCTACGCAAATCGATATCAATATCATCGACTAAAATCGCCATTTCTTGTGAAATGATATTCAACAGTGGCGAGCCAATAAAGTGACGCTCCTCAAAACCGGTCATTTCAACCATTTTCGGATTCACGTATTTGACTTCAAAGTCTTGATTGGTGATCACCACACCGGTACCCGAGAAAGCCACAGCCTTAGATAAACGATTCGCGGCTTTTTCAGCTATTTCTTTTTCGCTAATGCGCTGGTTTAGACCATCAATCAACTTACGAATTTCAATGGCCATGTCTCTAAACGAGCCATTGAGCGTACCAATTTCATCTTTATTGGCCTTTGGAAACTCAGTTTGTAATTGCCCTTTGCCAAAACTAACTACCGCATTAACTAACGAGTGAATGCGACGCAGTACTAGTTGATAAAGTGCTTGATGCAATAACAAGGCAACTAAAATAGCGTACAAGATAAACAAGCCGAAGAATTTTACTTTTAACTCTTCAAGTGCTGAAAGTGCCGACGAACGTTTTTTATAAATTCCAATATACCAATTTAGATTCTCGACTTTACGAATATTGATAATATGTGTTTCACCATCTTGTACAAATGAATTTGCCGACTCAGGTAGCTTTAAACGAATGGTTTCAGACACTAGTTTTTGCAGATCAGGGTTTACAAAATCTTCGGTCAGTAATTTTTTACCTTCACGACCATATTGCTCAAGCGTGGTTTTATCTAAATCAGGGTGAGCTAACAGCTGACCTTTTGCATCAAACACTAACAGATGCTGCTCACGGTCACCGATAGGCAACTGTGCCAATAAGGTTTCAAGCGCGATATCACTGCCTGTTACTCCAAAAAATTCGTTTTCGAAGTAAATAGGCACAAGTACACTCACCACCCACTTATGCCAAATAGTGTCGTAATACACTTTTGACCATACAGCTTCTCTGCTTGGGTTAGTTGCAGCTTGAGCGTAATTGAAGGTTTCGTTTTTGGTGAAGTCAAAGTCACCCGGTACATTAAGCGCCCAGTTTGGTGGCGCGATTCGAATAAAGTTATCTTTGGTAACTAAGTAAAAATTAAAGAAGTCTTGGATTAAGGTCGGTGAAACGATTTTCCATAGCGATTCAGAATCGTTTATAAGCTGTTTATAAAATTCAGAATAATTATCTTGAGGGATAAACGCAGCCGATAAGCCATTTTCTGAGGTACTACGGATACTACCATCGACAGCAAACTTGATATCTGCACTCCGTTTACTTTGTAAATGCGATTCATTTTGAAGTAGTTGACTACTAACAACGTTATTCGCCTGCTCAGCGATGTTGATTTTAGTTTTGATCAGGCGGTTGAATTGACGACTCAAGCGTTCACTAGAGTGCTTTAAAAGTTCGTGCTCTTCAAACACAAGCTGTTTTTCTTCAGATTTAAGCATCAAAGCCGCAGCACATATACCTGCAATCAAACAAATCGCAGAGATCAGCAGCGACAATTTCATACTTAATGAATTTACACCAAAACGTGATGGCGGTCGTCGATACACCACAGGACTACCTTATTAATAATTGTTATTATTTATTGTGCAAAAACAAATATACCAGATTCATTTTTATATTTATAAATTTTTTATAAATATAAATGAATTTTCTGAGTAAACACCTATCTTTTCTAAATTAGCTGCGATAGGCAGTTGACTTTACATACAAGTGTTTTTACATTAACCCAATGAAACAAATTATTTCTCGCACTTACTTTTCGTTTTTTAGCTTCTTTAGATAGAGGAGGCTTAACTGTTTGCGAGATAAATTCACCGAATAGCTAAAGCCTCCCACTTGGGAGGCTTTTTTGTTTGTGCACTGTTTTGGAATGAGGAAACCAACATGAGCATTGATACATTAAATGCGTTACGACACGATATTAATGAAATAGATTCCGACTTATTGGTGTTACTAGCTAAAAGGCGCCGTATTAGCCACAGCGTAGTTGAATATAAAATTGCCAATAACAAACCAATTCGTGATGAAGCCCGCGAACAAGCATTACTCGAAAAGCTCATTAATTATGGTAAGTCGCTCGGTCTAGATGCGTACTACATTAATAATGTGTTCCAAACCATTCTTGAAGATTCTGTTTTGAATCAACAAGCCATGCTACAAAAGAATCTAAACCCTGAAGCAATGAGCGAAAGTCATCGTGTTGCATATTTAGGTGGTCAAGGCTCTTATAGCCAATTAGCCTGCCATAAGTATTTCAGCCGCCGCCCAGGTAAAGTGATTGAGATGGGCTGCTCGAGCTTTGATCAAATCACCGGCAAAGTTGAAAGTGGCCAAGCTGATTTTGGCCTACTGCCAATTGAGAACACCAGTTCAGGTAGTATCAATGAAGTGTTCGATTTATTACAACATGCACAAGTATCAATTGTAGGTGAGGTCACTCATAGCGTTGAACATTGTTTATTAGCTATGCCGGGTACTGAGCTTTCTCACATTAATAAAATCTTTGCTCACCCGCAGCCTTTTGCTCAATGTAGCCGTTTCATTCAGGGTTTAGGTGATATTCAGCATGAAACCTGTGATTCAACCTTCCACGCATTGCAATCAGCGGTTGAAACTGCAAACAGCGCCGCTATCGGCTCAGCACAAGCAGGTAAAAACGTCGGTTTAGAGGTAATTAAGTCTGGCCTTGCAAACCAAAGTGAAAACCACAGCCGCTTCATTGTTGTCGCGCGTAAACCATTACAAGTATCAAAGCAAATTCCAACAAAAACCAGTTTAATTATGGCGACCAAACAACAAGCGGGTTCATTGGCTGATGCCTTGATGATTTTTAAACAACATCAAATTAACCTGGTAAAATTGGAATCTCGCCCAGTACCAGGAAACCCATGGGAAGAGGTGTTTTATGTTGACCTTGAAGCAAACCTTGATGACTTACATGTTAAGCAAGCGCTTGAAGAACTAAAAGAACACACCCAATACACCCGTGTATTAGGCTGTTATCAAAGTGAGTCTTTGCAAGCTGTTAGTGTGTAATAGCCAACCTAGGTATGATTAATAAATAGGAGCTGGTTGGCTCCTTTTTCGTATAATTTCATCTTAGATACTTGCACCCACTGCCCTGTCTGAGCATAATCTTGAAAACAATTTGAAATTGGAACTTTCATGAATTGGTTAGCAGAATTAGCAACTAAAAGAACACCTTGGTTATTATTAGCCGTTATTTCCCTCGCATTTGAAATCACTGCGTTATTTTTTCAATACAACATGGGCCTTGAGCCATGCATCATGTGTATATATCAACGTACCGCTGTTTTAGGCTTACTTGCAGCGGGTGTGATGGGTGCAATTAACCCACAAAATATGGTTGTTCGCTTAGTCGCATTTGCCACTTGGGGTGTCTCTGCAATTTGGGGTTACTTTATTGCCAAAGAACACATTGCAATGCAAAACAATACTGACCCTTTTGCATTTAGCTGTGCATTTGAACCTAACTTCCCAAGTTTTATGCCTTTGCATGAATGGATCCCTAGCTTCTTTGCCGCTACTGGTGATTGCGGAAATATCGATTGGCAGTTTGCTTCTATGAGTATGCCAGCATGGATGGAAGTGATTTTTGCAGCATTTTCAGTGGTATTTGTGGCTGTTCTAGTTAGCCGATTAGTGAGCAAAAAGTCGCTATAATGATTTATTTTTTTACTAGCCAAATCCCTGCTTTAAAAAGCTTTAAAGTAAGGCAACGCCAGCAAATTATTGCCCTTGCTTTGGCTCATTTAAGCCCAAGCAAAAAGATCATTTTATCAGTATGTAAGCTTGCCTTTTTAGCACCATTATTTTTAGGCTTGGCCTACTTTGAAGGCTGGATGCTTATTCCTTGGTTATTGTTAGCGGGCTTAAGTTACCCACTCATCACAACACCTATCGAAAACATGTTCGCATTAGCGCATTTAGACAAAGCTATCGATGAATTTAAACAGGGCGAATAACGCCCTGTTTAGGTGTATAGCCCGCTATTTATAGTGTAATTTTCCCCTCAAGTTTAGCAAATAGCTTATCGCCAATTCCTTTTACTTCTTTTAATTGCTCTACCGACTTAAACGGACCTTGCTTTTTACGGTGCTCAACAATCGCTTTAGCTTTTGACTCTCCAATACCCGGTAATTGAGTAAGTTGATCTATGCTGGCTTTGTTTATACTGAGCTTTTGCATTTTAACTTGTATTGCTTCGGTTGGTTTAACGGCGAATGCCGATGTAGCAGGTAGTAACGCAATGCTTGTGGCAAGTAAAATACTTGATAGTAATTTCATAATTTCCTCCATGATGTCCATCTTGGACAGGTAGTTAGCTATTACCCAACACTCACTCCATCGCTTGTGTTTAACTTTGGGTAACAATTTAAATAAAGCTAATGTCCCTATTATTGTCAAATTTGCTGAATAAAATTTTTCTCAAGTTACTTGCAAAGTAAGCCCCAAAGCATTACTGTATATAAAAACAGTAATCAAAGTAGCGGTATTACGCTGCAAATGCCACGCTTAAATGCAGGAGAAATCATGGCTGTTGTTGTTAAATATGTTGTAGAAAGAAACGGAGTCGAGCGCATGACGTTTACTACTAAGAAAGAAGCTGATGCGTATGACAAAATGCTCGACATTGCTGAGTCATTAGAACTAATGCTTGAAAAAGTTGATGTACCATTAAGCGAGCAACAAATTGAGTCACTGGCGCTTGAAATGGCAAAAGAAAAAGACCAATTTATGGCGGTACTTAAAGGTGCAAAAGACGCCCCAGCTAAGCCTAAAAAAGCAAAGTCAGACGACAACGTTGCTGATATAAAAGAAAAAGCGGCAAGCTAAACGCAAATTTAGATCATAAAAAAGGGCAACAGATGTTGCCCTTTTTTGTGTTTAATCAAAAACTACAGTGACGACTCAACTTCATCAAATAAGTCTGTAATTTCTTTTTTCGGCTCAGCAGTTGTAAGGCTAACAACAACAATAGCAATTGTTGATAAAATAAAGCCTGGGACAATCTCATAAATGATTGCACTTAATGCTTGGCCATCAATTGTAATTGGCGCGTAAATCCAAAACAGCACTGTTGCAGCACCAACAACCATACCACTAATAGCGCCTTGTAAGTTCATACGCTTCCAGTAAAGGCTCAGTAATACGAGTGGACCAAATGCAGCACCAAAACCAGCCCATGCATTACTCACTAAATCTAAGATAGAGCTATCGCGGTCATAGGCTAGGTAAATAGCAAATAGAGCAACCAAAATAACACTAATACGACCTACTAAAACCAGCTCTTTTTGAGATGCACTACGGTTTAAGTAAATCTTATAAAAATCTTCGGTTAGTGAGCTTGAACAAACTAATAACTGTGATGAAATAGTACTCATAATCGCCGCTAAAATAGCTGCCAATAAGAAGCCGGCAATTAAAGGGTGGAAGATAAGCTCAGACAACACTAGGAAAATCGTTTCTTTATCATCAATTGGCATTTGGTTTTCAAGCATATAAGCAGCACCAAATAGACCTGTTAGCACAGCACCAATAGCTGAAAGCGTCATCCACGACATACCCACACGGCGCATAGTCGGCATATCTTTCACAGAGCGCACAGACATAAAACGCACAATAATATGTGGTTGACCAAAATAACCAAGGCCCCATGCCATTGCAGAAATAATCGCTATCGTTGAACCACCTGCAAACCAATCCATCATATTAAGTGCATGAATTTCTGATTCTTTTGGTGAGCTTAATAATAAGTCATAGCGTGCATTTGCAAGTGTATCCATAACTGGCTGATCAAGCATGGTAAACGTTGCAATTGGCACAGCCAGCAACGAGATAAACATGATACAGCCTTGTACAAAGTCAGTCAGGCTCACTGCTAAGAAGCCACCAAACAAGGTATATAACACGACAACACCGGTTGTGATGTACAGACCCATTTCGTAGCTCATATTAAATGAGTTTTCGAACAACTTGCCGCCTGCAACAACACCTGATGAGGTATACAAGGTGAAGAAAACAATGATTACAATCGCAGAGATCACACGCAGAATATTTTTATTATCATCAAAGCGGTTCGCGAAGTAATCTGGAATGGTGATTGAGTCATTCGCCTTTTCTGTGTAAACACGTAAACGAGGCGCGACTAGGAAGTAGTTAGCCCAAGCACCGAGTACTAGACCTATGGCAATCCAAACCTTGCTTAAACCAAACAAATACATTGCACCCGGTAGGCCCATTAGCAGCCAACCACTCATGTCTGATGCGCCAGCTGAAAGCGCAGCAACACTTGGTGATAAATTACGACCACCTAGCATATAGCCTGATACATCGTCGGTAGATTGCTTATAAGCATACAGCCCAATCCCCAGCATGACGATGAAGTACATTGCTAACGAAATTATCATTCCTGTTTCCAAATTAGCCTCCAAAAGTTGTTTAATGTTGGCTTTTAATCCGAATAATGACTCGCAAGTTATTTAATTTTAAGACATTATTGGGGTAAAAACCGATATCACCCATGACTATAACATGCTTCCCCCCTACAACTCCAATCAAGCAGTTCAATGGCAGGGTTTACAATTTCAACCTTTTCATAACAAAAATATGATATTTAATCGCAAGTTATAGAATTCAATTGCAAATTATCCTAGTCTTAAGATCAGAATAAAATCAGTATTTATCCTCATAATACTCGCATTTAATTAATGCTATTTCAGGCACAATGACATATATTGCTGATGGATAAATGAATTAACCGAAGTGGACATGCCAGGACTATGTATTTTTACGCTGCACGCCAACCTATTTTAGATAAGGAAAAGAAACTTGTCGGCTACGAACTCCTGTTTAGGGATGGCGTAGATAACGTGTTTCCTGACATTGATGGCGATGAAGCAACATCACGGCTCATTGAAGGTAGTCAGTTTAATTTTGGTTTAGAAGATTTAACGGATAACAAACCAGCTTACATTAATTTCACTTTAGAGACGCTCCAAAAAGGTTACCCTCTGTTATTGGGCAAAGAGCAAGTCGTTGTCGAAATTCTTGAAACTATTCAACCTGGCAAGCGATTACTTGCACTGGTTAAAGATTTAAAAGATCGTGGCTATACTCTAGCCCTTGATGATTACATACATCAACCTGTGTGGCGTCATTTTTATCCGTTTATCGATATGATCAAAATTGATTTTTTAACCGCAGACAAAGAGTCAATTGAAGCAGTTATTGAGGCAATAAAACCTCACCCGCACATCAAGTTACTTGCTGAGAAGGTCGAGACTTACGAGAAATACCAGCTTGCTCTAGAAATGGGCTTTAGTTACTTTCAAGGCTTCTTCTTTTCAAAACCTGAGATGGTTCAAAGCAAAACCTTACCGCCCTCAGAGATGGCCCTTGCCGAGCTATTGTATGAAACGTCAAGCATGGATTTAAACCTCAAAAAAATCACTGAGGTATTCGAGCGTGATGTTAACTTATCTTACAAACTGCTTCGCTACTCGAATTCAGCTGCTTTTAAACGCCGCGCCGAAATAAGCACGATTAAACAAGCACTTATTGTTTTAGGTAGTGAAGAAATTAAACGTTTCTTGTCGTTGTTATTTGCAGCTCAAGTATCTGCAGATAAACCTGCTGAACTGATCCGCCTGTCGCTAACCCGAGCACGGTTTGCTGAATTACTGGCAATTAGTCATGGTAAGTTACGCGATACAGGTATGGCTTTCTTAACAGGCATGATGTCATTAATGGATGCTATCTTAGATGAAGATATGCCAAGCGTAATGGGCAAACTGCCATTAACGAATGAAATAAAAGGTGCCCTTCTTCATGGTGAAGGTTTGCTGGCAACCTATTTATCACTTGTTAAGTTTTATGAACAGGCAGATTGGGACAACGCAAAAGAGATTCAGCAACAGTTAGGGCTCAAACCTGAAGAAGTACCTGATGCTTATCACGATGCTCTAAGTTGGTCTAATGAGCAGATGAGTGTGTTTGGGGACTGATGAATACCAATCTCTTCGTTCTATAAAAAATGCCAGCAATTGCTGGCATTTTTTGATTTGAATAAGCTTAAAGATTCTCTAAAAAGTCTTCGTCAAAATCATCCGTTTCTTTTTCAACTGGCGGATTACCATCATGTAGCTCATATAATTGACGCTGGAAGTAAATATCCTTCACGAAAATATATGGGTCTAACGACTCGTTTAACAAGCTCTCTTGTGGCATTAATGAAGCACGGGCCTCAACCGCTTTCAGCGCGAAGACTAATATTGTCTGCGGTGTTGTTAACGTGATCTCGGGTAAAACAAAGTTATCGACCACATCACCAGTTAAGTTTCGTGCAGTACTTGGTCCCATACCTGGGATCATCAAGTATGCGCCATCACCAACACCCCATACACCTAGAGTTTGACCAAAGTCTTCATCGACAATTTCTAAACCCAGCGATGAAGCTACATCAAAAAAGCCGAACAGACCTACCGTAGAGTTCACTAAAAAGCGTGCTAGGCTAATACCCATATTACCAGGTTTACCTTGCAGGCCAGCATTGACCATATCCGTTGGTGCAGTGATGTTATCGGTAAAATTAACAATGCTGCGTCTTACTGGTGTTGGCGTTACTGTAACGTAGCCAACGGCTGCTGGGCGAAGAATATAAGCATCAAGCACGTCCATATTAAAATCATACATAGGACGGTTGAACGACTGTAATGGGTCTCGCTCATCCGCTTTTTCTTCAGGTATTTGTGCGCATCCTGCAAGCACTACAAAAAAGATAAAAAATATACTGTGCCTAAACATCGGCTATCCTTAAGGTATTAACTCATTAATTAGCAACGAATATTCTTTTACGTTTGCACGCTCTAAAACATCTGACTTGCCTTCCAACTCGCCGCTAGAAGTTACCACAGTTGCATCTTTTGATAAACGCGCAGTTAAAATAATTTTATCGACACTTGATAGATTCAAGCCTTCAACCATGGCATTGCTATCACTCAACGTCACAGTTAACGGAAAGCTGTATTCGGTCATTTTTACCACAGCTAATGGCATTTGTGGACCACTGGCTGCTTTTGCAAAAACAAATAAGGTGCCGTTTTGTGGCTGCGAATCTGCAAGTGCTGAGTCTAAATCAACTGTGATGCTAATTTCACTGTTTGAAGCTTCTGCAGGTTTTGTATTTGTAACTTGCTGCTCATTATTTAAATGAGCATCAATTTCAGCAATTCGCTCTGCAATCATGCTATAACGCGGGTCGTTTTGCTGCATACTTGCAAGCAGTACTTCAAACGCAGTTTTTGCTTGCAGCCAATCTTTACGCTCATAAGCAATTAGGGCTAGCAATGAGATAGCATCAATATTGGTCGGCTCTGCTTTTAACACTCGCGATAACATAGTCGCCGCACGAGACATATTCGCATCACTGCCTTCCATTAGCAGAACTTGCGAGTAGCTGATCAGCACTTGCTTGTTATCTGGGTTCATTTTAAGAACCTTATCAAATGACTGCATTGCCATATCAAATTCATTTAATGACATAGCAACACGACCTAGCAGCATCCACGCCACTTCATCATCACCACTTTGATCAAGCTTGGTACGCAATGCTAAAGCAAATGCTTGCAGCTCATTCGGTGTTAACGGCTCACCATCTTGCATTACGGCACGTTCACCATACGACTTAAGGTTTGCCATCGCGTCATGCCAGCCTTTAATTTGCTGCTGACTACCCGTGTAGCCATAAAAGATAGCCGTTAAAACAATTAAAAAGCCAGCGCCAGTAAGCGCAAAAATACGGTTGTTACCTTTACTATTTAGCGCTTTTTCTGGAGACAATTCATTGAGTAAACGACGCTTTTGTTCGATAACTGACTCATCGTGCATTTGTGCATCAATACGCTGGTTATCTAAGTCAGCTTTAAGCTCGTCTAAACGTTGATGATAAATTCGGATTAACTCCGAGTTTGCATTGTGATCAAGGCGTTGAATACGTTCGCGTTTAAAAAACGGAACGACAACAAATAGCAATGCAACCAGTGTGAGTAAAACAAAAGAAGCCCACATTAATGCCATCTAGCTTTGCTCCTGACGTTGATTTTGTTCAATTAACTTTGCAAGCAGCGCCTCGTCTTGCTCTGTCCATGTTTGTTTTACAGATGCCTTACGTTGGCGTAAAACAATAAAGCCAAAGCCAAGTACCACAATTAATACTGGCAATACCCATAACACTAAGGTTGCTGGTGTTACTGGTGGATCGTAATGTACGAAGTAACCGTAACGGTCAATCATATAATCGATGACTTCATCTTTGCTTTTGCCGTCTTTTACCAGCGTTAATACTTTGTCACGTAAGTCTTTGGCTACAACAGCGTCTGAATCGGCAATGTTCTGGTTTTGACATTTAGGGCAACGCAGCTCTTTGGTTAGTTCACTAAAGCGAACAGCTTGCTCTTTATCATCAAATTGATACTTGTCTTGCTCTGCAAATGCGCTAAACGTGATAAGCAAACTTGCTAAAAAAATCACGAGTCTCATTACTGTAACTCCTGCATTAACGGTGCGAATTTGGCTTGCCACACACGCGGATTAATATCGCCGGTATGGTGCAGCAAAATAGTGCCTTGTTTATCGACTAAGAAAGTCTCTGGCGCACCAGACACACCTAAATCAAGGGCTAATGTACGTTTTAAATCTAAGATATTAAATTGATATGGGTCGCCAGCACGATTAAGCATGCTAGTGACGTCATCGCGTAATGCGTTAATATCAAACTGGCCATCAAAGTCAGGGTCGTAGCCTTGCTCGTAGTATAAGCCAACAATCTTAACGCCCTGCTCTCTAAGCTCGGTTAAATAGCCTAACTCAGCTAAACAGGTCGGACACCATGTGCCCCACACATTAAGTAAGTAAACTTCACCTTTTAAATCACTATCTGTCCAACGCTTTGACTCATCCATCAAGTCTGGTAGGTTAAAGGCTGGCATAGCCTGCCCAATACGCCCTGTTTGCAGCTCACGCGGGTTAGCAAACAAGCCTTGATATAAAAACACACACAGTAAAACGAAAACCAATAAAGGTGCTAGTGCGAGTAGTTTACGGTTCATGCTGAAGCCTCCTGCTTAGTCGATTTTTGGCGGTAGCGTTTATCACCAAGTACTAAAAAGCCTGCCAGTGAAATCAAGATACCACCGAGCCACATCCAACGAACATAAGGCTTATGGTAAATACGTAACGACCACGCACCTTGGCTTAATTGCTCACCAAGCGCTAGATATAAGTCACGTGTGAAGCCTGCATCAACAGCCGCTTCAGTCATAAACTGCATACCAATGTCATAACGGCGTTTTTCAGCATGTAAAACGGTTACTTGTTTATCGTTTTTCAGCACAGTGACAACCCCAGCATGGCCGCTATAGTTAGCACCGCGAATAGACTTAACGCCATCAAAGCTGTACTGGTATTCACTTAAAGCCACAGTATCACCCGGCTTCATTGATACATCACGCTCTACTGAGTAAGCAGAGGTTAGCGTTACACCTGCAATTACGAACGCTAAACCAACGTGGCCTAAAACCATCGCCCAATAGCTTAGCCCTAAACGTTTAAAGCCTTCGCCTAAGGTTTTGTGAATAGTTACTTTTGCCGCTAAATCAACCAGTGTAGTAACAACAATCCATACCGCTAGCGTAGTTGCAATAAAGGTAATAGGCGCAATTACATCGTAACTTGAATATAACCACGCTGCCGTTGCAACTAGGCTAACTACAGCCGATAGCGCAAATTTGTTTTGCAACATCGACCATTTATTTTGTTTCCAACGTAACAACGGACCCATCCCCATTAAAATGGCAAACGGTACCAGTAAAATAGCAAACATCTTATTGAAGAACGGCTCACCAATCGAAATGCTACCTAAGCCAAGTTCTTTGTGGATCATTGGCAGTAATGTACCTAGCAATACAATCAGCGTTGCCACAACTAAGAAAATATTATTTAGCCAAAGCGCAACTTCACGTGAGGCAAACTTATAACGGCCTTCACTTTTCACCTGTGAGACGCGTAATGCATAAAGCGATAAACCACCACCAACGACAATGGCTAAGAAAGCTAAAATAAACATACCGCGGTTAGGATCTGAGGCAAAAGCATGCACAGATACAATGATACCCGAGCGAACAATAAAGGTACCCAGTAAGCTTAACGAGAATGCTGCAATAGCCAACAATACGGTCCACGACTTAAATACACCACGCTTTTCGGTGGTTGATAATGAGTGCAGCAATGCGCTTGCCACAAGCCATGGCATTAATGATGCGTTTTCAACTGGATCCCAGAACCACCAGCCACCCCAGCCAAGTTCTGAGTATGCCCACCAACTACCAATGGTAATACCGAGTGTTAAAAAGCCCCATGCTGTCATAGTCCAAGGACGAGACCACTTAGCCCAGGTATTATCAAGCTTACCTGTAAGTAACGCTGCAATAGCAAATGAGAACGACACAGATAAACCCACATAGCCCATATAGAGCAATGGCGGGTGAATGATCATACCAGGGTCTTGCAATAACGGATTTAAATCGCGACCTTCAACAGGGAAATAAGGCAATAAGCGCTCAAATGGGCTCGACATTAATAAGGTGTATAACATAAAGCCCACACCTAAAAAGCCTAGTACACCCAGTACACGAGCACGTAATACCCAAGGTAATGATTGCGAACGCATAGCAACTACAGCGGTCCAACCCGCTTGCATTACTAACCAGAGTAAAATTGCCCCTTCATGACCACCCCATGTCGAGGTTATCTTGTAGTACCAAGGTAAGGTGCTACTTGAGTGATAAGCAACATACGAAACAGTAAAGTCGTCGGTTAAACTGGCATAAACAAGTGCAGCAAAAGACAAAAGTACAAATACGAATTGTCCAATTGCCAGTGATGGGGCGGCACGCATTAAACGTAAATTGCCGGTATGCGCGCCCCACAAAGGAAAAATACACAATAGAACACTGAGCACCATGGCCAGTGTTAAAGAAAAATAACCGAGTTCTGGGATCATATTAATTGCCGTTATCTAAGTTATACGTCGGTTTTTCGTGCTTGATACCCTTCACAGCTTCAGCAACTTCTGCAGGCATGTACTCTTCATCATGCTTTGCAAGTACTTCAAAGGCATCAATTTCATTGGCTTTAACTAGCACGCCCTGCGCCACAATCCCTTGGCCTTCACGGAATAAGTCCGGCAAAATCCCTTGATAATTAATTGTCACCATAGGGCCTTTATCAATCAGTTTAAAGCTTACCTTTAAGCTTGATTCGTCACGAACAACTGAGCCAGGTACAACCATGCCGCCAATACGTAGCTTCTGACCAATATGCGGTTTTTCTTTGTTTGGTCCTTTACCCTCAACAAGTTCACTTGGGGTATAGAATAAATTGATGTTTTCTTGCAGTGCGTACAGCACTAAACCAATCGTTGCACCCACACCAAAAATAATGGCTACAACAGCTAATAAACGTTTTTTACGTCTTGGATTCATTGCCCTGCCTCTTGCTTCGCTTTCTTAATGCGCTCTTCACGTTGTGCTTGCTGCTTTACTGAAGAGAAAATACGTTTTGTATCGTTTAACGAACTAAATAAAATACCAAGTAAAATTAATGCACAGCTACCAAAAGACAACCATACATAAAAGCCATAGCCACCCATGGCAATAAAATCTGCAAAAGAATCAAACTGCATGATTAACCTCGCTCAACCATATCACGCACCCAAGGGCGATGCTTTTCACGTTGGAGAATTTCGTTTTTAAGACGGATTAACGTCACCACACCAACAAAACCTGCAAACGCAACAATGTTAACCATTAATGGCCAAAACATGCTTGGATCAATAGCTTTAGTATCAAACTTTGTAATGGTTGCACCTTGATGCAAGGTATTCCACCACTCCACCGAGAAGTGAATAATCGGTAAGTTGATAACCCCAACAATGGCTAAGATACAAGCAGCACGCCCCGCTGCTTTTTTATCTTCAAAAGCATGATAAAGCGATAACACACCAAGGTATAAAAATAACAGAATTAACTCAGAGGTAAGACGTGCATCCCACACCCACCATGCGCCCCACATAGGTTTACCCCATGCTGCACCGGTAATTAATGCTATCGCTGTCACACATGCCCCGACAGGTGCAATTGCAATCACTGCAAGTTCTGCATTACGTAATTGCCATACTAGGGCGATCACTGCTGCAATCGCCATAGAAGAGTAAGCGCCCATAGATAAAATAGCTGAAGGCACATGGATAAAAATAATTCGGTAGCTGTCTTTTTGTTGGTAATCGGCTGGGGCATAAGCAAGCCCCCAGACCCATCCAACAATCATACAAACCACCGTAACGACGGCGAAATAAGGCAGTAAGGTGTTACACAATTGGTAAGCACGATCTGCTTTTGCGTAGGGATGTAACCACTTCCACATATTAACTTACACTCACTTTCAATGCTGACGATATGGCAATTGGCGCCGCTATAATCGCTACGATTAGCATGGCACCAAGGATTGCAAGCTGTCCGCTATAGGCAAGCTCCATAGAGCTGGTATCAATAGCCGAGGTTGCAAAAATTAGTACAGGGATATACAAAGGCAAAACAAGCAAACTCATTAAAATGCCGCCTTTTTGTAGTCCCACAGTAAGTCCAGCGCCAATTGCGCCAATGAAGCTAAGCAATGGCGTACCTAACAATAAGGTCAGAACGGTTGCTAAAAGCGCTGAACTTTCTAAATTCAACAACAAAGCAAATACCGGAGTCATTAACACTAAAGGCAGCCCCGTGATCACCCAATGCGCTGCCACTTTTGCAAGGACAGTTAAAGGTAATGGATATGATGATGCAATTAATTGCTCTAATGTTCCGTCGTGATAATCATCACGAAATAGCTTATCTAGGCCCAACATAGTTGAGAGTAACGCAGCGACCCAAATAATGCCCGGTGCCATACGAGCAAGTAGACCGGGTTCAGGGCCAATTGCTAACGGAAAAAGTGTAATAACAATAAGAAAAAACAAGATAGGGTTAACGATTTCAGCACGCTGACGAAACGCTAATTTAAGATCTTTAGAAAAAACCGCAGTGAATAATTGCCAATACGAATGCTGTTTTACCATCAGTGGCGATACTCCAAAGTCACTGTTTGTAGGTCACTAAAATGTGTCGTTAAGTCTTGGTGGGTAGTTAAAAGAATCGCGCCACCAGCATTTAGGTGCTCAACAAAGCGTTCTTGTAAAAATGCAACGCCGCTTTTATCAAGAGCCGTAAATGGCTCATCAAGGATCCATAGTTTGGCACTATTCAGCCACAGTCTTACTAAAGCGACACGGCGCTGTTGCCCTGCTGACAACATACGAACAGGCACATCTTCAAGACCCACTAAGCCAATTTTAGCTAGGATCGGATACAAGTCTTGTTTGCTATCGTAGCCATTAATTTTTAGCCAAAATGCGACATTCTCAAGGGCGGTAAGCTGTGTATTTACACCCGTTTTATGGCCGATAAATAATAACTCTTGTGCATATTCATCATAGTATTTTGTAATCGAGCGTTCTTGGAACAAAACATCGCCTTCATCCGCCATAGCGAAACCCGCGATAATACGCAATAATGATGTTTTACCAGCCCCATTCGGACCAGCTAATTGCATAATTTGTCCCGATTTCAAGCTGAAATTAAGATCCGCAAACAAACAACGATCTTGCTTGATGCAGGTGACGGCCTTAATGTGTAACAAGATGACGATTCTCTATACCCAAAATTAGGCGTTAGTCTACCATAATGATAGGGTAATACGAATATTGCTTTAAAACGATTAACTTATATTTGATCTAAAATAATGAATAAACAAAGCCAGTTGACTCTCAGCACTCAGCTTAATCTAGACTCAAAAGCAATCAGCAGTGCATCACAGCAATCACCTAATGATGCCTTAAAAATGCTGGCTGAGCAGAGCTTAACTGCCCGAAATATCGTGATTGGTAAGCAAAGCGTGCAAATGGACGTGCTAATCAATAACTCATGGCAAACACTGCGCTTATCAACAGAGCAAGAAAACCTCAAAACTGAGCGCTTTTTAGCGGCCAATATTCAATTAAGTAGTGATGGTAAACAGCTGACTATCACACCAGCACCGCTGACGATTACACTTGGCAAAAGCCAGCAATTACAAGCACTACTGAACTTGCTAACGCAAGGGAGTGCAAATACAAATATGCCGCACCCTGCTCAGATTGCGCCAAGTAAACCTTTACTACAACTACCAACATTAAAAGCTGAGTTTGCTCTTAATAATAGCCTGGTTGCTCTTTTAAAAGCTGAAGCACCGCTTAAAGCCATTTTGCTGCCTGCTACCAACCAACAAAATAGCTTTAATCTAAACATAATTAATCGCTTTGGGGATTCACTCCATCAGCAAAGTGTTAGCCAACAAAAAGTCGCCGAGTTGGTGGCTAAGCTAACCCCTGAAATGAATTTAAAATTAGCTGGGCAGCAAGTACAGTTAAGCGTTGCAAACAAGCAAAGTAATGAATTAACTTTACCGCTACCTACAATATCGCCAAAACAAGCTAAGCAAATTCAAGCGCAGTGGCAATTTCATCCTCATGCATTAAAACTAATACCCCAGCAAGTTAAAAATACTGTTGAACTTATAAATAAAGCACCTGTGCAACAAATACTGTTAAAGAACTCGCTATCAGAGACATTCAATCAAGCATTAAAAAGCCAAGCTGTTGAGCCTAAGAGTGAGTTGCTTGCGCCATCGAGCAGCTCAAATTCACCCATTAGCTCTTGGCTAAAAGACAGTTTTGCTGATTTAAAAAAGCGTATTAGTGATGCAGTGCGCTATTTTGAAAAGCTCCCTGCTACCACCAAAGCGGCTGTTTACCAGTCAACGCATCAGCTGATTGAAAGCAAAAATACGATTAGCCAACTGGGCTTTAATGCTAATAAAATCAATATAGTAAAGTTTGCCGCTATTCAACAAAGCGCGCCACAACACGCCGCCCCCCAAGCATCGCAAAAAACCAGTGAGCCAGTTACAGCAAATACGCCATTACCTGCGACTAAACAGACAGAGCCATTAACCGAAAGTCAGTCTACAAAGCAAGTTAGCTTACCCGTGAGTTATAACAAGGCTCCACCTTTAATACAGTTACTGCAACGGATAAAAGTCAGTTTAGAGCCGCTTGTTAGTGCGCAAACTCAGGCGAGTCAACCAGCAATAAACAGTAGCAAAACACAACCACCATTGCTGAGCACAGATAACACTTTGCAAAAAACACCTGCAGACAACAAAGCGGTTAGCGGCGCTGTTACTGCCATGAAATCTGACAAACCAGCCACAGAGCAGCTCGCCCAAGCTAAAAGTAACCTTGCTAATTCAGTAGTTAAAAATCCGAGTGAACAGGTTACACAAACTAAACAAGCGACATTAAACTCAGCCCCAAATTCTACTGCACAAAATGTAAGGCCAGACTTAAAAGGGGCAATAACCCCTTCTCAACAACAAGCTGAGCAAGCTGTAAAAACAGTATCTAAAAATCTTCTAGCAGCGCCTAATGAACAAATAAAACAAAATAATCTAGCAACTCGAGCGCCAGTTGAGCAAACAGCAGGGTTACAAAAAGTTGCCCAGCAGCAAACTCAATTCCACGCTCCCTTTTTAGCAACAAAAGAACCAAACTTAGCTCAACCCTTATTGCCGATAAGACCGATTGAGGCCACGCTGATTGCTAAGCTATTACCGCTTCCTGAAAGCAAACCTTTAGCAAGCACACCTCTACCGGTGCAATTAACAGAAAAACTTGTAGCTCTGAGTGAGCAAAACACATCGTCTTCGGTAGATTTGAATCGACTCGTTAATCAAGCATTTAATCGCATGATCTCGAGTCAAAACATGCATCCTACTACGATTGAACGAGAGCTTTTAAGTATCCTCAGGCCAACAGCATTACCTAGCCAAACTCAGCAAGCGAGCTTTAGCCAAGGGTTAGAACAATTAGCAGTGGCTTCACTTGCCGCGCCAATTATTAATCAAGCACCAACCAACCTTAGTTTTAATAATCAAACAGGTCTTGATGCCTTACTGCAAGTGTTAGTGCCCAACTTTAAAGCCGTTAACGGCAATAAATTACTCGAGCAGCTACAGCAGCCTGCGATGCAAGCCATGGCGGCTGAAGCCTCACAACTAAAAAACACGTTGGCTCAGGTGCAAACAACTCCTATCAATCAGCAACAAGATAACAGTGCTTTAGCACAGTTTTTCTTACCGATGAAGTTACCTCCTGAAACAGGGCAAACAGAAATCAGCTTAGGACAGTATAAAAAGCCAAGTAAAAATAAACTCGAAGCGAAAAATGTCTGGTTTGTGCGCTTGAACTTTGATTATGCACAGCTTGGCAAGTTACAAATTACCGCAGAGGTGATGGATAAAGCGGTTGATTGCCAGTTGCTCGCTTCTTCACAAGAAGTGACAGCGCTTGCTCATCCGCATTTAGAAACGCTGCGTCATAAATTAGCAGGCCATGGCTTAAATGTAGGTGAGTTAAACTTGCAACAAGGAACGTCAAACCACCAAGCTTTTTATAAATCCCATGCGATTATTAACATTAAGGTGTAATTCTTATGAGTGAACAAGCGGTGTATAAATCAGCAATTGGCTTACTCTACGAAGCTGGTAGCTCGCCACGAGTAACCAGTAAAGGCTTTGGTGAATTGGCTGAAGAAATCGTCAAACTTGCTGAGCAAAAAGGTATTTTGATACACCAAGATGCGGATTTAGCACAAACCTTATCGCATCTTGAGTTAGGTGAAGAAATACCGAAAGAGCTCTATTATGTCATTGCCGAGTTAATTGCTTTTTCGTACGTATTGCGTGGTAAATTCCCACCGGGTTGGCAAGACTTTCAAGGTAAGCTCAACATTCAAGCCTAGTGCTCAAATGTACTCAAATAAAAAAGCGCCTTATTGGGCCAATGCCAGTCAGTTAAGCTGACTGGCATTTCTTTTTTTATGTGGGTACTTTGATGGCTTAGGCTTTATCGCTCTTG
>NZ_JABVXF010000110.1 GCF_013349995.1 Pseudoalteromonas sp. 0303
ACCTTTACAGATGCCAATGGCACCAGTCATACCGTGACGGTCACTACCGATGCTTTAGGTAACTGGAGTGCCGAAGCAGGGCAAGCTTTAGCTGATGGCAACTACACAGTGAGTGCAAGCATCAGCGATGCAGCAGGTAACAGCAGCAGTGCCAGTGACAGTGGTGAAGTCGACACGATTCCACCAGAGCTTGCTTTTGTGCCGACCTTCTTACTGGGTCAACTGGTGACCTTAAGTGGTACATCGGATTTACCAGCAGGTAGTACTGTGACCATCACCCAAACCTTGTTAGGTGGGGGGGTTGTTACGTACACAGCGACCACCGATGCCAATGGTGATTGGTCACTGACAGGGTTAACGGTGCCGTTAGCGAATTTAGCGTCGATAACAGCCAGTGCATCGGATGCAGCAGGCAATGTACAGACTATCAGTTCAAATGACTTTGATGGTACGCCACCGACACTCACAGTTAACGTGGATGCGATAGGTAATGACAATACACCGCTCATCAGTGGTACCAGTGATGCAGGTGAAGGCGCACAAGTGACCGTGGTCGTCACCGATGCCAATGGTGATAGTAGCACCCTCACTGCAACCGTGGATGCCAATGGTAATTGGTCAGTGAGTCCAACAACGGCCTTAGCCGATGGTCAATTTACCGTCGAGGCGAGTGTGCGTGATGGGGTGGGTAACCTCACCGAAGAAACGGTGACTGGAGTCATTGATACTGTTGCACCAAGCTTAACCCTTACGGGCGTTGGGGCTGGCAGTGATGTGACGCCAGAGTTCACAGGGCGCAGTAATGAAATAGGTGGTACTGTTACAGTAACGGTGACAGATAATGATGGCACCGTACAAACACTGACCGCAAC
>NZ_JABVXF010000111.1 GCF_013349995.1 Pseudoalteromonas sp. 0303
ACGCCGTCGGCGGTTTTATCAATGCTGGTTGTGATCGCCGCGGTGTTATCAAGTTCGACTGAATCTTGTGCTGAAATCGGGTTGCCTGCCACATCGGATACGCTGGCGGTAGCGGTGAGTGTGCCGTCGTTTAATGCGCTTGCATCAATCGGATCAGTAACATACTCGCCGTTTTGTACAAGTGCCGTGGTTTCAACTTGGTTTGTGCCATCACTGATGATCACCGTCACAGTTTGACCGTCTTCCACATCGCTAACCGTGCCACGCACAACCGTGGCGGCGCTTTCGCCGTTGCCGTTAATCACGCCGTCGGCGGTTTTATCAATGCTGGTTGTGATCGCTGCGGTGTTATCAAGCTCGACTGAATCTTGTGCTGAAATCGGGTTGCCTGCCACATCGGATACGCTAGCTGTGGCAGTGAGTGTGCCATCGTTTAGTGCGCTTGCATCAATCGGATCGGTAACATACTCGCCGTTTTGCACAAGCGCCGTGGTTTCAACTTGGTTTGTACCATCGCTGATAATAACAGTAACAGTTTGGCCATCTTCAACATCGCTAACTGTTCCGCGCACAACAATGGCTGCACTTTCGCCGTTACCGTTAATAACGCCATCGGCTGTTTTATCAATGCTTGTGGTAATGGCGGCAGTGTTATCAAGCTCAACGCTATCTTGCGCACTTACAGGGTTACCAGCTAAATCAGACGCTGTAGCAGTGGCGGTTAATGTGCCGTCGTTTAAGTTGCTTGCATCAATCGGATCGGTAACATACTCGCCGTTTTGAACGGTTGCTTGAACTTCAATTGGCGCGTTTATACCAT
>NZ_JABVXF010000112.1 GCF_013349995.1 Pseudoalteromonas sp. 0303
ACTTGGTTTAAGGTACGGGTTGATTGCGTAAAATTAAGTTGCTGCTGTGCAGCACCCATATTAGCAATCTCGGCATCTGTCATTGCACGACCAGCAAATAACAAGGCGTTTAAGTAACCCGGCTTAGTTTCGTAGTCATTATCGGTTAAAAGTAAGGCCGCATCGTTGATTGCCCAGCGCTCATTGATTTCACCTTCATCTTTAATACCAATCAGCTCGCCATCAAGATAAATTTTTAGTGCCCCGTTGTTTGGAGCAGCATAAAACACAAAAGCAATACGGTGCCAGCTGTTTGCTGAAAGATCGCCAAAGTAACCACTGTCACTGGTGGCAATACCGATGGCGTTATCTCGGCTGACGTAAAGGTCTGCGTCATTATTATTGGTAAGATCTGTTTGTAGTAATGAGCGCCACTCATTGGTGCTTTGTTCTGGCCACATAATATCCATCACTAAGGTGTAATCAGCGATAAGGCCTTCTGTTTGGTAATCACCGTTTGCAGCACTATTAGCCGTTAAGGTTAAGCCTTGCGTTGGGCTATGGCGAGCAAAGGCGAGCACGCCAGAGGAGCCACTTGGTAAATCAGCAATTTCAAGCTCAGTGGTGGTGGAAAATTGGCTATCTTCTGGTCCCCAATTTTTGTCTTCAGGGTCATAAAAGCTGAGTGTTGCAGGGCCAAAGTCACTGCTAAAGCCTTGCTCAGGGTTGTTAAA
>NZ_JABVXF010000113.1 GCF_013349995.1 Pseudoalteromonas sp. 0303
CAACCGAATTTAAGCAAGAAGCAGTTGCTTTAGTCACTGAGCAAGGCTATTCAGTTTCAGAGGCCGCAGCCTCTTTAGGGATCACAACCAAACTTATTTATAACTGGAAAGCTAAACTCGAAGAGCAACAAGCTGGTAATTCGCTAAATGAAGATGAGCGCGCAGAGCTAAAGCGCCTGAGGAAAGAAGTGAAAGATCTCAAAATGGAGAAAGAGATCTTAAAAAAGGCCAGCGCCTTCTTTGCGAGAGAAATGAAGTAAAGTATCAGTTCATCAAAGAAAATAGCCAAGCTTTTCGCGTTATAAAATTATGCTCAGCGATGAAGGTGAGTCGCTCAAGGTATTACGCATGGCTGGCGCGTCCAGCAAAGCTTATAACGGCCAAAGAGCTGCATCTTTATTGCAGAGCCAAAGCGCTGTTTAAACGCAGCAGAGAAAGCTTAGGCTACCGTGAGTTATGTAAAAGCTTACGCAAAGAAGGTTTTAAAATAACGCGTTATAAAACCAGAAAGTTAATGGCGAAACTCAATTTAGTGGTTAAACAACGAGTGGCCTATAAAGTAACAACTAAGCGTAAGCACTCTGATGCAGTTGCAGATAATTTGCTTAACCAGAACTTTAATCCGGTAGCACCCAAT
>NZ_JABVXF010000114.1 GCF_013349995.1 Pseudoalteromonas sp. 0303
AGAGCTCGTACATAAGCACGCATTTATTCTTTTGATTGTAAATTATTGTTGTTGACAAGGGGGAGTCCACATAAGCGAAGCGAAACCCAACATAATCCATCAAAACCTTCTCATGCCTCTGCATTGCATATAAAACCCCACGTGTTGTTGTAGGCGTGAAATTTATTTCGCGCGTTGTGTAGGTGCTGTCAGTTTTTAGCTGAGCGGTGGAGTATGTTGCTGATATGTCTGTCTGATCGTAGGGTGTTGATTTCATGACGCGCCAAGCAAGCGTGACGCCTACGACATTACTTGCCCTAGTCACTCTTTGGGTAGGTTGGTTTGAGCGAAGCGAAACCCAACATAATCCATCCACACCTTTTCATGCCCTACATTGCATACAAAACCCCACGTGTTGTTGTAGGCGTGAAATTTATTTCGCGCGTTGTGTAGGTGCTGTCATTTTTTAGCTGAGCGGTGGGGGATGTTGGTGATATGTCAGTCTGCTCGTAGGGTGTTGATTTCATGACGTGCCAAGCAAGCGTGACGCCTACCACATTACATATAAAACCCACGTAGGAGATGTATGGACTCCTCCCCCAAATGGGGTGAGTACGGTATAAAGAGATTGGACAATTACTTTTACCAATAAGG
>NZ_JABVXF010000115.1 GCF_013349995.1 Pseudoalteromonas sp. 0303
ATCCATACCTTGTTGCTTTGGTTTTATACTTAAAAGTGGGCAGTCAAAAATACACAGGGCCCCTTGACCATAGCGGCTACCAGCAAAGGTTTCATCAAAGCGGGTTTCTTGGCTCGATATTGTCATTGGGTCTAATTTCACAATCCCAGTGCCACCCCATAGCGGGAAACCTGCTTCAATAGGCGTTGCACCAGCGCCCAGTGTGGACTCATTTTGTGTGCTGGTTTGGCTACTTAAGTTGATTGCAGCAGTGATATACGCTTGCTCATCGCGCTCAATACCTTGCAATTGACGCTTGGCATTATTGACATACCAAGCTTCATTTTCATCAAGGGTATACAGTTCATAGTTCTGCTCATCGCTTAAGGTGCTCGTTGCCGTATCTGGATCAACTGCAGCGCGGTACCAGCTTTGAGCAAGCGTAGTTTGTTGCTTAGCTTGCGCAACCGCTGCTGCTTGATAATAAAGCTCTTGGTTGTTGTTGGATTTAGCTAGCAATTGCTCAGCTAGATTTATCGCACTTTGTGTATCTTCAAATTGTTCAAGGGCTGCCATTAATTGCTGCTGACGATAGCTTTGCTCACTTGAAAGCTGATTAATTTGCCCAGCAATGATGCGATCTGCTAAA
>NZ_JABVXF010000116.1 GCF_013349995.1 Pseudoalteromonas sp. 0303
TGCATCATCATTACCTGTAACTGTAAATGATTTAGATGAATTTAGCTGTATAGCACCTAAAACACGAGTAGAGTCTGTTCCTGAACCATCATTTGCAGTATCAGCCGTTAATGTTACTGGCGCCGCAGCTTTTGTTCCATCAAAACCCATAGCAGTGATATCCGCTGTTAAAGCTGTACTTGGTGTACCATTGTCATCAACCGCATAGTCTTCAATTGTAATATCGTCACCATCTACATCCTCTAAAATAAGCTCATTATCTTCATTAAAAGATGCTGTAACACCTGTAGTAGCGCTTACCGCGTTAATACTGTCAGCAATACCAGTAAGACTTGCAGCAGCACTTATCGATGTTCCATTTAAGTCAAAAGTAACAGTGTCCTCTGTATCTGTGTAACCCGCACCTAATTCAAACTGAAGTTGGGTTTTAGCAAGTGCCTCCACACCCGTTTTATTAGAAATACCATTAATATCTGTAGCTGCTGTTTTTGCAGATGAGTTAGCTTGCATTGTAACAACTTCATCTTCACCATTTGCGCCCTTAATAGTGTAAGTCATAGTATTTGCAATTGGGTTTGCACCAGCAGTATCACCTGATGCAGTTAGTGCCTGACCAAAACC
>NZ_JABVXF010000117.1 GCF_013349995.1 Pseudoalteromonas sp. 0303
CTTACAGGGTTACCAGCTAAATCAGACGCTGTAGCAGTGGCGGTTAATGTGCCGTCGTTTAAGTTGCTTGCATCAATAGGAGTTGTTACATATTCGCTATTTTGTACAATGGCTTGCACCTCAACCGGTGGGTTAACACCATCGCTAATAGTAACCGTAACTGTTTGACCATCTTCAACATCGCTAACTATTCCGCGTACAACAATGGCTGCACTTTCGCCGTTACCGTTAATCACGCCGTCGGCGGTTTTATCAATGCTGGTTGTGATCGCTGCGGTGTTATCAAGCTCGACTGCATCTTGTGCTGAAATTGGATTGCCAGCCACATCAGACACGCTGGCTGTAGCGGTGAGTGTCCCGTCGTTTAATGCGCTTGCATCAATCGGATCGGTAACATATTCGCCGTTTTGTACAAGTGCAGTGGTTTCAACTTGGTTTGTGCCATCACTGATGATCACCGTTACGGTTTGACCGTCTTCCACATCGCTCACCGTGCCACGAACGACCATGGCGGCGCTTTCGCCGTTGCCGTTAATCACGCCGTCGGCGGTTTTATCAATGCTGGTTGTGATCGCTGCGGTGTTATCAAGCTCGACTGCATCTTG
>NZ_JABVXF010000118.1 GCF_013349995.1 Pseudoalteromonas sp. 0303
ACCCTCGATGGCGATCGAAGAATACAAATAAGTTGGCCACACCTACACGTTTATATTCATAATCTAACCGCTTAGTCTGCCCCGGCTTCATTGGTTGTGCCGGTCGAGTATCATCTACAAGTTGTTTCATCGCCTCATCAAAGTTAATTATGGGATTTAACTCATCTGCTGGCTCAGCATATAACTCGAGCACATGTTCCATTCGCGCGATATATTCAGCATCCATTGTCGCCACACACCACATCTTTTTTTGCCATGGTTTTAGTGCATTCTCTTTAAGACGTCTCCGTATTGTTTCATACGAGATACTATCTAAATCTGTTAATGTAACTAATCGCTCTCCAAGTAAAGATAATGTCCATCTAGAGTGACCTGTTGGCGGCCTAGTACAAGCTGTGGCGATTAACGTTGCGTCATCTTTTGCAGAGGTTTTTCTCATTGCACCACTTCGTGCACCTTCATTCATAGCTGCCGCTAGATTCTCTTCAACGAACTGGCGTTTGACTCGAAATACGGTTGAAGAACTCACTTGAACTGCTTCACATATTTGCTCTGTTGTATATCTACAACGGTCTGCTTTTAACAAAATAGCCGCACGCTT
>NZ_JABVXF010000119.1 GCF_013349995.1 Pseudoalteromonas sp. 0303
ACCCTCGATGGCGATCGAAGAATACAAATAAGTTGGCCACACCTACACGTTTATATTCATAATCTAACCGCTTAGTCAGCCCCGGCTTCATTGGTTGTGCCGGTCGAGTATCATCTACCAGTTGTTTCATCGCCTCATCAAAGTTAATTATGGGGTTTAACTCATCTGCTGGCTCAGCATACAACTCGAGCACATGTTCCATCCGCGCGATATATTCAGCATCCATTGTCGCCACACACCACATCTTTTTTTGCCATGGCTTTAGTGCATTCTCTTTAAGGCGCCTCCGTATTGTTTCATACGAGATACTATCTAAATCGGTTAACGTAACTAATCGCTCTCCAAGTAAAGATAATGTCCATCTAGCGTAACCTGTTGGTGGCTTAGTGCAAGCTGTGGCGATTAACGTTGCTTCATCTTTCGCAGAAGTTTTTCTCATTGCACCACTTCGTGCACCTTCATTCAAAGCTGCCGCTAGATTTTCTTCAACAAACTGGCGTTTGACTCGAAATACGGTGGAAGAGCTCACTTGAACTGCTTCACATATTTGCTCTGTTGTATATCTACAACGGTCAGCTTTTAACAAAATAGCAGCACGCTT
>NZ_JABVXF010000011.1:0-55096 GCF_013349995.1 Pseudoalteromonas sp. 0303
GAAGCGTCAAAAAAGAAAAGTTAGCGGCTTAGGCTGCTATCTTGGAAGCTCGCGAGCTTTAGCTCCGAGTAGTTCACTTCATTTTATGTAACGGACAGAACAGTGCCGTTAGTTGCCAACATATAGACCAGCAATTTTAAAACCATTGGAATGATTAATCATGGATAATTTGATCGGGAAACAGGCAAAAACAGAGTTCGGGGTCGGAACATTACAACGGTATTTCGACTCATTAAAATGTTGGCACATTACTTACCCTGATGGTTCTATGGGATGGGTTACCAAAGCTCAATTTGAGCTTATTTAAACCATTGGGGTAGTTGTATGGCATTGGATAAAGAAATCGAAGAAGTAACAGCATACGAAGTAAAGTGTTTTGAATGTGAGTGTCCGTACTGTGAAGTAGCTGTTCGTGTGGCAGATGATGATGGTATTTCTGGTACCTCATTCAACCAAGAGTGTACGGATTGCGACAAAGAGTTCCTTGCACGATGCGCGTAAATTTGAAATCAGGCTTTTAAAATTTATTAACAGGGGGATATTTATGGCGGGATATGAACGTAAATTATTGGATGAAGACGATTTAACTAAGCTTTATGAGCTAACTAATCCAAAATTAAACCCTAAGCCAACACTACATACTGTTATAAGCTATCAATCAAATCAGTGGCAGATAGAAGATTCGCATCAACTGAGAGGCTACAGAGCCAGTAAAGGTTCATTAGCTATGAAGGTACGGAAGTACGAAGCAAAAAAAGCATGGCCAGATTCGTGTCAATTGGGGATTGGTGTTTTTGAGGACGATAAGTTAATCCATGTGTTGATAGCTAAAAACTTAGGTGTGAAGCCAGAGCGTCAGATAAAGGCTAGTTTACCACTGGATGATATCTTGGGTTCAATCGGCTTATCGAGAAAAGATGTTAAATGAGTCATGCTTAACGATATAGAAAAGGGATAATATGACAGTTCCATTGGTTTTAAGAGAAGTTAAACAAAAGCTAGCTGGTGTTGTTAGTGAAAGCTTCGAATGGCCTGAGATACCAAATGGTGGCAACTGGAGTTTATTGCTTACCCTGACGGTGAAGTGAATATGGATTTACTGCACCCTGTTTCTGGAGTGTTTTGGTCAGAAGATAATGGGTATTTTGAGCTTCCAATCATGAAGAATGGGAAATATATTACGGCAACTGTTTTGAAAGATGCAGGTATACCGTTTATGACCACATTTGGCCATGTAGTTGTCTCTGAAAAGAAAAAATCACCGCATTTAAAAAGTGTTTAATTGTATTAATTGAAGTGCTGGAATAACGGAGGCTGCTGGCCATGACTGAAATTAAAGTTACATACAGTATTGATGGATTTAGGCGTAATCTGGCGAGGGAGCTTAAAGAACTTAAGCGCGATATTGAGCATGAATTGTCAAAAAACAATATTGAATTCCCTGATGATATAAAAGAGAGATTTAATAATCTGGCTTGCATGTCAAACTCATTTAATTGTGTTTATGTGGACGGCTTAGATGACTTTGGCAATCTTTCTGATGATCCAGAAATCGAACTTTTTAACTGAGTTGGAAAAATTATGACTATACCTGATAGCCCTTATTTTAAAGTAAAGACTGAATTGGGGTTTACTCAGTTTGATGTAGATAGGATGCTCATTCGATATTCCAAAGGCAATTACCCAAAAGGGTTTACAAGCCATGCTTTTTCTCTTAATGATTGCATTGATGAAGATAAATTCGTTAATGAAAGGTTGGATGCAGCAATTAGTAACTTTGATAAACATAACCTTTTAAAAAAGTTAATTTTAATATTGGAAACAGAGCATGGCAATTAATCAGTCTCATATCATTGACTTGATACCTCAATTGATGAAAGACGAATACTTTCATCAATTACTAGCGTTGAGAACGCTTGCTGGTGTTGGTTGGGGCGTCAACTCCAAATTGTATCTATTAGTAGATGGCATTATAGAAATGCACAACGATTGTGAAGAGAGTGAATTTGTCATATTTGACGCAAAGAATATGACATATCAAAAGGCTACTCGATGCGACAATGGTTTTTTGAAAACAGCCTATAAAAATAAGCAAGGCGAGATAGTCTTAGAGTTTAATAATCGCGGTTACTAAATATTTGAAAACAGGAGAATAACTGAATCATGGCCAGGGCTACAGCAATTTACAATAATGGTGGTCAGCAAACGGAAAATAAATTGCAGAAGCGCTAAATAAATTACTCGAAAATATTAATAGCACTTTGTTTGGGGGTGGGTAAGCGCCTTTATAATCGCCATACCAAAAGTGCAAAACGTTTAGATAATCATAAATAAAGCAGGGGCTCAATGCGAATTCTGTCAGAAAATAAAACAACAGCACTAGCTGCATTTGTCTCAATTTTGACGCTGTTATTTGTTAGTAGTGCGTCAGATTTTGAACTTCATAAACATTGGTTTGTGCTTATCATGCTGTCTCCGCTTCTATTCATCGGTTCATTTGCGCTAATTGGCATGTGTCGAGGGTGGAAATAAGAACGGGAGTTCGTGATTACACCTGAGTTTTCATACATACTAAAGTCACTTAAATATAAAAATGGTCTAAGTTTGCATGTTCAAGATTAAAGTACTTACACCGGATGACAGCATAAAATTTTGGTATGTTAAAAGCATCAAAAGGGGAAACAAAAGCTTTGCTGGAACGACGGAAATTTTAGATGCGAGAAGCTATCGTAAGACTAATTCAGTTACATCGTTTCTAGATCATTTACTAAGAAATAATATTAATTATGTTCTTATAAATGCGGATGATTAAAAAGAGGTCATAAATGCTGATTATGAAAAAAGCATGCATAGCTCGAAATGCATTAATTACACTGGCACTATATTCGTCATTCAGCTCGGCGGATACAGAGTTACCAAACACTATTGAAAGTGAACTAAAGCAAGTTGTAGAAGAGATAAATAGAAGCAACCCGAAAGATGTCGATGAAAACACAACGTTGATGCTGGTGGAGCAGGACGGTGCTAAATTGACTTACATAATGCAATTGAACGGGAAGGTTGAAAACAGAGAGTTATTTAAAGAGCGAGCAAAGCAAGTCATAACAAGCAATCTATGCAAAAATGAATCGCATACGTACTTCAGCGAGAACAATGTAACAATAGAATATAAATACCTTGATTTCGAAGGCGTGCCGGTGGCACGCTTCAAGATTGATTTAGCTACTTGCTAGGAGATGTTAGCGTACAGTCAACAAGTGGTAGGTCTGGGTTTTTTAGCGTATCTGATGTTTCAAAGACCATTTTATCCCAATCCGTGCACCCATCTCGAAGCTTTAGTGGCCAAGGGGTTTTAAACTTATCAGAAAGCGCTTGAATAGTCTCTTTTTCTGATGTCCAGTCGCGATGTTTACCTTCGAGCACTGGCTCGGGTTTTCTATTTTTACCGAAGAGAAAGCCGCGCTTACAAATCATTGTGTATTTAATGTGTTCATGTACTGCATAATTAACGCCGTCGATGCAAACATATCGCTTTCCCTTTCCTGAATCCATTTTAAACCTCACTAGCAGTGTTTGAACGTAAAATGCCGCCAATTGGCAGAGTAAGATTTTTGATAAAAATGAAGTCTATATACATAGCGAGTCCTAGTTTCGAACAAAATAATAAGCGACAACATTATTCAGATAAACAACTTAATAACTGAATAAAGCATGAACAAGATTGATTTTACATGAGATAAATTAAAAGTAAAAAGAATTAAGAGTATTTTCTACAGTTTTGTGCTTTTTTAATACAAAAGAATTGTTTTCAGCCTCTTTTTTGAGCGTTAAACGCTTAAAGTGAGAGCAATTCTTAAAAAAAGCCACAAAACTGTGTTAATTATTGATTTTCGCTCTCACCTTTAATTTTTTCAGCATCACAGGCATCAGAAACACAGACTTTATCGAGCACAAACTCCAAGACAGGGCCTTTAAACTCGACTATCAAAAAGGCAACTGCGAGTGGACTAACCACAATTGCAATAATGTTTAGAATGCCCGTTAAAATCACGCCAAAAATTGCAGATACTAATGCAGATGCAAGGCCGAAACCCAGCAATAGTATGAATATGCCTTTGAGTGAAATTGATTTTTTCATATCGCCATATTCAAATGACACAACTGTACTATCTAGATTTTTTAACATAACGTTCTCCGTTTTAAAGATATAAAATATAAATAAAAACAAGGAAAGCTAAGAACAGCTTTCCAAATACCATAAATTCACCGGCTAGCAATTCTGAAATTGATTGACATAATGACGCGACAGTAAAGCCAATAAGAACGCGAGACTGAAACCCAGCCATTTCAGAGTAAACGCCAACACCTAACGTTATAACTGATAAGACAACAGCAATCGTTGCTACAAGTTGCAATATGTGAGCAAAGAGAAAGCGCTCAGAACCTAATAATTTATAATAGCCATACTTTGTAAAGTGCCAGCGCTTGTGTATTCCTGAGTCTATAAATAACTCTTTAATCTGCTCATTCTTCATGCTTCACCTCCCAGACCACTTATACGATAATCAACCCCTACAGCTTCCAAGTAACAGTTATAAAGACGCCGATTGTCACTTGAAAAAATGTTGGAGCGATTCACTTGCTTATAGAGCTCAAAGCCTATTTGCACTGCTGATAGTAGGTTACTCTCATAGACAAAGCGGGATGCTAAACCTGGGCGGAAATAGTCGACCTTTTCCATGGTGCCAGAATATGCATTTAAGCTTTTCGAGAGCTTTTTATCCCTTGGCAGGTGAAGAGTGAGCTTCTTACGAACGCGAGTCATGCCCACATAAAATAAACGCCGCTCAACTTCAATCTGATATGGATCAGTGCCGCAATCGGCGGAAGGGCACACACCTTCTTCGCAGTGAGCCATAATCACATAAGGCCATGCGAGCCCCTTACTTTTATGCAAAGTACAAAACTGAATCGCATTAGTATCAGTTGATTGTGTTGTTAACTCTTTTAATTCATTGATAATGCCAAGGACAACATCAATGTTGTCATCCAATGTGGCGTAGAACTCTAACAATAAACCAAGCTTTTTCAGTTCTATATGACCTTTTCTTTTTTTGTTAAAAAAAGACTCGAAACGCGCTTCTTTGAATAAACGCTGCAACAAATAGCCGGTTTCATTTTTTCTAGACTTTAAAACGATATTTACGGCTTTAATACGCCTTGTTATTGTGTCGAACTCATATTGCGATAGCACACCTGAATATGACTCAGTAAACGCCGATACAGATTTATCCGTATCTCCTAAGAAAATCATTTCAATTACATGAGACAGTTTTGAACCATCTACACCCCATAAAAATGAAACCAAGAACCTTTGTAGCGCGTGAGTTTTTTCAGCCTTGGAAGATCTTTGTGACAAAAGCACGAGCATATCGGTAAGAAACTGCGTGTTTGGTGAGTCAAGAATGGTTTTACTTTCCTTACTTATAAAATAAGGGAAACCCGATCGCAAAAGCGCAAGCTCAAGGGTAAAGGTGCTGCTATAACCGCGAATGAGTATTGCGATGTCGCTGTAAGTACCCCCATCAAGGAGAAACTGCTTTATATTATTAATTAGGTCGCTTTGCTCAATATCTGCATCCAAGTCATCATAATGAGCTATTGAAAAGTGAGTGTTCAGGTCGTTGCGACCAGAGATACAAATTTTCTCAATACGGTCGGTGTTGTTGTAAATAATATTGTTAGCAACAAGCGCAGCTGTATGGCCATACCGAAATGTTTTAGTTAGTTTAAACAGTTTTACATCATTAAAGTCACGGTCAATTTCATTTTTTAAGAAGCGGGGGCTTGCTCCGGTGAAATCATAAATAGTTTGGTCATCATCCCCTACTACATTAACACTGGCTCTTGAACCAGCTATTAATTTTACGAGGGCATGAGATGCCGCGTTAGCATCTTGATACTCATCAACCATCACAACGTCATATTTATTAATAAACCTACGCAATAGGTCGGGTTGTGATTTATGAAGCATAATAATGTCATAAATAAGGTCTGGGAAAAATTGAATTTGCTCCGCCTTTCTTTTGTTTTCACTTTGACGGTACGCTTCGACAAATGGGAATAGGTGTTCAGGGTAGTTAAATTGGCTAAATACAACTGCTGGCTCAAGTAGAGAAGATTTACACAGCTCATTAAATTTAGTGAACGATGCAACAGTAGTAGAACTATTTACTTGCATTTTTTTGTGTAAATGAACGGGTATAAATAGCGCTAAACACTCTTTATAGAATTGTTTGTACTTATAACTTTCTGGTGCGAATTTTTGAGGTGGGATCACCCCTGACTTTGCGAGTAAAAACCCAATCTTCTTTGCATAAGAGTGATAAGTTCTAACTTCAGGTAGATGCATGTATTCAAGCTGCTCTAAATCGTTTTTGAAATTTACAGCTGCTGAGTCGTTAAACATTACGACCAAGATTTTGTCGGCGTCTATACCTGACTGAAGTAAATGACCCACACGGTAAACGAGCACAGTTGATTTGCCCGAACCAGGTACCGCGATCACTTTTATATTCCATTTTACCGGTGCAAGCACTATAGAATTTTGTTCTTCAGCAAGTTGAAAGGCCATTTATGTGATTATTTCTTAAAATTTAAATATCTTGCTTGGAGTTAATATTGTTATGCTCATCCAATCAATAAATAAGTGAATATTTATAAAAAAATGCAAACATTTCAGCTTTACCACCTAAATCATAGCGACATTACGCATGTAGAATTAAAAAAACGTTTGCTTAGTAGTAATCGGCCGCTTGATGAAAGTATCGTCAAAACGTACTCAAATTCTCGTCAGCATGAATTACATATAAGAGATAACTTTTCTGAAGTTGATAAACATGATTTCCTAAAGGAAAAGTGCCATATAGCGAGAACACTATTAGATAAGGACGGCTATATTTATGTAGCAGATCTAAAAGCGAATAACGTTTTCGAAGTTATTACACGCACCAATTCTATCAATGGGTATTGGTTTATGAAGAAACTTAAAAATGTGGTGTTTAAGGCACTTTCTGAAAGGGACACTCGGAGTTATGACGTTATAACTTGCGATGAGGGAAGATTTCTTGTCAATGGAGTCGGCGTCATTGATATTGATAAAGAGGTGATTTTTAACGTCAACAATGAGCCTTAAGAAGTTTAAGGGGTAACACTAAACTATTTGGCGCTGACAAGTTGCCACTAAAGCAATATTGATTACACGGCCATTGGAGAAATAGTATGGAATTAGATGTTGATTTTACAAATTTACACTTAGCTGCTGCAAAAATGCGCGGTATTGAGCCCAATGCTGAGCAATTTATATGTTTTGCCCGTACAGTAATTGATGGAATGGACAAAGAACTAACCGCGTATCTAGAATTAAGTTTTAATCAAGTTGTAAGCGGCGAAAATGTTAAGGCCGGTAGCGATTTTAACCGGCTAATAAAAGACTACATCGCACAGGTTTGTCAATAATATATTAGAAGGTCTTGAATGAATAGCCATCAAAAAGAACACTGCGCAAGAGTTGCATCGCTTAATAAAGCTATCAAAGCTAAAGAGGAAAAAAATCCAGGCATGAAGAGCTTGAAGCAAGAGATAACCCAGTTAGAGTCACGCATTGTACATGCACAAGGTGCAGAGCGGGAACAACTAATGAAGCAAAAAAATCTGAAGGAAATTGAACTCAGATCCAAATAGCAACCTCAATGAATTTACTTGGCAAACTTAAGCCAAGATTAAATTAGAAACTTATATTTTTAGGATAAATTAATGTCAAACCACACCCGCCTTGAAACAAGTGATTTTATTTTTGATGGCGAAGACATATTAAGTAGTGATTCATCAGTGTCAGTAATAGACGGTGAAAAGTCTCGCGTAGTATCAAAAGGTGAATCAACTGTATTTTTTGGTATGGATAAATACATTGCCGCTTTTATGTTAAAACAGGGGATTAATGAAGTCGTGTTAACACAAAGCGATATGGATAAAGTCGAATCATTCTCTATTGATTGGAGTGATGATAAATCTAAGGTCACATTAAGTGCTAACAACTTACCATTGAAAGAAGGGAAAAACGTTGTCCCAATCATCGTCTATTCGCCAAATTACCCATTTGATAACGATGCTAATAAATATTGGGATTTCTACACACCTAAATTAGCAGGTAAAGGGCTTGTTTCTATTTTTCTTGTACCGGAAAGCATAGTTGGTGAGGACAAAATTGCTTTTGTAGATAAAACACTAAAAATGCATACTAGGCTATCTCAGAATGCCAAATTAGAGTATAAACCACTAAACGTAGACAAAGCGGAAAACAATCAAAATAAAATAACAGACCGCCCAGAAAACCGTGGCGTAATAAATAAGCTTTTAAACGTACTAGGTCGATAGAGCCTCACAGTTACTTCAATTAAGAGAATGTTCGACTAACGACATTCTCCATTTTCTAATTTCACAAATGCAGAAAATCTACTGATAAAACAATTACAAAGCAATTACAAAACAATCAATTAAAGCTTCTGGGTCTTTTTCTGAAGTGATTTATTCTAATGGTACCTTGAACCCATATACAGTTTCGATTGCTTTAAGGGGTTCCAATGTTAGTTGACAGTCAGGCGCGTAAAGACGCACTCAATTTAGAAAGTAAAATCATTAAAGCACCGGCAGGCTCTGGTAAGACGGGGTTGCTTACAAATTACTATCTTAAACTTTTAAGCGTTGTTTCTCACCCGCGAGAAATCCAAGCGATGACATTCACCAATAAAGCGGCTAGAGAAATGGCAGAGCGTATACTGCTGTCATTAAATCGCGCTAAGTCGGGCTTCAAACCAAACAATGACTTTGAAAAGGAAAATATCGAACTTGCGCATGCAGCATTAAAAAACTCTGCCAAAAGAGGATGGTGCATTGAAGAAAACATCAACATGCTTCAAATAAGCACAATAGACAGCTTCTGTAAGAAACTCTTAATGCACACTGCAGGTGAGCATGAAGGAACACTGGCCACTCGCAATGTAAGTAATGATCCGCATCTTTTATATAAAAAAGCGATCACAGAATTACTCTACCTCCATACTGACAGTAAATACGGGCCTCAAATCCGTAATCTTATTGCTCACTTTGGTAATAAAGTCAATCGCGTTGAAAAACTGCTTATAGAAATGCTTGAAACAAGAGAACGCTGGATTCCAGTGTTGTTCATGCAAAAAACTCAGGTTAGGGAAGCATTAGAGTCAAAGCGTGCAAGCTTCATTGTCAACACATCACAAGAGACTTTTAATACAGTTAAAGGTAATGAGCTCAGATTGCGCTCAGTATTTAGGTTGCTCAATAATTTAGGCTCTAACTTATCTGCTTTTTGTGAAAATGGGTTTGATTGTGATCTAATCCAGAACATAGACACCTTTAAAGCCATTTCAAAGGTATTGTTGACAGCAACTGGTGCACCGAAAAAACGCTTCACAAAAAATGATGGTATCCCCGCTGACCTATCAAAAACAGAGAAGGACGCATTAACATCTGAACTTAAGGCTGTTACCGAAATGTGTGGCGCTGAAATAGCTAAACTATCGGCATTGCCACGACCTGAGTTTAAGGAAACTGAATGGACATTACTAGAAGCAACATTCAATGTAATGCCCTTAGCTTTAGCTAAGCTTGCCTTAACTTTTAAACAAGCAGGGGAGGTTGATTTTACAGAAGTAGCTATGGGGGCAGTACGCGCCTTAAATTCGGAAAGCGGGGTAAGTACAGAGTCTGCTATCAATAAAAGCCAAACAATAAAACACATTTTAGTAGATGAGTTTCAAGACTCTAACGATACTCAGCTTGTGATGCTTGAACTATTAACTGAAAGCTGGTCAGAAAACGATGGCAATACATTATTCATCGTTGGTGACCCTATGCAATCGCTTTATGGGTTTCGTAATGCCAATGTAAATATATTTATGAAAGCGCAATACGGTATTGGTAATGTAGCGCTAAATAACCTACAGCTTGAAACAAACTTCCGTTCTTTTAATGGCGTTGTTGATTGGGTGAATGGGGTTTTTGAAACAGCGTTTCCACAGGACAATGACTTGCTAAATGCAGCATGTAAATACACTAAAAGCGAAGCGATTAAGCTTGGTACCAGTGAACAAAATTCAGTGGAAGTACATGGGTTTTTAGACGATGACGATGCAAAGGAAGAAGCAGCATTTATAGCAGAGCAAGTTAAGAATATTCATAGCAAAGAGCCTAATGCAACTATTGCTGTCCTTGGTCGTACGCGCTCGGTCCTTAAACCCGTCCTTGCTGAACTTGAAAATCAAAACCTCCATGCAAAGGCTGTAAATGTTAGCAAAATAAACAAAGAGCCACTGTGTATTACAGCAATAGCACTAGCACGAATCTTGATTGATGACCTCGATAAGCTTGCTTGGTTAACTGTTCTTAATAGTGGGCTGGTGGGCCTATCATTAAATGATATTGAAGCTATTTTTAAAATTGATGAAGATCCGTACCTAGCAGTTAATGATGATAAAGTGCATGATATTTTGACCGGTGCAACCTTAACTAGTTACTGCAACAGCATGAAGGAAATAAATGCTGCCTTGGATGCCAAAAGAAACAAAGATTTTGAACTTGTATTAGAAGGCCTTTGGCTAAAATTAAACGGTCCATCACTTGCTGAGACTTCCACTGATACAGATAACGTATCCATTTTTTTCGACGTATTTAAAGGAACACAAAGTTGTGATCTAAATTTAAGTTGGTTAGATAGACAATTAGACAACCTCTATGCGAAGCCGAAACCGCTAGCGAATAATAGCAGGCCGGTAGAACTAATGACGATTCATGGATCAAAAGGCTTGGAGTTTGATTATGTGTTTATCCCAGGTATGCATAAGCGCGGGCCAAATACGCCTAGTCGCCTATTTTCATGGGGCAAAGTAGAAGATAGAGATTTAGGCGTAATGGCCTGCAGTGAAGCTATCGGTATCAAAGGTGTCGATATCACTTACCACAACTACTTAAATAAGTTAAATGCTATTAAGGAACAACACGAACTTGTTAGGCTGATGTATGTAGCAGTTACTAGGGCTGTTAAACAAGCGTTTCTAACTGGAAAAGTTTCATGTAAAGATGATGAAATTAGCGCTCCGCCGAAAAATTCGTTGTTTTTCACCATCGGATCTACATTCTATTCAGAAGTGAACTTACACGATGCTGGAATGAGTAAAAGTAGCAGCACAGCTATACACCCAGTGAGAAAAGTCATTGATGCTCAACACAGTATGCACCTACCTCAAAGAAATACATTGGCAGCATATAGAGGGCAACAAAGAACACAATTACTACCAAATGGCATTGAATTTGAAAGTAAGCTTTTAAACTATGAGCAAGCTGTTATTCAACAAGTAATAGAGCAAATTGGTAAAGATGGAATTGATAATTGGAATAATAAAAGAGTCGATGAATACGCCATGGCAATTATGGCATCACTAAAGCAGTACTCGGTACCTAATTGCGATCTCATTCGTTCTGTAATTAACGTAAAGAATGAGATAAAAGAGTTGCTTACATGTGATATTTTCCGCTCATTAAATAGCAATCACGAACTTGATCATAACGAAGTTGCTATCACAATTCGAAAAAATCGAGAGCTTAAAAGTATCGTTATAGATAAAGCATTTATTAACAAAAATGGCATCGCTCACGTTGTTGATTGGGAAAGCTCAAAAAAGCCAGCCGGACAGGAATATGAAACTTACATCAACTCTCAGAAAGCAAAGCATAAGTTGAAATTAGAGCTTTATGGTAAAGCATATCGAGAGCTTTGTGGGGTAAATCAGGCATCCGGATATGTCTATTTCACTAAACGGAAGCACCTTGAGCTATGTGGGTAGAGCGCAATGCTCAGTGCTCTATTCATTAAATAAATAGTTCCGCGCAAAGTGATGTAAGTTGCAGGTGGTGAGAATATAGAACGGAGAGGTAATGTATGAAATGGTTAATTGGTAAGCGTATCGCAATCGTTGAACTTAATTCTATGGATGTAAATACAGCACTGGTGAAAGGGACTGTTGATAAAGTTAATGACATTGGGGTAAACGTGGCTCCTGATAAAGGCAGTGATGTTTCGTTTACTTGGGGTGCACTGAATAATTACAAAATCATTCAGCTTTCACAATAACTGGCGAAACGTGGTCATAGGCTATGCATGCTATTTGGCCTAATCATTAAAGCTGGGTAAGAGGTTGGTTGTGATGTGGGAAAGATAATGGGTGAACGAGTAGATTTAATTTTAACGTTAAATGAGGGCGCTTGAATAGAAAGCAGGTGAAACATGGTAATGATATTACTTTTGTTGTCCTTAATTCTAATATTGCTAATAGGGTTTTGGACAAAAAAGCACACGGCGCTAAAAGTTGTGCTAGGACTTCCTTTGCTGGCTGTAATAGTGCATTTATTTGTATTTATATTGTTGAGAGATTAATTACATGAAACAAAAAGAATATGTAAAAGGTAATAAGGCGTACGGGATTTTAGGTGACTTGAAACAACAGGCAAGCTTTTCTTTATCCGTTATAACAAGCTTAGAAAAATTATTTGCTCGTTCTATTACACATACTGATGTTGTGGCGAGCCCTGCTTTTGTTATTTATGACAGTAATGCGAATAATGAAATGGTAATGCTTGATGGTAAATTAATCACGCTAAATCCAATAGAGCAAGGTGCTATTGGTACGCTTCGCTCATCTACAACCAGGCGAATGCATCATATTTCTGAACCAATCATTGAAAATGCGCAAGAGATATTTTCCGCAGAGTTCTATGAGCATTTTTTTATCAAGTATGATTGGCGATTTGGTCCTATTTATAAGGACTTTGCAGCTGCAAGAGTAGCTGCTAGAGGTTAAATTGCTAAATATTCACTTTTTTAAAGAGCACTCTTAGACAGTGTGATAATTTTACAATAAAGGTAGTTGGGGATTTTGATGGATACTAATTTAGAAAAAGTAGCGGTAAAAACAGAGATTTTGAAACACATTGCTGAATCAAGCGCGGCATATTTTGCAATTAATGTGAATAGTGATAGCAAGCAAGTGATTGATTACTTAAAGGCAGAGCTTTCAGTAAATAATGTAAGAGTGGACGCAATCGAACAGTGTAAAACGCTGCCACGTTACTTTGCTGCAATAAGAGAGGAATTAAGTAGCCATGAAAATGTTGACCTTATGCTGGTTTCACATGATTTAGGCTGGCCGTTAATCGAGTTAAGCCATATGCAAATGGACAAAACAGGCGGCATTAGTGAGCAAGCTGCAATTTACGCAAGTGAAAATAAAGTGTTACACGGCAAACCGTTTTATGATGACGAGATACTTTAAGCACATATCAGCACTAGCCATAATGCTCACATCAATGCGCACGATGGCTGGTGGAGTATGTGATGAACTAAATGAATACATTACTACTCACAAAAGTGTACATTTTACTTGTCAAAATGAAACGGGTGCATACTTTGGCTATGACATTCGCGAACAACGGGCAATGTCAGCCGTCTACAATGTTTTAAAGACCCCCTATAGTGAATACATAAAAAGCCAAGGCGTCTATTCCGCTATACCTGACTTAGCTATATCGCAACAGACAGATCCTAGAACGTATTTGAGTCGCGAACTAGATATCGGTTATTTGGTAGCGCCATACTTATTGCTTAAGAGCAAAAACCAAGCATTGTCAGCATTTTCCTTAGCAAACTCGTTTCCAATTGACCAGGCAATCTGGCGAGGAGATTACAGCAATGCTTCGTTCAATTTAGATAAAGTTGAACGTGAAATGTTTTCAAAAAAAGGGGAAGTCGTCGCAATGTACGGGCTTATATCCCACCAAGGTGGTGATAGTCTTAGTCATGTATATAGAGTGTATTTTCAACCGCAATACCAGTTGTCTATTGCATTTTTACTGCCACTCTCAACGAGTATACAAACAAGCCCTCATAGCCTTATCACTTCAATTGATTGCATAGAGTCCTTGGCTAATGTGAATTTGCTGTCTTTTTTAGATGAAGAAACTCAAGCTGATATAGAAAATAAAAAAGCTTACAGCGTTGATGTATGGGCGCGTAAGGATGGTAATAGGGAAGTCGTAACATGCGAATAATACTACTCGTGTTGTTATTTTTGAGTGCATCAAGTAATGCAAACCTCTTTTTTAATACATTTGATGCAAATGATGTTGAGGTTCTAACACCATCTTCTCTTCGAGTAACGATTACTGAACGAAATGAAATTAGGAATGGTGTACTAACCGTTCGTATTGATGACGTAGATTTCGGCCTTTCTAAAAATGCAGACTGCATTAATTCAAGTACAAAAGACTGTAGCCGGTTAAATACGTTATTAAGTAACAGCTCAGTAAAAATTAACCTTCATAGCTATAACTACAAAGACGAAGTATACCATGGTGATATTTTTGTCGATGGTCAGAACTTAAGCTATTACATGATTAAAAATGGCTGGTATAAATTTGACTACAAACAATCTAGGAGTAAGCACTTGGTCCTTATGCAAAAAGAAGCGATGTGCAAAGGCTTAGGTATTTGGGCTATTTCATCACAAAAAATAGATGAGATGTGCAATTAATAAATAATAGATGAGGAAATGATGGATAACCTTAAAGCGTTATTTGTTGCATTTTTACTAGTTAAAAATGAGCAGTACCAGAATCAAATATACCTACTCAGTGGTGATAATAGAGTAAATGAAAAGCTTGTCATGAGTTACATCGAGCAAATAAAAGCTGATAGTGATTTTATGCTTATGGGGTTAGCAACAAGAATTACATTAACTAGAGGGGCTAAAGCTTCCTTAAGTGAGTTGCGTAACCAATTCAAAACCTTTATTGAGCACTTAGATACCACTCTGTTAGATGGTTTAATTGGGTGATTTATGAGTGATGGGTACTTCTTTGAATCGCCAGAGCCGACAGATAAGCATGTAAAGAACTATTTAGAGTTATTAGGCGCAATTATAAAAAATAATCGATTGAGCGAGTCTGATAAGCATATAGGTATGGAGTACTACATAGACAAAAAGCTTACTCCTTATTTTGGTAAATCCATAAGTAGAAAAACATTAGCTAAAGCTGAATCTGGAAGTGCCTCAGTAGCAATAGGGATTCATGCAGCTATTATAGATGATATGGGACTATGGCCTGAATTGCTTAAAACCTTGAGTTCAGGTCGCTATATAGATGCTCGGTATATAACATTGGTCATAGAGAGTTTAAAAGAAAAAGAAGTAGAGGATAAAAAGGAAAGGTTAGCTAAATTACATAAAGCATTTTTTAACGAGATTGGTATATGAGTACAGAATTAATCAACGTAACCAGGTGGGTAAACAAAGAGCAGCAATTTGTTGATGTTGGGAAATTGTTTAGGGATGACTCAAGAACCAATAGTAAACCACTCGTTGGGTTTAAGTATAATGACGATTATTTAGAACGATACCCGCCATTGATGCCTGGTAGTTTAGAGCAGGATAAAATCAAAACAGTGCTTTTAGGACGTACATCAGAACATTACTCGATACCGAATTATTTTAAACAGTTTTTGTGCAGTGAAAGAAATAAAAGCGTGATCAATGCACTAGACGCAAACTTTAATAATTATGACCAGTTTCAACAACTACAACACCTTACGAATTATAAAGGTTCATTTGGTGCGGTTCAGTTAAATTATGATAGCGAAACTCAGGCTAATAAGTTACCAAATATTGATACCGCAATAGATCTATTAGACAAAATTGAATCTGGTGAATACTCAAATTTAAATAGTCATGATTTAAACGCTATGTATCACCCTAATTCAGGAGCTCATGCTGTAAGCACATTCTTAGAAGTGGGGGATAATTATGTTCACTGCACTATAAGAAGTTGCGAGTCTGAACAAAAAATAAATGAGATGCTATTTGTTCAAAAAATGATGAAAGCAACGGGTATAGAACCCAATGTCGTTATAAAAATTATGAAAGAGGGTAGCCGCTGTTATGTGGGTCAATTAACAGGTGAGCAGGTAATTAATAAAAAAGAAGGCACTGCACTTTTATTTAACACAATACCAATTTCATCAATTATGGCAGAAGAAGGAGTGCTTACTCGAATTGAGGAAAACAGTTTTGCTGAAGTAAATAGAATGTACACAAAATCATTAAAAGGACAGGGTATTTCTGTTTTCAAGCGAGCTTTATTTACTCACCTTATGGGGCAAAAGGATCTGACAGATAGAACACTGAAAATCAAAGAACTTGGTAGTGGCGATTGGGTGATAGCGCCTCAAGAGGTTTACAATATCGACTTAAACCCTAACAGGCCATATAACATGCCAGTTTCAGATACTCTTTCAGCATATACTGATATTAAATTTAATGACGATTTTGTGAGTATGGCTGCACATAAGTTTAAATTGCCAGAGGTCGAAATTAAAAAAGTAATTGTAGATATAAGCGAAACGTTTCAGCATATTCATGAAAATGCTATTAGTTCTGGTATGACTGTAACAGAAATCACTCCACTTAAAAGGCATTTAGATAATACCGGACTTGCTGCATACGCAAAGAAGTTAATAAACAACGAACAATCTGATGAACACAGCCAGAAAGGGCCTGATTTATCATGAAATCAATTATCATAATCCTTTTTCTTTTAGTCTGCTCGTTCGCAATAGAAGCTGATGAATTACAAAAAGCTGCAGATGATGCCAAGATGGTGATGATGCAGAGAGAACTGGAACTAAAGCGATTAGGTAATCAATTTAAAAGTCTCAAAGTTCAAGTTCCTTTAAATCAAAAAGCTAAGCATGATTATATGAGCTTCGGAAATGAAACATTACATTGTGCATCGGGTTTATTCCCTTGGCCGTTAAAAGACCCTAATGTAGAAAGAAAGGACTGCGTCTATAAACTCAATATTGCTGATGACAAAGACATTAAAAAGCTTTATGCAACATTAGAGTTCATGAAGCGGGAAGGGTGGTCAATCGAAAAGCAGGAAGTTCATGAGCAACATATCATAAACGACACAAAAATACTCAATACGCAAAGAGTAAGGTTTACAAAAGTAACAAGCAACTAGAATATTAAACTTGACATTAAAAACACACTTAAAAACAGGTTTTAAGGTGTATTACTCACAGAAATTGTGGATAACTAAGTGTTGAAACCTTGATCAAAAAAAATTTAATGTTTTTGTCGAGGTTAAATTAACATACTGGCTGATACTGAATTGCAGAAGTTAGATACAGGGACAGAAAATGATTAAAATTAAAAACAATACTATTTTTCTTGCTATAGGTTTTGCACTGTTAGCAGGTTGTCAGTCGACACAAAGTCAGCTTGAAGCATCTAAAGGCATGGAGAGAAGTCCTTTACTCAACTATGCATATCCTTATGCTGATGAATTGATGGCGAGTCAAGAGCAGGCGCTTTTAGTTAAAGCAGATAAATTAAGAAACACTGAATTTGGAAAATTAGAAGGTGAAGAAATAGTAAGAGAGCTTGCTGATAAAGGTTTCCCTCATGCTGTTCTGTATCAACAAGCGCATATGACTCCAACACCTGATTCAGCAATGGGATGTATTTATAAAGCACAATTTAGTAAGAGTGGAGTAAAAAAGCCACTTTACAACCACTACGGCATTAACAAGTCTGATTCCATATTAATGCGCTATACGCTTGGCATTTATGCAAATGATTTTTGCCTAATAAAGAAAGTAATTCGAAAACAAGTGCCATATTCAAAAGCTTATATCCCTCCAATTGAAGGTATAGCACAAGGTGAGGGGGATCTTATTAATTTGGCGATGCAGATGGCACTCAGCACCACCATGATGGACTATGGTTTTGATCCGGCCACAAGAAAAGAGGGTTTTATCTTCACGCTACCTTATATTGCCAGCTCTAATATTGAAGTGGATTATCAAAGCATGGTGATTGCTGATATAAATATCTATGAGCAACTATTAATTTCATTAAAAACACACTTGGAAACTTTACCATGGGCCACTTCGTGGGAGTTTTATTTAAGGGAAGGGTTGTGTAAAGGGGATGGCCTGACTAAGCCATCGAGCTGCACTGCTAAAGAGCTCGCTACAATCAATGAAATTAAAGAGGAGCTTTTGTTTAGTGACATACTTGTTAGTGTCCCGCTAATATTAATGCATACTAAGCAGCCGGTGGAATATGTTGAGCAGAAAATAGCCCAGTTAGATGAGTTGGTTGAGATGGGGTATGATGACTATAAATTTAACCAGAAACTTGCAACATTAAAAGAGCAGTATAATAAATACAGAGCTATCCAATAAATTTAACAAGTTGCCCTCTATATGCATCTTATTGCTAATTTGAAATATTAAACTAGCATTGTTAATTAAATGCTACAAAATGGAGTTGAAGCAGTGGAACTCAAAATTATACCATCAATTCTTTTCTTAACCTTGGTAGGTTGTCATTCACCCTCTAATTAGCAAATTGGTGCTGATTCATCAAAGTCATTTACAATTAACAAAGCTGTGGCTAGTACAGTATTAACTCAGGAACAGGCCGATATGAAAAACCAGCAAACTTTAGAAGCTTCGATGTCAAAAGTTCTTAATTTTTTACTTACCGAGACTTTCGGGGTACGAGGAAAAATCGGAAAGGTGTAGTAGAGTAATACTCTCCCACAAAAGGCAAGCGAGACGAGCTTACTGGTTGTCGATGCCGGGGTTAATCGCAGGTTCCATAGCTGTTCCAATCCTAATAGCCGCTTCTGCAGCATCGAACTCCGCTTGGATAGCAGGTTTGGGTGTATGGGCTGGCGCAACTAATTTTGCTAGTCAAAACTAAAAAAAACCAGGGCTAATCGGCGCTTCTGTTGCTTCAACTAGAAATAAAATTGTAGAAAATGTAACGAAGCAAATTGAAATCGCAGCGAATAGTGACAATAGTTTTGAGATTAGAAGCGGAGCTTTAACGAAAGCTAGAGCAGCTTGTATCATGTATGAAATTGCAGTTCCCACTGTTGTCACGGAATGATTGGGTACTTTTAACTTTGCTGTAACTAAAGAATAAGTCCGATACTAACCAGTATCGGACTTATTAGAGTTGAGTTAGTAAAATAGTGCTCTTCAACCCACGTATAACAACAATTATTGAGCAAAAATGCAGTAATGTTCCGTGTTTTTTGATTGTATTTTGAACGCTTTTTGTTGTTAGTAAAATACTGATCTACCCGCTTTGTATCTGTGACTATTATCGCTATTTAAATTTCAAAATATTCACTTTTCAGTATTAAAGTGCATATCTTCTAAGTAAAATTGTATTGCAGAGTTTGAACTGCAGAACATAAGTTAAACCTTTAAGACCAAAAGGGTAATCTCATTACCCTTTTTTTCCATAAAACATATACTTAAAATGAATTGGTTACGTATATTTTCAAAAATATGCACCTTTTTGTGTATTTTAATTTTTTCTAGCTTTATTCTTATTTTTGTAGCGATTTCTAGCTACAAATTGCAAATTGTTCCTCCTAAAGTATTGCCGCCCCTTCAGGGGCGGCTTTTTTAGTATTACACCCAAAACAAAAAACTTGCACCCACTGATCAGATAAAATAAAAAACTTAAATCGCGTTGAAAATATCGAAAAATGATATAATAAGTGTGTAAAAGGAAATTTCATCACATGGAGAGTTGATATGGAACGTATTTTAGACTTTTTAGTACTTATAATCCCTACACTAACATTGCACCAATCTTCAGGCTCTTTTGCGGTAGATGCATTGCAATATGAGCACACGATAAAACTAATTGGGCTCTTGTTAGCCACAACGAGTTATTTTTCCATTTTTTATTTATATAAACATGCCGCATACATGTACCCTGCTAATGAGATTGACAGAGCATTATATTTTTCGGGTAAGAAGCCGGAAAGATACAAAGTGTATGGTTTAATTTGGCTTGGCGTTCTTTACCTCAGTATCACTATTACTCACAACCTATATACGTCAGGCAAGAACCAAGTGTTGCTTGAAAATACAAAACAAGCTCAAGTAGCACAAACTATAAAAGATCGTCGACTTCTGGAACAGCAGGCCAAAATAAATTTAAGACTAACAGAGCTGGAAAAGGCCCTTGCAAAGCCAGAAAACTAGTTTATATTTTATTTAAATCTATTACGCATGATAATTTCACTTATCTTGCGTAATAGACATTTATGTGATTTTTGTTTAAAGTGTCTTATAAGACATTTTCATAAAGTTTAACTGTAGGTCTAATTGTGGCGGATAATTCAAAACTGAGACAAGAGCAAAAACGACAATCCCGACTTCGAAATAAAAAAACGACGATTCAAATTAATACTGATAACAAAGATAAAATCAAAAGAATACAAGCTGAACTTGGCTTTGCTTCAATTGATGAGACTATTGATGAAATAGTCAGCGAATATAATTACGTACAGCAAAATCGCGAAGGCAACAAAAATGATAGTGACTAGTCAATCAAATGAGTTACTTCTCCGCACCGGTAAAACTGAAAGCTTAGAAAAGTATTTCAATGATATTTTTAAACGACTACCTAAAAATACACAAAGAGCATTCAATTCGACGTTTAGAAGTTATGCATTTTTCTGTAATGTGAACAATTTAGTTAGCTTTTCTGAAGCGATGTCAGTCACAGAAGAAAGCGTTAAAAAGTACGTCACATCAATGTGTGAGTCACAGTTGTCCTTTAAAACTGTAAAAACACGAATATCGATATTATCCAAACTAATCGCACTGGCAGAACTGAAAAACCCAATCAAAGAGTCTGAGTATTTAAAGGATTTCATACGTTTAGAACTTCAAGAGTTCGATATTTATAACCGAGCAAAGCAAGCTCCTGCGCTAAGACTTGAAGATCTAGAAAAAATCAATAGTACCGTTATACCTGAAAACTTATTAGATATTCGTGATTTAGCATTAGTAAATGTAATGTTCGATGGATTATTGCGAGCTGATGATGCCGCAAGGGTGCAAATTAAGCATATTGATTTTAAGCAAAATCGCCTACTTGTTGAAAAATCAAAAAATGACCAGGCCGGTGCTGGCTCATATCGGTATATCTCAGATATTAGCTTGTCTTACATATCTGACTACTTAACTGAAGCCAATGAAGGAAAGTTGGAAGGTGATCCACGTTCGATAAGAAAAGGTATTTTGTTTCGCGCAACCTCTCCGAAAGGCACTTCATTAAGAGATTACGATGAGAGTGTCACACGGACTGGTTTAATGACAAAGCTTAACTACACTACTATATATAGAGCTATTAAAAGAATAGCTCAAAAGGCTGAGCTTGATTTTGATATTAGCGGCCACAGTATGAGGGTTGGGGGAGCAGTTTCGTTAGCCGAAGATGGTCAAAGTCTTGTAGATATCAAAAATGCCGGTGGCTGGAAATCTGATACACAACCAGCCCGTTATATTGAACAAGCGCGAATAGAAAATGGGATGTCAGTGTTAGCGCGAAAAAGAGGACGGTAATCCCATGCACCGATGGGAAGGTTCTCTTTTGATATTTGTTTCAAATGGAGTACACCCCAACCTTCTAATTTATATGGCAACGAGACTTTTGGATACATTACTAAAGGTATGACAATATACAATTGATTAATATAGCAAGTTAACGCTAGAACAAGTTTAATAGCTTAAGGATAAACATTGCTAGAATTCGGTATTAAAAAAAGCACAGATAAATTCGTACATGTAAACTCGGTTCCCAACGGAATAAAATGTGGGTGCATTTGCCCAGAGTGCGAAGATGACTTAATCGCCAAAAATAATTGTAAAGATAAAAGTAACCATTTCGCACATGTGAATTTAGTTGAAGGTCGAGCTTGTTTAATGACACAGCTTCATCTTGCAGCTCAAAACTACTTTTTAAATATTGCTAAATTTAATCTTCCAAAAGTGTTATTGACTTACGATGGAAGAGTCCTAACCGCCCCCAGTAAAACAATTAACATCACGAGTTCAAAGTTAGAGGCACCATTTGGTAAGTTTCGGGCGGATGTATTACTTGAAACAGATATTGGGCAGATTGTCATAGAAATTTCTGTGACTCATGAGTCAGAAAAGCCCAAAATCAAGTATTACAAAGAGAATGAAATTCCGTCATTGGAATACGACTTAGCTAGACTAAAATCACTCGAAGTTAAATCAGTCGTTGACTTGTTGAGTAAAAATCAAGCCCCTTCCAAGTGGCATTACGCTTGGTGTGAAAAGCAATTAATACATGACCACATTGAAAACAAGCGATTAGAAGAATTAGCTGAACTCAAACGCAGAAGAGAAAGCGCAAAAAAATCTGCACGGAAATACATCAGCAGCAAATCTGTATTGCTGCCTACAATTAACGAAATAATGAAATACTCAATAGGTGAAATAGATTATGAAGAGGAAGTACAAGTTTTTACTCAAAAGAACATCGTAGTTGATGAAATAACTATTTTTAGTGAAAGCGATGACCACCTAATACTCAAATGCATTAAACAATCTACATTAAATGCTAGTCACACCCTTTACATAGCGTACCCTTACACCGTATCACTGCCTGAGCCTATTAAATCCATAAGTGGTAGCGTTATAGTAAGACAACCATCTATCGCGAAAGGAAAACGAGCCACTTGGTACTGGCACAAGTCTCCACAATTAGAAGAAAAGAGGAGAGCGGCATTAGAATTGTTCAAAGAGAGATGTAATGAAAACTCAAAGAGGCAAAAGTCTACTGAGTTGGCCGAACCTTATATAATTTCACTGTCTAAAGAATACGCTCATGGTCAAGACTCATACTTCAAAACAGGCTATGGCAATTGGAAGCAGTGGTTAATTAAAAAAGGCTTGTTTACTCCCCAAAAGGACAAGAAAAACCCGAGCTACCCCCACATACTTAAATACTATAAAATACACCCAAACTTGTGGATGTTCGATGAATGGTATGTACTTGTTATTAGTGTAATCGCTGAAATTGTAGATAATATTCCATTACATACCAGAATTGTTACCTCTGATATTTTTAAACAAACTGCTATGTACTTTGGGCTACGGAACGAATTCATGACCTTCGAAAAAGAGGTTTCACCCCGTTTTTTAAAGGTTAGCTCTTCATCTTTGATAATAAGAAGTGCCGTTATATCATCGGTGCTGGATATATTTGAGTCTGAAATGAAGGTAAATAGAGATTCTAACGGTTATGTGAGAATCGGCTCATTGCTTGAATCAGTGAGACCTAAATAAGTTTGTTCTGCGTGACTAATTCAGGATACTTTTCTACGGGTGAATAAACAAGATTCACCCTCACTATAAAGTATCCAACCTTGGGGTGATCGTTTCACCCCTTTATTGCAGGGCTACACTTTCTTATGAACCCTTTCCAATGCTCTACTGGTAACAGAACACCATTAGCTATAGGTGAAATCGATTTTTCAGTTGTGAAATCAATTGAGTATGAAACTCCATTATTGAGGTCTAACTTAGGTGAATTGACTGAATACGACTTGTAGTTGGCTTCATCATGACACTTATAAAGTATTACTCATATTTCTGACATAATATTTATATACATATAAAAAATTAATTTTATCTTTTTTTGTTAACTTGGTGTAATATATATACCACCAACATATATGGGCATGACTTATGACAACGAATTCAAAAACTTTATTCTCCATTGATGCCATGTTTTCATGTTCAGGCAACGAGATATCAGTGGTTCTAACTGTTCAAAATAATTTAACTGACTTTTCTCAAGATGAACAACGCATTCTTGTAGAGTTCATGCTATCCCACTATGAATCTATTCCTGTTTTGAACATGGAACCATCCACCTCAATAGTTAGTGAAGAATTAAATGGTAAGTCCATAAGAATTGAGCTAACAAATGGAAATGATGGTTTTGAGCTCGATATAAACGGCCATGAACTAGTGATGCAGGGTGAGCACAAAGCTAATTGCGCACAAGCACTACACAAAGCGTTGCTTGATTTAGAAAGTCAATTTATAAATCTAGCTTCATAAGCTTATCAGTATTCGCCCTGCTATCGAATGCATAGACGGGGCTTACTTCTCTCTTTGATTCATCGAATCCTCCCAACCATTGCTCTAATAATTGCACCCCATTTTCATAAGCACCACGTAAACCAGGTATGTTTTTAGCACTTAAAATAAGCGACTGTTTTACTGTTTCATAAAATTTATATACATCACGAAGCTGATCTGACAGCTGAACGTAAAAAATTTTACCCTCATGCTTTATACTAAATTCCATTTCGCAAATTATTCTAGTATCAGCCTCAAGGGTTCTGTGACCCGTATTAATGTGCAACCACGTAACACCTAGAAAAGTTGATTCTTTCATTATGTTCTCAAGTACATCCACACAGACACCATTAATAATATTATGAAACTTAGCTTCAAGATTCGGTAGGTCTATAAAGCTGTAAGCCATTAAATTAGCCAAAATTTGAAGTTTTCAGAATTTTATATAAAGTTGGTGGCATAACCCTAACCCTAAATTGCTAAATATTCACTTTTTTGACTTCGTAATGATGCTAAAGAATTATAATGCTGGTTCACCATACTGAATTTAAGAGAGAGTTAGATGAGCTTAGGTACAACGGTTAAGGTTATAGAAGTAGATGATTTGAGTGATGATCTTAGCCCTGACATGCCTTATAAGTGTGTCGTTAAACTAATACAGGGCAGCATAGATGCAGCCATGAGTTGCGCAGACCTACAAATCGGGCCTTACGCTAAGCTCAAGCCCCTTTTTAATGTTGATAAACTAGACGCTAATACTTTTAAATATTCGACCTTCAGCTGCATCAAGGTTGGTGATACATTTACGTGCGCTAATGATCCGGCCATACAAAACGCCATAGACACTAAAGCCAACGTGAAGAGGCACACAACATTAGCGCTATCACGACAGGTCCATGTAGCTATTTCTGAGCCTATTATATATGAGCCATGGACACGACTAAGAACGTTTGAATCATACAAACATGGTCTAACTGATTGCAACGAAAACTTGATTGAGCGATACAGCCTGTGCACTTTAAAAAATGATACAGAATCGAATGAAGTATTTTGTATTGAGAGTGTAAACGTTGATGACAAGACTGTAAGCTTAAGCGCCCTCTCCCGCTGTCCATACGATTTATATACCGAGGAAGATAAACCGGTTAATGAAATTAAACTTTGCACTCCGCGAGATGAAGAACAGCGCTTATTTGATAAGTTAATTAAGCTACGGCCTGTTATCCAAGCACTCGGTGAATGCCATCATATTGACCTGATCCATTACATTAGTAAGCTAATAGTCAATGATAAACACACATTGAGTCAAGCTGTAGAGTTGATATGCAAACGTATCATTACGCTCATCGGGATCAAGAAAACAACTGTGTATGCGAGTGTTCAATATACATCACTGAGTGATTCGGAAATTAAGTCTCATATAAGTAAAATTATAACAATTTCAGAGTGCATCAACGCACTTACTAGCTTGGGGTTACCTAATAACACTGAATGGTCTGAAATGGAAAATCACTATATGTTAGTCATTGGTTTAGAGCCACAACTTGAACGGTTGTATCGAAATTTATTGCACATTTAAAATATGGGAGGTTAACGGCGGTTCATAATAAACAGTGCAAATTTAAATATACATTCGTTTATGAAGAATGATTGTTAGAAAAATTCCGAGATTTTAAAAACAACCATTCTGTTTAATGGAATGAATAGAGATTTAGCTTAAATCACACGAACTCGGCAAAGCGAAGGTTTTTGGAGCAACAAAGTGTTTATTAGGCAAGTCAAAGACCACACCGGTTAGAGATTCGATGTAACTAACAGAGACCAAGTAATCATCTGCATTATTTTTCTTGGCCACATTGCTGTTTGGCATTACCCAGGCATTCCGTTCGCCCGTTGGTTTGATGATGATTTTGTATAGAAAGTCTGGAGTCTCAACGCCGTGAGAATCAACAAAATAATCATTTGATTTATCATCTCCCCAAATCACACCTCCATAGACTGTTACTGGGCCGATATCACGCTCGCACTCAATCAACTTATCCGTGTGACGCCACAAACCTTGACGATTCAAAGGAGCGCTGTGCGGTACTATGTTTGAAAATGCATTTGTGCTGTCACTCGCCTTTTTATCAAAATCCATATGATTTGCAGGCACACCGTGTCCACGGTCAAACTTAGGTGATTTACGCGGGGTCTTATACGTGAAAGTACCATATTGCTGGCATTTCTTTGGAAGCCGAACATCTTGGAAAAACCCACTTTTACGTTTTGCATTTCCTGTGTCAGCTTGAGTTACATAATAATAATGCTCATACCCCCTCTTTTCACAATTGTAGAGAATTGAGTAATGACTATTATCCAATTCGATTAGTGTACCTTGGTGTGTGGGAAGGTTAGCCGATACACTAAATGGTAAAGCAAAAGCTGTTAATGCCAGTAATAGCTTCATATGAATGTTCCTTTTATTAATATTTAAATGAGGCTGCTTTTTTAGGAGAGCAGCTGAAACAAGCTTATGTGAAATAGAGAAAGTTTCAGCGATAGTCCCAGTAGAGCACTACTTCCCAAATAGTCGCTGTTTTAAATTTTTATATTCAGACTTTAAGCATTCCTTGTATGTAATGAAGTCGTAAATACTTAATCTGTTTCTTGAAGGTTTCACAGATAAGCGCTTACCAGAAAACGTGGGGTTGTCCAATGCTCCGATGATATGGTCCACTTCTTCGCGACTATAAAACTCATACATATTTGATACTGGTAATTCACCCTTTTTAAATGAAACTTTTAAAAAACCGACCTCAGATTGCGAAGTGTAATGCTTTAATTTAAACACCAGGTGCGGGTACCTTTGTGCAATGTTATCTACCTTTCGTTTTATGTCTAGGTATTGCGTATCTATGAAGTACTCTGTTATTGACACGTTTCGCAATGGTGAAACACCTGTAAATCGTTCAGGATTAAAGTGAGCCAGGAATCGTGCGATTACACTTCTATGTTTTCCCTCGGAAATGAAATAGTTATCACCCACTTTAATAAAGCTAAGATTATGATGCTGATCACTTAGGAAATACTCAGGGTTTGCACGTAACTCTTCTAAATTCGACGCTATACGCTTTAACCACTTACCTTCTAGACACTCACCCCAGGTACCATCACCATACATTTGATCAATCCCGACGATTTTATCCATCGGGATGTCACCCCTGAAGTAACGCTGCTCACTAGTGAGGCAAATGTTGTTTGAGTTTTTATACTCTCCGTAATTGATAAGATTGTCATGGCTGAACGGGGCCGGTGTTTGATTGTTAAGGGTCTGTATTTCTGTATTCATGCAATACCTCATTTGTGGTTTAATTTTTATGCATAACTTTATTGGTGATTTACTCAAACAAAAAATAATGTGGGTGAACAATATTTTCACCCCGAACAATAAAGTATCATCCTAAGCAATATAGTTTCATACTGCTAGGTGGCAACTTGTAGCAGTAAAACTTTACCAGTTCTTGCTGCTTGTTCTACGAAACTGGTAAATTGTTTCAGTTTTTCACTGTTTTGTTTCGTAAAAGTGGCAGTTTGTTTGGTTTTTTACCACTTTTGTTTCGATAAGATGGTAAATATTTCAGGTTCAGTATGAAACTCTTTATTGCAGGGCTACAAATAATGATTAGGCTTTTAGTTTGCTTATAAAGTATATAGTGAATTAAGAAGGGGAATTCGGGTGGAAAAAATAAATGTGTGATGTAGTTAAATTAAGCGTAAGGTCAAAACTAGACCTTACGTAAAGCTTATATAGAAATCGTGCTAGGAACTTTTTGATCGGGCATCCTTACTTTTGCGCTTTTCTAGTAAAATTAACTCTCGCGCCTCAGTTACCGACAATGGGTGCCCTAGCATTTGCTCAAGTAGTAAGAGTTGGGCGTAAAACCACTCTCCAACGGAACAATTAAAGTGGAGCACCCTACCAGCATCACTTAACGAGATGTTGCAACCCTTATTATGCTCATTGAATCGAATAGATTTATTCCGATCTTTGCCATGATACTTAGACTCATATGTGTAATAAATACCGTGTGAGAACGTGTAAAAATATTTAAACAGATCCACATCACTAAGTTGAAGTGATATTTTGTCACGCCATCGTGCCTCTTTATTGTCAACTGGCGCTATTTCGATATTGATTGTATTTAGTCCTTTTTGTGATGTTACAGCTTGAAAATTAATGGCGAACTGCGGTCTAAAGAACGTGAATTTTTTACCAAACTGAGCGTTACTCATAGCGTGCCTTTTATAAATCATCCACCAGCAAGAAGCTGCCATTATCGTTCATAATATTAATATCGGAAGTGTACGAATGGTGTTTCAGCTCGGCATCGACAAATTCGAGCGTTTTATTGATAGGGTTTATTGCAAGCGCGTAATAAGCCTTACCTGCCTTGTTCGTTTTTGCAAAATCAACAAGGCCTTTATGAGGGCCATCCACAGAGAACGCAGTAAATAGAAAAAGCGACACAGGCCCTTTATAACGTGGCAAGCTCACTTCATCAATTACACCTTTAAATTGATAGTAATGCCCGTCTGTAGCTTCAATAAAACGCAATCCTTGGTGTAATGCATTTTTACCAAGCGAAGAAAACACCGTGCCAGGCTTAATAATGACATCGTTGAAAGGGACCTCTGCATCTGTGCCCAGGTGCTGGGGTTCCGTTGTTACAATGAATGTTTGACCGTCTGTAAATAGATTAAGTCGAGAGTCGTGATTTAGAAATTGTACAGTACCCATAATTTTCCTAATTTTAATTTATCAATTCATGGTGGCGATGGGCCACCAAGCAATGTGGCTAATCAACCGCTTTCAGTTCATGTGTAAGCGGATAACAATCGCCTTCAAATAAGATGACTTGGTTAGTATCAATCAAAAACACATACACAAAGCCATTCAAACAAATCAACCGGTAAGTACCACCTGCCCCTTTAGTTGCGTAGTTGCTAGTACCAAATGTGCCTCCATGGCCCACGCCCCCTGCGCCAAAACTACCGGCAACAACCTCACCAGAATCATAATGAGGAACGTTAGACTTAGTCAGCATGATGATTTTGTCGATAAAATCGGGCTTCTTCCACTGATTAAATCGAGAGCTTGACCAGCGAATAATAGAGTTAAGCTTTGCCTTCGTGGCTGTGCAAATTAACACTTCATATTTATTCGCGACTTCATTAACAAACGAAGCAGATGCATTCCATCGAAGAGCGTCAGAATTTTTAGGCGCTATGTTATTAAACACAGCTTCACGCTCAGCACTTTCAATTTCGCATTCATTCATTTTTCGTTTTGCTTCAGTTTCTGGGTCTTCAAATCCAGCAGCTTTAGCATCACTTAAAAACAGGTCATACAATAAATCAGGCATACACTTCTCTTCTGTGAAACAGGTAACCAATTAACGTAGAGCTATAATAGCCAATAAAATACATGCGGCAGGAAAAGAGCACCTTCCATGGAACAACATACAAGAGTTCTCTGGCTGTTAGCCCCTTTGAGTTATACCTCTGCCCCTTCCCAGCTGTGCTTTGGAAGTGCCGCAGCGCCCCTGCGGGGCGCAGAAAAAAAGAAAAAAATGAAAGAGAGAAAATAAGAGCCAACATAAAGCAAACACGGATGTTGATTTGAAGACATATAGTTGGGTATTCACTTGTATGTTGTTCCATAGGGTTGCTTAAATGTTAAACTCACTGGGCACTCTATGTAATCTGACCGTGCTTGTAACAACACCTTCTACACAGTACTCATCATGCTCTGTTATTTTAACCGGCGGATGGTCAGGATTAGCTGACAACAATTGGTTGTTCTTCATGTCAGCGATTTTACAGACAAACAATCCATTATACGTGGCCACAATGACATCACCGTGCTGAACCGTTAACTTCCTATCAATGAGCAGCAAATCACCATCAAATATTCCAACACCTTCCATGCTTCGCCCTGATGCCCTACCAATAAATGTAGTGGTCGGATCGACGAACATATCATCAAGCGACTTTGTAAGCTGTTTATAATTTACTGCGTGCCCTACATTACTATCCACAGCGCTAGCCCTTATTAATATAAACTGCACGTAGGGTAGCAAAAATACAATGTTATGTTAGCTAATTAATTTGTGAAATATTCACTTATCGCTTGTGTGACTTTAGCTCTGAAGTAAAGTGACAACAATATCAACAAACACACAAGTTGCGAGCATGAGTCCACATGGAAAATTGGAAACTATCTGGGTAGGTCAAACCTTGATAGTTAATGTCGAAGAGCCACTTAATGTAGAGGCGCTGATAAAATTCAATGCAGTAATTGAGAGTCAAATTGAAATGAGAGCTGCAAAGCATTGGAAGCGGTATGTGTCTTTTTCTCCATGCGCACTGGGTGGGCCGGATGTTGTGAGTTTGACTAAGCAAATAAACCAATGGTGCTTTGATAATGGGTGTATTGCATGCGCTATCCACATCACATCTGCACCGCAGCGCTTCTTATATGGAACTTCACACTTAAACTGCCGGTTCTTCACCGATGATGAGCAGGCATTCAATTGGCTTTTAACACAAAAGGTTTAGATCACATGAAAAAATTTATCGCTCTAATTGTTATCATTGTCGCTTTACTTGGCTATGGCATTTATAACAAAGAACAATTGAATATTTGGTTCTCGATGAATGATCACCAGCAAGCAGCTAATCAGTTTTGGTTTACCCAAAAAAACCTTCTTGATGAAAAAGGTACGACTAACCTTCCTTTTACTGACAAGGTAATCACTTTTGATTATTTTGTATCTACGCCGATCCAACAAGACGGGAAATACTACTTTGAAACAAAATTAGTGATCAATAACCAGCATTTACTCCCGCTTTATACTACTGTGAAAGCGGTAGAGGGTAAATGGACTGTGGACCAAACCGAAACATTTGCCAGTGCGGGTGATGCAAGCATTCAGTACTATATGGATCTCTATCAAAGCACACTGAAAAACACTAACCAGTACATTAAAAACATGGCGCCTAAGATGACTAAAAAAGATGCTGAGGCATTTATTGACAAGCAACTAGGAAATATAAAAACCGTCTTCCTCGACACATATCATGCGCAATAACCTTAAAGGGGTCTTTTTCTGAAACACTTCCTTGCCCTGATAGTATGGACAAAAGGGGTTGCCTTTTGCAACCCCAACCATTTACAGGATTCGACATTATGATTATACCCTTTTCACTTCGGCTACCATGTACTTTTAGCGGCGTTACATTATGATTACGAGAGTAAGTAAGTTCAGAGCTTTGCTCTCTGCATTGCTCGTTTTGCCTATTGGGGTTGGTGGTTACCTCTACTCAAAGCAATCATCATCCAAAGCAGCCACCCCAATCACCATTAACAGCAATGTTAGTATCCCTGTGCAACTGCTCGATGAAGCAACCCTTGAAAGTGAGCTAGGCCTTGCGCTTAAAAAAAGAAACACAAAGGCTAACCGGCACTGGGAGCAAGTGGTTAAAAGTGGGGGTATATTTGATTGCTTACGTCCATTGGGAGAGTATGAGTTCAATTCAGGCCAATGGGTAACACCAAGTGTCGTTACTTACCGAAATGTGAATGGTGAACACCTGCTTTCATTTGTTGTGGAGTTATTTCACTCTCACCATGAGGGGAAGTTTACTTTTGAAGGGGCCCTGAAGGAAAACCTTACACTTGATTACAGTGCGGAAGGTTTAAGTGCGCCTTTAAATTACTTTTCACGCGAACCCAAGGTTAAGAGAGGTAACTGCGTGGTACCTGTCCTTAAAAGCGCAATGCTACCTCCCCTCTCTTATAACCCCAACCGGTATCACTCACGACTTGTTAATTACTATATGGATGTAATCGAACCAATAATTCTATCTTTTAAGGAAAAAATTAAACGTGAAATTCAATAAGGTTAAACACGCCAAAGTGCTGGTGACAGGTCTCGCTTTGCTGAGTGTTTTATACGTTACTGTATTTTTTGAAATAGTGAAAATAGAATCAAATTCTATGCAACCTACCTTCAAAGAAGGCGAGTTTATAACGCTTCATCGTGTGGTTTTTCCGAGGAATGCATTTGAACGAGGTCAAATCATCAAGTTTGACACACCAAGTAAGGAAAACGTGCTAAAGCGAGTAATAGCGATTGCAGGTGATATGGTGATGGTAAGCGGAAAAGAAACATACATTAATAAAAAAAATATCGGACATTTTGAATTAATAGAGCGTCACCTTGTTTCTCATGGGGAAGTTTACCAAGATGGCTACCCATTATCTGTTTATTCTAGTGAGCTAGACAACGGCCACTTTAATATCGCTTTAACAGGGATTGTTCCAGAATATACCGAAAACTACTTTCTACAGCCAGGTATGCCAGTGGGCCAATGGTATGTTCCATCTGACCATGTATTTGTGATGGGAGACAATCGTGACTTCTCATATGACAGTCGCTTTTTTGGGTTTATTCCGATAGAGCAAATAAATGCACATTATGAACAATAACATCGGCAATATTATTCATTTACCTTTTTGTATTTTGGCATAATACGGAATTTTAAACGTTTCATTGCAACTAACGCATGACTTAAAATCGCCACCAATAGAAATAGCATCAATATTACTCTCATTCCCACAATGCGGACACGTCACATACAACTCCCTTGCATAAACAACAGACTGATATTTAAGATTAGCTTGATTTGATAAATTGTTCATAAAACCTCTAGATTCAAAGTGATATAACGACACTGATGTCATTATTCATAGCAATATTTATATCATTTCCCTGAAGCCGAATATCACAGCCTGCAGGGTTTAAAATATCGAGCAACCCTTTTCGAGCTAATGCATAATCCCCCCAAAAAACAGTCAACCCAGTGTCTGGGTTATCACGATCGAAATGAACTGCAACGACTGCTTTATCTGTTAGGGTACTCCCCGTAACATTGACAGTGGCCATACACGTAATGACACCTTCTTTGTACGTATCTTTTGATCTAATGTGCGACATTACCGCATAAAAATCGTTTATCATGGGTACAATGCTTTTTTTCATAACTATCTGTGGCTAGGTAAATTTCATTAAACGTACTTATATCGTCATCTGAATTATCTAGCGAAGAAATCTTTGAAATTGTCCCTTATTATTCCCAGCTACTATGAAATGCACTTCATACGTTTATCGAAGGGTGGATTATTGTCAGTGGCGTTCTTGATAGCTTTAAGCACTTCATTAATCGCCTTAAATAGTACATTCTGTATTTCTTTGACAGTCTGATTTTCATCTAAAATACAGTAAGCACCACCAGCTGACTTTGATAGAACGATGTAATCCATTGTTTTCTGCGTATTCTTAGCAGAGTCACTTTTTAACTGTATATCGAAATAAGCGAAATGACTCCCTAGTTCAAACTTAAAAAGTGGGTAGCAACGGCCTAAATCGTTGTGTATTGGCTTTAAAAGTCGGTGACAAGTAAATTCCAAGCCAAGAGTTTTCTTATACCATTCGAAAGACGAGGCGATTTTTTCAATTGCCTTTCTTTCTAACGTGTTATTTACTGGTAGCCAAGAACGTTTGTTTGCAATTGGTTGAAAATAGGTTAATGCTGGAGCGACTACCCTTTTTGATTTAGCCTTCACAAAAGAGATAGAAGATAGTATCAGGAACGGGCCATTTTCAATATTTAGCTCTGAAATCTGGCTTAAGCTTTTAAAAAACTTAAACGAACTGATATCTTTTCCCTTCGCTATTTTTTTAGCTAACAAGTGAGTCTCAAGTGACTCTAAACTATCAACTATATCTATTATAAAATAGGGTTCGGCGTGCCCTTCCAACTCGACGTCACTCAGAAACATTTCCTTAACTTTCAGGAAGTTAATTAATCCGAAAGATAGCTTTTTGGTAATGCCTTTTCCATTAACATATACGTCATTAGTCCCTTTATCTAAAATTGCCTTTATATTCGATGAAAAAGTCCTATCTGTGTATGTCTTATTCACATCGCTTTTATCTACCAAGTAAAGCAGCAACTTTTTCAAGGTGTTCATGCTAGATTTCGTGTCATTATCAAACGAATTGGAGGTGTTTTCGTCAATAAATACAAACTGATTACTTCTTGTCCGTTTAACGTTTGTATTTGTACTTATTTTGCTAGGCACGTAGTGAAACGGGCAGTTTTCAGTGTGCGTTCCATAACGGGTTAGATTTACTAGTGAATAATGACTGCCATTTCTCCTAACCGTCATTATGGGTGGCTGTCCATCTGAACAATCACAAGCTACCCAGTATTTTTTATGCATCTTCCTTAATGTGTCTTGGCATGTACGAAGGTCAGACCGTGCATTTCTTAATGTAGGTATAGCTATGGTTGGATCAAAAACTTTTTCGCTGACATTACCTTTTAACCTTAATTCCATATCTACCTCTCGGTCTTGTTCTGCATTCTTTTCAGTTAACTATAGTAATAACCGTTATAGGCACTGCTTTATGACATATGTTTTTTATGCATCGTTCCAAAACATTGAGCTATGCACAGATTTATTATGTTGATTTAGTAAGTTACAACTATTGTTGGGTTGGTTTTTTTTCTATATCTAAAAAACTAACAGGGGAAACTGTTAAGTCATTAGTAATAAATCTTTCCTCACCAGATAAAATATTAACTTCAATCCAACTATCTTGATTTATATAATATGCTGTAGAAGCATTTACACTTATTTTTTCGAGGCCATCCATAACAACATTCCCAACAACATAATTTGAGATTGCATTGGACATAGCAGCACCTAATGACGAGGTGTTCGTTGTAAATGATCCATAATAATACCCAACTCTAACACCGGTCCCTTGCCATGAATCGGAGAAGTAATAGTTAATTGTTGCTGATGTTCTAACACCAGTACTATAGATACACTCCGGTTGACTACATGTTTCAAATTCAAACCAGTTAGCGCGTTGAAACTGATAGCTGGATGTTACAGAGCTACCAAATACGTCATTGAATGAAGGCGGAATTGACAGAGATACTTCAGGTGTCATATACACACGCATTGTGCGCATTACTGAATCATCATTTTTGTTGTAGGATATGGTCGAAGTTAAAAAAGTATCAGTTAAAATATCAGGTGGAACTTCAGTTTCGCATATACCTTTCGTAGAAGTTGAATAATTGTAATATGCTGGAGTTCCAGAATAACGAGTAGCTAAATAATCTAAATAACAATGATTAACCCTACAGTTAACCCCAGGCCCATCACAGCCCAAACTAACTTCGCTCCTTAAGTAAAATTCATTCATTGTTGATAATGGCGCAGGTTTATCAAGTATCCCCTCGGTACTAGTAATATCAAACGTTTCATTAAACTTGTCAGATGTCACAGAAAGATATCCCCCTAATTCGTTAGAAAAGATATAAAAAGTTCCGTCGCTCATTTCAATAGCTTCACTCCACCCAGCAGAGTCCTCAATGTTGCTAACGACCATTATGTTAGCTGTTCGACCCTGTGAGCTCCTATTTGTATTTTTCGTATTTAAGTTAACAATATACTCAGAACCACTATTTCGCTTTAATGTAATCTGACCATCTTTAACATATGCACTACTATTTTTAACCCAAATAGGTTCATTGGCTAAAACTGGTAATGAAAATGCAAGTAAAATATAAAAACAATAATTAGTTAAACTCATAATTCTCGACCTCTCCATTAAATACATTCCACCAGTAAGTAGCCATCATTCGGTCAACGATACTAGTCGGTGGATTAGGGTGTGCATGTGCTAATTTTCTTTCAATTAGCAATAAATTTAACGGTGTGCCATCACGCAAACGAACAACATACATATAGTCTCCATCTACTAAATATGAATCCATCAGAACATGTTGGTACTTATAACCATTCAGGAACTCAGCAACACCTACTGGGTCATCTATAATTAAATCTGCGAGAACAGCCTCTACGTGAGTATCTTCAGAATAGGTATCAATCAGTACCCCACCCACTCTAGTTACACCCAGAACAATTCCACCCGACTCATCAACCGGTTGATAACTTGAACTTCCACTTAAAAGCGCAACAAAGCCATCTTCAGAATGAAGAAATGCGCGTATATCCCAGTGTATTGCTTCTTTCAATGCTGTTAGCTTGGTTGGGACTAAAGCATTTTGTAGGCTCGGTGACGACATAACCACAGCTGCAATTGAAAATACAACTAGTGATATACAAAAAAGCGATATCATCCACTTAGGAAAGATTATCTGCAATCGATACATTAATTCACGCATTAATTCACCTTTAACGCGAACCATTTACCGTTCACGCTTACTATAACTTTATTGTTTTGTGCTTTTATTAGTACCGGTTTAAAAGTGCCTTTACTTGTAACAACGGGGGTGTCTAATGTTTCTTTCCAGGTGTAATACGCACCGTTAATGAACGCCCCATCGTCCTCTATTCCTGTTGCGTATAAAGTGCGATTGACATAATAATCAAGCGGGGTTTGAGGTTTTGGTGGTGTTTTTTTCTCTACTTTTTTAACTTCTACAGGCTTTGGCTTTTCAATAATTATTTCAGGCTCATTTTCAACAAATAGAGTGGCATCTAAGTCATCATTTAGATCACTACTTTTATCAAAATTAGCATCTAAGTAATACGTGTTCTCAGATACATCTACCGTTGAGCTGAAGCCTGAAATTGAGTTACTGCCTATTACCGTTGTTGACTGTACATCAAGCGCCCGACTTATCATCCACTGCTCAGAGAGCCTAAACAAGCCAACAAACAATACTATTACAATTGAAAACTGAATTGGTGGACTCATTGTGCGCCAATGTTGTGAAAGGCTTTTAATCATGATTTACTCCCTTCCTTTAGATACACGCACAAATCATAGAAGTTTACTTTTATACCGTTTTCAATACTTGTAACGGTATATTGATCAAAGTCAGTACCGGCTCTTTGCTCTATTTCACGCATAGCTGATACAACGAGGCCTATACTTTGCCCTTTTGCTTCGTAACCGGCATAACCCTGCCCAAAGCAAACCTTTCTCAAACCAAGCGGTACTTGCTCCCCCCCGATCGTGCTCACAATACTTTCATTCTTAGATATATTTGGTACATCGCGAGTAGGGATAAGTGATGTACTTTTGATATTTAGTTGTTTAGATAAAGACACTCTGTCACTGTCACCCACACTGTCATATGCGCCTTCCCACTGAGACATTACAGTTTGCTCAAGTGAATGTAACTTGTCGCTATAACGCTTAGATTCGCTATTGATTGCTGCTTGCTGCTTAATTAACCCTTCCCAAATGGGCTTTATATTTTTGATGTAGTTTACAACAATCGAAATGGACACAAGTAATCCTGCTAAAATAATAAAAACCCGAATATTAACCATTTGAAACCTCATCACTCATTCGTCTATCACTAAAGCGACCTACGAACTCAACTCTGTAATATTCACGGCCTTTTGAAGTATATTCACGTGGATTACCAGGCGTGATAAATTCATCAGTTACATCTGCAAGAGCACTACCTAACGCTCTATAAACAACATCAATAGACTCACCTTCCCCCATTAATGATGATTTCATGATAAGAAGCTCTAAACTGAAATGATAATTTGGTAGATTATTTCGTGATTTTGTTTCCCTACTATAATCAATCGTTTTCACGACTATCCTAGAAGGGTATTGTGAGGCAGCGCTACCTACAGCACGAATAAGCAACTCTAAATTGTCTGTATCAAGTTTTTTAGCTGCTTGCTGTCTTAGGTGTGTATCTCTCGCTTCCCAGATTGCAACTTGAGAGCTGTTACGCCCCTGATTGTCCAAACCATCCACTTGCTCACTCAACGTGATGTATTTTTGTCTCTCTGCTTCAAACCGTTTGCTATAAAGCTTATCAGCAGCCAATACGAACGCAGGCCCAATAAAAACAGAAAGCATCGTCAAAACAACAACACCTATCGAGGCTTTTGTATTAGCATTTTTAGTATCAAGTAAAGGGAGCTCTACAGCGCTTTTTAATAGATCGGATTCAGGAAGTTGAAAAAGTCTTTCGCGCAACAAACTCGGCCAAACATCTACGTCTTCCAATCCAAGTACGCTATCACTATAGATATATGCATTATGGTTAACAGTGGACATGGCAAGTTTGTAATTATCTAGTGCATCATAGAACTCTGTAAGAAATGCATTTCGATGTTTTGGTAGCCCCTTGTATGAGCGAAGGGCAGCCACTTTTTTATTTGTTACTGTCCATACTTCAACATTAACTGTTGGATGAGACTTTGAAGGAACTGCGTGACATAAGATAAAATTATTTTCCGTTTTAGAAATAACATCTATGCGTTTAGCTAACCCGACCGATGCTATAACTGCTGATTTTTTATCTTTAAACTCATCCTTTCTGATAAATTGCTTATAGTAACCGTAAGTAGAGCCGGTCTTCTTCTTGTCGAAGATGCTAGTTAAATCCTGCCAAGCATACATAAGTACGCTAATATCTCGGTTTTGACCTAAAATATTACGCATGTGTTTTTGCTTAAGAGGTAGAGCCCCTTGCTCAATAAACCCTTCATGCGTTTGAAACCCTTTTTTTGATGCTGAAAATTCTGTAATAACACTTTCACCACCAAGCATTGCACCTGCTTTAACAGCCTGCTTTTTCTTTGAAGGAATAAAACTAAATAATTTAGAGAGCATTGCTACCTCCATATATATTACTGAATAGCTTGAAGACAATAAAACCTACTGGAAGCGCAACGAGGATAAGAGAAAGCGCTTCTACAATTGGCTTAGTTGACTCAACTGCCGCCTCATATTCTTCAATGAAAGTGTCAGCTGCATCGCTCATTTTTTCATCCCAATCACCAGACGAACCCGCTGCATTGACATATGAAAGGTATAAAGGTGGTAAATCAGTGCGCTCATCATCCTTATCCCACCCTTCTGCTGAAGTCGCGACTGACCAATCTTTACCTGTACCAACATCAACAAAGATTTTATCTATTGCCGCTGCGTTATGGTCATTTAAGACTGACTGAAGGGATTCTTTAATTTCGAGTATTGGAATGCCTGATCTTGCCATTAGAGATGTAAAGCGACACCAAGTACCTATTTGGCTCATATTCATTAGTGAGCCAAAGACCGGTATTTTCCCAACAAACAGACCAACGAATGAAGCAACAGATTTAGAGCCCATTAACTTCACCAAAATAAACGCCACGGTGAGCATGACTACAGGGTACGACCACGCATTTTCTCTGACAAAAGCCCCTACAGTGCCCATTGCCTGCAAAAAAACATCATTATTTTGATCCCGTTGCGCAAGTTGTGAAAAAATACCTTGCGCAAGAAACATCACAACCCCCACCAGCACGACTAAACTGACCATTGGCATACCCAAAGACTTTTTCATCTGTCTTTTGGTCAGTCGCTGAAATTTTGCAATTTTTGATAGTTCCTTAAATGCCTCTTCTAATCGTCCAGCTTCCTCGTTAGCGCGAATTATTGATATTGTTTTAATATCGAATAAACTTGTTCTCTCAACCCCTGCGGATAAAGTACCTCCGTTATCGACAACTTCTTTAACGATTGTGAACTCTTCCCTGTACTTTTGTTTACCGTTGAAAACCATCGCATTAATGGCATGCTTAACACCATTCGCTTTGATGTTTGCCGCTAGAAGCGCGTAGACGTCCGGTTGATCATCAACACTAATCATATAATTACCCCACCTCATTAAGCAGTGACTGTATTGACACATCACCACGCTCTAAACCATCTAGAATGCTATCGCGCATATCAACATCCGGGTTTTCTGTAACCCGCGAAAAACGAGTTGAGTCTCTAAAGTCAAGAAGCTGCATTTTTCGTTCACGGTTTAATGTAAAAACACCAAAAACAGGTACTCGACCACTCACGCATTTTCCGCTGCATTCTGAGCAAACCTCGCTGTTGGTAGATACACCGCTAGATATCATTACTTGCATCGTAGATAGACGGTCAACTTGCTTATTGCTTAAAGTGTATTTTTCTTTTAAACCAGCAATTTGAGATTCGGTAACGCCTTTTAGTGCACTGCATTTTTTGCATGGAGATGCAAGCAAGTTGGTATTAAAAATACACGTTAATGAAGAAAAGAATTGCACTAAATTGGCAGGACTGGACTCTAACTTCGCAGCTAAACGAATAAGGCCATCTTCAGCTGATGTTGAGTGAAATGTCGCAAATGTTTTATGGCCTGAACTCGCGATATCCCCAGCGAAAATAGCAGTCATAGTGTCACGAACCTCACCAATGAAAACTTTATCTGGATCTTGACGTAGAAAAGAACGCAATATGCCTTGCCTGACAGTTAATTCATCAAGCTCCCCTTTTTCAATCTTCATCCTTGCAGCATCTGTTAACTGTATCTGAACCAAACCCTGGGATACTTGCTCGATAGGATCTTCAAAAGACAAGATGCTTTCAGTCCCGCGACTTAGCTTGGTTTGTTTATCAAGTATCGCCCCCATTAACGTACTTTTACCTGAACCTGTTGGGCCAGCTGCAAGGACCAATCCATGATCAGCTTTTAATACGCGGTCTATGTGCTCGATGATGTTTTTCGGTACATTTAAATCGGCAAGTGAGGCGGTAAAATCTTTGATTTCCCATATACGTAAAACAACCCGAACCAACTCCTTCCCTGACGCATCCTTTACCCCCAACGGCGCGAATTCAGGGCGCATTTTTATCCGCATAACACCCGTTTTGTTTTCGTAATCAAACGCCATTCCTAAAACGGGTCTAGTGATAGTCCGACCAACTTCACCAGCCTCACTCGCAGAGTGAAGATAGCTCACCATTTCTCTAAACGTTGAATGCTTTATATTTAATTTCGCAGCTGATTTATGCTCTGCCACGTTGGATAATTTTCCATCGACGCGGATCTTGATTGAAACACTATCATCATTAGGCAAAATAGAAGGATCACAGTGTATATCTGTACCACCTAACTTAATTGCCTCGTTAAATAATGCAGCCCAATTTTTAGCTGTACTGTGTTGGTTCAAGTCTTGTTCGTATAACGTTTTTGAGCCATTTTCGGTAGTGGAATTACCTGATGAACTTCCTAGTTCAGAAATAATCGTGTCTTCTTCTGTTAAAAAGTAATACGTATTATCTTCACCGAATGACTCTGCAACATTGCGAATACGTGAACGGACCTGCGGGCCTAGTTGCATGAACTCTTTAAGCTTTTCTTCAGTGCCAAATCCAATATACAAAGCTTTCCGCTCATTGATATTGCATACGAATGGAATACAAACAGACGACTTACACTCATCAACAAAGTCTGGATCACTTAATTCAGGAATCACTTCGAGGGATAACTGTCTAATCTGTGGCATAGAAGCTAAATAAGGAAGCTCTAACAAGACAGAAAGCACTTTATTCTTTGCATCTTGAATTACTTTTTCGTTAGGTGTTTGCTCGAATATCCATCGGGCAAATGGGCGTCGAGCGTTTTTGTCAACCTTCAAATGGTCTTCTAAAAACTGATCGCGCCTTTGTTCGTTTAACAGGCCTTTTTGAATAAATACATCACCAGTTTTTAGATTTTCAGCGTTAATGCGTTCTAAAAAATTAATTTGCTCTTGCATAAAATCAGGCAAAAAATGAAACTCTTGAAAGCCCCACCTCAACACGCATTCATTAAAAAAATCTGTCATTTATTAATCTGCTTTAGTCATGATATGTGAAAAGATAAGAAATGAATCACCCGCAGAGTCCTTTATGTTAGCTGACTCAACGTATACAGCTGCCTGTGAATCAGACAACACTTGATACATTACGGGTGTTCCATCGAGTGCGTATAAATCACTGCAAGTTAAAGCAGCGCCATCAAATTCAAACACGCCGGAACACATTGGGAAACTTCCCACATACCCAACGGCATCCACTAAACTTATAGTGTCGTCAGGCGCAAGGTTTTGGCCAGCTGACGTAGTCAACGGTAGCGAGTTTGATGAGTAAACTAATCGCTGCACTGTTTCATCCAACGATTTATAAATACGCGTTCGTAAATTTGATAATGTTGAAATAGAGGTGGTTTGGTACCAATAAACATCTTTTGGTGGTTTGTAATCACCTTGTTCTGAAAATGCACTAGTGCCAATTTGATTGTTATCAAGCACATCATCATCAGCATAATTACTGTCAAAGCGTTTATGCCAAACAAGCGCTTTAGAATAAACTATCCCAACATCATCTTGTCTAGATGAAGCTACACCGATTCTATCAATGTTTAATGACTTTAACGGTGCATTACCTGTGTAATCTGCCAATTCTAAAAGCGTGACCGGCGCTATGTATTCATTGCTAATATATCGCTCAACTGCACGAGACACCTCAATCAATTCTGATTGAAATGATTGTTCGTACAAATCACTTACTCGCGTTTCAACTCGATATTGAATTGTCATTCCGAGTGTAGAAATGAAGCCAAAAAATACAATGAACATCATAGCCACCGGCATATATTACACGCCCATTTTACGTATAATTTTAAGCGTACTCACACCACCAGACGAGGCTGTATGCTGAATTGTACCGGATGTGTCTGCTGACGATAAATCACAAGTGCCGCTATACGCTTCAAATTTAGCTAATAATTCACATACTTCAGCATCAGCTGTCTGCGAGTATTCTACCGATATTTTCCCCGATGGCTGGCTAGTAGATAAGCTCATCACCGAAGAACCTACTTTATACGCCCCCTTACCCCCATTTGTTGGAGCAGTCGTAATTTGAACCATATCTGACAAACCAGATACGGTCGTTCGATTAAAGTTGTTTTGTTGAGCCGCCACAATGGCAACATCACCACCAACACACATATCCAGCGCATCATTGCCGCTGTTGTAATTTGGATTAGCTAACACATTAGATCCCCAACCTAAGTTGGAATGTACATTTAAAACACATGTTTTTAATGCATCAGCTGTTTTCATTTTCAGAAGCGCCGATGCTTTACTTGTGCCAGATATTGATGACGGCAACATAAGTGAAAGTACAATTCCTAAAATAGCTAATACAATCATCAACTCTAAGAGTGAGAAGCCTCGTTGCCTTGTATTTCGGTTAATTTTCTTCATGGGAAATCCTTAGTTAATTTAAATTGGAAACAAAATATTGTTGTTGTTACTCATATCAGGACTTGCGCCCCGACTAATGAATCGATTAATGCGAAGCGCCCCAACATGAGGTGCAGTATCGGCTGTTGATGCATCAACAGCGGTTAAATCAAAGTCAGCGCAATATTCAACAGCTCCGCCAAAGAGCGTTAATCCGTAACTTGCCTCTAATCCCACAATTGAAAGCACGTTGACATTGGCACTACTCAAGTCATACCACCCATTAATGCATCCACCATTAACTGTGGGATCACTGCCAGAGTAATCGGGGGTCGACGGGTGTGTAGAGACGGGTAAAAAGTTAGTGTCCACATCAGCATTATTTGCTAGAACAAGTTCGTGCTTATATTCTCTAATTTTTTGCTGTACCAACGTGACACGTTCTACAGAGCTTGATGCCAGCCCTTGTAAGACTTCGAGATTGTTGAATGGAATTGCTTTATCAATTACCGAGTTTGGGGCCCACCCTGTTTGAGTGTATGCCGGTGTTTTCCATGACTCACCTGTATTGCATGTTGAGCCTTGAGGACAATTTGTTTGAACAACGACACCCGCCCTAAATTCAAGGACTAGATTAATAGCAGATGGTAAATTCAAGGTTGCTTGGTATGTCGTTGCATCTAACATCAAGCCACGTACATTTTTAATAGACGAACTATCATAGTTAGATGCTGACGCTGTACGTTGCGTGTGGCTCTCAACATAATTTACAAGCTCAACGTTACTTGTATCAATTGCACAAGAATAACAATCGTCCTCTGTATATGAGGACAGCAACTGGCCGTTATTATGAATTGCAGCAAATTTGATATGTGCGTCCGCAATAGCACGTAATTCACTGTCATTTTCCAAGTCACGTTCAATTCTATAATAGCCCGCAATTTGATTACTCAAACCTGCAGAAGCGGTGGCTGCTATCGCCAATATAGCCAGCGATAACAACATTTCAACTAATGTAAAACCGTGATTATTGGCGATACTCATATCAAACACTCGCAGGCACTACTTTTGCTTGGAGCAAAATATAATAAGTTACTTTTTCTTTTAGACGTTCTGAATTACCGAATAAAGCACCTAAATATGAGTCTTTTAATCCTGATGTACCGCCTATACTATTTGAAAGTCGTGTTTGTGTGCGCCCTGCTGCAATCACCAGTTCACCAGGTTTAAGCTTAGGGCTTACTTTAAATTCCATTGTGTCAACGTTTTGGTAATAGCCTTTTTGTACGTCATCACCAATAACATTTGTTATTTCTTTATTTTCACCAAGAACACTAAGCTTGACATCAACTTTGGTTTTCACAGTACCGCTTACCATATCCAGCATTGGGAGTACCGTGATAACACTACCTATTTTGTAAGGGATTAAGTCGCTACTTGTTCCTCCGCCAGTGGTCACACCGTCAGAAGTTACCGAATCATTTGTAGATAACTGCTGATTAATGCGATTTTGCACATCAGACAATGTGATATCTTCACCATGGAACGCCTCACCTTCAAAATTACCTATCGTTCGAATATTTGCGTTATCTTCTGTGTACGCATTAAATACTTGCCAAGTCTGGTCGAGTGATTGAATACCAAGCATCGAGCTCCCAATCATGTTGTCTACACCAGCAGAGAACCATGTGTTTACACCAGGTTCAGTAATGCTCACATTATTGTAGATATCATTGGACACTATGCATCTGTAGGAGTGTGTACAATAAGGAGCAAGTGCAGCAACATCCAACCCCTTTTGTTGGCGCTCCGTTTCTGTTTGAGCAATTATTCGGCCTTTGATCACGATTTTTGAATTCATGAGCAGGTCGATTTCTTTAAGATATTTTTGAACGCGGTCTAAAGTATGCTTAGGCGCTGACACGTATATATGACCAGTACTGCGGTTGATAGATACAACGCCTACCTTGCGCTCTACTGCACTTGTTTGATTATGGGCGGTAGCATTTGAAGTAACTCTTGGTTGGTACATTTGACCATTAGGGCCATCTACTAACTGGAAATTATCAGCGCGAGGTTCTGAACGGTTGCCGGAAGGTAGAACAAGCTCTTTAACTAAAGCATTCAAAAAGCTTTCTGTGTCGTCCCAAAATGCAGTTTTAATCTCTGCCAAAGACGATAAAGTATTAACATCACTGTTGCCAGAACCGTTCGCTGAGCTACCACCTGAACTACCACTTGAGCCTCCGCTTGAGTTACCTCCAGCGCCGCCAAGATTAGCCTCAGTTTCCTTTGTCTTGTTAACGACAAATTGGCTCAACGTTTTTACTTCATTTGGAATATTCAAGCGATATTCGAATGATGGAAGTCCGGTAAGTACTGCGTATGGTCTTCCCTTTCCATCATCGACCATGTGATAGCCAATCCCTAAATCATACGTAACCATATCAAGGGCGCGTCTTGCACTGGCATTCTTTATCGAGTAATTGAGTACTGATTGATCTAAATTGACACCGTTTTGAGCTATGACGTTTAACCCTTTTTTCTGAAACATCTGAATAACAGCACGTAACGTTGCCCCATTCTTCATCCCGCCCATGTTGATGTGTGTTGTATCAAACACATCTTTGTTTGCAGGTGAACCAATAAAAGCCTCATATGAAACTTTTGGTGTATTTAAAACCGCATAGTTCTTTGTCTGTTTAATTTTTTGTATCTGCGCTTGCTGTTCCTGCATTTCTTTATCAAATTTCTCGTCTGGCTTTATAGCAATGCAACCAGCAAGCGATAAACCGAGAGTGCTTAATACAATAGTGTTTAATAAAGTTTTATTCATTATTTTGATTTCCTACAGTTTTCAAACACATCAGGGCCACGATATTCAAGTGTTACTGTGTTAGTCATTGGATTAAATGTTGAGAAAAATGAGTATTGTGAAGCGTAGTAAGTCAAACGTTCATATTTATCTTCAAAATTTGACTCAGGAATAACATATGAGTACCTTTCCACTAAGTCACAAGGAATATACAGAAAGTCAACATTGCTAGCAGGAATGCCAAGTTCTTCTTTTGCAATGCGAATGATATTGTCATTCACTGTGCCTTTTCGAATTTCAACACCCGTCGACACTTCACCCGCGTTAACAGTTTCAGGTTCTGAACTACTCGGCATAGCACTACCTTCAATGGCTCTAGTAGATGGAATTTTGTAAACATCTCTCTTTGAGTCTTTCGCTGGAGTTTCGCCTTTAATTGGCAGAACATTTGAAGATAGAGGGTAAACTTTAATGACTCGCCCTTTCACGTTATCAGGCTGTGCTATTGCACTACATGACACAGTAAACAAAGTCACACAAAATAAAGAACGGAACATTGGTAAAGTAACCCCCACATAAATTTATACCCACGCGAAAATGCGATGAAATACTGAATAAATGAAAATTTACGTAATGGTTTAATACCATTCAATATAAAAGTGATTATTTTAATAAATAATTGAAAACGCCTATTGACGCGTTTTTTTTGGCTTTAAAAATGTGAATATTTCAGTAAATAAATGTGGATTTTTATTGTTTGATGTGATTTTTATGTGTGGAAAAGCTGCGTATAAATGCAGCTTTAAATTATTGTAATGATGTCCTTTCATAATACCGGATAGAATCATCGATTATCGCATCGAGTATATGAGTAGGGGTTTCTTCTTGTTCATCGGCTATTGATGTATTACTGAGTACTTGCTCTCTCCTGCGCCTATCATCTATTTCATCATCTAAGTTACCGCTTGGATAAAGTTCGACAAGTAGTTGTCTCGCAGTTTGAGAGCCGAGCTTTTCTATGAGCGCATCTTTCACAATAGTGTCATCTCTGGTCGATGTCGTAGCCCATAAAAAAGATGGGCCATACATAGAGTATAGAAACAATTCCCACCGTGCTTTATCGGTTTCAATAAGTGTAATAACCGTGGAGCCATCTTTATTTGGCCTTCGCATGCTACTGCGTAAGCGCTCAACAAGATTTGATGGTAGTTTAAAATGATTCGTTAAAGACGCTATGTTCGCCTCATTACCGCGACCAAGAATTACAACATCAGTTGCAAGTTCAATCATATCTTTAGGGAAGTCGGTACCTCTTTGTGAGGCAAGTATAACGTCTACTTTCCACTTTCTTCCCTCACGGATTGATAATTCCTGCAATTGCATTGCCATTGGATCGCCCTTGAAGCGATGCATTTCATCACCGCTAAAACGTTTCGGTGTTCGCTCTATAGAGGCAATGATTTTAGTATGAATAGCTTTATAATCGAATGGGAATAACCCAGAGCTATCTGATGTCATTTCAGATAAATGTTCTTTACCGGTAAAGATCCGTTTTGTAAGCGTAAAATACGCAAGGAAATACATAAGACGCAAACGCCTAACAGCACTTTCGCCAACGCCTTTACCAACCTCATCCAAATCAAGACTCACTATGCGTGATGAACCAATATCGAATCGAGTAACGCCAGAAAGAATCGGGTATTTATTCAGTGCAGATGTCAATTTACGCTCAATATACCGGCACATTGTCTCACTAGTATTATTGACCGTTAGCTCCTCAAAGCTGTTTGCTATACGTGGATCTGAAACGGTGGATATAACATCCTCCATCACTGGCACTGCATATCTTTGCGCAATGGCGGCACCATGCAACTCACCATGCTTTGAAAGAAAATCTACAACATCCCACCACTTTATTGAGCGGTTATCAACATTAGCCGATTCAATATCTAAAGCCTTTAACAGCTCATCAACTCTTGGGGATACATTAGGTCTATACTCATAGGCCGTATTTCGTTCGGCTCGGTATTTATACACCAGTTGAATTATCTGTGTAATGACATCAGCAACACCTTCAGGGGCAACGCCAGTGTCATCACCTATACACAGCATTGTTAAGAATGTCTCTAAGTAGGCAATTTGGTTTGATAAGGGATATCGTAAACCTATCGGTGTATCAAACGAGTTGATGGCTGACTCAGCACGATTTTGAAGTTTCTCATACACTACCTCATGCTTTCTATGCTTTGGCAGTGCATCCCTAACCATAGAGCAAAACCCTTTCATCCCTGGACCGATATCTATATTGAGTATGAATGGTAATTCATCATTATCTGGATGCAGCAACAGAGAAAAGTGCTCGCCATTTAAATGAACTGTTTTACCGGAACCCATAGGCCCAACGATGAATTTTACCCACGCCAGCTGTTGTTTTGAATAAGGCATATAAGACACTATTCGCCCTGTATTAGTGCGATATAGTTTTGAACCCTTTTCCCAAGCAGAGCCCATTCGTGCAATTGGAGCCATTTTTAAAGAATCGTATAGTGGGGCTGCAGCGGCATCTGCTACCGAACCCAGCATTGTTCCTCCTATGCTAGATAACATGCTCTCGGCCTCATCTCCTTCAACTGCGGCCACATCACAACTCCCCCAGCTTGCAATCTTTCTGGCTAAACTATGCTTACGCTGACGAATCTCATTAAAATCATCAATATTTCGACTCCATGTACAAAAGGATATCTGCGACGAAACTATTTCCTCACCAGCCAGCGAAAGCGCTTCTAGATCATAGTAACATTGACGTAAACGCTTATTTGATTCTGAACCAGTAAATGACAAAAACTGCGCTAGCATCACTTTCATACCGAAAACCCCCATGCCATTATGTTTCATCAACATATGCATTCTAAACGGTAATCTTGATTTATAAACACTGCCAAATAAGGCATCAAATGGCTCTGGTTGTTTAGGGTGCGTTTCCATACTCAGGGGGGCATAATATACATCCCCGCTTCTTACAATGCCTTCCTCATGATCCACCATCCCTCTCGGCATTAGTTGATCAGCAAGTGGCTGATGAAACATACCTGATAAATCGGCATCATTATCTGAAAGTACCTTCATTGAAATGGGATCGCCAGGTACCCTTGGTGACCAATTATCTGGCGTGAAGGTTTCGTCAATATTAATTCTAATATCGCGTAAGAAAGAATGAGTGTCTGATATGGTTGAATAAATTCTGACATTGAGCAAATCACTTACTAATTGCTCGCATGCAGCAAGGTGCTTTTCGTAAAAGTCTGGTGCAACAAATGTCACTGGCTGGGCTTTATTATGCCTTGGTGTGCCTGCCATAAACTCATTTCGGCGCTCTGCATGGAGTTTTTTCTCATTACGAGTGCTCATATGAACGTTTGTCCACACGAGCAAGTAAACACTTTCCTCTTGGCATTTTTTTGCGTGAACATCATGTATTTCTTTAATGATATCTTCTAAATCTAACTCTAATTTTTTTGCTGTTTCTAAAGCTTGATTTGTCCACGCTTTCGCTAAAGCCTCATCTACGTTTTCAGGGTCCGATTTAAATGTCCATGAAAAAAAGTGATCTTCGCTTAATATTAGCGATTTAAAGGAACTTTCTAGTGAGTCTAAAATATCAACATATTCTTCATATCGTATATCGCGTGTAGAGCCGTGAACCTTGATTGCTGTTAGTAAAGTTCCGTCACGCATGACAAGTGTGTTTTTGCCCTCAGTCGTTACAATATCAATAAAGCTTCGAGGATTAACATGCAAGAAACTATCATTAACCCTTTGAAACAAAAAATCAAAGTTAGAGGCAATGCTTTCAAATATATTTTTTTTATACGCTAGTTTCATAAGTCACTTTAGATTTTATATGGCAAGGAGGTGTAGCTTGTATCAAGCCAATATTGAATGATGTGAGAAAAGACTAGATCGTTTGGTAAATAGCGAATACCACCAAATACTTTATTCCCTTTTTCAAGCAGCTCTGGCGGTGCAAACTTGTACAGCGACACATAGCCACCCATGTAGTTATTTTCGATTTTTAAAGCTGGGATGTTACTGACTCGTTTTATCAGCAACTCAATATAAGACTGTTTCAGTTCATCTATGTAGGCAAGTAGTGGTCTATTTGGGTGTTTACTTTCATGTAAGGCAAGTGCATATATGTCCCGTACTTTTTCAATGATTTTACCTTGCGAAACTTCAGGACAGTAGACAAGACAACCATGGTTATACTCAAGCTTTCCATTTTTTAATGTCACCGGCCTTGATAGCATTTGACTTTGAGCGCATAGCAAACATAGTAAGTATAGTTTTCCATTTACTGTTACAAATTCCATTCCCGCTGTTGGCACTTCTTTAGTTGGTACCGCTTTGAAGCCACAACATTGGCACTTAAAATCAAGAGCTCGCATGCCTTTGTATTCATTCCTTGTTGGAGTTGCTGTTAGGAAAGCTGCAGAGTTATGTAATTTTTCTGCTTTTGGATAGAAAGTCATTAAGGAAGCCTATAAGGAGTGAGGGCTAGTGGCGAACATTAAGTTGCCACCAGCGTATTTATGGCAACAAAAATACTTTAGCTGCCAGAACCTTGAACGATTGCTTTCAGACTGTCAGCTGATTGCGTTGTGCCTGTAGCTGTATTAGATACAACCGCTAACCAAGTCCACAATCCAATCAAGAAAACCCCAGCACCTAAAGACATCCACAACTTACCTTTGCTTTCTTGTTGATTGTCGCGTGAGTTGAACAATTTGACGCCTGCAAAAGTAAATAGGATCAAACCAATGAAACCCGCAGCTTGCACCCAACCATCGACAGCCTGAGCAGATTGAGTACCTGCTTGTTTAAATAAAGATGCAGCATCTGTTACGCCACCACCTGCGCTCGCATCTGCATAGAATGACACAAAGCTGAGTGCCACTAGCGCTATTAATAATAGTTTTTTCATAATTACCTCTGTTTGTTAAAAGTTGATCTTTAGTAAAATTTATTGTGTTAAGTTTTCTTTCATCTTTGTGTATGAATCACTGACTCCAAATGTCCCTCCTACAATATCCACAGACACTTTAAAGTTAGCTAACGTCATACCGATACAAATTGCCGCAGCTGCCTTTCTCTTAATACCAGGCTGGTTGTACTTAGGTGCTTCTGACATTTTCATCCAACCTGCAATAAAACCAAACCAACCAAAAGCCATAATGATTATTTCTGCTGAGTTAAAGAGCATTAATGAATCATTAGTAGCAGTAAAATCTCTACCTACAGTGTCAAAAACAGCGCCCATTTTTTTGCCATAAAATGTGGCTGATGTTATATCCATCCACCGTTGAATATTTATCAAAACCGGCGATATAACCAAGCCAAACCAAGCAGTTGCTTTAACTCCCTTTTCGTTGCTTGTACTTTTTAGAAGCGTCGTTCCTGAAATCGTAAAGATAAACAAACCGAAAACGATAATTACAACTTTAAACCCCTCCATTATCCCTGGGATTTGTCTTGTAAATGCCTCTATGACGCTGTAAAAGTCCATTAATTATTTCCGGCTAATTGTGCAGTGTTGTGTGCTTACCTTTCTTGCAGCTACATCAACGCTAATAACAACACCACAATTAGGAATTTCTATCCCTTCAAATACTCGCAAGTTCTTGCCTGTACTTGTGTTGTAAATTTGTGTGAAGCGTTCGCTTGCTATCTTTAACACCCAAGAGTGAGTGCTATTCCAAGTGATTTTTTCTGCTGCGCTCTGACTTGACGGCTCGCTACTATCTGTACCTGCAGGTATAGCCTTCTTCTCGCTGTCTTTTTTTAACTTTTGAACCTCTAAATAGGTAGCCCAGTTGCTATTTACTAATTTTTGTACTTCTTTCTTTACCTCATCAAGTGAAGAAATTTGTTCTTTCAAAGTCTCCGTTGTAGAAAGGACATTCCCTGTATAGGCATTCAGCGCATCAAGCTCTTGCTTGAAAGCATTTAATTGGCGGTCATAATCTTGATTATTTAACGCTGTCGGAATTGGTCTATCGGCTATTTGATTTAACATAGCGATGCTAGTCCTTTGCTCATTCTGAACACGCTCAACATCTAACATGGAGCGTTTGATAGCATTTAAATCATTATGTGTTGGCAGTGAGTCAATTTTGGTTAGCATCTCCTTTCGCAATTGCGAAACAGCCAATTCCAGCTGGCTAACAGTGACAGTTGGCTCAACCCCATTATCATCCTTATAAGTTTTCCCAAAAAAAGCAGGGATTGAACTGGTGGCACCAGGTTTTACCGGTTGCAATATACTAAACAGCCCATACCCAATAGCCCCAGCAAAAGCGACAGCAAGTACAATCTTAATTCTTGATTTTTTATCCCTGCTAGGTACCTTTACCTGAGTCGCTTTTTTTCTGTTTTTTTCCTTTTTACCTGTATTCATTTTAGCTTCAGGCTGCTCATCATGACCATCGTCGTCTTCGCCATCTTCCTCTGGTAGAGAACTTAAAATTTCATCATGATTTTCATCACCCTCACCACGCTCAGCTTGAATTGCTTGGAGTGCATCTGGGAGTTCTTCACTTTTATTATGTTCTGACATATTGCAGCGCCTAAATATTTAATGTGTATATTATTGTTAATATGCAAATGCCATTTAAAGTTATATTTTGTAAAATATTCACTTTTTTGTGCCCTTTTTAATTACAACATCTTCAAATAGAAAAATACCGACCTCTTCGCCATACGCGATCGTACCCGTATAAGGTCTATTCACATTTTCCATAAACACACTCGCTAACGATTCACCCAATGGTTCTGTAGCTCTAATCATTAATTCTTTACCGTCAAGACCTGAGTAAGAAACAACTTTACCTTCTTCATCGTATGTATCAGTTCTATCTCTTGATTCACCAACCGCTATTGCTGCACCTTGAATAAGTGAAGCGAACGTAAGGCCTCCAAACCGATACCAATAATGCTTGTCAATATCACCATTCACACTTGCACTTCTGGTAGTTGGGTCAACTGCAAGCGCTTGAACTGGGTAACATTCTCTTTTTTCAGGGCAAAGACTCGTAACTGCGATAACAATATGATCGTATTTAAGGGCAACGACACCTTGGGCAGTGCCTCGGTATAGAGGGTGTGTGTGAGGTAAACCCATGAGATTGAATACAACACGGCTATCTAAGTCTGTATTTACTGTCATTTGGTTTGCACCATATAAAACAGTACCAGATTGTAGTTTCAATAAATCCCCGCCAAAACTCGATGAAGCCTCACTTTTAGTAGCACTTCCAGTTATGTGATTTTGAGAAGGGGTCGTTGAACTAGACTCTGAATTAACTTTATTGTCTGTGTTTGCTTGTTGTGAAAACGTTGCAACTGACGATGATGGTTTTGCCTTAAAATCACCATCATACTCTGACAGTTTCTGCTCCATACTTTGATATATCGCAGCGTATCGTCTATTTAGTCGAATGATCTCTTTATCCGTTAACGTACTTACGTCAAGTATTTTTGCAAGTTCAACTTCAGGTTCACCTTCTGAGCTAATTACCTCTTCATCTGCTTGAGTAGGGACATCATTTTTAAAACCACTATTGTTTTGTTCTTCTACTTGCTGCTTTTGCTCCGAGATAAATTCTTTTAACTTGCTGTTGGCGTCACGTTCAACTGGCACTTCACCTTCTGGGATTTGAATCAGGGTACCGTCTTCTTTCGTGAAACCTTTACTCGTTAGAATGACTGCTTGACTATCTTCAAGAATAGGATTGCCTTGTGCATCGATGAGCGCACCGGTATTAGTTAGGTTTAGTCTACGACCTTGGTATCTAAGCGGGTAGCCATTAGCATCTACAATTTCATTGTTGTCGTTAACAAACGCTTGCTTTCCTTCAATGAGGACCGGTTTACCTAGCCTATCTACTAATAGCCCTCCTGCGGTTTTATACAATCCATTACCAAGAGATGTTAATTTCCCCCCATTGGTAACTCTAAGCCCTTGGGGATCTAATGAAACGCCTTCACCATCTTGTAATACTGCACCCTTAGCAGGCATTCCTGATCTATTTTTCAGCTCTCCATTGTTTGTTAAAGCCACGACGTTACCTTCGGCATCAGTGACAGCTACACCGTCAGTTGTAAATAAACGTCCTCCTTCACCTACTTTTACAGGCTTGCCATTAAAAGTGATTGGTTTACCTTGATCATCAGTTAATAATCCATCACGGGTCATGTAAATATCACTGTTGCCTACGCGTCTCATTACAGGTCCATCAGCACCACCATGGAGGTATTGACCATCACCATTTTGCAATAAAATACCTTCAACAGGCTCACCATTTACATCAACAATATTCCCTTTCTCGTTCATGTAAATTGGGTCACCATTTTGATCTAAAACTGCATTACCATTCTCATCAAATAGTTGACCGTTCTTACCTCTCCTTAAGCGTTTTCCTTTGTATGTAATGGATTTACCGTTCTTATCAACTAATAAACCGTCTTTAGTTGATAAGATGCCAGAATCACCTAGCTTAATTAATTTATCATCCGAACCTGCCTTAAGTAATTCTCGACCCAATTTAGATTCAAACTCTAATCCATCCAAAGAAGCTAACTTGCCGTCAGGTGTAACAATCTCACCATTACTATTGAGTGATAATGGCTGACCGTTTTGATCTGTTAATAGCTCGCCGTTTTCATCGTACAAACGGCCATCAACACCCCTAACAACCTTTTTGCCTTTGTAATAAACTTGATTGCCGTTTTCATCTTGTAATGCACCATCACGGCCAACACGGAAACCTTTATTTGAAGTGATTTTCTTCAGTTCCCTATTTATAAGATCATTCTTACTAGATATGTCTTCAATGCCAAATCGATCCAAAGAAGCTAACTGACCATCTGGTGTTACAATCTGACCTTTGCTATTGAGTGATAATGGCTGACCGTTTTGATCTGTTAATAG
>NZ_JABVXF010000011.1:55195-123775 GCF_013349995.1 Pseudoalteromonas sp. 0303
AGCTAACTGACCATCTGGTGTTACAATCTGACCTTTGCTATTGAGTGATAATGGCTGACCGTTTTGATCTGTTAATAGCTCGCCGTCTTCATCGTACAAGCGACCATCAGCACCACGTTTGACCTTTTTGCCGTTGTAATAAACTTGATTACCGTTTTCATCACGCAGCTCATTATTTTTATCCACGGTAAAACCTGAGTTGCCGGTTATAGGTGTTAGTTTACGTTCTTCAACTTGAAAATCTGAAAGCGTAATAGCGCGACCGCTTGGTGTGACAATCTCTCCTTTGTCATTTAACCTCAATGTTTGACCATCTTCGTCGGTGATTAACACACCTTCTGCATCGTATAAACGGCCATCATCACCAACAAACACTTTTTTACCTTTGTAGTAAACATGGTTGCCATTCTTATCCAAAAGACCACCATCTAGTGCACGGTATAAGCCTTTATTTTCACCTGCAGCCTTTAACTGAACATCTTTAGTTACAAACCCTTTTGCCGATGCTAATCGACCATCAGGTGTCACAATCTGACCTTTGCTATTGAGTGATAAAGGCTGACCATTTTGGTCTGTTATTAGTTCGCCATCTTCATCGTACAAACGACCATCAGTGCCACGAACAACCTTCTTGCCGTTGTAATAAACGTGCTTGCCGTTTTCATCTAACAGTTCATTGTTTCGCCCTATTTTTAATCCGCTATTCTTCACCGGAGAAAATGTGGCCGCGTCTATGGCAAACTCGTCTAATGACGCTAACTGACCATCTGAAGTAACAATCTGACCTTTGCTATTGAGTGATAATGGCTGACCGTTTTTACCCTTTAACAGCGTCCCAGTTTCATCATACAAACGGCCATCAGCACCCCGAACAACCTTTTTGCCATTAAAGTAAACTTGGTTACCATGCTTATCTAGTAGCTCGTTTTTCTTGCCTAATTTAAAGCCTTCATTTGCGTTAATCGCTTTAAAAGGGCTTGGCTTTTTTGCAAACCCTTTAATAGATGCTAACTGACCATCTGGTGTTACAATCTGACCTTTGCTATTGAGTGATAATGGCTGACCGTTTTGATCTGTTAATAGCTCGCCGTCTTCATCGTACAAGCGACCATCAGCGCCACGTTTGACCTTTTTACCGTTGTAATAAACTTGATTACCGTTTTCATCACGAAGCTCATTGTTCTTATCAAGAATGAAGCCGTTATTTTTAGTGAGTGGTATTAATGCTGTTTCATCAACGGTAAAACCTTCAATAGAAGCTAATTGGCCATTAGAGGAAATTATTTGACCTTTCTCATCAAGCGATAAAGGACGCCCCTTACTATCTGTGATCAAATCGCCATCTTCATCGTACAAACGACCATCAGCACCACGGATAACTTTTTTTCCATTGAAGTAGACTTGGTTACCATTTTTATCGAGTAACTGATTTTCTTTGCCAACTTTAAACCCACGATTAGCAACGATAGGTTCTAGCTTACTCAGCACCCCTTCGACAATATTTCCATCCTCATCGACCACCAAACCATCATCTAGCAACGTCATTGATTGACCTGATGGCGATAATAGTAAATTCCCTTTCCCATCATATAAGCGCCCATCTTTACCTTGGTAGACTTTACGACCGTTATAATAAATTTGTTCGTCTAGTGCGCTTAATACAGGTTTAAACCCATCTGAGCCTACAATTAGCTCACCTTCTGACGTTATGATCACCCCATCGGAAGTCGTTAAGATGCCTGATTCTGATATTGTTTGGCCGTTTTCATAGATGATTTGACCAAGTTCATTCAGGTAAACTTCTAGACCAAGAAGATCCCTAATCACCACCTCTTGACTTGTCTTTAAGCCATATGCATCGAGTGAGTCTATTCGTTTGAATCGTCGTATATCTTGAAACACATCGGCACCATTGAATTGCAGTGATTGACCATCCTCTGTAGCTAAGTACCGATCTGCTGTATGCCATATGACTGATTCAGCTAATTGCAACAATTTGCCTTGGCGAGATATACGATGACCAAAACGATCAAATGCAATTTTTTGGCTATCTTTTAATGTACCAGTCAAAAATACTGGCTGATCTGCTGCAAAGCGGCCTGAGTTATTTATTGAGACTTGAGAACCGGAAGAGTTTACTACTGGGCCAATTTCAGAGTTAAGGACGTTATTTACACCTACTTTTACATTGTAATTTTGATAGGTGATCTCTTGTCCATACGAGTCCACCAGCATATTTTGACTATTTACATATAGGTCACTGTCTGAAAATCGCTTTATATCGTTTAACTCATCTGTCAACATACTGTCGTTATCGATAAGTATGCCGCCGTGAGATATTAGAACGCCTATTCGAGAAAACTTTTCTCCCGCACGGCCAGTTAACTTTCCATCATTTTGCTGGAATGCAGAGCGTTCTTCCCATTTTATGTTCTTCCCGTAGTAGTCATGCAGGCGGTTTTCCATATCCTTGAATACAGTACTTGAACCATTAAACACTGGCTTGGCATCAATCGTAGCAAGCTGCCTGTCTGTTGTAATATAGATATCGGTATCATGCACTTGAGACATGCCACCAGGGCGATGAGCTTTGTAACCATTACCAAGTAAAATAACGCCTTCATGCGATAACATACGTCCCATTAACCGGATAATAGCGGTTACATCATTATAAAACTTACCATCTTTAGATAAGTGAATTGATTGGCCGTCAGAGGTTTCAATTGGCATTCCTGATTGCGAGTGCAATACCACACCGGTGTCACTTGTTCTTATCTCTTCTCCATCCCATAGATATGGCTTACCGGTCTGGTCGATAATTGTGCCATCTGTTTGCACATACACATCAGATTGGCCCAATCGAAGCCCATCACTTTTGTTAATATTTGTTATACCAAGCTTTCTAAGCTCTTCAATTAAAGCCTCTCGCGCTGTCGCGTCAAACGTACAACCACACCCCTCAATGCTTGCAGCGTTTGTATCTGGCTTATCATGATATAAAACAGGCATTGCAGCGCCTGAGATATTCTTTGATGCTTTTTCGTAATTTTCTTTATTAAGGTCTTGAATACTCTGCTTATATAAATCAGATACTTGCGCATCAACACTACTTGTTTTAGCTTTTCCATCAATACTGTCTAACATGATGGATTTCTTCTTACTTTCAGTATCTTCATCTGAAAAAATGAAGATGAACACAAGCACAAACAAAACCACTGATATACAAGCAACCATTAAAAATGCACGGTTATCAGGTGCTAAAAACTTCATATCAGGGTTATATTTTGGGATCTTACTCGCCACGTTCTTAATAAATGACATCGTTATTCTCCACTCACATTTATCTGATATTCAATTCCATTGTCATCACTCATAACTAGAACAGGCCATGCATCAACTTCATAGGTGGAGTAACCATTTGGACCTGGATAAACTGAGTTAGCTGCAGGGTTTATTGGGTATAACTTTGTTTTTAAATAGAGCTGATTATCCGCACCTTTCCATACAACGACTTGCGGATTTGAAGATTCCATTTTAATAAAATCATCTGGTGCAACACCAAACATCAACTCCTTCATCACCTTGTCGTTGCGGATTTCTGTGGTTCTTGTGACTCTTGGTAATACTCGGCCATTTGGCCCTACTTCAGTGATTTGCAAGATTGGCTGTGGATGATATTTTTCTTTCGTATTTTCAACACGAATAGTGAGTGAAAGTGCTTTGTCTTTTAAAAGCAACGTTATGTTGGATGAACCTACACGTTCAAGAGCCGTCAAACGAAAGATATTCTTATATGTGTGGGCTTCGATAGCTTCAGTGGTAAATAGTAAATTATTACCACTACTAGCAACGACAATGGGCCATGGCTCACCTGTTTGATCAATGACATTAACAAGTGTTTCATGACCTGGCGTAGTGTAAATCACTGGCGCTTTTGCACTTGGGTCTGTAGAGACAGTTACAACACCCTTAATCATGGTTGCTTTAGAGTTGTTGTAAATTGCGTCTCGCTCTCTTTTCTTGAGCTCAATCGCCTTTTTAATAACACTGGCATCTAAACCCATTCGCTTTAAAAGTAAGGAGTCTCTGGCGATTTTGGTCAGTTGCTCATCGGTTAATCTGTCAACTTCTGAGCGGCCATCTAAACTGCGTTGCAAGTCTGGATGAACAAACACTTCTTCTTGTGCAAATGAATTAAGGGAAACTAATAAAAGAAAAATCGCACGCTTCATTATTGCTTCTCCCCGATAAGAATTCGCTGTATTTTAAGGCCATCAAGATTATCTTCTGTTCTAACAACAAGAACTCGGACATTTAATCTGTTCGGCTTAAACGTTTTATTTCCTCCGCCGATAAATAAGTCGATATCAAACGCCAACTCATAAAAATATCTGCCATTACCATTGCCAGCACTCAAAAATTTAGGGGCTTGTCTTATTTCAATCCACATCACTAAGTTGTCATTGGTGATTTTTTCTATCCAACCTTTATCAACCAATTCCTTTTGATACGCATTAAATCCTTCAACGGTGAATTTCGTCGACATTGCCAAGAAATGGTCTTGATAATCGGTAAATGAAATATGCATAGCTTCTTCAACAGTCTTAGTTGTAAACCGGATAACGCGGCCTTGCGAATAGGGTTGGTCTATTGGTTCAATTTGAACAACACGCCCTTGATCATCCATTGCATAGCTAAGTGCTGTTGGTGGTCGATTTGTGACTACTGCAAACGAAATAACAACAATGACTAAAGCAATAATGAGCGCTAATAAAATAGAAGAAACAAAAATACCGAAGCGCTTAAGGTGTATATTTTCCTCAACAATTACATCTGATGAATGCGGGCATCCTTCAGTGTATATCCGCTTATAATTGGGTTTTAATTTCTCCATATTAGAATGGCTCCAATGAGTAGATTTGCAGGCCGCGCTTACTTCTCCCACGGTCTACTTCAATAAGGTTAAAAAACAAATCTTCACTTTCGAATTGATCATCACCGGAAAGGTTCTCAATGCGGAGCATGATTTTTACTCGAACGTAGAAGTGATTAGCGCCATCCTGATATACCGAGAGGGCATTAATTTCACTTGAAGGGGAAAGTGCAGCAGTTACATTCAAAGACTCAGCTTTAACGCGTGTCAACAAACCACTTGCATTAAGAGTCAGTAGAAAGTCGTTATATGCTTCAGGAGTAAACAAAGGCTCAAGGGCCGTTAAATCTTTGTAGTATGTAGAAAAGAAAAAAGTCCGAATTTGTATAGCAGCATCAACCGCAAACCCATAAGCATTTTCATTTGTTACAGCAGGGTTAATTGACGGAACAACAACACTAGTTTCACCATCGGTGGCATAAAACCCAATATCGCCAATGTTGGGTTTTACAATCTCATTAACGGTCAGAATAACACAGCAAATTAGAGCAACTACACTAGGCACAATAACGCTGAACAATAAGAATATACGTTTCTTTGTTTGCAAAGAGTCATTGTAGATTTCGCTAATATCCTCTTTTGTAAAAACGTAAATTTCTTTTTCTATCCAACGCTTATCCATGCTCGCCCTTATTTTTTATCAGAACGGTTTACGATAGTGATAGCCATGCTTTTGAGTGCTATTACTAACGAATCAGCAATCACGACCATATGCATTGGATGTAAACTGTGAATAGAGTCATCATGAATAAATTCAAAAGGTATTCCTTTGTTTTTATTGGACAAATCAAATGACACCTTAGAGTTAAATGGAAAAATATCTTTGCATTCTTTAACCAGCTCTTTATGTGCTGTTTCAATTGAATTAGATTCAAAGTCCACATTCTCAAATGAAGCGCTGTTAATTGCGTCAATTATCGAGCTCAGCATTTGTACTTTTTCCATATCCTCAAGCGATATGAAATTTTCAGGGTACATAACATTTGTCACCAGTTTTTCATTATCAATAGAGTATGAAATCACCAGCTCGATTAATTCTTTTTTCTTAGTAAGGTCCATTTTTGCCTCATAGTTTTTGGTTTGATGCAATTAAACGTTCCGGCCATTTTGAAATCAAAGAAAAAGTGAATATTTCCAAAAATAGTTAATGAAATTCCATTGCCATCCGGTGAACAATAAAAAAGAACTAAAAACGAGTGAAACGTTAATGCTGACACTGGATGAAATGATGAAATTAAAAAATAATCGACTTACTGCTTTAGCATCATGCGCAGCGGTTGTGTTTTCTGCTGCTGTTATTTATGGACTTGTGAAGGATGATTTAAATAACCCTGTTGAGCTTAGCTTTAATAAAGGGGAGTTAGCATATCAGCATAACGACATCGCTAAAGCGTCCATGGCTGCTCAAGCAATGCTTTTAAATACATTTAAAACAGTACCAAAGTTTATAAGTGTTGATACTGGCCCTTCTCAAACATGGGTATTTCATGTGCAAATCGACGGCAAGGATAGGACATTTTTCTTACTACCTGATGGGCAAAACCTGATTGAGGGAAATCTCTTAACAAGCTCTAAGAATATACCGCCCCCAGAGATTCACCCTCAACATCAAGGCACTGCTACAGCATTGGATAGTCGTGAGCTAAAAAATGAATTTTTAGCGAAAGTCGGTAAATCAGTGGATAAATCTGAAAATGATGTCACGAACGAACCCGTTAAGCAGCCTAAAAATACTGAACAACAATTGCCTTTTAAATTGCCAGAACGCAATACTATTTTAACGAGCAAAGACAAAGCATTGTTTTTTGATAGAACTGAAGAGCTTGAATTTATAGAGGTCGGAAATAACGATGCACCAATGGTTTATGTATATTTCGATTTTAATTGCCCTGGCTGTCAAATTGCGAAAAAAGCGCTTAATGAGTTCACTGAAAGCAACCAATTGCGAGTTCGATATATCCCTGTCGGTGTTATCCAGCAAGAGTCAGCAATCAAAGCTGCATATTCAATAATCCCTAAATCAAATAACGACCGAACAATATTGCTTGATTATTTTTCACAAAATAAAAGTGCTGATGAGTTGATCCAAAAAAAGGCCCCAAAAGATAGAGTCTTAAAGGCCCTTGCTTCTATCAGTGAGTCAAACAAAACATTCATGTTTACACCCAAAAAACTCACTCCCGTATTCACATTTAAACTAAATGGCGAAGTTGTCATCGCCAACTTAACAAGCAAAAACAGTATTAAAGATATGGTTGAGAGATTAAATAAACAGGAAATGTCCCTTTAAATTCCCATTTCTGCAGGTTTTTTCGATAGAAGATGACGTTATGTGAATAATCGTTAAATAGGGTAAATGGTAGCCTTGGAATAAATGAATGAAATATGTAAAAGCTGAGCCAAGCAATATATCAATTAAGCAAAGTGATTGGCAGCATACGTTTGAAAAGTACGCCCCTTTATTGAATGAGATTCCAGCGGTTAAGCATGGGGTAACATCGATGGAAAGTGCGCAGAAGTGGTTAGAATGTGTAACTAAAACCCATTCAGACTCTTTAGTTGCGACTTGTATTAAGCAAGCAAGTGGCATCGGTGCGCGAGATGTAAGGGCATTAATAGCGTATGAGCAAGGTGAATACTACCCTGCTCTATCTGCCAATGAAATTTACCAATCAAAACAGCTTAAGGCATTTCCTGCTAGCTTGACCCTAGCACGCAACGAAGAACCATTTATCATTAGTGCCGTAAGACAAGTTATGCAAGAAAGGCACAGCATTCAGCGGTCACAAGCAAATGAAGAACGCATGTTTGCCGGTAAAGAGCAACTGTGGTTGAAATCGCGTCCGTCAATGTATGGCGTTGTAAATGATCAAGATGTGATTGTCGATATTCACATTAACCGAGGCAAAGACGTTACTCATTCAGATGAACTTAGGCTTCACTATCACACCTTAGTCGCTTGCTCAGTAGGGCTAGAGCCTAAATCACTGTTCCAAGTAAACATACAATTAGAGCCTGAGTTCAAAAAACAATTAGTGGGTATGGCTTCCATATCTCCTGTAGCTGAACAGGCAGCGATAAACATACTTAAAGAAGCCATCATAAATAACGCTGATACAGTAGAGCTATCTACGCGAGTTATCCAGCAAAACCAAGAAACATTCGATCAGCTCGCTCGAACAGGTCAAAGTCATTGGTCAAATATGATGTCAGGCCACATGATTGAGCAAACTGAAAGCCTAACTGAACTCCCCGTCGATTTAGCTAACGAATATACCCAGATTAGTAAACAAATTGTTGTTGCAAAAAACCTTAAAGACAAAGCAGGTGAACTTGAAAGTGCAGCAAGAGAACAGATGCAAAACTTTGCTGCGGCAAATCAAATCAATGGCAACTTCAAGTTGCCTTATGACGCAACGACATTAAGAACAAGCACTAAATTCGACCTGCAAGGGTTGCATGACGTACTGACTACACAATTCAACGTCGATAGCACATCTCTAAAAAAAGCGGCTATTGACGTAGATACATACATGCACCTTTTAGACAAGTCAGCAAAGAGCCACCAGCCTATTTCGCATGAACAACTGACAGCCGTCATTAAATACGATGGGTTTAATGAAGCAGGGATTAAAACTGCAGCAGAACAATACGGTATAGATTTAGATGATTACTCAGAACAGCACATGAAGGTGTATATGTCAGGGCAAAGCCGTGGCGATATCTACAATGCTATGCAAGCTATCAAAAATGAAATTGGAATGTTTGCTGAGAACTTAACAGATGAATTAATTGAATCACCAAGCCTTGACGATGAACGTTTGAAGCAAAATCTTGCAAACACCGGTGTTTCTCACAGTATGGATTTTTAAAGGGGTAAAGACACAATGGCTGATAAAAACATAAAAAATCAAGATTATCTTCTTGTTAAGGTTGAGGGGTATAGTGCAAATGGCAAGTACATGTATGCACGCAAGTTTCCGAGTGGAGAAAAAATAAGCATTGCAGGTCACAGCAGCGTAAAAAACGATTTCATAGCGTATTTAGCTAACAGTGAAGACAACCGACATGCACCAAAAGGCTCTGTAATCGCTTTGTTTAACGTTGCGAACCCTAAAGATAACTTTCATGTTTGCCGGTGGGCAAAAGCCGTAAGCAAGAAACCACAATCGGAAGATGTCATTGTTACCCCTGTGACAGTTTCACCTGTGCTTGACTTAGGTAATGGAAAAACCCAAGTACTTGCTCGCGCCCTCGATCCAATTCCTTTCACTGCAAATTCAACGAATGATATACGCTCTGTTGCCAAATCCGTTATTGAGAATAAAGAGATGAGTGCTTTATTAAATGGTAACAGAGGCTTTATGGTACGTGTTTATGCCGATGGAAGAGGTGGAGTCGAGTCAGCTTGCTTTAAAGGCATTTCAAATCTGCCAATAGATGAAATGCTCAATGTTCATCTAGGTGGAAATGGTAAAGAACCATCAAAGCCAATGAAAGCGTTACTCAACGCAATTAACCGAGCAAATCAAATAAGCACTGCGCACATCGAAGTCGTGGGCTTTACTGATGCGCCAGTTTTTAACTTTGGCAATTCTAAGGCCGACGAAACTTTAGCTAACACACCTAACTTTAAAGTTAAAAACAAAAACGTAGTTTCAGCTACCTTTTCCAATGCAGCTATTACCATTGATAAGCAAGGGAATAACAAAATTTTACGCGTTACTGCGCTACCTGACAAAAACATCATAAGTGATATGCATGGGCTCGTTGGTAACCATGATCGTAACGAAGTGAATACAACACCTTACCTTTTACCCAAACAATTGATGAGTTCAGATACGGAGCAATCAAAACAGCGTAAGGGCTATCCTGTCACTATCACTCCTTATATTGATAAATCAAATCAAAAGTATAACTCGGTTTTAGTCACTGTTAATGAAGATGCACCTGATACCGTCCACCAGCGTATATTCAATGCGATAAGTGGCATCACTCCTCGCAAAGGTGCTGGTGGATACTTCTTTGATAAGAAATATAAGAATAAAATTAACTCAGCATTATCTGACCTAGCAGGCACTCCCGCACTGTATACAACGAACGGGAGTATTGGTGAAGAGCGTTATACGTTTATCGCGGGGCGAACAAATGAGCCTGAATTTAAAGCAATTCTTGATGACGCAACCAAGACATCTGATTTAACTGCATTCCCTGGCGGGTTGTATGGTGTACCAGAAAGTAAATCTATACAAAGTATGACTCAATTTTCTGATTTACTGAAAAAAGTAGCATCTTCTGAGCTTGCACAAAGCTATTTAGCCAAAAAGCCGGAGAGCACGCAATCCGCCCCTTCAAAGCCGAGAGCACAACGAAATTCAAAGCCTACTTATACTGAGTGGTTACAAAACACATATAGTGAAAACCCGACTAAAATTGCGAGTGATTTTGACTCAGAAATCAGATCTCTTGCAGAGCAAGCTGGTATTGATTGGGATGCGACTAAAGATAACCTAATTTGGCCTTCAATGAACGGTAAGCCTGAATCAATAAAAGGCAAAGCGAATGTAGTGCCAAAAAATCCAGCTGACAATGGTAGTTGTTATGTGTCGACGATATTCAATTCATGGTTATCAAAGAAGGGAGAAACGCAGTACGGGATTGCGATTACTTTTACCAACCTAAATAAAAGTCGTGATGAACGATGGACATACCTGTCGCATGAAGACACTTACAACCAATACAGCGATGAAGTGTGGGGTAATAAGACAGTAGCTGAAAAACCACGCCTTACTCCAGAGCAATTAAAAGCTGAACAAGAGGCCATTGAAGCAGAAAGGCAGCGTAAACTTGCTACACGAATTGCAAAAGCTGACGCAAGTAAACATGCAGCGTTCAATGAATTTAGCGCCCTCCCTTCATACGGCAATGCACCGCATAGAGAGCTTGAGCGAAAACAACTGCCTGATTTTACCAAATGGACGAATGCAAAAGCCTACACATTAAAGTTTGGTGGTGAAAACAATCGAGCATTAGCATTCGCAGCGTATGATATTCATGAACGTTTTGTGGGTTATCAATATGTCACTGAAGAAAAGCTGCTACTTAACAAAGAAAAGCCTGAGAAAAAGAACAGTTGGAGTAATAAACTATTTAATACTGGTTTTCAAAAGGACGATGTAAGAACGGGCCTACCACTTGGTACACACCACACCATAGGAGAAATAAACCCAGACAAACCCCATGCTATTCATTATTTTGAAAGTTACGCCAATGCGGGTTCAGGTTATAGCTTAACAAACCAAGCCAGTGTGATCTGTTTTGATAAAGATAACATGAAAAAAGTCATTGGCTTAATGAGTAAAAAATACCCTAATCATACGCATGTCCATGTTTCTGATAATGACAGATATTCAAGTCAAAAAGGCAATGTCGGTGTTATGGCCGCACTTGAAAACGCCTATAACTTCAATGCTAAAGTTGTTATCCATGATGTTTCAACTATCCCTGGCTTTGATAAAGAAAAACTTTCTGATGCGAGTGATTTATTTGTAAATAAGAAACATCAGCAATTACTTGATGAGATAAATAACCCGCTTGATGTCAGTGATGTCGCCTATAACAACTTACTAAAAATTCAACACTGTGCTGAAAGTCATTTAGATGAATATATCTCGCTTACTGCGACTGCATTAGAAGGGAGTTCATCACAAGCGGATATATTAGATGCAATACACGGCGCTTTGACTTTGCGTAAAATTCAATACAGCATGGTTGAGCCTAACTATGTCTCTAAATACAGTAATGGGATCACTCTTGAGCAATTAAATGCACTGCGAAAACCCAATGAAAAGGCATTTGATAAAGTTGATTATGATCTGGTTCAAAACACGCAGCCTGCATCAAGCACCACACCTGAGATTGAAAACGACACTCAAATTACCAACGATATAACTACTGCAGCCGAAAATACTGAGCGCTCACCGTGGAGTGTGACTGTAGCAGGGGTTCAAAACCCTCACCCTAGACAAGGTGAACCAGCTAAGGTTATTACCGAAATATCAGATAATACAGGTGAGCATAAACAGCTTATTGAAGCAAAGCTTGTTGAGCTAAAAGTACCTTATAAATTTAGCCAACAACAAAATAAGTTTTATGCGCCTTACAAGTTCATAAATCTAATAAATAGTGGTTTATCAGATTTAACTGGGGCTGCAAAGTTTTACGCAGGTCGCTCTAAAAGTGGTAATGAAAATGAAACGGTTATTCGTGGTGATTTCACAAACCCAGATAATCGAGAAGAAGTTGAGTCAATCGTAGGTCAACTTGGTATTCGCTATGACGATGAACAAATGGGTTATGTTATAGAAGATGCGAATACATTTGTATTTGTAAAAGAATCACTTGCCGAAGGCTTTAATAAACAGAACCCAGATGTTATTGCACTACATTCTTTGGAATTTTCTAATGAACAGAAAACACTTTCGAATGTAATTGATAAAACTGCATTTTCATTAGGCCTTGAAAAATCACAACTGGCAAAACAACAGGTAAAGCTTAACCAACACAACCCGATTGTTGCTCAATTAAATAGTCCGTTGATTGCCGGTGTGTATTCATTAGCAGAGCAAAAAGTTCTGAACAGTGAGCTTGCCAAAGACCTTATGCCAAGTAAGCGCGTTTACTTGCAGCAACGTACCCTATTATCAATGCTGAAGGCACTGCACTTAACGCACCCAACGCTGGACCGCACATACCAAGATGATGTAAGTGAGGCTATTGGAATACTTGCCAAGCAGATGCCTGAAAAAAAGCCTCAACCATCGCTTGAGACTGAAACACAATCAGGACCTAACCAAACTGAAACTACAAGCAGTACCTCGCAAAAGCTGGGAAACGGTGAGGGAGAAAGCACAACTGAATTAAGTTCGAAGGAAGATTCAACTAACGACGAACTTAACAACGACAACACTGCGCCTAGCATTACTGAAGAGAACAGTACTGATACCACAGCACAACCTATCAGTCAGCAGGATGAAGAAAATACCGTTCAGCATAAAGATTTATTGAGCGATATAAACAGTGAGGAACTTCAAGATACGGTTACCTTGCAAGAACAGTTATTGCAATTCAGAGAAGTCGTTGAGGCTGCGTTTGATAACTCACCTATCACGCTAAATGTGAGTGATGAATCAAATGACAACTTAATGTCAATTGATGAAGAAACTATAACAGTCAAACCGGTTGAAACGCCTGACAGTCCTCATAAATCAGATGAAGAAATTCGCTTACGTAACTTATTAGAGTTTACGCAGACATATCTTACAAACGGGTATACGCCGGAAGAAACGACAAATGCATTGCGTGAGCCTGGTAGTCCATACTATGACAACGTGCTGGGTTTTCAAGAAAACATACTTAGACAAGATATTCGCAAAGTACACAGCACTACATTAGCGGATGAATACACTTTCCCAAAAAATATCGAGTCACCATTTTTATTCATTGCGACTGTCGAGCAGGAAAATATTGAAAATCGTTTGATCGCATTTGATGCTTTCCTAGATAAAATCGTTGTCGCTAACCCAACAATGGAACCTAAGCGTATATCAAAGTACTTGATTAAAGGTACTTACTCAGGGTCTGAGCCTCATCCTTACTTTGATGTTGAAACAGGATTTAATAAAGACTTATTAAAATCTGATTTAAATACTTTTTCAGACTCTGGTGAAGTGATCACCCCAACTGCTTACTTTAAACAAAAGCAAGATGAATATTTAGGCTCTGTGTCACAAAGTAATACAGTCAGTGATGATGAAGAAGAAACGCAGTTTAAACCACACTTGATTGGCGCTATGCCACCACCCCCATCACTTGTAAAAACAATGCAGAGCACTGAAGCTGTCATTGAGACAAATTCAGATAATAACTCTCAAACCAATATTGAACATGGTCAAGCTGATAATACAAGCTCATTACCTTTGAGCACTGTAGAAACATCTAATATTACTGTGGATGAAACTGAGGCACCAACGCAAGTTTCACCAGATCTTGCCGAGCAAAGTGAATCAACAATTGAAGCTCAGCAACTAAAAGATACTATCGATAATGATAATTCAGACTATGACAAGCTGTATCTACTAGCACTGAAATGCGCTAAAGAGCAAATGAGCTATGAAGAGTTTTACGAGAGCGTCTTTACCGAGGATGGTGTTTACTTTTATGACAACCCATTTGTAGTTGGCGATAAACTGGCGAAAAAGAACGTTGTTAATGCATTAACACCAAATGGTTTTAAGTCACCAAAAAGCTTTTATGAGTCAGCATTTATTGATGCTATCGGTAAATCTCAAAGCGATGTAGAGCTCACCCGCAGCACTGGCCTTTTACCAAGTTTTATTGAGGTTAATGGTGGTATCGGCAAGCAATTTGATGTGGTTAGTACACTTCTTAATGCAAAACCAGTATTAGAACTTGATAAAGCATTGGAGATCACAAAGCAAAGCTTTAAGGATTGGTATAATAATGGCAACAACACGATTGCGGTACCGTTCCACCATATCTTCACTGAGAACTTAAACCTAACATCTGCTAAAGAATTAAGCGAAAGCTACACACTGAATGATATTAAACTCCTCGCTGATGTAATGAGTATTGACGCAAGCAGCGATAACCCTCAAATAATTGCCGAGAATACACTGAAGCAATGGAAAGCAATTCAATCATTAAATAATTTAACCGCTAACGACTTGGCTGAACTACCAACGAGTGAAATCAATGTAATTGCTGATTCATTAGGAGTGCCACAATCTCCATCAAGCACCATTCTTGCTAAAGATATCCTTGCTAAGTGTGAGGAATTAAAACAATTACGCCATTTGAGAATTGCGCAATACGGTTATGTCCTTTCAGCACTTACTATTGAAAAAGAACATGGCCACGTTCCATCATTTGTGTACAGACAGCTTAATAGCTTACTGAGCGAAGAAGCCAGTTATCGCCCTCTAGTTGAAAATAACCTTAAAAAGACTGAACTTGCCAAGCTATCTAATAGTGCTGAGCAAATGAAGCGCTTTATTGAACAATTAAGTGACGGTGAGCGTCGAAATGCGCTGCTCACTCCTGTACCAGAAAAACCGCAAATGATTGGTGTTGAAAATGCAGATATTATCGGTCTTGGTACCTACGTTTACAAAGTAACTGACGGTGATGCTGTTAACATCCCTAAACCACCGCATATGACGGGCTTTGCCGTCTATGGCGATAACCTGATTCTGGCCCCAGCAGCGTTCCCTGAAAATTCGCTTTATAAACACAACTTACAACCGGTAAGTAATAACGCTATTGTTGAGGCCTACACAAGTGCACAAGACCTATTCGAAAAGCAAGGTTATATAGCCTTTAGTACGCAACAAGGAAGCTTTGGGGTAATTCAGCAACAAAACAAACATGTCACTTTGCTTTTGAATGATGAAGGTAAAGAAGAGCCACAAGCATTTAAACACAAAACATTTGAGCAGGCATTAGAGCAAGCGCTTGATTTCTTCCCTCCTTCATCACTTGAATTTACAGATGGTTTTAGCGGCAACGCGAATGATGACAGACTTATAAATATAAACAGCATTAGTGCCGCTTTAATGCCTATCAATTCAGATAAAGAGCTTGATCAGGTAACGCTTGATATCGCGACAAACTTAGTAGAGAAAGCTAAAGAGCTTAATTATAGACCAGAGCAAGAATCAACTGACAACACAATTCAAGCCACTATCATTTTAGATGAGTTAGCTGAGTCAATTCAGCGTGATAATTTTAACAAAATGATTACCGGCAACGCGAGTACTAACACTAACGCAGAGCTAATCCAGCACACGGCATCTTTAGTATCAATGATTGCTTTAGATGAAGTAGATCAAACAGAAGAAGAGCTTACTTTAAACAACCTGCTAAATGAACTTTCGACCAGTGCGTTAAGAGATTTAAACACGACTCTGACACTTGAACCTGGTATATCAACTGCAGATGACTACATCGCACCAACCACTAATGATGACTATCTAGAGGTTAGCGAAGAAGAAAATGAGTTCTTGATGAAGGAACTTGAAGGTGAGGAAATACCACATTTTGAGATCGAAGATGAAGATGCTCTTCTAGAAAATATTGGGTCCTCATTAGATTTAACGGATGATGAACGAGCGTTCTTAGAAGCACATACAAGTGAGGACGATAATTATAGCGATGAAGAAACTCGTATTGACGATGAGCCTTTAGCGCAAAATATAGAAATACCTGTAGATGAAAACGCAGTAGAACATGGTACCGAAGAGCCTACTGAAGCCGATATTACGATTAATACTCCAGTTTCATATACACAAAATGGAAGTGTGAAATTTGGGTATATTGTTGATGTAGATAATCGACCTGAGATAATTCAATACACGTATCAAGATATGCTACCTAGCATCGATGGCTCTGCTGGCCACCTTCTAGTTACACAGGACTCTATTAAAAAACCGGTTTTTGCAATGGATGAGAAAGAGTACGCAAATACCATTAAAAATACATCCAGTACCGGATATGAGCCAATTGATCACATTCTAAATAATCTCGATAGAATCAATTCGCTTTCAGTAAAAGAATTAAAGGTGCTGGGGCAGTTAACGGGCGTTATTGAGCCTAATGCAGGGTTTGTACTTGGTAACCACATAACGCCTTTAATCGAAAATTACTTCAAAGTTAACCGAATTGCAGTTACTCCTAAAGATTTAGTTACGAACGAGCAAAAACGCTTTGTAGCTGATTATTTTGGAAGTGATACTGCATTTGACAATATTGACGAATTAACTAAAGAGCTGGTGGAAGCAACGAGAGAGCGTGTTGCACACTCAGCTTATAAAGGGTTAATCGAACAAGCAGAAGATCAAGGTTTTTCGCAGCGTATTATTAATCACGAAAGAAACACCACATCTACTACACCAGTTGACCAAGTGGAAAACGTAAAGCCTGCTAGCCAAAAACAGATTACCGATATAGCGACATTACCAACAGAAGTACTCAATGCTAAATTCGCTATTAATCATCAAGTTGCTATCAATCCAGAGATTGCGCAAAGTCACGATAACGTTGTGCCTTTTAGAGACGTTATCGAAACAACAGGTACCGAAGTATATACTATGTATTACGGCAATCTTGTACTGGCAAATCTTAATCGCGATCTACTAGCAAGCAATAAACGAGCAGAGCTTACCTTCACTGACACTGAGAATGAAACTCATGTGTTTAGTGAAGATGTGCATGCTATTTCGTTTGAAGTAGAGACGATAAAACAAGAAGCGAACTCGCTTCAAGATGAATACTTTGCTTCATTAGAGAACAAACCGGTAAATGAGATTATAACCCCTTACATGGAGCAAGATATCGACACTGACAGTGCTGAGTATGTGTTCTCTCATGAACTAGCAAACATATTGATAGAAGCAACTAAATCATCATCAATCTTGGAGGCAAAAACACCTAAAGGTTACGATTTATGTATTACTAACAAGCAATACCACATAGCAAATTCAGTGTCAGACTTAGCAAAAGAGAGCTACGATAATATAAATCAGTTTGATGATATTAAATCACTTAATACTGCTATTTTGATTGCGAAAAGAGAAATTAATAGCGAGGTTTCTAATGACAAAACTAACACCTTACGGAGTAATAGTTCAGAGCCACTTGAAAATGAACTGCCCAACACTCTTGAAAAGTCTGGTCCAGAACCAGAAGCTGGAGAAATACACGATAGAGAAACAAATGGAGTTGAGTCAAGTCGTGGACAGGATCAGCAAGAAGCTAATGAAAGGCCATACATCGAGCAAGACGTACATAGAGAACACGACAGCGCTAGAAGCATTCCATCAAGAAGCGCTATCTCAAGCGAAGACATTAGTGCTACCGGCTATGGAATCCGAATAGAGCCGAATCTTAACTTTAGATTCAGCGAGCAATTAATCAGTGATATATCAAGCTATAAAACGGAAAGTGAAGCATACGATATAAACTTGGCTGCCATTAAACTAGCTAAGGAATTAACTACTGCCAATCGCATAGCAACACAAGAAGAAAGAGATACCTTGGCAAGTTACAGGGGCTGGGGTGGTTTATCACGCATCTTTGATAATGCTCATTCAAGCCATTCTTCTAAACGTGCTGAATTAAATACATTGCTGTCTCCTGATGAATACCAATCGCTGAAACGCTCAACTCTAAGCGCGTTTTACACTTCACCGGTTATCGTCACAAGTGTATGGGAAGCAATGGAAAAAATGGGGTTAAAAGGCGGTTTAGGGCTAGATCCTGCTTTCGGTGTTGGTAACTTTGCTAGTGCGATCCCTGAGTCACTGAGTGAAACAGTCGCATTACAAGCGAAAGAGCTTGATCCATTAACTGCAGAAATTGCTCGCCATATTCATGGCCCTCTTGTACGACAAGAAGGTTATGAAGAAGCGAAAATACCGAAAAACACTTATGACTTTGCGATAGGCAATGTCCCATTTGGTGATTTCAGAGTGCACGATAAAGCACATAGAGACTTTGCAAAACACCAAATTCATGATTACTTTTTCTTAAAATCATTAGATAAAGTAAAGCCAGGTGGATTTGTTTCATTCATCACTTCGAGCGGTACACTCGATAAAGCATCGCCTATAGTCAGAGAAAAAATATCTCAAAGTGCCGATTTAATTGGCGCAATTCGACTACCAAGTAATGCTTTCTCTGATAATGCGAGAACAGATGTAAACTCGGACATTATCTTTCTACAAAAGCGTGAGCCTAACAAAGAGCCTAGCAATACCAATTGGCTTAGCGTAGGTGAAACGAGCATCCCTGTCAGTGTCCATGGTGGATATGAAGAAAAAATCAGTGTAAATCAATACTTCATTGATAACCCAGATATGGTCCTCGGCAAACAACATATCACTACAGGCCAGTATGGGAGAAAAACATATCGCACAGTGTTAGAAGGTGATTTAAAAGAAGCACTTTCGAACGCTATCAGCAAACTACCTAGTGATATCTATTTTGAGCACAAAGAAAGCCGTGATTTAATCGATGCAACTCCCCCACAACGCGCCCTACTCCTAGAAGAAAAGCGTTTAGGTTCATATCAATTGGATGCAAATGGGGATGTTGGTATTGTCATTGAAGAGTTTTCTTATAACGAAGAAACTGAACAACTTCAGTCACAGCAATTCTTAGAAACTGTTGCTCTAAAAAAAGCACAAATCCCACGAATGAAAGGGCTCATAGAATTACGTGACTTCACGCGAGATCACATTAATTTAATGCTCACCAATAGTAGTGATGATGCATTTAGAGAGTCAATGCAGAAGCTTAATGAAACATATGATGCATTCACTAAGAAATTTGGTGCGTTAAATAAACGCGGCAATAAACTCGCGTTTAAAGAAGATCCTGATTCATACCTCATCCTTGGTTTAGAACACTGGGATGGTAAAAACGCTGAAAAAGCGGATATTTTTACTGAAAGAACAATTTATCCTCGCACAGAAATTACACATACTGACAGCGTTGAAGATGCTGTAATAATCTCACTTTCAGAAAAAGGGGCTGTGGTACCTGAATACATTGAAAGCATCACTGATAAAAAATGGCCTAACATTGTCTCTGAGCTAGGTGATTCTATCTTCCTCAACCCGACCTCAATGGAGTGGGAACATAGCAGCACATATTTATCTGGCCATGTAGTTAATAAACTCAAAGAGGCACAAGTTGCTGCTGACACAAATGATTTGTTTAAACACAACGTTGAGAGCTTAAAGGAAGTACTACCAACTCCCATTCCTTACTATGAAATTAGACTTAAACTAGGCTCAAGCTGGATACCTGAGCGCGATATTCAAGATTTCGCTAAGTTCATTGTTACAGGCGAAAATGAAGCCTGCTCAGAAAATGAGGCACAAAAGAAATTTAAGGTCGCTAAAACAAGAGGTAACTGGGATATTAACCTATCTCAATTTGAGGTAGGTGTAAATTCAGGTAGAACAGAGGGTGAGTTTGGTACAAGCCATTGGCCTGCTGACAAACTAATGCTTGCCATCCTAAATAATCGCTCAATTGCCGTTAGAGCAAAAGACAGTGAGGGTAAGTCCTACATTGTTGCTGATGCGACTGCTGAAGCGAATGCCAAAGCTGATTTAATAAAAGACACGTTTAAACAATGGATTTGGGAAGACTCAGACCGAGCAGCGCGTTTGGAAAAACTCTATAACGAGAAAATGAATGGCTATATTGAAACCAAATACGATGGGTCTAAAATCGTCATTGATGGCCTTTCGCCTGTGTTACGAGGTAAAGAGTTTAAACCAAGACAGAATCAGCTCAACGCAATACAACGCTATCTAGTCGATGGCCGAGCCTTGTTCTTACATGATGTAGGTGTTGGTAAAAGCTTCGCGCTACTCGGTTCAATTTTAAAAGGAAAACAGGTTGGTAAACACAATAAAGCGATGTTAACCGTACCAAACCCTGTTTTCGCGCAAATGCAAGACTTAGCACTTAACCACTTCCCTAGCGCGAAGATACTAATGGTAGATGCAAAATCGCTTAATGCTGAAAACCGTAAACGCACCCTGTCTACTATCACGACTAACTCATGGGATGCAGTGATTGTTTCTCATTCAATTTTGCCAAAAATTGACATTCCTGCAGAGTTTAAATTGGATCTCATTGATGAAGAGCTAGCACAAATAGAGCAAGCGATGGACTCATTAGAAGACCAAGGCTATGTAGGTAAATTATCTGTGAAAGCGCATGCTAAAAAATTAGAAAATGCGAAAGCCAAAATCATTGACCGTATTGATTCAGGTGGCAAAGATGATGTCGTTAACATAGCTGAAATGGGTATTGATGCGATTTTTGTAGATGAAGCAGATGAGTTTGTTAATTTACCTAAAATCACTAACATGAACCACGTTGCAGGTGTAAACACTGCAGAGTCTAAAAAAGCATGGAGCATGTATTACTTAACACAATACATGCACCACATAAATGGCAATCAAGGGGTTGTACTTGCGACTGGTACTGATATCCGCAATAACATAGGCGATCAGTTTACCATGCTTCGATTCCTTGCTCCTGACTTGTTAGAAGAGCAAGACATTACGCTATTTGATGACTTCATTGGCACTTTCGGTGAGATTAAAACACAATTTGAAATTGCCCCTGAAGGGTCTGGATTTATTGAGAAAACACGCTTAAATAAATTCTATAACTTACCAGAACTATCGATGCTCTATAGGCAGGTGGCTGATATTGTCAATGCCGAAGATGCAGGTGTACAAAGACCTGTTATTACAGAAAAACATATCGTTGCAGACAGCAGTGAAGAATTGAAGCTGTATATGGCTGTATTGGCCGAGCGTGCTAAAGCGGTAAGAAATGGAGATAACAAAAGCGATAATTTACTTGCTATTGCAAATGCTGGTAGAAAAATTGCCTTAGATGCACGCTTTATCAACCCTGCTTTACCTGACTTTCCAGAGAGTAAAGTTAACCTCTGTGTTGATAATGTACTGAATGAGTATCACACAAACAAGGCATTGAACCCATCTCAAATCATTTTTGCAGAATTTGGTATTCCAAATGATGAAGGTAAATTTGATTTGTACAATGACATTAAATCTAAACTGGTCGCTGGTGGTATACCGGAAGAAAAGATTGTCTTTGCGCGTGACTACGAAACGGATGCACTGAAGCAAAAGCTCCAAGAGCAAATGAATAGTGGTGATATTGCCGTAACGATTGGTACTACGATGAATATGGGTGTCGGTAAAAACGTACAAGAACGACTCGCAGCAATACACGATCTTTCTTTGCCTTGGCGTGTACGTGATATGGAACAGCGTGGCGGGAGAATAGAGCGATTTGGTAACATTTTTGAAAACGCAACACGCTATAAATACTCGACTGAAGATAGCTTTGATTTATTTATGTGGAGCAAATTAAAGCAAAAAGCGTTATTCGCTGCGCAAACAAAACGCACACCGAGAGATGCTGCGCGTGAATTCGATGAAGAATTAGATATGTCCTATTCAGAGATTATGTCAGCGGCCACCGGCAACCCTTTAATTGAAGAGTCTATTACTCTAGAAGCTGAGGTTGATAAGTTGAGCATGCTTCAACGTAGTTATCACCAGGCCAAAGCCACTCGTAATTCAAAAATAGAACGTTCAAGTGAGCATATTGATTTTCTAAAAGCTGATATCCAATCAATCGAGACAAAAAATGTTTTATTTGGTGATCACAAAATAACCTTACTTGGTAAGCCATTAGAAAGCTATGAAGGCAACTTTGAGGGTGCTGCAAAAGTAATCAACAAGGCAATAAACGATGCCAGAAAGAAAAAGACTATGGAACACTCATTCCATGTCGGTGAAGTTAATGGAAATAATATTTATGTTTCTGCAACCTCACTCACTAAAAAACTAGCGCTGACAATTGAGGGACAAGGAAAAGCCGAGGAAGTCGCTACACACCATTTTGCTGCTTCACTGCTACGCTCTTTAGTTAATATAAAGCAAGGGCTTAGCGAAAGTAAGAAATCAGTAAGTAGTGAAATCGACTTTTTTGAAAAGAAAATTGAATCTTTATCTGAAGCGAATAAACAGCCCTTTGAATACGGCGATAAAATCATTGCTGCGAAACAGCGTTTGACAGAGGTTCAAAGGTTAATTGCAGAGCAGGTTGAGAACGAAGCAGAAGAGCAGAGTGACCAAACTCCAACAGAAATGTGGGAGCAGCACTTAAACAAAGTCATTGGCAATCAGTTGTCATCTGATTTAAGCGCTCTTTCAAATAACCGTAATTCCCTCAATGACGATGATAACGCTGATGATCGTCCTGTACTTGTATTAACGTAGTGCAACGCCCTTGCTAGACATTAGTATAGCAAGGGCATCCTGAACCCTTAATGGGTAAAGAAAGTGATTATTTCGCAATTTATTTGTTGTTTTTGCTATTGCCGATTTTGATAATTAAACCATCAATTTTCAGAAAGGTAATAGCGTGATAATCACTCCCTCTTTAAGTTTACTCTACTGCCCTAGTTGCAATGAGAGTTTGACAATTGAACCGATGTTTAGTGAAACCAATACATCATGCTCTACCTGCGGCTATACTGAACCAGCGGGTTCTGCACATTTCGTAACGTTTATCACAGAAGTCCTTTCACAGTTTTTAAAAAACCTCGGTGTTGAAGAACTTGTCATCGGAGATGCATCCACTAGTGACTTGCGTGCTGCAGTCGATGCTCAAGCTATATTGCCAGCTCTTCTTGTGAACGCGAAACTTAATACCACAACCATTGGAAACGGATTTAATAATATTCCACTTACAACCGTTCACGATGAAAATGCATTTTATCAACGCAGAGTTGTTACCAACACAAACAGTATTCACAATCCATCTATCGCCATTTCCACCTTGTCAGAAACGCTTTTTGCTGCCCATAAAATGAGCATGAAAAACAACCCAAGTAAGGGGAAGAAAGTACTGGATTTAAATCTACTATCACCGATATCGGTAAGCCAACAAAGCAGCATAACTGAATACACAAGTAACGAGACTGCAGTGAAAAATCCTGCGCAGAAAATGGAGACACTGTGATGTCCAATGAAACAGTCGTATCAGCAAAACAAGCTCTCTTAAACTCTGGAACGTTAAAGCAAGACACTAACGCAAGAGAGATTATCAATGGGACTAAAACAATTACACCCATTGTTTCATATCTTATCAAAGAAGGTAAAGCCAACTCACAAGCTGAATTTAGCTCATTGCTTTCATGTATTGAGAAGCTGAAATGCTCAATTATAACAAGTGCTGTAGAAGCTAATTACAATATCACGAACTTGCATTTCGTATCCCTGTCTCGATTAGCAATAAGTTTAATATGCGAATCCGGCTTCGAAATCAACGAACAAAATATTGATTCAATCACGCGCATATGCACTGAATTATTAGATTTAGAGAGCATTCATGCAGAAAGTATACAGGGAGAACTCACAGAAGATGACTTTGCGCTCCAATTCGTTGGTATGGCGCAATTATCGTGTGTAATCCTTAAACACTTAATCGAGTGCGGGAACGAAAACTATGAAGATGATTTACTCGATATTATCAATAATACCGTAGCATGTGTCGACTCTCACATTGATGAAATCATGGACAACTTTATCAATGAAGAAACAGCCCCCCTTATACGAAATCAATTGCTAGCGAGTGCATCAGAAATTTTTGATGCCATCGTAACATACACTAAGCAAAACAATAGCCAAGTACCTCTCAACACGCCCCTTGTCAATAAACTCTTTGAACAGGCATTTGAACCATATATACAAGTAATCACTGTCAAAGCGCAGCTAAAGGAGTAACCGGATGCTGAATTTTTTTGAAATGATAGAGCAACGTCGATTAAAAAAATCAGACGCAGATATCTATGACGTTGTCCTAACCATCACACTACCTGACGGTAAGAAAAAAAACATTACATATAGCGTGTACGCAGAAACAGAAAACGATGCTTATGAACTCGGTAATAAACTTAGATTCAGAGAGCAAGAAAAAATTGACGAAGGAGCCACGACAATAGACAGGCTCGGCCTAAACATTTTGGAAATGAAGGATAATAAGCTAGGGCTTATTTTTCCTTGGAAAGATCCTGTTTATAAACGCTCTTTTAGTCGCGGGTCACGCCTCCCCATGTTGAGAGCAAAGGCGCAATCTAAAGCTATTGTGCAATTGCTACTTGGCGACCATAAAAAGATACTTAAAGATCAGATGGATGATAGCAAAATAAATAAGCTTATTGTTGGTTGTATAAAGTCCTATTTTATATGTGGTTCATTGCTTCTCATTATTGCATATTCTGCTTTCACGAATATAAGCGCTGGCCGTCATTCCCTTTACATCGTTTGCGCCCTACTTGCCAGCTCATTATATACATTGATTTGCTTGTATTTCACTGTTCGAAAACACAAGACTCTCCTTTCTTGGAAGCTAGGGGCTACTAATGGCGAATAGTAATCCCCAAAACCACGATATAGGCGCACAGATATTTGTTATTATTGCAATTATAGTAGGTGTATACGCTTTATGGTTCACTACAGGTCATTACATCGTCAACACAGCTGTTCTAATATCTGTTGCTCTTATTAATGCATCTAACTTTATTTACGACCTTTTACCCGAACATGACATCATAGATAGCATTTATTTCTTACTGGTTGATGAAATGTTCATCACGGATAAAGAGGCTATCCTTAGACAAATGCAGCTTTATAAGAGCAGCCGCCCTAGCCTTAGTGATGCAAGAGATGTGTTTTATGTGATCGGGTATTTTTTAAGATTCCCAATACTCATTTTAGGCGTATGGGGCTCATACCTATGCTATCGATATTCAAGACCTAGCCAGCTGAAACGAAAGTTTGACATTTTCACTCTGGCAAACCATATGCAGGCTCACTTTCCACAAATACGCCCTGCTTTACTACATAATTTAATTAAGAGCGATTTTAACAAAGGCCCACATAGGCAAGAAGCATCACCAATACGCTATGCGATCTTAAAAGGAGCGCTTAGCTATGTCGATGAAGATGGTGTCATATTTAAGGTCAAATTTGGAAAGAAACTACAATTTAAAAACAAAAGTCAAACAATGACTATCATTGATTCTTATGATGTGGATGAAGGTTTACCTGTTCTACACAAACAATGTTTACTAGATTTGACCATTATTAGACGTAACTTTGCAAAGCAAATAACAAAACTTGGACGATGGGAAAACCCTGACAAGTTACCCCCTCAAATAAAAGCATTGTATGCTGTATTTTTGCTAATGATTAAAGGTGGTGACACCAATAAAGAAAAGGCATTTGCAATGCTCGATAGGTTTTCAGCCACATTTAGATCAACCAAAGCATTTGAGAAAAGCTTAACTTTTGACGATACCGGTGTTGATGATGTTATAGCCGAGTTTGGTAACCAAGTCGCGGTAAAGAAAATTCAAAAAGCACATACATACGCAAGCACTGTTTTGGTGGCCCTTTACCACAGGGCCACACACAGACGCTCAAAGCTACCTCCAAGTCGATTCCCATGGTTAAAAGAAGTTGACCGAGACACTTGGTATTCCCTTCATCACAACCTTTCTCCTGCAGCATGGACTGAGTCTGCTGGTTCTAGAGGTCTTTGGCTCACTGAAAGGAAGCTTAAAGAGAAAGCCAACTTTCCTTTTACTGATAATGCAATAAATGGCTATCTAAAGTACATCAATAGTGAAGGTTGGCTTTTAGAACAACCTAACAGAATTAGTGAGGTAGTATCTTGAATCATAATCAAGCACCGAACCACAACCAGATAATAAAAAACAACCAAAAATTCGCAGATACAAGAACTGAGCTTCAGAAAGCGTGGACGTTTATTACTGGCTTTGAAGCCGCGTTGTCAATGAACATTATTTGTATAGTGCTTGTGTTTTTTGCACCCTACTATTTTTATGTATCATTTCTTGCTATATCGATCGTTACGCTAAGATGTACGCTTACAAAAATCAATAAAACACTCCCCGTTAAACTTCCAATAGAGCTTAAAGGTAAGTACACGGACTGGAACGCACCCTACCCAGGCAGAATTAAGTACAAAAAAGCATTGGGCACGGTCATGCTTGGTAATATTCGTGGTGGCGCTGCAAAGGAATTATGGCAAGAAGGGGGAGACTTACTAACTCATGGGCTCGTTATAGGAACAACGGGTGCGGGCAAAACTGAAACTCTTATTTCTTTAGTCGGAGCGACGACCTTTTGCATGGGGGGTGGTGTATTTTATCTTGATCCTAAAGCTGGAAATAAACTTCTTATCCAGTTTGTCATTTTATGCAAAATGTTTGGCCGTATCGATGACTTACGGGTGCTTAACTACAAAAAAGGTGGCGCAACTATTAAGGAGGAATGGTGGCAAAAAGGTACGAATACATTTAATCCATTTGCCCTCGGAAACCCTTCAGAGAACTTTCAAATATTAGGGATGCTCATTCCCTCAGAAGCTGGTCAGAATGAATCTTTTTTAGCTAGTGCAAGGGAGGTAATGAAAGCGCTTCTGCCAGCGCTATGTGAACTAAGAGACAATAATATCATCCGATTAAGCCCAGGCTTAATTGCTGATTACCTAAACCTACAGCGAGTTGCAGACCTATATTATGTAACAGATAAAAACATTTACGTTCCTGATGCTGAAGAAAATGTCACTTTTGAACTATCTAAAAAGGTCAAAAGACCCCTTCAAATGTATTTAGAAAATTTACAGTACGATCCCAGTAAGAACGCAAGTCAACAAAACGAATCTGTATCTCGTAGCTTCGGTTATGCGAAAAGCTATTACGGCGAGCCATTAGCAAACCTAGCGGCAAACTTTGGACACATTTATGATTATGATACACCAGAGATTTCACTCGAAGATATTATCTTTAATAATCGCATCTTCCTGTCGCTTCTACCGGCAATGGAAAACCCGCCTGCTGAGCAGAAAAATTTAGGGAAAATATCACTTTCTGCTGTAAAACAAGCCATGTCATTAGGACTTGGTTCTGTAACTGAAGGTAGCTTTGAAGACATTATCGAAAACCTGCCAATCGACTTAAAAGTACCTTTTAATATTATTGCTGACGAATATGCTGAAGTGGCTGTCCCTGGATTTGCCGTTGCCGCCACTCAAGGTAGAGGTTTGGGTACAAGTGTAACTTTTGGGTCGCAAGATCTGGCTGGCCTAATCCGTGCTGACAAAGATGAAGCTGAAATGATCTTCGGTAACACATTAAATAAATGGCTAATGAGAACGCAAGATCCAGAAACAACATGGAAAAAATTCAAAGAGCTTGCATCGACTGTTTCTGTAGCAGAAGCAGGCTCATTTAGTGAAGCAACCTTAATTAACAGATTTAAGAAAGATGTGCAGGCCACAATTAAAGAAGTGGATAAGATACACTTTGATGATGTGGCGAGCCAAATGGAAGGTGAAGCACATTTTTTTGAGCGTGGTAATGTACATAAAATAAATACTTTTTATCACGGAATTGATGAAACAAAATTTAAAACAAGTTTTCGCTATAATAGATTACTTCCAATTATACCACCCACAGACCAAGAGATTGATGTGATCAAAAGGTATGTTCGTGGTGCTAATACATTAATTAAGCAATATGAGGGTGATAATATTTACCCAAAGATTCCAGCCTTAAATCAAGATAGCGCATGGCTATCCGAACAAGAGGAAGAGTCATTATTCATCACTACATTGAATAAGTACAAACATGTATATGATACGAGCCCACAGGACAATACTCAAAATAAAACACAATCTAAGCCTCAAGCAGGCAAAGATGAAGGTGCTCAAACTAAGACAAAGACATCAAAGATAAACGTTTCAGGCCTTGATACAGAGCAGTTTAATGCGAGTATGGAAGCACAAACGATTAATAAAGATAGCCCTGACAAGGAGCCTACTACACTCTCAAGTGATATTGCGCATTCTTTGGCGGAAGATAGCCATCACTGGCTGTTTTCAGCTGATGAACGCGGTATAAACATCGCAGACAAAATTAAAGAGCAATTAAAATCAATAAACAAACAGGTTTATGGGGAAGATTCTGAGCATATAAATGAAAGCGAAGTTGAAGACGTACTTAGAACTACAGCTAAAGAAATACCGTACACATCAAAACCGAGGGTTCAGCCAAAAAGTGATGATGAAGAAATGATGTGGAAACATGTCGCAGAACTACTTGATAATTAAGAAAGAAGTCGACCAAAAAATGGTGGCCATCTGAATGATATTAGTTCATTTTATGGTCACCGACTGTCCCGCATTGTTGCACTGTTACTAAAATCACCAGTTATGACTTTAAAACTCACAAGCTTTTTCTGGTACCAAAAAAAGAGGATAGGAGTTAAGTTGCGTCCATTTGATTATTTTGTCCACGGCCTAGTAGGTTAAGGAAGACTGACTTTAATTTTTCCATCGCCTCACGAACTGACTCTGATAGTTTTTCTTGAGACTCTTTATCCAGCTCTAATTGCTTGTCTACATCACTAAGCAGATTTTCAGTCACCTTACTCAGTTTAGATTTAGACTCATCATTAAGTTGCTCAGCAGCCATTGAAAAGGTTTTTACACTATCCATTAACTTTGTATGCGTATCCGTCGTATCAGGTTCATTTCCTTGATGATATTTTGCTTCACTTAAATTCCTCGCAAGTGTCTCTGCAGCTTTGAGAAATTGAATTTCTTCTTGGTTTTTCCTAAAGTCCAAAAATGAACCAGTTGGTTTAACCAGGGTTGTGCTCGACTCAGAATTCGCTTGGGCATTGTCACTTTTAGGTTTTGCCTTTTCTGAATTAGGTGTGGCTTCGAAAGGCTGTAAGTTACCTCTATGCTTAGAAAAGGTTTCATTAATAGAAGCATCATCAACAGTACCACCAGACTTGTGCGTGCCTATGATTTCATTACAAGCATTTGCATTCTGTGCCCACCGCTGCCTAGCCCACGAAAAAGCGTCAAATGCGCCTTTTCCTGCAGCTGCAACACCACCAACCCCAGCGCCAATAATACTTGCACCCGCAGCGCCTGCCATTTTAGCACCACCTACCCCTGCTCCAATAATACTTGCACCAACAGCGCCAGCCATTTTTGCGCTACCCATTAAAATAGAACCTAAGTTATAGTCTTTTTCGAATGTAGTTTGTGGGCCATATTGCGCAGGATGATTTTGTTGATGCGGTGAGTTTTGACCAAATTCATTATCATTTTTTGCAATAGCAGTCTCAAGCTTATTAAGCTTACTTAGTACTTTGCTTGTTAAATCATTATCTCTAGGCTGCATATCACTTCGTTGTAATGAAGCAAAATCACTAGCTACTCGCGAAATCCTGTTTAATGTATGCGCTAAATCTGTATCAATTGCTCGATGTTGATCAGCAACATGCTTATACACGGAATCAATTACATCTAATGCATCTTGTGCTTTTGATAATTGCTCATCAGTGAGGTTCCCCTTGGCTTCTAACGATAAATTTAATTGCTCTAATTCATTTAGCGCTTGATCTAAATTTTCTTTAATCATAACTACATACTCATCTCAGATTTAGCATTTTTATCACTTGAAAATAACTTGTTGAATAGCTCTTTAAATGCTTGGGCAATTTTTTCTGCAGCTTCCTTAAGTGACTTATCATCAAGCTTGTTGGTATTACCCTCTATGTCCTTTAATAGCTTTTCTGAGTCTGCCTTATAACTATTATTGTTATTCTCAAGCTGTTTACTAACATCGCTCATATTACTCGTTGATATCGATAACCTGTTGGCTTGGGCCGTAATATTATTAGAGGCTTCAGATATTTTACCTAACAGGCCTAGCACCCTGTCTCTATTGTTAGAATCGTACTCTTTAGGGTTAGTGAGTTTCGCGGCCATATCTAGTAGCTTACATTGCTCCTTCTGCATTGCTTGAAGTTTTTGAATATCTCTCTGAGCTGCATTTTTGAGGTGTTCACCAAACGAATAACCTACATCCGACTTCTGTTTGCTAGATCCACTATTCCTGTTAAATAGTGCAGATAGAGAACCAAAGCCAAAAGACATTAGTGACTTAGTGTGGGTTAATGCGGGTTGATGACCATAATTAACAGCCGGTTGTTGGTTAGCTGGCTGTTGGTTAGCTGGCTGTTGGTTAGCTAGTTGATTGGCCGGTTGTTCTTGATGATATACTGGAGTAGATGTTATTGAATCTTGATCTATTTCCCCTTCATTGTTCAACTCAACACTAAAATCTGAATCATGACTAACATCTTCTGCATCAAGTATTTCTTGAGCTTCCTCAGCCACAACATCTTCTTCTACACTATCAAAAGCATCACTATCATCCTGATGAACACCTTCGTAAGTTTCTGTTGAATCGTGTTCAATATCCTCGGCAGGTTCATCTGAGTTTAGTTCATCATCTAACATTATTTGAGGTTCGTGTGAATTATCCTCCTCGAAATGTTCATCATTAACAACCTCTTCTTCTGTATCGTTCAATTGATGGCTTTGCGTATCAAAAGTTGAACTTTCAGCACTAAGATCGACACTGTTGCTATCTTGAAACTCTGAATCAAGATTATCATCAGGTTCTTTTTGGTGGCTAATTTCATCAACCTTCTCTTTTTCTGCTTCTTTATCAGGAGCTGAGTCACTATTACTGTCAGTATTAGTGTTTAGCTCTTTATCGAAATCGTCGGCTTCTGTATAGCCTGAATTATCGAACGTATGTCCTTCATACTCATCTATAGGGGGGGACTCGCTCACCCATGATGGTGGTTCAGAGTCATTTGAAACTGCCTCATCAAATTCACTATTGGCGTCAAGCTCTGGCAAACTTTCCTCTTTTTGATTATCAGCATTTTCAATATCTGTAACGATATTTACGTCATTTGTTAGCTGATTTTCGCTGAGTTCAATCTCGCCTTGATTCTCTGCAAGCTCTTTGGCTTTTGAGAGTATTTCATCTACATCATTACTGCCAGTGCTAGGTACATCTTGGCTAAAACTAGTATCTTCTAGCTCTTCTGCAGGTACCGTAGCGCTATTGTCACCTTCTTTAGCTATCTCATCAGCCATTTTTTCAAGCTCTGAGATTTCATCATCAGAGAAGTTATTAAATAACTCGTTATTATCCTTTTTATCTTCTGGCTCTTCTGCAGGTACCGTAGCGCTATTGTCACCTTCTTTTGATATCTCATCAGCCATTTTTTCAAGCTCTGAAATTTCATCATCAGAGAAGTTATTAAATAACTCGTTATTATCCTTTTTATCTTCATCGCTCATGGCTGGTTCTCATTTAAAAGTGATAAGGTCTTTTTACATAGTAATTATCATTGCAACAAAAACATTTGCAGTTTTGGCACTTAAAATGGACAAAACTAATACATCTCAATTGCTAGTAATGTGTTTTTCAGTTTTTTTGTGTTGTTGATTTCTTGCAAAATTAAATTACGTTGCGCAAGCTGTAGATTATTAATGATCAAAAGTGAATTTACTGGGGCAGATTTTGTGTATGTTTGTGTATTCACGTTCATAAGCTCTTGTTTGTAGGTTTCAAACATGGCCTTATTAATATTCGTCTTACTATCGCCGGTTAGAGCTAGCAAAGTTTCTGCTTTTTCATCAGGGATCGTGACCAATTTAGAAAGCGCTGTAGTCAAAACCGATAATACAAATTGATTTTTAATGTGGGTTACACGTTCTTGAAGACCTGCATCTTCTATTTTTGGTTTGTTGTTATATACAAGCGTTAAAAGCTTTTGATATTCATCCCAGTTTTCCTCTGGTATTTGAGTTAGGTTAAACGGGTTTGGGATTTCAAAGTCTAGATCATCAATTAGCGAAGCCATCTGTTGGTTTTGCTGTGGCGCGGAAATTTCTTTGGCAATATCATTTTGAAAAAGGATTGCCTCTCCCGCTCTTTGCTTGTGTAACTCAATTGCTTTTGCTAATTCAGGTGCAGCCACTAACGCATTGCTTACATGAGGGATATCACTAACACCCGCGTTCTTAGCACTTTCATGGACCAAATCTGCTTGGCGAGTATTTTTCTTTATATTAAATAACTCAGCAGCAATATGGTCGATTAATCGTTCATTTATAACTGCAAACTGTTCGAGTGTTAAATTAATCGATTTTGCCACACCATCGTAAGCTGTGATCCGCTTTTGATTAGCTATTGTTTCTTGGCTGTACAGACTCGCTTGTTGTTCCATAAAGGATGAGCTCAATCTACCAACTGCTTGGGTATTAGTTTGTATTTGACTAGATAGTGAGCCGTACTGACTTGCTACATTTGAAGTTAAACTTATTGCAGCTGTGCCCGTACACATTGTGTCGCAAAATGGCATGCATGGTTGCCATGTTGATACATTCTCTATCGGTGAAATACTTAAGCATAAGCTAGTAATTATTAATAACTTTAAGCGCATTTTTTTCTTTCACTTTTTTTAAGTAAGAATGAAGTAATGTATTCTCAACGGACTTTTGAAATACAAGTTCTTGCTTTAAAGTATGCGTTGGTAATGAAATGTTGGCGCCATTAACATACGAATCAAAATTTAATTGGTGTATGTTATTTACCAATGAGTGTGATTGCTCCCCTTCTTTCACAAACTCCAGGGATTTAAATAGTGTATTAAGTGCAATTGATTTTCTCGCATTTTGTAATCGCGCTTGCTCATCATCTTCGCTTGTATAAGGCAAATAAAAAACGTAGCCTGCCTTTAATAGTATCGTTAACTCCTCTTCATTAAGATGCTCTTTTAAAAGTAATGGGCCAAAATCTACAATTGATAATTTATCATCGGCAGTTTGGCTTGCTTGAACAAGTAAAACACCTTGCTCATTAGAGCTAACTTTTCTTTCTTCGCTTTTAATTAGTTCATTAATGGCATCTTTAGATTGTTGCATCTTTAAATATTCAGCACGCTTCTTACCGGAACGTAGTAAATAGTCGCCTGTAAATGAGGAGTAATCACTTGAGTAATTCTTAGAATTTTCTCTTACTAAATCTGCTTGCCTCATGTTAGCGTGAAGCTCTTTATAGCTTTGAATAAAGCTATCAATATTTCTACTATTGACTTGACTGTATTGCTCTAAAGAAAGTGTTACAGCCTTTGATACGCCATCAAGCGCTCTTGCTCGATTTACATTGGTTGTATTTGACCTTTCAAAATACTGAGAAAAATAATCCATGGCAGTATTATTTAATTCAGACCATTTTTGTGTATTTTCATTGAATGCATTTTGTAGCTGTAGCTCAGCTTCTGTATAGGTAACACCTAAATTAGTCCCAGCGGGTCCAAAGCATACCGTGTCACAAGGGATCATACCTGTAACTGGCGTGCCTGGGCAAAGGCCCCAATTATTGGCAAATACAGCCCCACTAAACAGCAATGAGTTTAAAAATAGAAAGCGTATCGTGCGGCTCATAGCGCAGACCTTTGCAAAATTGATAGCGTTAACAACCTTGTTTCATCACGCTCAGCTTTAAGGATTTCAGCTAAAATCGCATTTGATGTGTTGGTTTGGTAAATTTGCTCTCTTAATAAACCAGCTTCTGTTCGAGATTTAATGTCTAAAAACCAATCAGGGCTTAATATTTTCCCAGTCGTCTCAGCTTCGTAGAATTGTTCAAAACTGATTTTATCATCTTCTCCGGTATTCAGTTTAAAATAACTTTTAAGCCATGAATCATCGGTTGGGATAATAGGCGCTTTGTCAGCAAGCATATTGGTAAGTGTATCGTGTGCCACTCTTGATAATGCATTCTTTCTCAGGCGTGCCAATTCTTTTTTTACAGCCAAATCCCCACTAGCAAGTTCACCAGCCGAGGCCTTCGGTTGGGGGTTAGGTTCAACTAACAATTGCAGCAGTACATGTAAGTTATTAATTTCCTCATTAGTTAGAATATCTTTCTGCAAAAGCGGCAAAATATCCCAAAAATCTTCATTATCTAGGAGCACTGCCATTTCACCACTTTTAGCAACGGCTTTTGCAGGCTCTTGAAGCCAAAGCTCCATATTTTCCCGATATAGTTTTTTTAATTCTTTGCGTGTAGCAACACCCATCATAAGGTCATGAGCACGCGCAGTGTTTATATCGCCTGATAATGTTTGGGACATTGGCCCAACTTGTTTACTTGTTTCTATGGCTAAGTCACCAACACGAAGATCTTCTTCAATCTTTTTTAAAGATGATACAAGGTGGTCAGTTGCTCGAATTTGCTCTTCACCAAGCCGATCAATTGTCAAAGTAATCGTTTTGGCAACACCATCTAAGGCAGTGATTTCTTTTTGATTTAATAGCTCCAATGAACTAACAAGAGTTTGCGTACCTGCTTGTACATTTGTATTCATCAATTCCACAGTTTGATTGTTCACTGATACTAGGTTCGTTGTAGCCCCAACACTTGATGAAATGGCACCTGACGCAGCATCCAGCGCTGCTTTTGCGCATGCATCACAAGAGGCTTGGGCGTTAAATGAAAGAAGTAGGCCAATAACAATAGGTGCATATCGGAACATGATTAATTACCCCCGTTCCCTTGATTTTCATTACCTTCATTCTCCTTACCCTCTTCGTTACTGCCTCCCCAAAACTTGTCAACGTCGATCGCATTTTCAATGGCTTTTTCAGCATCCTTAGTATTTGGTGATTTAGTACTTTTCGTGCGTTTAATCGTTCCTTTCATCTGTAAACCTGACTTAGCACTGTAGCTATTGCTCCGCGCATCCTTGACAACGGAGTTTGAAATTTCATTCGCTACTTTCTCATTATCAAGTTTAACGTCTGGGTTAAACACGCCGTTATCACCTGTAGCTGACCCTGATGTACTTATATCTAAAGACGCAATCCCGTATGGTAATTCAAGCTTTTGTGCCAAAAGTCCACTCAACTCATTTGCATAGTCAGTCGCAGCAGAGCAACCGCTGTTTACTAATTCATCTTTCAATTTTGAATAGACAGCTGATAGTACATTCATTGGATCTATTACAATTGCATTCGCATTAATTGCTCTAATAGAATCTAAACAGCCACTTTCTTTTACTTTTTGAGGCTTGCTAGTAAATGTGTCGTAAAGCGCCTTACCTGTTTGATTCATATCAACACCAAGTTTTTCTAGTTTCGCTTTCTGCTCATCTAAAAGAGCTTGGCCTGACACTTCACCACCCTTCCCATCTTCTTCTGCAATAGATGGTGTGCAAACAAATGCACTTAACACAATTAAAGTCGTGGTAAACCCTTTTAAGCTACACAACATCTCCATGCTCCTTTTTAACTTGCGCTATTGCCAAGTTCAATGACTTAACAAACTTCTCATCGGTAATGTGCGTCATGAAATTAGCTGCATTCAAATGTGTACACCTATCAACAAATACTTGAGCGTGGCGTTTATCAGAATTGTCTTCACCATCTAGAATTGCCAAAGATTCATTCAACAAGTTGTCTGAGATTTCTGGGGCTATTTCATTAAGTGAAAATAGTAAATAAAAAGATGTAGATGTAGGCAAAAAGAATAACAACCAAAGCAATGGCTGCGTTTTCGTAGATATCTCTCGCAAATCACTTTCGTTTAATTCGTAGAGCTTTTGTCTCAATTGGGCAGTAAAACCTTTATCCTCTCCGCTCTTAGCAACCCATCGCTCTACCTTTTCCATATCAGAAAAGATCAAACTAATACCAGGTATCTCTGATGCGAATGCTGCGACTTTATCAAGCGCTATATCGATTGGTATATCCATTATTTTCACAAATACTCACTTTTAGATTGCAAGTTACCAGTTCCAACACTACTTTTGGCTTATTGTGGATTTGTCAAAATTAAACTCAAGGAAAAAGTCATTATTTATGAAAAAACATTATTTAATAATGCTGTTACTTTGTTTTATCAGTATAGCTGCACCAACGCAGGTATATGCTGACACTGACGATGATGAAAGTGTCGTGATTGCAGAAGAAGATATATTCTTTCAAAGCATACAAGGCTTAGTGGGTAGCGCGGCAAACATCATTGTCGGTGACGATATTCCTGACAAACCAGATCACCTCATGGCAGTGCTCATGGAAACATACGGCTTCGGGCTAATTTCCTTTGCAATGATATTCATGGTTTTTAGAATGGTGAAGTGGGCTATACAAATGGGCCAAGAAAAAAATGACAACTCAATATTAGATTTTAATTCTGCCCCTTTACCGATTGCATTGTGTGTAATAGCTATGCTCCCTATGAATGATGGTTATTCTCCAATGCAACACGTTGTTATTAAAGTAGCTGGTGAAGGTATTAGCCTTGCTAACAAAGAAACATTTGTTGCCGCAGACTATTTAGAGAAATACGGTAGTTTTACTGTTAACCCAGCGGTAATGAATACATCATTAATAGTAAATAGTGCATTTGAGAGCTCTATTTGTATGAGCTTGATTAACGCAACTACGGGAAAAACAAATGTTGAAATGTCGCGATATGAAGATCAAGATCTAGAAAACAACTACCATAGTTTCAGAGTCTCCTATGACGGCATTTACTCAGAGTCAGAAGCAAGATCTCAATATATGGCAGATGTAGCTTCAGGCGCAATAAATGGGTTAACCAGCTCTCTACCAAAACAAGTGTGTGGCACAAATTCCATAACTTTCGGTGCAATTGATAGAAAATATACTGACGCAGGCCCAGTAATGGATTTTAGGGAGAGGGTAATTGATTCATATAGCGCCATGAATGAAGAAGTGGCACTAATTGCAGCCGGCGCAATTGACTATTATCTTAATCCTGAGTCTCCACGTGTTTTGCCATCATCGATAAAAACTGATTTGCAAGCAGCACGCAACAACTTCGCAATGAAATATAAAAACCACCTAGCAACATTAGTCAAACAAATCCAAACAAGTGCTCAAAGCGAAGATTATGGCCTAGCAAATACAAATGCGACTCAGAGCTTAAGGAAGTATGGTGCAGGTTTCTTGGGAGTGTATTTTTGGGAATATGCAAGACGTAACAGTGTAGTTACAAGTTTAACGGGTTTATCTTCTAGTAGCTCACAACCTAAAGCAAGCAATGTTATTGAGAAAGTCCCAGCTAATATTTACACTGATGTTACAAAAAGGGCAAAAGAAATCCTTGACGGTGTCCGAACAGACTACACAGCACAAGGACCACCAGATTATGTATACAAAAGCGAACAACTGGAGCAAGCTGTAGCAAGGTCATTAGCAGAAAGCGCTGATGCATCCGATCTAAGTTTTGGGTCACACATTTTCAACTTCACATCTTCAGCATTGCTAGATCAATCTGATCCCGTATTAGCTCTCGCAGATATGGGTCACAGCCTTATCGGCTATGGTGAAACTATTTTAACTGTCAGCATGACAACACTTGCGATAGCAAAAGTAACTTCAGCAGCTGGGCATACAGGCGCTGATGCCGCCGCGAACGTACCTGTCCTTGGGGTTGCTGGTATATTAGCCGGTAGGGGAATCGGTTTTAGCGCCGACATTCTAGCCCTTAGTATATCAAATATAATTCCACTAGCTATTGCCTTAATTGTATTCGGAGTTCTGATCGCTTTTTGGATACCATCAATCCCACTTATTCATTGGATTAGTGGCTGCGTTGGGTTTTTAATTGTATTTGTTCAAGCGTTCATATTAGTTCCGCTTCTGGGCCTTGCTCACCTTTTGTCCAGCGAAAAAGGATTGTTAACCGGTAAAACGCAGCATGGTTACATGGCCATCATTCAACTTTTCTCACACTTACCAATTATGGTTATTTCCTTCTTTGCTTCATATTTAATATTTATGGCAGGAGTAAAAATTATACAAATCGTATTTATACCTTTTTTTGAAATTCTGAACGCGAATAGCTGGACCGGAATCATAACTGGTTTAATAATGTTAGCTCTATTCTTCATCGTCAATTTGCAAATCGCTAATAGATGCTTTTCTCTAATCACAGCCATATCAGAAAGAGCGGCTAAGTTCATCGGTGGTGGTGAAGAAATGCTAGGTGATGACAAGGCAGTTGCTCAAGGGCACGGTAACTTTGTCGCTGTCAGCAATAGCGGGAAATCTGGTATGCAAAATGTGGTTAACTCTATAGCTGATAGAAAGAAACATAACAGTAAACAAAAAGAGAAGAATGCACCAGTAGGCAGTGGTGACGAGTACGAAGATAAAGGCGGAAACCAGACACCACAAGGTAAGAATATTAACAGTAAAACTAAATAATAAACAAAATTGATAATAAAAAGTAAGCACCCCTTCGGGGGTGCTCACTCATATATTGAAAAATAGCGGGAGGCGTTCAAAGCTCTGTGTCAGCTACATGGCAGGGCCTATATTTGCGAAGAATCTAGCCTATGCTCGTTCACATATAATTGCTAACGTTTTTTGTAAGATGTTTTACTTATTTTTTCGCCTAATTTAATTAACCCATGATCTAGTGCAGCCCAAACAAGCACACAAAAAACTAGAAGTATGATATAAATAACCGCTCCTATTAATTCCAAATTCATAAATGTGAACTGCTCAATATAGTTAACAATAGCTTTGGTTACAATTATCAAAGCAAACGCTAAAAACCAGAAAAAAAGATTTGCCATAAGGCCTCCTATCAAATAACTTTAAAACTATAATACAATAAGAAATATGTACGCCCAAAAAAGTACCGCAACAAACAAAATACTTAATTCAAATCCATTTTTCTCTTAAATTATATCTAGATAACTAGTACGTTCACTGATTTAAATGCTGCCTTTAGACCTTAACTTTACAACCCATTGAACCAGAAAATACTGCAAACAACCAATCAACCCCAATAAAATAAAGCCACCCAAAACAAACACTACAATTGTTATACGGCCCTTATCAAACCCCGTAAGACCCTCTAACCAAGCACCTATAACAAAAGAAAATAACAACCAACAAATAGAGCAAAACCAAAAAATCAAGCTTTTCATAACGACTCCTTTTATATCCCAAATATCTAAAACCAATACTATACTTAAATCTAAATGACGTCCAAAAAAGTGCCACCTCATAAAAAAGAAGTATTTCTCACCCCTTTTCCAATGAAATATACCACCGGCTGGTACTTCAATGCCCATGACAATGTCATCGAATTTTTATAAAAACCATACTCACCACCAAATGGAAATAAGAAAACTAAGGAAACCAACATACCAAGTAAAACATAGGTTGATTTAACGCTATCAAAAAGTGGTTTAAGTCCTTCGCAAATTAACCGAATAACACCAATTACAGAAAATAATAAACTCAACATTAAAGCTAGCGGTACTGCAACCAACACCCTCACACTATCAACGCCTTGCTCATACATTCCACCTTCTAAATAAAACTCATCTTCATCACCGATTAGCGCTTCACTCATTTCATTTGATAAAACGGTTTTTAGCCACTCCACAAACCTTTCATGGGCACCGGTTCCTTCAAGCAATAAAGATGCGTCAATGTTTAAACTTTCTTTTACAACTTTCGCACCATATTCTGAACGCAAAAACTGCTCAACCCTTTCATCTTCAGGGATATTTATAAACCAGTAAGCAAAGCCAGCTCTTTCATCCATAACGCCACACTCCCTCATAACCTGAACCAGTTGATTCTTGTTAGTAAAATGACCTTTAGAACAATGCCTCTCAAGCACTTGTGTCAATAAGAATTGCTGATATTCTGGAACTTTAATCGCCTTTTTAAAATCGCGTGTGATTATTCTTGGTGGCGTCCCAAAAAAGTGATTAATTACCGCTACATGTTGAACTTGGGTGTAAAAGTAATCTGGATTATTCTTGAATGTGTATTTATTTCTAGCTTCATCTTCAACCCAGTGACAAAGCAGCGAACCTTTTAAAATTGGGTTTTTAGCAACCATGCGGGTGTACTCTAGCCGCCTCCCTGATGTGCAGCCATTATGAAGCCCCCACTCAACAAGCCTTGCTAACCTTCGGAAGTTAGACTTCTGTGCCTTTGCAGCACCATAAGCTCTCCTCTTTAAGGAAAGTACAGCAGAATGTGTTTTTTTAAGACCTTCCCAAGCCTTATCCGGCTGAACCTTTACCTCATTACCGAGCTCAATGTAGGAATCAATTATTTGTTCTAAGCCGTCATAAACCTCTTTTTCTTTCTCTTCTAGTAGCCCTTGATTATTCATCACATACGCATTAGTTATCTCTTTAACGGCAGCGACAATATCAGACCCAACCCCGTACTCGAACATTCTATAACTAGGAAGCATTACCCTTTCAAAATCACTTGCAGCGCCAAAATGACTTAAATTTAAATTATCAGTTGAAGCCCCTACTGCGCTCTGCAACAAAAACGATGCTTGCCTCTGCTCTGCAGTTGAGTTCATCACAATAACGTCTATCACCGCCTTCTGAAGGAAAAAGAACCCCAACCAACATATAACAAGTAGCCACAAAGGAGTGCGCCCACGCTTTTTGAAATAGAAAAAACCAACGAATATAGCTACACCGGTACTGCTAACGCATCGACCAATAAGCTCAGCTGTATCAAAGTGTTCTTTTGTACTTTCTTGGCTGGCCGCTACATCTAGGAGGTAAGAATTAAACACCATCTCAACTAGCACATAAACGGTGAACACAATCAAATTAGCGATATAAAACTTTTTTTCTGTTTTTTCAGTCATAAATCACCTTTACAAACCAAAATAGTTAACTAAAAGAGATTGCTCGCCAAGCAAAGGGATCTTGTCGTAAAGCGTAAAGTACCACTCCCACAGAGTTACCGGTGAGACATACAAACCAATTACAAGTAGCAGCAAAGGCACAGTGATATGGACGGCAAACATTAAGAGGGATGGGAGTAAAATCACTTTCGAAGTCAAAGTTTGAAAATAAGGAAACTTGTTTAACAACAAAAAAGTGAGATAGGAAGCACGGACAGCAAATACGTGAACAAAAGTCCACACGATAACATCAAAGAAAAAAAACAAGAATGAAGACTTGTGCATGCTCCAAGATTGCGCACAAAAGTCGAGATTTTCACCTAGACAATTTAAGACACTTAAATCCATTAATTAGTCACCCCATAACAAACATAGGTCCATTATAGGGTAACTAGAAATTAAATCTTAAAAAGTACCACCCAAATCAAGATATTGATTTTAAAGTAAATTAATCAGTAATGTTTAGTGTAACCACTTTGCCATCAACAATCATTACACCTTTTGAAAGTGATTGCTTCGACTTGTAAATGAAGTAGTTTTGACCGTTATCACCTTCTACCATGACTGGCTCATTAGGGTCGGGTTTTACATAAAACTCATCCTTGGTGATTTGAACCATTTTTTGCTGCCAATCAACGATAAATTTATAACCATAGTTATTGCCAATTCTCGCAAGTACCTTTAACCAATCTTCATTTTCAGCTGAAAAAGAGATTGTATTGTTAGCGTTTAGCTGCTCATCAATGTATGCAGACCAATGTCTAGGTATCAACGTGGCCACGCCATTTTTAAAACTAACATCCTCACCAAAACTCGAAATAGTTTCTGTCTTAACGGGCTCGCCAATTTGAAAAACCAATCCAGAAAATTCGTTTGTAAGCAACCTATAACCATCCGGCGAAATCAATTGGCGCTTTTCCACTGGTGCTACTTTAGGCTTTTCTAACCCTTGGTAGTCAATGTAAAAAGTGGCCGATGCATAGAATGGGCTTGCTATCAAAATAAATAAAGCGAATACTAACTGTATGTTACATCGCATTTTTAACTACTCCTTTTCATTAATGCACCTAACGCCATCTTCGTTTCTTTACGTAATGAAGAAGTAGGTGATTGCACCTGACTTTGTGTTTCATCACCAGATGTTACAGCCGTAACATTTGTTGTTGGTTCAACATTTTCAGCTGAGATAGCAGGCTCATTTTTAATAACCTCGGTAATATCATTACCTATTAGCCCATTAGTTTGAGTTGTATTTTGCATTTTAAGTTGTGCTACGTCACTAATGCCAACTTTCCCCTGCAGAATGCGGTAACCTAATACAAATAAAACCAAGATATATGCGCCACGGTAGATCGGGTTCAACTCTTTAAGAACCATCCCAAGTGCTGTATGAACGAATAAATCGCTGGAACTATACCACCGAAGCTCAAAAAGCTGACTTCTCTGTGTTGTATTGCTAAGAGCGCTATTTAAAGGGTTTCGAACATCAGTTTTAGTGCATAACTCTACAATATCCACATCTTTGTAGAGCAAAAAGGCTGTAAGTACGCTTTGCCTAATAATATCCATTCTGATATTTCTATTTCGCCCTAGTAAATCAGTAGAAATAGCTTGCAGGTCACTATCAGAATCATCTATTGCAAACTGATATCGAACGTATTTTTCACATGCCATCTAAATACGTCATGCACTTAAGCATGCCTCTTACATTAGCAAACTGCGGGTCTTTTGGAATAAAAACAAAACCATCAGCATAATCGTCCAAGTTTAATAACTGCTCCCTTAATGCTTCCGCGCCACCGCCTACGAAGATAATATGATCAAGCGTAGTAGTTACAAGCTCATCAATGAAGTTGTTCAACCGTTTAGCAACATGTTGCTTTGCCTTATTGCATAGCCCCTCACAATCCTTTGACTCGCCCCTGACAGTAAATTTATTCGTGCGCAACGCTTTATCAAGCATATCTTCGCGTATATGTTCCTCATCAATCTCATACGCACTCGACAAATATTGCTTTAGCTTTTTAAATACATCTAATACACCCGTTTTTACGGTATCTGAACCTGGCATATAAATTTCATTAGCTGAATTAATGAAAGATATATCGGTGGTGCCACCGCCTACATCAACAACTAACACACCATTTGAAACTTTATTTACCATTTCGCCGTTTTCATCTACCATCCAATCAACAAACGCTGATAGTGATTCGGCGTAGATAAGATGCTCACGCATAATAGGTGGGTTTTCATTCGCGGCTGCTTTCGCCAGAGGAGTGAGACTGTTTTTTACCTTTTGTATCGTTGCCTCATTTAATTCGCCATCATTATTAAAGTATTGCTTTAATGGTAGGCCTGTAGAAAGTCTAAAATCTAAATCAGCAAAACCAGAGCGGTATACAGCGTTTGAAACGAGCACATTATTCACTTCAGAGTAACAATAAGAGTTGTTTCTGATACTTTCCGGATCAGGAACGTTTTCCCCAACCGTGTAAAACTCACTGTCTATCTCATACAGTCCTGCAGCACCCTTACCAGTAACGCTAACGTTCACTTTTCCAAGTTGAGCTCTTGAAGCGATAGAAGCTGTTTTTATGTAAACTTGACCTTCACTATTTCGCACCCACGCTGCAACTTTGTGGTATGCATAACCATTATCATCCGCAAGATCATACGCTGAAGCTTCATTATGCTTGTAAAGAGCTTCGCCTTCATCCAACAAAATAGACTCCAAAATGATTGAATTTAAAATATTACCCATGAATTAGCCTTCTTCTGCGTTGTTTATTACTGTTAACTGGTCGTTTTCCACCAGCCCAAAACTTACGTGCCCGTTTAACTGAAACTGGCACTGAATAACCTAAATAATCGAGAGATGCGAATAGCGCTAACATGAACAAGCCAAAGTAAAAGGTTGGCTTACTAATATGCAAAGCCATTGGTATAAAAGCCCACACAACTCTTGCGTCTATCTCTACAAAGAATAAATTTATCTTGGCGTAAGGTGATGATGCCCACCATTGAAAGTCATCATACTGTTTCATCAAACCCCCTTAATAATTCAAGCCATTCTGTCAATTCAGAATCAGTGATCTGATTTTCCACGTTAAGCCTTCTTGTTTCATATCCCAAAAATTCAATATCGTCTGCTGATAAATCCTGCGCTAATTCCTCTATACACACATCGATACTCAACAGGCCTTCTGAAAATTTTTTAAAAATACTCGATTTGATAGATAAACCGGTTGATTCGATATGCTCGCTTAAAAAACGTGTAAGGCTTTCTTCCTCTTTAGCAATAATGGAATACATTTTCATTTGTAAAGTTCGAGTAATATGTAGCTCTTCCATAACAGCAACACGCCCACCACCGCGCTTGTTTAATAAACGTTGATGGATAATAGATTTGGTAGAGCCAGCTAATTTCAACAGTTTTGATTTTTGCTGCTCTGCGGGTAAATCATCAACTAATCTTTCTAACGCATTCGAACAATTGTTTGTATGGCCTGTAGCAAAAACCAAGTGGCCTGTTTGAGCTGCCAAAATCCCTGCATCAATTGATTCGGCATCACGAAGCTCACCTAGCAAAATGATGTCAGGTGAACGTCTTAGCATGTGTTTGATGAATTTACTGAATGAAACGACATTGGTCCCTAGCTCACTTTGTATAACCCTTGATAGACGATTCTTAACTTGTTTAAGGTCATATTCAATTGGATCTTCAACCGTGAGTATATGCTTGCGCATTGTCTGGATAATGTATTTAAACAATGAGGCTATTAATGTTGTCTTACCTGAACCTGTCGGGCCTGTCACCAAGACCAGACCATCTTTATTCTTTGTTACATCAATAATACGCTGTGGTAGTTTTAATTCTTGAACCGATGGTGGTTCCCCCTCGGTAGGACGAAGCACAACTTCAATACCTTCATTTATCGCTGTTACGCTATTGCCTGCGCTTGCATCAACCCTGAACCGAAGTTTTTCATCTTTACCAAACAGAAATGAATAGGCGAACCCAAAAGGCCTACCGCTTCTTAATTCTGTTTGAGCTGATGTTTGATAGATATCCTTAAGCAATTGAGCCAATTCGTTATAAGAAATATCTCTACGAGAAACGTTGTGTGTGATGTTATCTTTCTTAATACCTAGTGGTTCATTTGACTCAAGAAAAATATCATTTGCACCGACCTCTTTCACAGCCCATACCAAAAAGTTATTAAAGTCTGATTCCGTAAAACCGATCTGAGGACAGTCTTTCCACTCATAAGTTAATTCATCTTGACTATTCATGAGCACCACCTTTATTAAATACAGGCTTCCAATCGGTTACTTTATTGAAACGCGAGTCGAGCTGTATCGAATATTTAACATCATTCAAGTTAATAGTTTTCCCTGAATCCAACAGCATTACACTTGACTCATTTTTTATTAACTTTGGCAATTTCACTATATTTTGAGCAAGTAAATAGCGAAAGCGATACAGCCCAGCTACGTCTTTACTTAATTTATTAAGGTCACTTGAGAAAATACTGTTAGCTTGTTCCACTCCACGAAACCACCCACGTTTAAATTCACTTGCCCACAATTCGCTTTCTTGATTTGTTCTAGGGTAAGAGTTCCGAATAGGTTTCCTTGGTTTCGCTATATTGCGAACTAAATAGTCACGCCATGTAGGGACTTGTGAAACTATTTTAGGTGGTTTATCCAAAGTGTATGACATATGAACCGATCGTGCTTCGCGGTCACTGCTTTTTACATATATACGCTCTGCTTCGAGCACGGTAGGCATGAGCATTTTGCCGTCAATCACAAACTTAGATAGGCTTATAGCTTTATTGATAACAAATGATTTCTCATTCAGAAGAGCTTGAATTTCATTGTTTCTGTAATAAGCACCTTCTTGCATTCCCCAAGAATAGGCATCAACAGCAACCGCATTTAAGCGCATTTCCTTTGCTTCAACCTCAGCCAACTCACTTATTTCTGTATGAGAATTTCCAATCGACTTTGATAGCATTTCTTTAGCTTGTTGTGGAAGCTCATCTTTTGAATAGATCGGAAATGAAATAGCCATAATCATCGCAGATATAACGTATTTACTCGCTCGCATATTCCACCTGTATGACTTTTTCTTTCATCTTAAGTGTAACTTTTGCGCGTTGTCTGGCTTGATTACCTGCATCAGCAAGTATGTCGATTAATTTTCTGCGTTTTGTATCTACATAAACAATAATCCCGTTCGATGGCCTAACATTAAGGTATCTAGGCGGGTTTAGACCTGCGATTTCTGATATTTGCTCTAACAAAGGCTCTATTGGGCCTACCCATTGATCACCTAGTGAGTAATACGCATCCAAAGACGGGATGAAATGCATATCAAAATCACCAATTCGCTCACTGCCTGCCTCTATATAACGAGCAGACTCAATTTCATACAACTTGCGCTCATATTCAGAAATATCCTTTGCCACTTGTAAAAGTTGAGCGATAGCAGGATCTGGCTCGTCAACGACAATATTTTTTTTGCTTGAAGCACAGCCTGCAATAACCAACAAGCAAAGTGAAATCGATATTTTTATGCAACGCATTTAAACACTCATTATTTAATAAATTTTCTCAACCCAAAACAGCTGTTCATTTAATTTTAAACATACCCAATAAGCCAGTAGCGATTCCTAAAAAAGCAGTCATATCGCCTTGTTGGGAGGGGTTTCCACTCAGCAAGGTTGCGTTCCAGCTTATTCAGGTAGTGTACTCGCTTTATTTGGCGGCGTGATTACCTAGTTAGGCAGTGATATCGCCCTTCTAGAAAGCCTCTAATGTTTTCAGCCTTATTAAACAACATTATTTTTAGCGCTCAACAAAAAAGTGATTATTTTGCAATTTAGATGATGTTGCTATTCACCTATTTTGATATTTTCAAAAATAGGGGGAGTATTATGTTTCCAGAAGATAGAACACGAACAATTGATACAGAAAAGAAGTACATCATCAGAGCCAACCAATGGGTAAGCCGCTATTTTAATAATTCATCGGCACAAGAGTTAGACGGTGAATTTATTGACTATGTTGTTAACCAAACAAGAAACAAAAGCTTTTCTAACTGGCGTTTAGTTAAAGCTAGCTTAATTCATTACTTAAATCACATTGGAAAGAATGAGTTAGCTAATCAATTAAGTGACATTGATGGTACTCATACGGACCGCAACTGTCTGATAAAAAGGACTTCTGCAAAAAAGAAAAAATCTGTTAGTGAAAAAGAAGCCGAACAAATTTCAAAATACTTGTTTTCCCAAATCAAACACAATGCAGCAGGCAAGTATGACAAGCTCACTCTTGCTATGTTTAACGCAATACTATGCGTTGGCTTAAGGCCACTGGAATGGTGTACTTGTGAATTGATCGATGAATGCATTGATGGTGTTGATGTTGAGCCGCCTATGCTCAAGGTGAAAAATGCTAAAGCGACAAATGGCAGGAGCTTTGATGAATATAGGTATGTGGGCTTGTCTATGTTAGACAAGTATCAGATGAGCTTTATTTCATTAACGATTACGCTACTGTCAGAGCTAACTAATATTGAAGAAAAACAAGTATATGTTACGATGGCAAGCCGCAGGCTAAGAGCTATATACACAAAATTTTACCCAAAGGCTCAAGAGAAAGTCACTATGTATAGTGGTCGGCATCAACTTATCGCAAACTTGAAAGTTGCAGGCTATTCTAAAGTTGAAATTGCAAGCGTTGTAGGTCATGGCAATGACCTTACGGCTGGTACTCATTATGCAAGAAAAGCCAGAGGCAACCGTTCGGTAAACCTCCCTTTACCCGATAAAGCAGCGATGAATAAAATTAAAGTGATCGAAAGTAAATTCAACATAAATAAAATACAATCGCCAAACACAGATCAAAGCAAAATTAAATAAGTAGAATTCCTTTTTACGGCATGAAACAGCAACAGTTCACTTCCGATTATTAGCCGCACTTTCCCCGTTCAGCAAGTAGTTTAAATAGAAAAATGACTACCCAACCATTCTAAGCCTGAACATATAACAACTGGATAGCCAATACGGGCTAGTAGCTCTAAATTTACGCAATTGATATAAGTACTGAAACCGGTCTAGGTAGCTTCTTTTGTAAAAACGTACTTTTAACAAGCGTTCTATTTCCCACAAGAACCATTATTGTTATGCGTGTAAATTTCGATCGTCCAGTATGTACTCCCTTGAGAATCTGTATGCTTTTTAGGGTTCTTGCTAGTAGAAGAATAATTGACTAAACCTGATCACGGGAGGTATCTGTTATGAAAATTTTAGATTTTAGTCTCGTTTCAATAAGTCAAGCAGCACACTTTTATGGCGTATCTGTTCCTACAATGCGAAGGTGGGATGCGCAAGGCAGGTTAAAACCATATTGTAGAACGTTTGGAAATCATCGCCGCTATCGGCTTTCTGCTACCGATAAAATTAAAGTTGGGTATGCGAGAGTCAGCTCTCACGATTAAAAGAAAGATCTGCAAACACAAGCTCAATTCCTAGCTTCTAAATGCGATATAGTGCTTCAAGTTCTGGGTTCGGGCTTGAATTGTAAGAAACCAAGGTTACGTAAGTTAGTGAGCCTTTTATTGAACCAACAAATATCAGAACTTCATCTCACTCATAAGGATAGGTTATTACGCTTCGGTCACGAGTTGATTTACCAATTGTGTCGGTGGTCTGGTTGTAAGGTTGTTGTCCATAATGAGGCTGAGCAAGTTAGCTTTGAGCAGGAGTTGGTTAAAGATGTCATCACTTTAATGACCGTGTTTTCGGCCAGGTTATATGGTAAGCGCTCGCATCAAAACAAGAAATTAAAGCAAGTAGCTTGACTACTGTATAAACCACTGTGCATTGAGGTGCGTGAAACTAGCATTTAAAACTCAATTAGTTCTAAACAACAAGCAAAAAACCTACATGCAAAAGGCATGTGGCGTATCCCGTTTTGCTTGGAATTGGGGCTTAGATGCATGGAATAAGCAATATAAAGCATACATTGATTCAGGTAAGAAAAAAGAGCTAAAGCCAAGCGGTATGATGCTCAAGAAGCAGCTCAATGCGATTAAAAAATCTGAATATCCTTGGATGTACGAAGTCACCAAATACGCCTCTCAACAACCTTTTATTTTTCTTCAACGCGCATGGTCTGATTATTTTAAAAAGAAAACCATGAACGGAAAGCCCGTAGGTAAACCGCGTTTTAAAAAGAAAGGTAAATCGACAGATTCATTTTATGTGGGTGGCGACCAAGTTGTTTTGAAAAACAATACGGTAAAAATTCCAAACTTGGGTTGGGTCAAAATGGCCGAACCTTTGAAATATGGTGGTCATATTAACTCTATGACCATAACTCGCGTTGCAGACAAGTGGTATGTCTCGTTTTCAATAGATGTTGAGGTTTCATTCATACGAAGTGAAAACCAAGCAAGTGTCGGTGTAGATCTTGGCATCAAAGAATTGGCAACATTAAGTCGCGGTAATGTTCGTTACTGGCGCACACCAAAACCTCTGCAACACTCACTTAGGAAGCTTGCCCGGTATCAGCGCAGATTGGCGAAAAAAGTAAAAGGCTCTAATGGCTTTAAAATGCTTAAGATGAAAATAGCCAAACTTCATAAACGGATTGCTGATATTCGAAGGGATTGTCTACACCAACTCAGTTCTTATTTGGTGAAAAACTTTGGCCAAATCGTCATTGAAGACCTGAATGTTAAAGGGATGATGGCGAATAGAAGGCTTGCCCGACATATTGCAGATGTTGGTTTTTACGAGCTACGCAGGCAGTTGGATTACAAGTCAAAGTGGTATCAAGTGATACTTCAGGTGGCCGACAGGTGGTTTCCTTCAAGTAAATTGTGTTCTGATTGTGGGCATAAGCATACAGAGCTCGCTCTGTCAGATAGAATATTTAAGTGTCCAGCCTGTGATAGTTCGAAATGCCGAGATCATAACGCGAGTTTAAATTTAGAAAATTATACGGCATGCTCAGCCGGAAGTTACGCTGTGGGAGATGTCGGCTCTGCACAAGCTGCTTAAGCAAGTGTAACCAGCATCATTGAAAGCAGAATTAATCGCCAAGCCTGTGATCAGCTTTGGGTAAGTATTTTTGGGCGGAGTATGAACCTATATTTTAACTTTAATTCCCTTTTAAACTTCAACATACACCTACTTTACTACAGTGCAATACCGTGCATTTCATTATTTTACTCTACTTTTTAGCAGACTATCCCCGCTGAAGCCCTTGTATTACGAGGCCTAGCCCAACAAGGCGCAATGCATACCTTGTTAGACAAAGTCGTGGCCTATCTGGGATGTTTAAAAGCTTTGTCAGGCGCTATATTTCCTCAACTAGGAGGTTAGCCCCCTTAGCTAGTCGGGCTTTGCCCTTAGCTAGGATTTTCCTAATTCATTTATTAAATAACACCTCTACACCCTTGTAATACAGGGGGTTAATTAGTTCAGCTCACCAGTCTATTTCTGTTATTAACTTAATACACAACGCTATATATATTCAATGCACCCCAAAACACAATAACTTAGCGCTCAGGAAAATATGTGAAGTAACATGGGTAGGAAGCATAAAACAGTTCACAGAAATAGCGTTTTAAGCCATAAAAAACAACAATTGCCCCTTATAGAGCGAATTAAGGTGTACAAACTTGTGAAGTAACATGCATTTTTTATAGTAAATTAAGTGGTATCTGCGTGTTACAAAATGTGAAGTAACATGGGTAGGGAATGAAAAAGACTGTTTTTGATAGTCAGCGATAGCGTAACATCAAAAAGAGGCGGTCCTCTTAGTTCAAAACAAACACTTTAGAGTAAAAAGCTAGTGTTGCGTGTACATGCAGCTACAGCACACTCGATAGCACGCTCAGAGCTTTCGCCTTTAAACACCGTATTCGTATCACCCTGCCTCTCCAACCCACCTACCTGTAACTGGCTAATTAGTTCTCGGTTAGGCTGTTGAAAAAAGGAAACGGTTAACTCACCTTTCTCATCGTCAACAGATACCTTTGCTGTATCTAAGTTGTATTCCTTCGGTTGCACAGGCTTCTTTTTCTTTCCAGGCTTAACGGGCTTGGCAGAATAATCGATGTTTAGCAATTCCGCTTTGGTGATTGTTCCATTCCAAATCGAAACCTTTTTAATTCGCCAGCCACCATAAGTAGATCCCTTCATCAAAAACGTGCCTCGGCCCATAGAATAATTTTCTCTATGCTCCGCTTTTTCATCTGCTTCAGATAAATATTTTGTCGGCTCAAATCTAGCTGCCGCCTTTCGCATTTCAGGAAATAGATTTCGAGTATGTTTAGAGAAAGCCAAAAGAACTCGCCTTTTAGTTTCCGAACCATAATAGTCATCGTTATGGCCGCACTTATCTTCTAATAACTCCGCAATGATCACCGACTTACTTCCAGTGGGAATCAATTTTTTAAACTCATCATCAAAAGCCTGCTGTTCTTCAGCTTGCTTTTGCATTCTAGCTTTACCAGCTTCTACGATAGCATCACGTTCTGCTTTTAATTTTGCCTTAAGACCGGAAACCTGCTGCAGTGATAACTTAAAGTCCATAATGTCACCAACTGCAGGGGTGCACTCCTTATACATAATGTTAAGCGTCACCCATTTACGTTCGCAACGGTTGAATACTAATAACTCAACCATGTATGTATTAACAGTGCTCGACACGTACCCTAACTGATTACCACCACGGTACCGATAATACACCGGCTTACCTACGGTGTCCGAAAACACTTGCTCACCAGCTTTAGGAAATACAGCAGCGCACATTATGTCGCGAATTTTTCTATAGGTTGCACTTTGCTCAAGGTAAGCCCAACTATTGCTCTGCCAATAGAAAGCTAAATCAATTACATTCTCCGGCGTGTCAGTATCATCTGTTAATAAAAAAGAGGGCTGCACATTTTCGCTATAGCGCTCATTGTTGGTTTTTACATTTTGATTATGTAAAAGCTCACCAATCATTTGCGCCGAACCTAAATTTTGCTCGCTTGCAAAATTTGCCAAAATTGAAATTTGCTCATTAGATAGAATAGAAACAGACATAACCGAACTCCTTAATAAGTTACGATTAAGATACCAGGGTGTTTAAATCCACCAGAAAAAGTGCGGGTACTTTACCCTTTATTAAAAATATAATTGAGCGATAGCGATTATATGAAAAGCTTAAACCGGACGGCTTAAGCTGCATGTTGCTTGTTTTTTGAAAGGAGGTTGAAAGTTAAAATATCAATGATGCACTTAGCGATAATTTCAAACAGTGAAACTATCACCCCGTTACCAAGAACTTGGTGGGCGACTGTTTCTGATAAACCATTAACAATGCGTTCAGGGGCCTTTTTAATCCGTGCATGTTCGAGAGCGTTAAATAATCGAGATAGCAATGGGTTCGTTGGATGTTGCAACCTTGGCTCTGTACTTCTTGCTTTTGCGTACCCTGCACCAATAGTTCCACAACTTACTGCATCTTTATTTAAGATTTGCATTGCAAAACCTTTCCCACTTGCAGCGTCTCTTTTAGCTTTGTCTTTAAGGTAAGTCACTTCCTTCCAAGAATCGTGATCTAATGGCAAATCATCCAATACAGAACTTAACGGTGTAGGGCCAGTTTTGCCCGCTTCGATCTCTTTATCAATCAAGCCAAGTAAATCACCCTTGTTAAGGCCTTTACTGATTGCAATACACACCATGCGCTCACGAGACTCTGATGCACCGAAATCAAGGCCGTTATAAACATTGGTCAACAAGTCATAACCCAAGCCACCCATTACCGATTTGATAATCGAGAATGACGCAGTGTTCATGTACTGTTTTACGTTCTCCATAATGCAGATTGCAGGGTTACTCCCCTTTACTATATTAAGAAAGTTAAAAAAGCAGGCCCCAGCACTTTCGTGATCTTCTGCGTGTTGCAGTTTATTTTTAGACCTTCCCGACAATGAGGCTCCTGTGCAAGGGATACCCCCGCTGAGCACATGAACTTGTGGCATAGCATGAGCATGAACATCCGCAACATCTGAATTTACAAAGATGGTGTTTTCATCAAACAGGTGTGCGTTATTTCGAATACTTGAATTTAAATACCGCTCATCTATTTCCACGGCAAAAGAAATAACACTAGCGATACCTGATTTTTTAAACCCTTCATGAATAGCATGGTCCATCAAGCCACCACCGTGGAATACAGCACCCTTCTTAAGCGCTCCATTCTTAAGCGCTTCTAAGAAACTTGCCTCACGCTGCCTAATTGCAGTTTCACCTTGGTGGACTTTAATGACAATAGAGCCTTTCTGTATGGCAATACGAAGCTTGGCGTTGGCATCAAATAAGTTAGATAGCTCTTTAGTGTTTATATCAATCACATTCACGCGCTCGCCGCGCTTCATCTTAGAGCTTACTACATACTTACCCTCATCATGTAAGCGTAAGATGAGTTTATCCTCCTGCCAAATCCGGTTGTAACGTCTATAGCTTTCACTTACCCCTAGCTCACTCAGTAAGCCATCATCTAAGTAGATGCGGGGTGACCCTTTATGCTCGGTCAAGTTTCGATTAATTAGTGCAGGCATAATCAGCTCCATAAAATAAATAAGGTTGATTTAGCTAATGTACTCCACCAGCGATAATGAGCAGCGTAAGTACCTAGAGAAAGAAAGGCCCTCTTTGCAATTTGGGTGAGGGCCTTTGGTCGGGAAGAATTATTAACGAGCTAGAACGTATATCTCGTAACCATCACCAAAAGCAGACGGCCATACCCCAAAATCTGTGATGACTTTATTGGTGAACAGCTCACTCTTGCCATTGCAAATATCGGTGTATGCTTTACTCGCTCTCGCTCGCGCCTCTGATTTAAACGCGCGACCAGTTGATGTAACAATAGTGGCGCTTATTTTGAGCTTGTCAGTGAGTGTTGCATTTGCCATTTGTGTGCGAAGCCATTCACTGGCTGATTTTTTTGGGTTTTTATAACCTGTGCCAATAATTGAGCTTGCCTTTACGCGCCCACCTAATAATGCGTCGAGTTTTTCTGCGTGGTTACTCATACTTTATCCCCCAAACGGTATCGGCAATTAAGCCGACACTTCTGAGATTACAATGTCTGCTTGGTCAACGACTTTGCGTTCACCACCAATTTGTACAGTAGCCTTACCGTTAGCAAGGTAGTTTAAAACGAAACATTTAATTGAATTGTAAGTAGTCATGTTGCTCTCCTTTGATTAAAAGTAACTGAGTGCCCTCAGCTGTTGTAACTAAGGTATCAATTGGTGGTAACTACGCAGAATAAGTACCGAACACCTTCCCTTTATCTGACTTGTTTTATTAATAGAGGCGATAGCCGATAAGTGGCGATTAAAAAAGGCCATTATTAATGGCCTATTTATGTGATTTGTTAAGTAGGTTTTAAACTTGTATAGCTGTCAACGTGCTCTATAAGCATTTCATGCATTTCTTCACTTAGAATATGCTCACTATTATTTGCACATACGAACTCATCGTAGCCGTTCGTTTTAATGCCCAGGTCAACGATTGCACCAGAGCCAAACACACGACTAGTTGTGCGACTGTCCTCTACGCGGTTATGTAGAATCTCACCGCCACATACAGTACATGATAACTGTTTAACGAGATCAGATTCATTCTCACATTTACGTATTGCATCGCAAACCGAAATGTTTTGGTACACACCAAGGATTTTTCCTTCACTGCATATTTTACTAAGCAGTATTGTAAATTCCGCCCTCACTTCACTTTCAGATCCTGACGAACTGACAGTTTGAGTGTGAGGGGTTGATAGCATGCCTAACGCATAAACAATGACGAAGTCGTGTTTGTAATCTAACATTTTATTTCCTAAAAAAAGGCCACCCGTAGGCGGCTAACAGGGGAAGTGTTTGTTTATATCAGCACACCCATACCTACAAAGTGGCTTTACTTGAATAGGCAGCAACTAAATAAGGCTTAAGCTCCACCAGCAACATCTCTCTTGCTTCAGTTAAAGCTGGCTCAGTTTGCTTGTCTGCGAGAGACGATTGAACTTCACTTAAACAGTAAGCAAGAAATGAAGCGGGGTCGTTTATGCCCAAACAAGCTTTGAATTGGCTTTGTGTCTCACGAAAGAAATGAAATAAGGTTCTTTCTCTTTTAGCTTGCTGCCCATATTCTGCGGCTTTATGAGCATCATGTGCGCTGCACGCTTTTTGCGCTTCAGTATTGGCGTTATAGTTCTCAACTGCTTTTTTGACTTGACCTTCTAAGAACGTCTCAAATTTAGTCATTGCATTTCCTGTATGTCGTTTGCTTTTGATGTAACCAAGGTATCAATTAGCTAAGATTGTGCAGAGAAAGTGCGGGGTGGCTTACCTTTATCTAAATAAAGCCTATTGATAGAGGCGATAGCCGAAAGGAAAGCAAAAAACCACCTGTAGGTGGCTAAGGGAGAGTTCCATTTGTGTAGCCAAGTAGCCACCAGCTCAGTGCATCAACTAGCGCAAAGCTCGATGCCATCCAAGCACTCAAGAGGATAACTGAACTTTTGAGCCTGCTCAGCCGTGATTGACTTGGCAAGCTCTGCATGTTGCTTATTTAACTTTTCACGCTTGCGCTCAAGGGCTTCAAGCTGACGCTTACAAACCGCTTTTGGTGTCACTTCATAGCCCGAAAAGAAGCCATGCCAGAGACTTGGTGTTTTCTCGATTTCATCTTCACGCTTATAGGTCTTACTGATTTCAGCATCAATCTTAAACATACGTTCAATAGCTTCTTTAGCATAACGATCTGCTAACGGGGCTGAAGCAAGCGCCTTTAGCTCATCCATGGTCTTGCCCATGTTCGCATTGTTGAGTTTCAGTAAGGCTTTGTAGTTGCGTTCGTTTTGTTTATACCACGCAGTTTCTGATTCATCTGGTAATGGTTTATTTAACGACTCTAAATATGAAATTGCTTGAATGGCCAGTTTACGTGTATTCATTGTAACCCCTTGCTTAGTGCTGTTTTGTTTTGATGTAACTAAGGTACCAAGGTGGCAAAGTACTGCAGCTTAAGTGCAGCACCTTTCCTTTATCTGACTTAAAGAATTATAACACTGGCTATTTTGCGTATAGGCCACCAACTCAAGTCAGTGGCTGTTAGTAAAAATAAGTATGACTTGCTGGTAATGCGAGCTCTTACTAAGAAAGACTAGAAGCTCTCATCTCTTTATAGGGTTTGCAAAATTCAATGTAGATATCTGGTTCGCTGTCATCGCCCGTATCCCCCATTTGCTTTCTTCTCTCTACTTCTTCAATGAAGGTATCGGTATCTTTTATGAACGCTGTAAATTTTGCTTCTGCGCTACTTGCGTTTTTAGCAAACACCTCAAGCACACTATTCTCCTCCCCGTCCATGCGACCCATAACAATGAAAGGAATTTCCACAGTAACATCCATCACAGCGCAACAGTAGTTATAATATGAGCTATAATTAAGACTTACTGAAGCTAAGTGAGCATAAACAACATTAGCCAACGCCATACGAGCAAGTGAAGGCATTAACTCCAACAGCCCAAGTGATGTGTATTCGCTTCGGTCAAATACCTGCTCAATATAAGTGGTGAAAGGAATTACCATACGAAGAAAGTCATCCTCAGATATATCAAACATAGCATTGTAATCAATGGCTTTCGATTTCAACTCTTCCAATACCTGCGAAAAGAAATAGTGACTAATAATTTTGCTTTGCATTACGGACCTCTTAAATACTGTTTGGTTAACGAGCTATATTGCTTGAGGTCAAGATACCAATAGATAGGGGTTTCACAGAGAAAGAGCCAGAACTGACACCTTTTTCCAATTTATAGATATAAGGCGATAGCCGATATAGGCAAAAAAAGGCCGCAGAGCGGCCAAACGTGGGAGCAATAAGGTTAAATAGCGATTGGGTCGTACTCGTAATCGTGCGATTTTGCGTGACACATAGTGCGAGCCGTATCACATGAAGAGCACAGACTGCCATTCTCTACCACCAGGTCAGTTGCCTCTGGTAGTGACAGGTCCGTGTTAGATAAAATGCCACTCAATGTTTTTGCTATGTCTGATTGTGTTAAACGTTCTTGGCAGTTCGTGCAGTGCTTACTCATACCTTCCCCTTACTTAGTTAATTCAATGCGAAATAAGTGCTTGTTATCTTCCACAAGCTTTTTAACTTGAGCTTTATTTAGCTGGCAGTAATTACCACAAAGACCATCGTTCAAAGCGCGGCACAGCTTACAGTCGAGTGACTTAGTTGTTTTGCTTTTGTTTGTGTTCATAATGGCTTGCTCAGTTAATTAGTGATGCAATTAAGGTAACAAGCCATAAAAACCTGACAGTGAAAGAGCCAGTTAAATTTTCCTTTCCTTACTTCGATTTACTTCTGTATTTCTTTGCCGTGAATATACGCTTTCTCTGCTCTTGCGATGACACATACAAATCAGGCACCCCAACAAGGCCGCTTGCCACTATGGTCTCACAACCACTCCGGCCACCAGCTGGCAGGTAGGGTAAGTCACCCCCTACGCGGATTAGTTCGCCTCTGAGCGTATCAAACAAGGCATAACCGGTAAGGTCGTAGGTCTTCCCTTTATGTATCGCTATATACCCATTTAAATACACTGTCTTTATTTTGGTGTAGAGGTTCGCGTGAATACATGGTTGTGTTTGCTTTGCCTCTACGTGACTACTGCTAGACATTGATAACTCCTAGTGTTGATTAGGTTTTATTTTGGACTTTTCATTTAACGCAACCGAGACTGCGTGAGCGTGCACAGCTTCAGAGTGAGCACCGGTTACAATCTCCATAAACTCGACGACTAAATTATACTGGTATTCTGTGAGCCCCGCGTTTTCGATTTGCTCAGCGAGCTCCACAATTCGTGAGGTAGGTTCTGCCTTTTCTGCAGTGACCACCTGCCCGTCTTTGTCTACAGACACCCACGACAGAGTGGTGTGTTCATATCGTGCGCCATAATACTCTTTCGCTTCAGCCTCTGAAAAAAGCATGCCTTGGGTGTTCATCAGTTTTCGTTGTGTTCCATTGGAAGTCATAAGTAACCTTTTAAGTTTATTATCTAAAACATGTAGCTAAGATAGCGCGTGGAAATAAATGTTCAGGGAAAGAGCGCGGGGTTAAAAACCCAGCGCCATTTGAGGTGCTGACTGCTCTGCGTCATCAATTATGTCTGAGATACGCGCATTGAACTCACTCTCGGTAATAGAGCGAGCAAGTACAACATTCTCAACAAGCGATGCGCTACCTGATTTCATAGCCTTCATTACTGCGTTATAGGTTTGAGCGCGTTTAAGGTCTTGGTGAAGCTTGTTCATACCCCCTTTTCGAATTGTGATCACTTCATTGTGCAGCATGTCCTTGATGATGACCGTAGGGCATATCTCATTGCCAGGTTCGAACGCACCTTCTGCTTCTAGATCAAAGTACGCTTCATTGATGTATTGCTCTGCTAAGTACGCATCAACAGAATTACGTTGAGTCTCTTTAAATGGTGTGACAAGCGCAAGCTCGCCATCCAATACTGTTCGGTGACACTTGAATAATTTCTTATCGATAGCGCTTGCAGCTAAGCCAGTGCGCTCTCCATCAAACAACGCGTCTAACTCTGTTAAGTTTGCGTAGCGGTAATCTTGACGGCCAGAGCCTGCAATAAAGTTAAGTGAACTGAATTGCAATACAGTAGTTTGATTAGGGGTTTTAGACGTTTCAGGGATAGCATAGCGCTTACCGTATGTGTGCACATCATGCCAAATAGCAATTGCTTCAGCTGGGCGAGACTCCCCACCTTCGCGACTCCAATGGTATTGAATGGCCGCAAGTGTCTCATAATCCACCAGCTCAAAGCGCGGTGCATAGCCTAGCGCTTCTGCGCGAGTACGTTCGTTAGCATCCATTGTTAAGACATAACGCAACAACTCTTTACGGTACTCAAGGCTGTATTGGTTAAAACCTACCTTGATCCAATCACCATGTTTAACGTCACGGCCTAACAAGCTGCGAGAACGCTCATTGTCAAACAGTGTATCGTTCATAAACTTGCGCAGTGCAACGAACGGGCGCATGTAGCCATACGTATCTGGATCAACATCAATCTGGTTCTCTAATGACTTATCACTTTCCACCAAGCTACACAGTGTACAACCAAAGCGCGAGCCACAGCTCTTAGATACATCACGGCTATTACCAAAATAAATATCACAGGTCCCCCCGTTACCCGCACTATAATGTTTTCTAAGCCCTGCAGCGTGAATATCAATGAATGATTCAATAAGATCATCTTCGATTTGGCCTATAAGCGACCATACATCATTTGTTGACCAATCTTTAATAGGTGCGAGCGCGAGTCCCAAGTCTGTTTGTACTATCACATCAATTGACTCACCGCGCTTTGCAATGTTTTTAGCACGCGCAGCACTCTCAGCGTCTCTCGTCCCGCTGATTGAAATCACTTTGTCAGTTTGATGAGTTTTAGCTAGACTCGATAAAAACTCCTTTGCTGGCAAGACCTTCCAGTCCACCGAGCAGTCGCGACCGCGTGCCGCTGTTTGCATAGTACGTAAAAGTTTACCTCGGCCCAGGTATTCAACGATTGGGGTATTAAAAAGCTTTGGCTTTAATTCTTTCGTGATAATTGGTAGGTCATACTCTTGAGCGTACTCACGCGCAGCCTTATGCAGCTTTAAAATGAAGTTGTGAATTTCAAAGTTATCAATCGTCGTGTTAGTGGTCACAATATAAAGCATACCACGATGAGTTGGCTTTTCTTCCTTCGCTTGCTTTAGCGCCTCTACAGCACAGTGAGCAACCACAGACGAGTCTTTACCAGACAGGCCGCAGCTTAAAATGCAGTCCTGAAGAAATAGCTTCTTTAACGTGTTGATTGTTTTATTTACTTTATCCATTTTAACCACCGAGTTAGTTGATTAACTTCATGTGATTAAGGTAACAAGCTGGTGGATTGGGGCCGGAAAAGTGCAAGTACCTTTTCCTTTATTAAACATTGATATTACGAAAGGCGATAGCCGTAAGTGGGAATTAAGCGGAGTTATGCCGGTATTGCTCACCGGCAAGTCATAATTTTTAGGTTCTATTAGCTTTATCTGCCGCTCTCGATAAACGCTCACTAATCCAGATGGCTTTATCTGAACTGAGCGCCTTACCAACAACAACATTGTTAAACTTAATGTCGAATAAAGGATAAGTGGTGCCATGAACAACCAAGCACTCATCCAACGCATTAAGGTGATCGACATCATAACCCCGTTCGCAATACTGGCTCCACGATTTAGCTTCACCATTCATATCTGGCTCATGCTCACACAGGTAAGCCACCAGCGACTCTAAAACAGGCATGAGTAAGTATGCGGTAACACCACGGTTTTCTTCTTTAAACCCCCACAACTCATTTGTATGGGGGGTACCACTCAATACAAAAGAAGAGCTTGCTTCATACCCTGATGCAATCGCATCGAGTGTTTTAATATCCCTTGGCTCACTCCGGCCAGAAAAATACTCAGTAAGTAATGCTGTATCGAACGTACACCCTGTTAGCCAACAATGCGCTTCAATATTTTTAAGAAAGCGCTCTTGTGTAACGAAAACAGATAAAACAGCCATGGTGGTTTGTAATGTGTTCATTATCTTAGCTCCTGTAGATAACCGGTTAAATGAGCAAAGCGGGGTTAACCGCTTATGATGCTTGTAGGTTCAAAGAGACAGACCAACAATCAAGCCCTTCCTGGACAGCGCTAATTTGATACTCCATCACGCCATGCTCTTCTTTGAATGCATTTAAAATTTTCGATACACAGGCGCTAAATAGCTCTGATGCATCGTGTTCGTTAAACTTGAATGTAAAGCGGCCCATATGACCGTAGATGTGCAGTAGGTTATCGTTTACTGAGTCAAGAACAGGCTTAAGAATTTTAACCAGTGAATTGGCGACATCACCAATCAGCAATGCGTTTGATTCATCAATAACCACTGCGTAAGCGCCGTTTGGGTCGGCTTGCTTTAGTCCATTACTATCTGTTGTGTGGGGTAGGATTGTTTTTACGTTTGTATAACCGTACTCACCCGCTTTGCGTTTGATAATGCCAACCTCTGATAGGGTGTCAGCATAAACCCAAAAACTAGCATAACTGATATGACAGCTAGACTTAGCGCCACCAAACGCCTGAGAAATAATCTTTTCGTAAATAGTTGAGTTATGTTCACTAATGCGATCTAGTTCTTCACGACTAACACCACGACCATAGCGTTTGATACCGTTTGCTGTTTCTAATGCTTGCTTTAACATGACACTCTCCTAGTTAACAAGTCGCTGAGCTTTGCCAGCTGGTAAAACTAAGATATCAACCAGGTTCTAACTCTCAGAAAAAGTCCCCGCTCCTTTCCTTATTCAGAATTGATAGAAGTAAAGGCGTTAGCCGTGTTTGCTGGTGGCTCTCGGTTTCCATCTGGGTGGATATAAGTGGATATTTAACGATTTATCTTTTGAAGTGTTCTTTGCGGGTAAGTAGTCTTGACATTGTTTTAATACAGGTAATATTAACGTTCCACATGCCACCAGCAAGTATGCTGAGATGGTAAGCCCCAACTACATATAATTCAGTAGAGATTGATAACCATGAAAAAGTACATTTTAACTGTGTTCTACATCCTTATGGGTTGTTCTTCCGGTTTAGCCTTAGCTGGCGAGGCCACCAAAGGGCAAATCAACCATTGGCAACTTTCAGCAACCCCTTTCTATTTAGAGCCTGAACTTTATTTTCTTCTTGGTGGGGTTATTAATTTAGCTTTACTAGCGCTGTATGTATTTAAAGTCAGACACAAGCCTTTCAATAAATCGTGGAAATGGTGGCTATCCTATTGCTGCTCTGTTGGTTTAATTGCGGTGAGTGGTTGGTACTCTGTGCCTGTGACAACTATGGCGATTTAAAAACGACATGCTGATGAAAGGACTCGCAGCACGACCCTGTTGACAACCCCACCTCTTTAATTGCTTTAAAGCCAGCAAAGCCACAGAAGATTACTATATAGTTACAAAGCTTAAAATTGATACTATATAGTTACAAAGCCCGCTGTTGATACCATATAGTAGCATAAAATCAATTTGCTATTATATGATATCATTTACCGTCATTGTTACTATATGGTAATTTCATCATCTTGGGTTATAATATAGTAACAAACCAAAGGGTGTAATAGGTGTAAAATGAAACTGTATGATGGTGAAATATTAAAAAATGCACGTAAGTCGAAAGGGCTTACTCAAGAAGAAGTGTCAGACGTTCTTGGTATTGGCCGTAGACAAATATCCCAAATGGAAAACGGTATCTTTGATGGTGGCATTAAATACTTTATCAAATACTTATCACTTTTAAATATGGAACTAAGCATCACGCCAGGTCAAAGCGGCTGGAATACCAAACCTAACACATGGCCTAACTCTGAGGAAAATGACTTGCAACATGAACTGTGGGTTTCAGATAACGGAGCAAAATCGAAATCGGCTACAGCGAGTATAGCTAGTTCTAGTCTGACCCAGCTCACCCCGCGCTTTGTAGAGTTAAACAAAGAAATAGACTCATTATTCAATGAGGAAGATGATGATAATGAAAAATGATGCGCCACGGTACCCAAATAAAATCAACAAAATAGCGATCCGGTCGTTTAAAGAGAACGCTGGGATATTAGAAAAACCAGCTGAGCACAGCTTTCAATATACTGCAGACAACCCGATTAGCTTAACCATGCCTTATATGGAAGAGCCCTATAAATATGGTGCGCTACTACCAATATTCGCTCAAAACCTACCTGAAGGGGCTATACGGGCTTATTTACGGGAAAGGCTGGTGAAAGCTAACAAAGATATCCGCTTTGATGATATGTATATGCTTGCATTGCAGTTTGGTAATGCAATCGGCCACCTTTCTTTCGGTAGCCCCATAAAACAACCTGAATCCAAACCTATTACATTAGATGAGGTGCTAACATACAAAGGAAAAGACCGGATTTTTGAGGACTTATTAGATCGCTATTATCTGCATGGCGTTGCATCCGGCATGCAACCAAAGGTGCTAATACCAGCAACCACAGATGACAAGAATATAGAGCAAAGAGCAACGGTACAAACAGATGAATACATCGTTAAAACGTTTGATGATGATTACCCACTTTTAACTGTCAATGAGTATGTTTGCATGCAAGCAGCCAAAGCGTGCGGCTTAAATCCACCAGCATGTTTTTTGAGTGAGGACTTAAGAACCTACGCCGTGAAGCGTTTTGATATAACGCCGAATGGAAAAATCGGGGTTGAAGATTTTACGGTTTTAACCAGAGCTGCAAATACGCCAGAAGCTAAATATCAATCAAGTTATGAAACAGTCATGAATGTGACGGCCAGATATACAGCCAACAACCCGTTCGAATTAAGGAAAATGTACGAATACATTGTGTTTTGCATGTTAATTGGTAATGGCGATGCTCATTTGAAAAACTTTTCTCTAACATACGATAGGCCTTATGGTGATGTAAAAGTGTCACCACTTTACGACATTACTCACACTGTCATATACAAAGACTTAGTGGATGAATCAGCATTAAAGATAAATGGTAACAGGGTATGGCCGTCACATGCTGATTTAGTGGCATTTGGTAAGGCGTTTGGGGTTGTTAAACCAGAACGGATAATCGAAAAAATTGCAGATTCGATAAGCGACTACTTAAAGCAAAGCGAAGAGGTCACGCTGTTTGATGGGTTAAGAGCCTCAATCGAAAGGTCTCTAAACGTTGCTAAAGTCGGCGTGTATACATCAACCGGCTACACGCACCGAAAGAAAAAGAAATACGAATAATCCATATAAATACCGCCAATAAAACGAAAACAGACAGCAACAGGCTGTCTGTATTGTTACCTGATACTTATGCTGCCACCTTTCCATTCTTAGCTGGTGGCATACTCATAAGAATTGACAGTTCTTTAATTTTGCCAAGTAACGAGTGCCAGGCATCGGGGTAGTGATTGATTAAGCTAAACAGCTCGGTTTCCTCTGCGCCCATTTCTATCTGGTCACATTCGCGCTAAACGCTACTTTCTGTTTCGATATGAAAATCAGCGCTCTCGAAGTTAATGGTAAATTCCCCATTAAAGCCATCGCCTTTATTGGTACCTAATATCAAACGGTATGAATTAGCTTGCCAATCAAATGTAAACAACGCATTTAATGATAATCGCTCACTCTGCCCTTTTACTTCATCTTTATACGTTATATCCATCTCTAAATCGGTGTAATCGGTGTTGTTTTCCCACACGTGCCAACCCAGCTCATTTGCTTTTTGGATAACAGGGTCGCTCAAGCGATGAACACTAAGCGCCATACTCAAGTTTGATTGACTAGCTAACACCTTTTGGGTTGGTTCATCCTGCAATGTCATGAGCGCAAAGCCACCATTGGCATGACCAAAGGTTAATACTTTCCCACCTTTAGTCATGTAAAAGTCCGCCGGTTGCGCAAGTAACGATTCATGCTGCGACTCAGTAATAGCGATATATGGGCCTGTTAACTCTCGAACTTGCTCTGCGAAGGGTTTACACTCTCCTTTAAGGGGCTCAAGTAGTGCTAAATCAAACCCGTTTTTATCGAAATACTCCGCAATAAATGCTGGTGGGCGCTGGGCGCTTTTATAAGCAGCTAGGCATTCTTGCGCGTCCAAACTAATGGATGGATCGAACTTTTCAATTTCTCGCTGTAATTCGTCTGCAAACCCTTCTGAAAAGTCACACTCTTCAAACGCCAGTGAATTTAAAGAGTCATTACTTTGTGAATTGTCAAACACATCGACAATCACCCCTCATCAGTGCGATTTATAGACACAATGCCGAGACCTTTGACCTCAACATGGATGCAGCTATTATTTGTCTGCTCAGTAAATACGCTGAATAGCGGTAAGTTTATTAATGTATTTTTCATGATTATACCTATGGGTGTATTGCTTTACGGAGTGCTCACCAAGAGCGGCAACATATTTTCTTTGAATTAAGCAAGGGGGAGTAAGCAAGGCGAACCTTGCTTACCGCGCTGTTACATATCGACGGTTGGGAATATACGGTCAAATACCGTTTGGATTTCTTCGCGTGTGATAGGATAACTTGTAAGTGCATCAACACAGTCTGAAATATCGCATTGATAGAAACACTCGTAATTCCAAAGCTCGCGCTCAATGATTTTGTCTTTGCCATTTTTCTCTAAATCAAGCGCTATGCCTTGTTTAGTAATTTCAGCCAAGCCCTTATCAAGCTCCGAAACGTGTTCTTTAGGACAAATCAACCCTAACCCTTTAATAGACACGTACTCCACACCCTCTTTGCGTTTTTGATTGAACTGCTCTTTTCCAAAGGCAAAGAATGCGCCCAGGCGTTCAAATAGTGCTGTTTGCATAGGTGCGGTAATAGTAGATAAGCTCATAAAATTTCCCTTAGTGTTGTTTGCTTTGATGTAACTAAGGTATCAATTGGTGGTAACTACGCAGAATAAGTGCCGAACACCTTTCCTTTATCGGACATATTTATTTAAGGCGCTAGCCGCAAGAACGCATTATTAGGCAATGCAGGGACTTTTAAAAAAGTGAATATTTCACGATTTATTTGTTGTAGTGTGTTTTATAGGTCAGTAACTTATGCATTGTTATATTAGTGATGAAAACTACCCATAGAACGTGGATATAGTTTTACCTCACCCTTATTGCCTCAACTGTTCCAGCAGTTGGGGCAATCTTCCAAAAACAACGGGTTACTCATGATGAAAAAGTATTTTCTAACAGGTTTATACACTGTGATCGGGTATTTTTCAGTTCCGGTCATTGCTAACAGCCAAACCGAGGATCTTAAACCAGTTAAGCATATGCTGGGACAAGAGGGCTCGCAATATAGTGATTCAAGCGCGATTTATGCACTATTACATGCTGTTGCTGTATTTGCTCCTCTGATCATAACAATAACTTTTTCATCTAAATATGCAGGTAAGCCGCTTAAGGTAAGTTGGAAATGGTGGTTATCGCTTTTGAGTAGCGTGGGGTTAATTATTGTCTGTATGTTTTATGTAATAACTTCTGTACCAATTACCAGTTAAATTTACGTCCATCTAATTAACTTCCATTTCTATACCCCACCAGCATTTTTATATAGCAATAAAAAAAGCCGCTTAAAGCGCGGCCTTATGTTTATTCTTCGGTGAGAGGTTGCGGTATGTCAAAGGAATCGATATCAGGATTAACTTTTTGAATTTGTCGAGATGTCCACTGAATAGAAGAGCGATCGCCTATTACTTTTAAATAACGCTTAGATAGCTCTTTATCCTCATCTGTTTGAAATAACCCAGCCACTAATACAGCAACTAACGACCTTACATCATGATCGGAATGTGTCGAACAGTCCAGAACCCAATGATGAGTCGAATGCTCTGTACCAGACATGCCAATTTCAAATCTTAAAACCTTTCGAGCCATAAACAATTTCCTCGGTTGTTACAAGTTATCAATTGAGCACATTCATACTCAATCAAAGATATGCGAAAAATAGTTGCACAATAGTCTTTTAAGTCGTTATTAAAATACCGTTAAAAAACCGCATAATTTTATTTCCTTGTTAAACATCATAGTTTAATAGAATCATCTGTCATTAGCCGATCATAAAGCTCGTTGACATTTGATGCATCAGAGAAAAAGATAACATCAAATGGATTTGAGCATTTTGATGATCTCGCTATCTGCTCAACCGCAGCGTTTGATTCTTCTTCAGTTTCAAAATCATCAGACTCTATTCTTCTTAATAAACACAAAAAGCTTTCTTTGTCGGTTATCTTGTTTTTGTAAGACTCTGAGCTCGCCATAATCTATTTCCCGTAGTGAAAACCTTTATCCAGTATGTATTTGTGATATTTTGGGCTAACAACCAAAAGATTGTCCAGGGAATAAACACTCCCACCTTGATTGATTGGTTTCTTATGATGAATCTGAAACGTTCTGTTTAGTCCATTATGCTGTGTTTCACTAGCAAATGGAGCTTTGCCATTTTTCATTCTAGATATATTTTGCTTGTTGAACTGCTTAGATAAAACACTGTCTTTACTAACTTGCTTCCAAAACTCAGACCTAAATTCTGAAAATGTGTTAAATGATTTACCGCTAAGTTTTTCACCAACCTGTCTTGGTATCTTGCCAAAGCTACCATGTGAACCCTTTAACCATTTGGTGCCTTCCTTAATTACAGGCAAGGATTTTACGCCCCATGCAGTTCCCCTTGTTGTTCTAAGCACTGCTGCGCTCAATGGTGGAGGTAAACTGGTATTGGTTCTTAGAAAAGCTGTAAACTTATCAAGCCTATCTTTTGCGATATTGTTCTTACTCGCAACTTTATTCGCTATAGATAAAGCCTTATCTGTCAGTGATGGATGCTTGGCCAGAACACCTGTAATTTTTTGAAGAGCCTTTTTCTTTATTTCTGGGCTTTGAGATTTTAAATACTTTGGAACCCATTTAACTAACACATAACTGCCAGCAGCAATGGCTGCTTTAGATTTCAATCCAGCATAAGCTTTAGTGGGACTAACTAGCAATAATGTGAATGCAATAAACGCACTTAACAAAGAACACAATAAAGTATTAATATCTATTCCTCAGTTGTTTTTTGATAGAAATTTGAATATTTTAAGCACATCAAACCACCAATTACATAGCTAAAAATAGCAAAACCATTAAGAACGCCCATCGTCATCCATTCAAGTAAAAAACCTGCTTCAAACTTACAATTAACATAAGGGAACTCTAACCCTACAACATTTAAAGACAAGTATTATTTACCAAAATAATCACTTTATAGTCTTTTAAATCAAGCCTAAAGGGGGCTTGCAATATGGTATCTGGTCAATTGCAGACAGAAAAACACCAACTGGGGTTTATAGAGCAGTCTTATCGGCCGATTAAATCACTTAATTTACTGCAGTTAATACGTTCTTCTTCATCTGTTATGCTAAGTTGATTAAATTGAGTATCTACAAAGATGTTTAAGTCGTTTACGTTTTTTGGTCTTATTTCAAGGTGCTCAATTGCAATGTCTGAAGGAAGAATACCGTGTTTTAAACATGTTTCGTGAACTACTCGGAGCTAAAGCTCGCGAGCTTCCAAGATAGCAGCCTAAGCCGCTAACTTTTCTTTTTTGACGCTTC
>NZ_JABVXF010000120.1 GCF_013349995.1 Pseudoalteromonas sp. 0303
GATGGCCAAACTGTTACTGTTATTATCAGCGATGGTACAAACCAAGTTGAAACCACGGCGCTTGTGCAAAACGGCGAGTATGTTACCGATCCGATTGATGCAAGCGCACTAAACGACGGCACACTCACCGCTACAACAAGCGTGTCAGATTTAGCGGGTAACCCTGTAAACGCGCAAGATAGCGTCGAACTTGATAACACCGCAGCGATCACAACCAGCATTGATAAAACCGCCGACGGCGTGATTAATGGTAACGGTGAAAGCGCCGCCATGGTCGTGCGTGGCACGGTTAGCGATGTGGAAGACGGTCAAACCGTGACGGTGATCATCAGCGATGGCACAAACCAAGTTGAAACCACTGCACTTGTACAAAACGGCGAATATGTTACCGATCCGATTGATGCAAGCGCATTAAACGACGGGACACTCACCGCTACAGCCAGCGTGTCTGATGTGGCTGGCAATCCAATTTCAGCACAAGATGCAGTCGAGCTTGATAACACCGCAGCCATCACAACCAGCATTGATAAAACCGCCGACGGCGTGATTAATGGTAACGGTGAAAGCGCCGCCATGGTCGTGCGTGG
>NZ_JABVXF010000121.1 GCF_013349995.1 Pseudoalteromonas sp. 0303
TTGAATAAAGATGATGCTTATCTATTACCGGATGGCCGGTACGACGCTAAATCTTGGGCAGAGCTAGATGATTGTCAATGCGTAGTTATCCTTGGCGAAGGGAAGTGCGGCAAAACATATGAGTTTCAAAAGCAAGATGCTCTCTTAAAAGAACAAAACAAGTACTCATTCTTTGTAGCCTTAGAGCAATTACAGGATTCTGATTTTTTTGAGGTCATCACAGAAGACGATGAGCTACGTTTCGAAGAGTGGCAAAAGAGTTCAGATCAAGAGGCTTACTTTTTTTTAGATGCTGTTGATGAGTTAAAACTTAGGAGTGGGAAGCTACGTAGTGCTCTTATAAAAATAAAAAAAGCAATTGGCATAGCGGCACTACCTCAAGCAAAGTTTTATATTTCATGTAGGCCCAATGATTGGAAAGAGGAGATTGATATAGTTGCACTCAGAACGCTGGTGGCCAATCGAAATACGGATGAAGAAGAAACAGAAGAGTTTGTAGATGGGGAAGAAGAACTAATAAAATTAATTTCAAATGAAAAACCCACCAGCACGCAAGAATACAGTGAAGAAGCTAGTAGTGAAG
>NZ_JABVXF010000122.1 GCF_013349995.1 Pseudoalteromonas sp. 0303
TCTAGAATAGTCCAAGCAGCATAAACTCTATGTGCCATATTCAGATCACAATCGTGAAGAGCCTGTTTAGCTAAATCAGTGCAATCAACTAATGGTGTAAAATAGATCAATTCAATCAGAAGTTCGCGGGTTTCATAGCCTTGATATGCTTTATCCCAACATTCCTTGATTACGCCAGACAACTCTGGAGATGCAATTTTTTGAAGCTCTCGTTGCCCAATACCAACACCTGACCACCCAGTGTTTTGAGAATACTTACTAACAAAGCAACGGATTAGCTCTGCACGTTGTTCAAGATCTAATAAGGCGGGAATGCCCTGTCTGAACATTAACGCTGGAGAGCGCATCTTTACTTCATTAAAAATATCTCTATTCCATAAAGCCATCCAAGCAGTAATAGGCTCCATACTAGGTATTAAGACTTTCTCACCACCAATTTCAGCAAACAGAAAATTAAACAAATCATTCGTTTTTAGACCGTTTTCTTTAAGCTTTTTTAGCTGCCTCGCTGCTAGATACTCCTGCGAAGCGCGATGATGAAACCTATATTGCTTAACTCCCGTAATAGTGAATATTGGTTTT
>NZ_JABVXF010000123.1 GCF_013349995.1 Pseudoalteromonas sp. 0303
AGCCATTAAGCTAACCTGTACTAATTACCCGTGAGGCTTAACCATACAACGCCAAACGCGTTTTATGACAGCGTAACAGACAGAAGTTAAGACACTAAAGTAGACATTTACTTGATATCAGAATTCCAGATTTATTAATTTGCTCAAAAGAGCGAATTAAAACCAAATTTGCTTGGTGACAATAGCGTTTTGGACCCACCTGACCCCATGCCGAACTCAGTAGTGAAACGAAACAGCGCCGATGATAGTGTAGCAGCTGCTATGTGAAAGTAGGTCATCGCCAGGCTCCAAATTAAAGAAAGCCCGATTCGAAAGAGTCGGGCTTTTTTGCGTCTGGAGCTTTCAGCCAGGTAGGTTGGGTAGAGCGGAGCGAAACCCAACATGAGTTAGCGAGTTACAAGTTAGCAAGGGTAAAGTTGAATTGTGTGGTTGTTTAGTACAGAGTCACCCTCAGCAACAAAACCCCGTAGGAGATGTATGGACTCCTCCCCCAAATGGGGTGAGTACGGTATAAAGAGATTGGACAATTACTTTTACCAATAAGG
>NZ_JABVXF010000124.1 GCF_013349995.1 Pseudoalteromonas sp. 0303
GGCGTGATTAATGGTAACGGTGAAAGCGCCGCCATGGTCGTGCGTGGGACGGTGAGCGATGTGGAAGACGGTCAAACCGTGACGGTGATCATCAGCGATGGCACAAACCAAGTTGAAACCACGGCACTTGTACAAAACGGCGAATACGTCACCGATCCGATTGATGCAAGCGCACTAAACGATGGCACACTCACTGCTTCCGCCAGCGTGTCTGATGTGGCTGGCAATCCAATTTCAGCACAAGATTCAGTCGAACTTGATAACACCGCAGTTATTACAACTAGTATTGATAAAACAACCGACGGCGTGATTAATGGTAATGGCGAAAGCGCCGCCATGGTTATACGCGGCACAGTGACTGACGTTGAAGACGGCCAAACTGTTACTGTTATTATCAGTGATGGCACAAACCAAGTTGAAACCACGGCACTTGTACAAAACGGCGAATACGTCACCGATCCAATTGATGCAAGCGCACTAAACGATGGCACACTCACTGCCACAGCTAGCGTATCCGATGTGGCAGGCAACCCGATTTC
>NZ_JABVXF010000125.1 GCF_013349995.1 Pseudoalteromonas sp. 0303
TAAACGCTCACTTTTTTACGATCGCGACCCATGCGCTCGAAGCGAACGATGCCGTCAACTTTCGCATAAAGTGTGTCGTCGCCACCGCGGCCTACGTTTAATCCTGGGTAAATTTTTGTTCCGCGTTGACGGTAAAGAATCGAACCGCCTGTAACGAATTGACCGTCCGCACGCTTCGCACCAAGACGTTTTGCGATCGAATCACGACCGTTCTTTGTTGAACCTACCCCTTTTTTCGATGCGAAAAACTGAAGATCTAAACGCAACATGTCGTGTCACCTCCTACAACGTTTTCGTCGTTATGTTGACGTATTTACCGTAATCACGCTCAATCGTTTGGAGCGACACGATCATTCCTTCAAGAAGAAGTTGCACATCGGCTAGTACTTTCGCATCTTCAATTGTCGGAAGTTCACAATGAAGATAGCCGTCTTTCCCTTGTTGAATGATCGGTTTCACATTCGTCAAGGCAATGATTGCATTGACCGCACCAAACGAAATGGCTGATACACCTGCACATACAATGTCTTGTC
>NZ_JABVXF010000126.1 GCF_013349995.1 Pseudoalteromonas sp. 0303
TTCAATCCCGGATCGAGTGAAGAAAATGTGCAATCGGGAATGGATTAAATTGATTTAATCTTTATGCGGAATGGTATTAGCGAGTTGCTAGTTTGCAAGGGTAAAGTTGAACTGTGTGGTTGATTAGCACAGAGTCACCCTCTGCAACCCCCGTCGGGCTACTTCTCTGCCGAATAAATTAAACAAACACATTCATGGCTAAAGCCATTCCTAAGTGATGAGAAGGTTAGGCGTTAGATATTAGAGGTCAGTTGATCTACAGGGAATTTAGTAATAGAGACTCCCTCAGCAATATCCCCGTAGTAGGTACTTCAGTGCCGAATCTAGACCATAACAAACACATTCATGGCTGAAGCCATTCCTACAAGCACACTTTGCCTAGAGCCTAGAGCCTAGAGCCTAGAGCCTAGAGCCTAGTACTCTTTCACATATATTTTGATCAGTTGCCCCTACTTAAATTCAGGTAACTGATCTTTTTCAATCAATAATTCAATACTCCTGCTTTTTCCAGTAACTGATGTTATAAA
>NZ_JABVXF010000127.1 GCF_013349995.1 Pseudoalteromonas sp. 0303
CTAGTACTCCATCACACAAGTTCTGACTAGTTGAGGGCACCATAAGCCCTCTCAAGTTTTTCACGAGCTGATTCAACATTAAATAGCCAGTTTATACTTGTTCTTTCTTTATTCCTGTTCCATTCCCAGGCCGCGAGTTCTGTCTTTAGTTCTTCCATACTTGCTATACGTCTATCTAAACATTGCTTATTCATATTACCAATTTCTATCTCGACCATATTCAACCAACTCGCGTGTTTTGGTGTGTAATGTAATTCTAGTTTATTTAAAATCCGGCGTGCTTCCTGTGGAGAAAATGCTTTATATAACGCTCCTTCTGTATGAGTTGATAGGTTATCTAATACAACTTTTATTTTGTTCGCATGTGGATAATGGAGATCAACTAAATCCCTCATACAATTAGCAAAGTCAATTTTCGTCTTTCTTTCTGTTGCTTTAACATGCCGCCACCCTCGATGGCGATCGAAGAATACAAATAAGTTGGCCACACCTACACGTTTATATTCATAATCTAACCGCTTAGTC
>NZ_JABVXF010000128.1 GCF_013349995.1 Pseudoalteromonas sp. 0303
TGGAGCGGCACACGAGGCTCGAACTCGTGACCTCAACCTTGGCAAGGTTGCGCTCTACCAACTGAGCTAGTGCCGCAAATTTGTTTCTGTCAGTATTTTGTCCGTTGGTGCACAACCTTGGGGTTGCGATGATAACGTTCTGGCAACTGAGTTAGTGCCGCAAATTTTTCTTTATCAAAATGGTGCCCGGGGCCGGACTTGAACCGGCACGCTGTTACCAGCGAGGGATTTTAAATCCCTTGTGTCTACCAATTCCACCACCCGGGCATCGGGTTTGCTATTTAAAGCAAGTGGATAAAGCTAATATGGAGCGGCACACGAGGCTCGAACTCGTGACCTCAACCTTGGCAAGGTTGCGCTCTACCAACTGAGCTAGTGCCGCATCATATTAGCTCTAATATCATTTTTATAACTACATTTGGTGTTGTAGTTAACCACAAATGGTGCCCGGGGCCGGACTTGAACCGGCACGCTGTTACCAGCGAGGGATTTTAAATCCCTTGTGTCTACCAATT
>NZ_JABVXF010000129.1 GCF_013349995.1 Pseudoalteromonas sp. 0303
TAATGGAGTAGTGTAATAATGGAGTAGTGTAATAATGGAGTAGTGGAATAATGGAGTAGTGGAATAATGGAGTAGTGGAATAATGGAGCAGTAGAATAGTAGAATAGTAGAATAGTAGAATAGTAGAATAGTAGAATAGTAGAATAGTAGAATAAACCGGTAAGTTTGCGTTGATGCCCTTAAACTAAAAAATGAATAAAATTGAACGTTATCCCGAGCATAGAGAGCGCAGAATCCAAAGTCAAATCAATGAGTCACTTGATTTCTCGTATATATTATCATTGATAGGAAATACTTTAATTAAACTCATGAGATGGTCCAATACTTTTTATAAGTGTTTAATATTAGTGGAGTATTCGATAATTGATGAAATAGTGTATAATAATTAATAAATACTTAAATGCAAAGTGGGGGTGTGATCACGGCGGGATCGCACTTTGTAAAAAGGCTTTAACATCCGCCTCTTTTCTGATCTAATAACGCCCACATTGTCACTA
>NZ_JABVXF010000012.1 GCF_013349995.1 Pseudoalteromonas sp. 0303
CGTGACCAAGGTGATTATTATGCCTTGATCTGATCACTACATATTCTATAAGTTCAATTTATAATGATCTTGCCGTGCCCACATTGACTAAACCCGCAACAAATTGCGCGTTGTCTGAGTCAGACAAATGTGGCACTGCCTTCGCTTCATGCTCAGCAATGCTATAGACATCCGAGACGGCATCAACGGCGATGCCCATAATTTTACATGTATTTTCAAGCTGTACTTTTAGAACAATTACAACGGTTAACGGCCCGTATTCGATGGCTGAAATACCAAAACGAAGCCTTAAATCAATAATAGGCACTATGGTGCCGCGCAGGTTGATAACCCCTTTGACGAAATCTGGTGAATTAGGGATCACCGTAATTTCTTCCCAACTGCGAATTTCTTGTACCGTTAAAATATCAACACCATACTCTTCTTCAGCCATGAAGAAGGTTAAAAACTGTTTTACATCTTGATCTTGTTCAAGGTTTAGTTTGTTATGCAGGTCGTCGTGCTGTGCAATCATGACGCCTCCAAATTCGCTTTTGATTCAATAATCAATTCTTGGCTCCCAGGCTTTCTAAGCCCAGATAATTTAATCAAACCACTAATATCAACAATCAAAGAAACACGACCATCCCCTAGAATTGTCGCCCCCGAGACACCATCAACTTTTTGATAATTGGCCTCTAAGCTTTTGATTACCACTTGCTGTTGCGACAATAAGTCATCAACCAATAAACCTACTTTTTGGTTGTCACTCTCAACGACAACCAACAGGGTTTTATCAAGCGTTTCAATCGCCCCTTTATGATTGAAAATATTATAAAGCCTTAAGATTGGAATATATTCGTCACGTAAACGCAGCACATCTAAGTCTTTGCCTACTCGACTCACTTTACTAATATCGATTTGCAATGACTCAATTATCGAAATCAGCGGGATAATGTAAGTGTGCTCAGCAATTCGGACTAACTGCCCATCTAAAATAGCCAACGTTAGCGGTAGACGAATTGTAAATGTCGAACCTACGCCTGGTGCAGAAGCCACTTCAACAGAGCCACTAAGTGCTTCGATATTTCGCCTTACTACATCCATACCAACGCCACGACCTGATAAGTCGCTGACTTGATCGGCTGTAGAAAATCCTGGTAAGAAAATAAGCTCGTTGATTTCGTTATCAGACAACTCATCGGTTTCTGAAATTAGGCCGTTTTTAATTGCCTTTTCACGAATTTTAGTGGTATTCAGGCCCTGACCATCGTCCATAATTTCGATAACGATATTGCCACCTTGATGAAACGCATTGAGCGTTACAGTACCAACAGGGTCTTTTCCCGCTGCAACGCGTTTATCAACGGTTTCTAAACCATGATCTAAGGAATTTCTCACTAGATGTACCATGGGGTCAGAAAGTTTCTCCATCACCGTTTTATCTAGTTCGGTTTGTTCACCCAGTAATTTAAGCTCAACTTGTTTATCAAGCTTTTGCGAGATATCGCGTACTAAGCGAGGAAAGCGACTAAACACAAAGCTGATAGGCAACATGCGAATACGCATGACATTTTCTTGTAAGTCACGGGTATTATGTGCCAGTTGTGCTAAGCCCTCTTGTAATGAGGCTATAGTTGCTTCAGTGATCTCTTGCTCACCCAATTGACTTAACATCGCTTGGGTAATCACTAATTCACCCACCATGTTGATCAATGAATCAACTTTGTCGATACCAACCCTGATTGAGGTTGATTCTGCATTGGCTGTGGTTGCTTTAACTGGCGCTGGCTTTTTCGTATCAGTGATTGGTTTAACTTCTGCAGGCTCAGCCTCTTTTGCTGGAGCAGTTTCTTCAGCAACAGTTTCAGCTGCTGTAATCTCTTCATCACCAAACAAACCACCACATAGGGTGATGGTGATATCAGCGTCATCTTCAACCCATTCGAAAATTTCTTCGATACAGCTTTGCTCTTTGTCTGTGGTTAAGAAAAAGCGCCACGATAAGAAACAGTCTTCAGGGGCAAGGTTAGTGATATCAGGCACATCATCTTGAAAGGCTTGTGTTTCAAGCTCACCTAGCTCAGCCAACTCACTGATCATATACAGTGGTTCATTACCGGTTTTAAATAAATGATGATGTGGTTTGAAATCGATTTGATAGGTATTAAAGCTGCTTTCGCTAACAGCTTCTTGCGCTTGCTCAGTTTCTTTACTTGCAGCACGCATACCAAGAATTTCTTCAAACTTAATACGCAATTCATCAGCTTCAGTTAAGTCTGGCTGCTGCTCAGCTTGTAGAGTTCTGAGTAACGCCCTCAAACAGTCAACTGATTTTAAAAGTAAATTTACATGCTCAGCAGTAAGATCTCGTGAACCCTCACGAATTTGATCTAACAGAGTTTCAAGAACATGAGTAAAGTCTGCAACAGCACTAAAACCAAAGGTACCGCTGCCTCCTTTTATTGAATGCGCAGCGCGAAAAATTGTATTTATGGTCTCTAAGTCTTCTTCGCCAGGCACTAAGTTTAATAACTCAGCCTCCATAGCGTCGAGTCCTTCGAAGCTTTCTTCGAAGAATACTTCAAAAAATTGGCTTAGATCTATACTCATGCCCCGCTCCTATTATTAGCGAATCACTTTTTTCAATACCGCTAACAATTGCTCAGGATTAAATGGCTTAACAATCCAACCAGTTGCACCAGCAGCTTTACCTTCAGACTTTTTATCAAGACCCGACTCTGTGGTCAGCATCAGTAAAGGTGTGAACTTATAATTAGGTAAGCTACGTAATTCACGAATAAGGGTAATACCATCCATTACCGGCATATTCACATCAGAAATAACAGCATCAAAGCCTTGTTGTTTGGCGATATTTAAAGCTTCGCTGCCGTCTTTCGCTTCTGTCACATCAAATCCTGCTTTTTTAAGCGTAAAACCAACCATTTGGCGCATAGATGCAGAATCGTCTACTGCTAAAATTCTTTTCATAAAAACCTCTTAATTGGCATTCTCAAGCACAAGATAATGGCTTAAGCCCAAACTATTAATTGCCTGTTGCAACGGCTTACTCTCGCCAACCCAAATAATTTTGTGTTGCACCGAAAGCAAATGCTTCTGTAATGCACATAAAAGCTGAATTGATGCTGTGTCAGCACGGGTCACTTCACTGATATCCAGACAGATATCATCATTTGCTGACAACTCTTGTAGCAAATCTTGATGGAGTGTTTCGACCTGTCTAATAGCTAGTTCTGTAGGGAGCTTTAACATTACTTATACCTTCCCTGCTTTAAACAATTCATAACAAAAGCTTAGACTGACTAAATAAAAATGCCATAATTTGAATCAAAAAATAGTAAAATTTTTTAGTAGCTTAGACATTTATATCAAAAAAGGAAGCTTTTCTTTTGCGGAAAATGACTCCCTTAACCAAGAAAGTTTACTTTGCGTAATAATCTGCTATTTTTTTGAACTCTTCAGTCAAAGTTGTGGCGTTTATTAATGGCACGCTGCCTTGTTTAAATTCAGGCTTAAAAATCGCACGTACCGAGCCATCGCCATCAACCATCACTACCGACGCGCTATGATCAACGGCATACTCTTGCTCATCACTATCGTTAATTGCGTAAATTAAGCCAAGCTCTCTAACAAATGGAAAAAGTTGCTTGTGTGAGCCTGATACTGCAAGAAAATCAGGATTAAAGTAATCAATGTAGGCTTTGCGCTTTTCGGTTGTATCACGTTTTGGATCTACGGCAACAAACCATACTTGCACTTTGTAATCTTGGCTTAGCTGCTTTTGCACTGCAGTTAACTTCGCCAGTGTCATTGGACATATATCAGGGCAACTGGTATAGCCTAAAAAGACCAAATTCCAATGCCCCATAAACTGACTGTTATCAGCGGGCGCACCATGTTGATCGGTTAATAAAAACGGACTAATCGGCTTTGCCTGCTCATAAACCAGTGCTTCGACTTCAGGTGCGCTGTTGTTTTTACCACAACCGGTTACAAACAATACCGCACTGAAACATAAAAAAGCGACGATTCGCGTCATAAAACTAACCATTTATCAATGAATAAGGCGATAAAGAGTAGCATTAAATGCACGATTGAAAAACGAAATAAGTCCATTGCTGTATCATCTTTTGGGGCAATTTTTAGTTTTAACGCTTTATAAATGAATATCGCATTTAAAACGCTTGCACCTAATAAGTAAATTAGCCCTGACATGCCAATTAAATAAGGCAGCACACATACCAAAGCAAGCAAAATGCTGTAGCCAACAACGCAAGTTTTACAAAATTCAATACCGTGAGTAACAGGCAACATAGGAATTTTTGCCCGCTCGTAATCACTTTTACGTGCAATCGCCAAGGCCCAAAAATGTGGTGGGGTCCAAGTAAATATAATCATCACTAACAGCCAAGGAGCTGCAGCCATATGGCCTGTTTCAGATACCCACCCTAGCAACGGCGGCATAGCACCTGCCAAACCACCAATAACAATATTTTGCGGTGTAGCACGCTTTAAAAATGAGGTGTAAATAAAGGCATAGCCGACAAGTGCAAACAAAGTAAGAATGGCTGTGAGCGTATTCGCCCATACCATAAGCATAACAAAACCTAGCACACCAATAGTCGCAGCAAAGCTCAAAGCATGTTGTTTACTGAGCCGACCTTTTGCCACAGGACGATGACGTGTACGTGCCATTTTACTGTCGATTTCACTATCAACAACATGATTGATCACGGCAGCAGCAGCCGACAGCAAGCCAATGCCTAGCAAACTTGCAAGCTGCACAAATATCCCTCGCCCAACATCGGGAGCCAATGCCAAACCAACCCAAGCAGTGAGTACAAGCATAGCAACTACTTTAAACTTACTGATAGCTAAGTAATCTTTAAGTAACTCTGAGCTTTGAATAAATAATGATTTTTCTGAGCTTAGTAATAATGCCATCACAGCCTCCTAAGTTCTTATTTTTAAGTGGAAGCATAGTCTTACCATGCTAAGCAGTAACAATGCGGCCATTAGGTTGTGCGCAAGCGCTACACTTAATGGGAAGTGCCAGTGCACAACAGCTAGGCCTAAACAGATTTGGCACAACAAAGCGATTAATACAGTGACTGTGCAGTGCTTAATTTTTCGAGAGTAACAGCGTGAATATATGCGCCACATGATCAGCGCTAACACCACACAAGTAACCAGCGCCCAAATACGGTGTAGCAGATGAATAGACATACGCGCCTGCTGCGATAAAACGCCATATTCATAGGTGCTGTGCTCAAGCGGTAGCTGAAACACACTCTTCAAAGAAAACGGTTGTCCGTAGCTACACAGCGGTAAGCCATTACAATGCGGAGCGGCGTAATTTGCTGCAAGCCAGCCACCCAACGCAATTTGCAGTATTAGCACCACCAAGCCCACCAGCGCTAACTGATAATATGGCTTTGCGCCGCTATCACTGCTAGCAACAGGGTCGGTCTTTAAACGTAGATACAATAAAAACAGCAACGACAAGATACTAAAACCGCCGAGCAAATGCCCCATAACAACCAAAGGCTGTAGGTTCATAGTGACAGTCCACATGCCCAATACGGCTTGGAAAATTACCAGCAATAATAGTGCTAATGGCAATTTAACCGGCGTATTTGGATATTGGCGCTTTAAAAATGCAAAAACAAACAAAGCTAAAATTAATAGACCAAGGGCACCGGCAAAATAGCGATGGATCATTTCTTTCCAAGCTTTTGCTGCTTCAAACATCATATCAGGGTAGTTTTGTTCAACATGTAACAGAGCGGTTTCATGTTTTGGCACGGTTAAAAATCCATAGCAACCAGGCCAGTCAGGGCAGCCAAGCCCAGCATCACTCAGCCGTGTATAAGCACCAAGTCCAACAACTAAGATAGAGAAGAAAACCGTAATTAAGACTAAATATTTATAATTTTTATACATCTTTATCCCCTTAATGAGGTTTAACTTGAACGCGCATAGTTAAGTAGTTTCTTTAAGTCTTTAAGTAAGCCTTTTTGAATCAGTCTGTTTTGTTCTGGCTCAGCCGTGTAGGGGTAATGCAAAACCACTAAGCCCATGTGATCAACCAAGTATAAGTCTCCCGCTTTGAGCGCAGGACTTACTGCTAATTGACGCCAATTTGCCGATACCTGCTGTTGATTTGTCAGTACCGCCACATCCACTTTTTGCTGATTTTTACCTAAAGCGACATATAGGTTATCTAGACTGGCTAATTGGTTTGCACAAACTTCACTGCACTCTTTTGGATAATTAAGCGCAATTGTCCATTGTTTAGGATCGCCTTGTTGCCAATCAGCTAATTTAACTTCTTCGCTTAAAAGCTCACCATGATTACTCGAACCACTCGGTAACCACTCAAGCTTTAATGCTGCATAAGCAAGTGCCAGCGGCACAAAACAGCATAAAACGAATAAACTAAGCGGGTTTATTTTCATAACCTCTCCTTCTCATCGCAAAATAAGCAATAACAACACACGCTAAGCCGATTAATAACCACTGCACGGCATAGGCGTAATGTTTATCTGGCCCCATCACGACACTCTGGTAATGCGGGGTTGCAATACCATCTGCTTCATTGCGATAACCAATAAAGTCTTGTAAGGGCTTTGCTAATTGAGCACTAAAAATTGCTAAGTCGATGCCTTGAATACGCTTAGGCCAGCCTTGCTCTGCACCAATCTCATCGGCAAGTGTGAAGCCTTGTAAGTTGCCTTGTTTCAATTGCACAGTAGCCGTAAAGCTTGTTGATTCTGGCCACACAACTTTTGGCAACTGGCTACGGTTTGTTGGAGCTTTTAGCCAACCAAAGTTAACGATTAAAGGCACGCTTTCACCTGCAATTGTCATCGCTACTAGTAAGTCATAGCCCACTTGCCCCTGATAAATTTGATTATCAAGCAGCCAGTAATGTTGTTTATTTACCTCGCCAGAGACCTTGACTTGCAAGCCCGTTTTGTTCAGCTCACTAGGTAAATTTTGCAGTTCTTGCCAGCTCAAAACGCCTTGCTCTTTCGAAACGGATAACTGGCTTAGTTGCTGCTGTTTTTGCTCGCCTCGCTGGTATTGCCAAACGCTTAGTCGCAAACAAATAAGCACTGCAAGTATCACAACGCAAATTGCGATAATTGAGCTAAGCTTTTGTTTACGCCATAAAATTAACTGCATTTGGAATACCTAATATGATTAAAATCATTATTGTTTTGTTATTACTTTATATTCTGTTCAACCTATTTAGAGCGCTGTTTGTGATGATGTCAGCAAAAGAGCACTCGAAACCCATGTCGCATTACTTAGGTCGTCGAGTGCTGTTTTCAGGTATTGTGCTGGTGCTCATCATTGCCGCAATGAAATTGGGCTTTATTCACACCAACCCGTCGCCGCTTCACAAAGCTACAGCACGTACACAAACACAAATAAACACAACCACACCACATCAACAAAGTGCCAATACCAAGCAGCCGCTTGAAAGGCAAAATGCTTTTCACTCGTGAAGTGGCCTTTAAAGATTCTGAGCAGCACCACAAATAAAATAATGGTGCCTAGTGTCACGTGCATACCGTGAAATCCAGTTAACAAGAAAAAGGTATTTCCATAAACGCCCGCATCTAAGGTCAAACCTAAATCTTGGTAAGCATGCATATACTCGTAAACTTGTAAGCCAAGGAAAATCACACCTAATAGCACAGTTAAAGATAAAAATACCTTTAGGGCGCCGCGCTTATTGTTTTCTATCGCAACATGAGCAAAGTGAATTGTGACCGATGAGGTAAGCAGAATAAGCGTGTTGATCAGAGGTAGACCTTGCCAGCCCATAGCCTGTGTGGTCTCGCCCGCTGGCGTAGTTAATAGCGGCCATACGGCTTCAAAGGTTGGCCAGAGCACTTCGTTGGTCATGGCATTATTACCAGCACCACCAAGCCAAGGCACCGAAATCATACGTGCGTAAAAAAGAGCGCCAAAAAATGCCATAAAGAACATAACCTCAGAGAATATGAACCAGCTCATACCTTGTCTGAAGGAGCGGTCCATTTGTGCTGAGTAAAGCCCTTTATGAGACTCTTCAATAACGTTTCTAAACCAGCTAAAAACCATATAAATTAATATGGCAATGCCTAGATACAAGACATACTGACCACTACTGCCCTCACCACTTACTTGCATCACAGTTAAACCAGCACCAACAGCAATTAAAAACATCGCGATGGCACCAACTATTGGCCAAGGACTCTCGGCTGGAACATAGTATTTTTCATAATTTTGATTCATTTTGTTTGCTCCCAATTAGCAATTAGCTTGGCGGCTTTTAATCGTTTTTAGCCACAACATGCCCGCTAATATCAAACACGGTATACGACAACGTCAGTTCCTCAACATCGTCGGGTAACTCAGTATCAACATAAAACAACAAGGTAAATTCCATTTCTTCACCGGCTTTCATTGGCTGCTGATCAAAGCAAAAACAGGCTATTTTATGTAAGTACTTTGCCGCTTTACCCGGTGATACTGATGGAATTGCTTGCATGACTTTGTCTTCATTACTGGTGTTCTTTGCTGAGAATTTAACTTCACGCATTGCACCAGGTTGTACCGCCACGCTGTATTGCTCAGACTGCACCTTAAATGGCGCGCCGCTTTGGGCGTGAGTGGTAAAGCTGACATCAACTTGGCGCTGTGTATTTATTGATTCACTCGCGCTCGCTTTTTCTAATGATGGCTTACCATTCAACCCTGTAACGTCGCAAAACACGTCGTAAAGCGGCACCATTGCAAAAGCAAATGCGAACATGAGCAAGCATGTAATCAGCAGTTTTTTTAGCAAAGGTGCATGGTTCATTACTTAATCTCCGGCGGTGTTTCAAAGGTGTGATAAGGCGCTGGAGAATCGACTTCCCACTCTAAACCTTCAGCTCCATCCCATACTTTGGCAGGTGCCTTTTCGCCACCTCGAGCGCATTTAAATACCACCAATACAAACAACAGTTGCGATAAGCCAAATGCAAAACCACCAATACTGATAATGGCGTTAAAGTCAGCGAATTGCAGAGCATAGTCAGGAATACGACGCGGCATACCAGCAAGGCCAACAAAGTGCATAGGGAAGAACAACACGTTGACACTGATTAGCGATAACCAAAAATGCCATTTTGCCAGCGTTTCGTTGTACATGTTGCCAGTCCATTTCGGTAGCCAATAATAGGCTCCCGCCATAATTGAGAACACAGCCCCCGTCACAAGCACATAATGGAAGTGAGCCACCACAAAATAGGTATCGTGATACTGAAAATCTGCTGGTGTAATCGCAAGCATCAAGCCAGAGAAACCACCTAAGGTGAATAACACTATAAAGGCGATGGCAAACATCATCGGAATTTCGAAGCTAATCGAACCTCGCCACATGGTGGCCACCCAGTTAAACACTTTAACGCCCGTTGGTACCGAGATAAGCATGGTGGCGTACATAAAAAACAACTCGCCTGCCACAGGCATCCCTGTGGTAAACATATGATGTGCCCAAACGATAAAACTTAGCAGCGCAATCGATGAAGTTGCATACACCATAGACGCATAGCCAAATAGCTTTTTGCGCGAGAAGGTCGGTACGATAGTCGATATAATGCCAAAGGCCGGCAAAATCATGATGTACACTTCGGGGTGACCGAAGAACCAGAAAATGTGCTGGAACATTACAGGGTCGCCCCCACCGGCTGCATCAAAAAAGCTGGTTGCAAAGTATTTATCGGTCAACACCATAGTGACTGCCCCTGCTAGAACAGGCATAACAGCAATTAACAAAAATGCAGTGATTAACCATGTCCATACAAATAGCGGCAGCTTCATCCACGTCATACCTGGCGCTCTTAGGTTGACGATAGTCACGATAACGTTAATCGCCCCCATAATTGAGCTGATACCCATGATATGTACGGCAAACACAAAAAGTGCAGTGTTATCGTTGCTGTAAGTTGTTGATAGTGGTGCGTAGAAAGTCCAACCAAACGCAGGACCACCACCAGGCATGAGTAACGAAGCCAATAGAATTAAAAATGCGAACGGCAATATCCAAAAGCTCCAGTTATTCATACGTGGTAAGGCCATATCAGGTGCGCCTATCATCATAGGTACCATCCAGTTTGCAAGCCCAGTAAATGCGGGCATAACGGCACCAAACACCATGATCAAACCATGTACGGTAGTCATTTGGTTGAAAAAGTGCGGATCAACTAACTGTAATCCAGGCTGAAACAGTTCAGCGCGGATCACCATTGCCATCGCTCCACCAATTAAAAACATAGTGAGTGAAAAAATCAGGTATAAACTACCAATGTCTTTATGATTGGTGGTGTAAAGCCAACGCTTAAAACCTTTAGCTGGATGATGATGGTCGTGATGCGCATGCCCTGTTGCTTGCTCGTTAATAACATTACTCATTAGTTCGCCTCCGCTGCTGCATCAATCGCGGCTTGAATTTGACTCGGTTGGATAACATCGCCGGTATCATTACCCCACGCGTTTCGCTTATAAGTAATAACCGCAGCAAGTTGCTTAATTGAAAGCTGTTTATCAAACGCTTGCATTGCTGTGCCAGGCTTACCGTGTAACACGATATCTATGTGATCTTTTACATCACCTAATACAATCGGGCTGCCTTTAAGTGCTGGAAAAACGCCTGGTAAGCCCATACCGGTAGGTTGGTGACATGCAGCACAGCTTGCCATATACACTTGCTCACCTAAGACCATAAGCTCTTCTTTCGGTAATGTTTGATCAAGCAAAGCAGCATCTGCTGCGGCCGCATTGGCTCTTTCTTGCTTGGCATCTGCAAGCCAATTAGCAAATTCATCTTCAGGTAAGGCTTTCACCACAACAGGCATAAAGCCATGATCTTTACCGCATAACTCAGCACATTGACCACGGTATACTCCTGGCTCGTTAATACGTGTCCACGCTTCATTGATAAACCCAGGATTTGCGTCCTTTTTAACCGCAAAATCAGGCACCCACCATGAATGAATTACATCGTCTGAGGTCATTAAAAAGCGAACTTTTTTATTGATAGGAAGTACTAGCGGTTTATCTACTTCAAGCAAATAATGCTCAGTTTTCTCTGCTTGGTTGTCTATTTGATCTTTAGGAGTAGATAGAATCGAGTAATAAGCAATGTCTTCACCCATGTACTCGTAATGCCACTTCCATTGTGAGCCAGTCACTTTAATGGTGATATCGGCTTTAGAGGCATCTTCCATGGCAATTAAGGTTTTTGTGGCAGGCACAGCCATGGCGATTAAGATGACAAATGGAATGGCAGTCCAAAGTATTTCAACTTTTGTACTTTCATGAAATTGGGCAGGCTTGGCCCCTTTGGATTTACGGTGGTGTATTAAAGCCCAAAACATCACCGCAAATACGATGATGCCGATTACACAGCAGATAATAAATATCGTCATGTGTAACTCATAAACATTATTACTTATATCGGTCACCCCTTTACGCATATTGTATTGGCTATTTGCCAATGCAAGCTCAGGAAGTGCAAACAATATAAGCCACAAGGCGTAACGCAGTTTACCCATGTGACGGCTCCTTTAGATGCTATTGCAAGACGCAAAGCGAAAAGGCGATACAACAAGGTGCCCATTCGTTTTTCTTATTGTTCAGAGCGACTACGTATCATTTTGACCCACTTATGATACCGACCCCATGACTAACACCTCGCACATTTTTGTGCCTTTTTATTAATTAGGTGTTAATACAGTGTATTAACCAATTAGTTAAAAAATAACCAATAAGCAAGTTTTAATGATAATAAATGTTTATTTTGGTGCATAAATAACAACTATAATCAGCGCGTTATTTAATGTTTAGGAGTAAGAACGAAATATAAAAAGAGAGGAAAACTGCGCCATATAAGGCTTTAAATGAAGAGTAAGGATTCACAAATCCTAATTAAGTAGTAAAATTCCAGCGGCGCACCAAATTGAGTCAATTTAATGCACCAAATTGGGAACGTTTACATCCAGTCAGCGTTACGAATAACACCTACCGCTAACCCCTCGATGTTGAACGACTCATGCTCAAGGTCAACCTCAATAGGCGAAAACTCTTCGTTCTCAGCGTGTAAAAGTACTTTGCGACCCGCCTTTTCTAGACGCTTAACTGTTACATCTTCATCGACTCGAGCTACAACTACTTGCCCGTTTTCAGCAACTTGTGTTCTGTGTACTGCAAGCAAATCGCCATCCATAATACCAATGTCTTTCATACTCATACCATTTACACGCAGTAAGAAATCGGCAGCAGGTTTAAATAATGAAGGATCAACTTGGCAGTGACTTTCAACATGCTCTTGCGCCAAAATAGGTTCACCAGCTGCAACACGGCCAATTAAAGGTAAGCCTAGTTGCTCTGGCTCATCTTCTTCAATTAACTGAATACCGCGACTCGCCCCAGGCTTCATTTTGATCATGCCTTTTTTTGCCAGTGCTTTTAGGTGTTCTTCAGCAGCGTTGGCACTTTTAAAACCCAATGTTTGAGCTATTTCAGCACGCGTAGGTGGCATGCCTGTATCTTTAATAAAGACTTTAATTAGTTCTAAAATTTGCGATTGGCGTTTAGTTAATGGGCGCATACAACTGGTTTTCCATACAGTACATTTAACTGTGAGTATATACAGTTATTTGAAAATCGCAAATTTAAATTAACCCCATCATATTGCTACAAAACTAACATTGAACCACACCGAAAGATGCCATAAGGTATTATCTTTAATTAGCAGGCTAAGGAAACACAATGAGTATTTGGCACCAACCAATCACGTTAGAGCTTTGCAAAGAGCTGGAACAAGGGATTACCGGTCAAGGCACTTTAATGAAAACTATGGGCATTGAGGTAACTGAAATTGGCGATGATTATTTAATGGCAACCATGCCTGCTATTCCTGAGCATCATAACCCTATGGGCATGGTCCATGGCGGAGCAAACGTTGTATTAGCAGAGACAGTGGCAAGCTATGCAGCCAATTTCGTGGTTGATTTCAATAAGTATTATGCTGTTGGCCAAGAAATTAATGCCAACCACATGAAAGCGTCACGCAAAGGAACGTTAACAGCAACTGCGAGACCGCTGCATTTAGGTAAGCGAACTTCTGTTTGGGATATTAAAATTACCAATGCCGCAGGAGAGCTTTGCTGCGTATCAAGAATGACCGCAGCTGTTGTAGAGCGATAAATTCTGGCTATTTTTCGACAGGATAAATAGTAATTTCAATCCCTGCGCCAATTGCAGAGATACGTAACAAGGTATCGGCATGCAGGGGTTGGTTAAAGCATTTAGGCGAATTACCTGATTCAAAGCCTATATCAAATGTACGCTTTGAGCACGATAACCACTGTTTTAATGCATTGCGCGAGCAAGACTCAATAAGCTCGCAAAGCTGGTTAATGGCTTTATCTGGAGAGCTGATATCTGCGGTTGCTTCAATACGTGCTAGTTGGCGGTATTCATCTTGGTCATAATGTAAAACCATGGCGTTTTTCTTCAAATCAGCAACAAGCGCACTAATATCGTGCTTTGACTCAAGCTCCAGATCTACATTTAAAAATTGAATTTCCGACATACTCTCGTTTTTACCCTCTATTGATATCGACTGAAACTTTAACTCAGTTTTGTATATATACCAAATCTAGAATACAGTTAATGCGACATTATGCCGCATTGGCAATCTAGCTAAACAACCTAAAATAGCGCCCACATAACAATAATAACGGGGTAATAATGAATAAACGCCTGTTTAAGTATGCTCGTAAAGGGCATAAATGGCTTGGCTACTTACTTGCTTTGCAGATCTTTTTTTGGCTCTTAGGTGGGCTGGTAATGAGCTCATTACCACTTGAAAAAGTGCATGGTAAGCATCTGGCTAATCGCAGTTTAAGTAGCCCATTTTTATTGTCGGACTACCCTGCTTCAATTGATAAAATAACAGCGCAATTCGAGCAAATCGAGGGTATTAAATATAGCCATTTTTTAAATACCCCGATTATAGAAGTTACATCCTCTAGCGGTACGTTTATTTTTGATGGCAGAACAGGTGCTAAAATGCCTACACCGAGTAAAGCGCAAATCATAGAAAATGCGCAAGCTCACCTGCTTATTGACGCAAAAATAACGCAAGCGAAGTTATTAACAAAAGGGCCTAGAGAAGTCGGTCACAAAGCCAATGTTTGGCAAATTAGCTTCGATGATTGGTTAACAACAACCTTATATTTAGATAGCCAAACCGGTAAAGTTATAACTGTGCGCAGCACTCTGTGGCGCATTTTCGACTTTTTCTGGATGCTACACATTATGGATTATGATGAGCGTGAGAACTTTAACAATCCACTACTCATCAGCTTCTCAGCCACCAGCGTACTATTTTGTATTACAGGAGTTCTCTTGTTACTACAAAACGTTCGAATTAAACGTAGAAAGTCAGCTACACGTGTTGGTCAATCAAAATAGGATTGCCATCTGGGTCGGTGATAATAAAACTCGCGTCACCGGCCTTTTGTATTTCTAATCCTTGTTGCTGAAATTGTGTAGCTAATTGCTCAAAGGTTGCAAATTCATCCAAAGCTTCAGCATTTTGATCCCACCCAGGATTAAAGGTCAGCATGGTTTTATCAAACATACCTTGAAACAAACCAATTAAATGTTCACCGTTTTTCATAATTAGCCAATGCTGTTCTATCTCCCCAGCAAACACTTTGAAACCCAGCTTTTCATAAAACTGCTCTGAGGCATGGATATCTTTTACATTTAGACTTACAGAAAAAGCACCTAATAACATAGTTGTAATTCCTTTAATAAAAACGGCCTAACAACTATAGCTGAGTTGAAAAACTTTTCCTTTTTAGAATAGTCGCTCTAAAATGGCGGCTCCTGTAGTTCACTGATGTGATGGATATGCGTTTATTCCTATACTTAGTCCTTTGTTTCATTTTCACTTTTCCTATATCCGCTAAAGAATTTTCGAGCTTTTACAGTGCCAAAAAGCATTTAATTAAGAATCTACCAAGCAACACTAAAAGCTTATATTGTGGTTGCGATATCAAGCGCCAAGGTAAAAAACTTGTGCCAGACCCTGATGCGTGTGGTTATATTCCTAGAAACTCTGTCACCCGCTCAGGAAAAGAGAATGCTCGCGCAAAAAGAATAGAGTGGGAGCACATTGTGCCTGCCTGGGAGTTTGGCCACCAATTACAATGCTGGCAGGATGGCGGTCGCAAAAACTGTAAAAAGGTCAGTGAAAAGTTTCGTCAAATGGAAGCCGACATTAATAACCTTGCACCTGCTATAGGCGAGATCAATGCTGACCGCTCAAACTTTCGCTATGGCATGGTGTCAACATCAAGTGCAAGTTACGGAGCATGCCCTGTAAAAGTCGACTTTAAGCAACGCGTATTTGAGCCACCCATTTATGCAAGAAAGCAAATAGCCGATACCTATTTTTATATGCAAAAAACCTATGGCTTAAAAATATCTGACAAACAACGCAAACTGTTTGAGTCATGGCAAAAGCTTGAAATAGCTGAAATTAACAACCGTAAGTCTTTATAACTAGAAGCACATTCGTTTACATTTCAGACGCTATAATTTATTGCTTTCAGATAAAGTAATTGCTAGCTTTTAGTCAATTACTATCGCAAAGGAAGCACTCATGTTTATCAATAATAAACTCGCATTAGCCATTTTTTTAGCGGCCTCAGGCGCGTCTCTATCTGGTTGTGGCGGCGGTGGCTCATCGAGTAATACCGATACTACCAATCCACCACCAACAACTTCAGAACCCACCTGGACGGCTGGTGTTTTTGAGCCATCGAGCGAATTTAAAGATCAATGCGCTGTACCACGTACTGGCAATGATCCATATAACAATAATCAACCTTACCCAGATACAGCAGGGTCTGAATTTACTGAGAAGATGTGGCTACGTTCATGGAGTGACGAAACCTACCTCTGGTACGATGAAATAGAAGACAACAATCCTGACAACTTCAGCTCTGTCGCCGCTTATTTTGATCAGTTAAAGACCTTCGAAACAACTGATTCTGGTGCTTCTAAAGACAACTTTCATTTTAGCAGACCCACTGAAGAATATTATCAAGAGGCTCAATCAGGTGTGGTTTCTGGCTATGGTATCAATTGGGCATTTATCAGTAATGTTCCACCACGAGAGTTGCGTGTTGCCTATTTAGAGGATGACTCACCGGCTGCAAATGCAGGCTTACAACGTGGTGATACTATTTTAATGGTCGACGACGTTAGTATTAACACTAATACCCAAGAAGGCGTAGATATTCTAAATGAAGCGCTATTTGGACCGACAGCTGGCGACTCTCACAACTTTGTTGTGCAAAGTAACGATGGCACCGAAAAGTCGTTTACCTTAGTTGCAGGAAATATTACCCAATCACCCGTGCAGAATGTTGATACTCTAACAACTGGCAACGGTACAAAAGTGGGGTATATGCAATTTAATAGCTTTATCAGTATTGCTCAGCCTGAGCTGATAAGTGCAGTGAACAAGTTCAAAGCCGATAATATTGATGAATTGGTTATCGACTTTAGATATAACGGTGGTGGCTTATTAGCGCTTTCATCGCAACTTGCCTATATGGTTGCAGGCCCTGCGAATACCGATGATTTCTATTACTATCAAACAATTCAGAACGACAAACAGCCACAAGAGGACCCATATCCATTTATCGATCTTGAAATCGATTACTCTACCTTCAGATCAACGGGCAATACTTTACCCGACCTAAACCTCTCAAAAGTGTATGTGTTAAGTACAGATAACACCTGCTCTGCTTCTGAGGCGTTTATTAATGGTTTAAAAGGTATCGATGCTGAGGTGATCCTAATTGGTGGCACTACCTGCGGTAAACCCTATGGTTTTACCCCAACACATAACTGCGCGACCACTTACTATACAATTCAATTTTCAGGCGCAAATTATAAAGGCTTCGGCGAATACTCAGACGGCTTAAAGCCAACTCCCTCACCTCAGTTTGATGCAGATGTAAGAGGATGTGAAGTTGCAGATGACTTTGACAACAAACTAGGTGATAGCCAAGAAGACTTATTAGCAACCGCGCTTTATCATATTGAAAATAATACTTGCCCAATTGTGGTTGAGTCATCAAGTGCTAAGCAACCTAGCTTTACATCGCAAGCAACTCAAGAAATAGGCCTACCACTTACGATTAAGCAACCGCTTTACAAAAATAATATGGATTTAACCCGTCCGCTACCAGCTAAGGAAGGTGATAATGAATAAAGCACTGTTCTTAACCTGCACCTTACTGACAAGCATAGCAGGCTGTAAAAGTACTCAAGCAGAGCAACCGCAAGATGCTACGCTTGTTCGGGTAAACCCGGGAGTGATTACTGATATACAGCAGGCTATTCAGTCTGCTAAAGGCGGTGCACTGGTCACCTTAGCCGATGATGTGTTTACTAAAAGCGCAGAGTTACTGATTGACCACGGCACCAACAAAGGGCCTGATGGCCTGCCAATTATGGGCGCCCACTCAATTCCTTCTGAGAAGTTTGTGTTGCAAAAAGCAGGTGAGCAATGCCTGCTTTACTACCCCAAAAAAGAGCTCCGTATTCCACTTCCTAATGTAGAATGCGAAGTTAACTAACAAAAGGCGCAGCTTAGGCTGCGCCTTTTACATCATAGGCTTTGGTGAGGGCCAAACACCTCATAATGAATGCGTTCACTTGCAACCCCAATACCTAGTAGTTGCTCTTTTATCATTGCCATAAAGGCGATTGGGCCACACAGGTAAAAGTCACCTTTACTAATTGGTAAGCTTTCAGCGATGTGGTTTACATCCATTAAGCCCGCAAAATCGCCCCCCTTGCCATCTTTAAACCAGGTAACACAATGTAATGAAGCGTGCGCTTGCTGTTGCTTAAATAAGTACTCTTTAAAGGCAAACTGCGTCTCACTGTCGCAAGCATGTAGGTAATGAATTGGCTGATTAGGTTGATTACTTAATAGTGTTTCGAGCATCGCCATCATCGGGGTTTGACCAACTCCCGCTGAAATCAATACAACAGGCGAGTCAATTTCGCGAAGCACAAAGTCGCCTGCGGGTGGGTAAATTTCTAACTCATCCCCCTCAGTTAAGCTATGTAGGTAGTTAGATACTAAGCCTTCTTTTTTCACGCTAATTCGGTAATTACGACCATTACTTTGCTGCGATAAAGAGTATTGCCTCACTTGCGTTAAATCACTGTTTGCAGGCGTTACTTTAATCCCTAAATATTGGCCCGGTAAATACGCCACAACAGGCTTTGCATCGGCAGGCGTTAATGTGAAACTACAAATTTGCGATGACTCCATACGTTTTTCTGTAATAGTGAAAGTACGGGTACCAAACCATCCTCCCGGCGCCTTTTTGGTTTTTTGATATAGCGACATCTCCTCGTTGATACATACATCCGCTAATAATGAATAAGCTTCACGCCATGCATACTCAACCTCAGGGGTAAATTGTTCTGGCAATAACTCTTTTAAAGTCGCAATCAAATGTCCACCAACAATAGGATAATGCTCTGGCAAAATATGATAACTGGTGTGTTTATGATTAATGCGCGCAAGCGCACCTTTTAACACTGCCAAGTTATCAATATTTGCCGCGTAGGCAGCTAAGGCATTAAACAGCGCAAATTGCTGAGAGCCCGATTGCTGATGTGTCATATTAAAAATATTTTTAAGCTCAGGGTTGTAGCTAAACATACGGTCATAAAAATACTCAGTCACTTGAGGGCCTGCTTGTGCAAGCAACGGCAAAGTACTTTTAACAATCTGGATCGTTTTTTCAGATAACATAGTTTTTCCTATTGGAGAGATTAACCGCGGCGACCATCAACACGACGATTCACTAAGATGGGCGCACAATGAAATAAAAATAAGCTAAAGCCAGCAACCCACAGCAACGCACTTAACTGCCATGCAAGGTGATGACCTAAATAAACGGGAAGTAACGAACGTACAATGGCAGCTATCACAATGAGTACAAATGCCAAACTAATGTACGCAGGGGCTTGTAATACGCGCCCAGTGTGACCATGAGAGACACGTACCATCATGGCGATGATCATTACACCTATGGTGCCAACAGTGATCAGATGAAGCGCATCTTTGAATAAGATAATAGGGCTGAAATAGCTCAGCGCGACGAGTATTAAACCAACCGATAAAGCCCAATAAGCCACATGTAATGACCATAGCAAAGGCACTTTTAGAATGCCTTTATGCCACCACAAAACACACCGGGCTGAATGTAAACAAGCAAGCCAAGCAAAAACCCAACCGGTGCTCATTGCGCTAAAAAATAGCTGACTCATAAAAAACCACGCAATGGCGAAAAATGAGCTAAATACGACTAATTTATCGAGCTTGGGGGTTCTAACTTGTTCACTTAGGTTAAGGCCGCGCGCGGTAAAAAATGGCACAACTCGCCCAGCCACAACACCAACTAGCAGTGTCATGATAAGTACAGCGGTATCAACAACCCCCAGTGCCAGCGACATTTTATTAAGTACAACTAAGCTCAAAAAAATCACATTGAGCGCACAGAGCAAAGATGCGATGACAACAAATAAGTAGTTATGACTGCTTTTTGCCTGTATCAGCATGTCAGCTAGAATAATAATTCCAGCTAGCCACCAAACGAGTTGTAGCGCACTAACAATATAAAGGTTTAGCTGCTCGAACCCTGCAATCTCAATAAAAAAACTAAGCCTTGCAGCAAGCCAAATCATGCTAAGCAAACAAAGCTTAATACCACTTACACTTGCCACACCTGTCCATGTTTGTGCGGCGGTTAGCAAAAAGCCCATAGCAACGACGCCTGCAAAGCCAAACAGCATTTCGTGAGCATGCCAAAGCGTTGCGGGCATTGTTAGGTGCCACTGTGCATAGCCCGCCAAGATTAAAAACCAGTAACTCATAGCAAATACAGCTAAGGCACCTGCCGCCAAGAAAAAAGGCCGAAATGCTAATGCCCATAACGGCCACTGGCTGAGTTGATAAAATTTGATCTTAGTTGGCATAGGTTCAGTTAAATTAATGACTTTCATTCGTGCTCTCAGCGTTTAATTTCCCCAGCTATTGCACAGTTCAAGCCAAAAATAAAAACCATTAAATATCAATGCATTAAATTTGGACGCTTGATAAATAAGTCAAAATGACACACAATTAAAAACATCAATAAAACACATTCAGGTCAAATTGACATGACGTTCAAAAAATCCCTTCTTGATGTTGCACTTGCACTTACCAAAGCAAGCAGTGTTGATCATAATTTCAGTTATCTGTTGAGTTGCATTAATGATTGGCTTGAATGTGATGCAGTTGCCTTATTATTGAAACAAGGCGATGTGTTAAAGCCCGTAGCCCTTCATGGGTTGTCGGACGATACGTTAGGAAGACGCTTTAAAATAGCGGAGCATCCGCGCTTATTTGAAATATGCCGTGGCAGTGAACCGCTAAAATTTGCCAAAGATTGTGGCCTACCCGACCCCTACGATGGTTTATTACAAAGCCAGCATGGAGACTTTCCTGTTCATGCCTGCATGGGCGTGCCGCTGCTGAGCAGCAAAGATAACAACGAACTATTGGGTGTTTTGACCTTTGATAGTTTAGATGAACATGCCTTTGACGCTTTAGCAATGAACGAGCTCAATCAACTAAAACAGCTAGCTGCAGGCTATGTTGAGCATGCCCTAACCTTGCAGCATTTTATGCAGCACGCACAGCACAACTATCAAGTTGCGCAGCAGCTTAACCTTGAGGCACTAACACGAGAAGGTGTCGAAATTATTGGTAATAGCCAAGCAATGCAGACCCTTAAAAATGATATTCAGCTGGTGGCTGCCTCAGAATTTAGCGTATTGATACAAGGCGACACAGGCGTCGGTAAAGAACTCGTTGCGCGCAATATCCATTTAAACTCAAAACGCCGCGACATGCCGTTGATCCACTTAAACTGCGCATCGTTACCAGAGAACTTAGTCGAAAGTGAGTTTTTTGGTCACAGTAAAGGCGCATTTACTGGCGCACATACTGCGCGCCAGGGTAAGTTTCAACTCGCCGATGGTGGTACCCTGTTTTTAGATGAAATCGGCGAGCTTCCGCTTGCTATGCAAAGTAAGCTATTACGCGTATTACAAAGTGGGGAAGTACAAACCGTCGGGGAAGATCAAAGCCGTTATGTTGATGTCAGAGTGATTGCAGCAACCAACCGCGATTTAAAACAAGAAGTCGCTGCGGGGCGCTTTCGTGCAGACCTTTATCACCGCTTAAGCGTTTACCCATTGTATGTTGCACCACTAAAAGAGCGCGATAACGATGTTATTTTATTGGCAGGCTTTTTTATTGAGCAAACATCTAAAAAATTGGCAATTAAGCAACTTAAGCTTAGTAGCGATACACAGTTACTACTGCGTCAATATGATTGGCCAGGCAATGTGAGAGAGCTTGAACATGTGATTAGCCGCGCAGCACTCAAAGCCAAGCAGCAGCAATGGCAACAAAGCATTGTCACAATCGAACCTGAGCATTGTGATATTGCTAAAACGACCGTTGCTGCACCAAGCCCTGTTGCAGTTAACGAACAAAAAGCCACTCGCTTATCGCTGAAAGAGGCAACCGACGCTTTTAGTTATCAATTGATTATGCAACAACTTGAACTACACAACCTAAACTGGGCAGCCACAGCACGCAGCTTAAGTGTTGATAGAGCCAACCTTGTGCGCCTAGCCAAACGGCTAGGCATTAACGTTAAAAAGTCTGTTTAAGCTTTTAAATCTTTAAAATAGGCTTTTAAAAGCTGACTAAATGCTTGGACTTTGGCTGTGCGATGCACCAAGTGATGCGTTACCAGCCAAAGATCCGTTGGCCAGTTTAGCTCTTTAGGAAGCACTGGCAGCAGATCAGGGTATTGGCTTGCCACTTCATGCTGTAAACCACCAATTCCTAAGCCTCTCACAATCGCCCTTGTAGCTTCTGATGTTTCAGACACCCGTAACTTAATTTGCGAAGGTTCAATATGTTGATCAACCCATGCAAAATAAGGCACTTTACCGTTATACCCAGCCACCCCAGAAACAAAACTATGCTGTTGCAACTGCTCAATATTCTTTGGCATGCCATACTTTTCAATATAACTTTTAGAGGCATAAAACCCTGACGAAAGTTCAGCTAAATGCTGGGCAATATAGTCGCCTTCATCAGGCCGAGGGCCCGCTCGCACGGCAATATGCGCCTGACCGTGATCAAGGCGTAAACGGTTTTGATCAAGAATAACTTCGAGTTGCACTTGCGGGTGCAGACTTTGAAACTGCTCGCAGACATCACTAAGCACATCAATAAAACCACTAACCGTAGTTAATAATAAACTGCCTCGCAGTTGGCTATCAGCGGCAATAATATCGTTGTGAAGTTTTTCAAGTTCAGCGTTAATCGATTTTGCAGTCGCAAACAACTTAGCGCCTATTTCTGTCACTGTATAGCCACGGGCATGGCGGTGGAATAACCGCGCATCAAGGTTATCTTCTAAATTATTGATTCTTCTAAGCACTGTGCTGTGGTGAACACCTAACGATTCGGCAGCAGCGGTTAACGTGCCGAGTCTTGCCACCTCATAAGCAACTTTTACATCTTGCCAATCATCAAATTGAATCGCCATAACGGCTCCTTGTGTGCATATACGCACATAAGTTTTGCGTTTATTTGGCTTTTCTGCAAGCTGTTTTTTGCTACAGTGAGTATATCAACAGTGAAGCTTATAAAAGGAAGCCATCATGACAGCACCAAAAATTATTGCCCTAGCAGGCAGCCTACGTAAAGACAGCTTTAATCAAAAACTGATTAATGAAGCTGCACGCTTCGCCCTCGAAAGTGGTGCTGAAGTAGAAGTGATTAAATTAAGTGATTTAGACTTACCTTTATTTGATGAAGATATTGAAGCGCAAGGTACACCTGCTGGTGCACAATTATTAAAAGATAAGCTTCGCGCTGCTGATGGCATTTTATTAGCAAGCCCAGAATATAATGGCTCAATTACAGCGCCACTTAAAAACGCAATCGATTGGGCATCTCGTACAGAGCAAGGCGCAGTACCTGCATTTCGTAATAAAGTGACTGCACTTTATGCATCTTCACCGGGTGGTTTAGGTGGTTTACGTGGTTTAAATCACGTGCGTGATATTTTATCGGGTATTGGTAGTTTAGTACTTGCAGATCAACTCGCAGTGCCTGCTATCCACACTAAATTAGATGAGCAAGGCCGCATCAGCGATGCTGATACAGCCGAGCAAGTTGCCAGCCTTGCCCAGCAACTTGTGAGCGTAGCGAGCAAATTAAATAAGTAATTGCTAGCCTAGTTTTATCGCTACTAACTAAGCTTTGTCGCTGCTAGCTTAGCAGCGATAAAGTCTTCATGAGTTACATACAGCAAGCTTGCGACGCGGCGAATAACCATTTCTTCATGCTTATCTAAATTGCCATCTGCGTAGGCTAAACGCCACAACAGCTCGATGATTTCAATACGCTGCTCGGCACTGCACTGGGCATTAACTTGTTTTGAAAACTGAAAGTAATCTATTGCATCATCTAAGCTTTGCGATGCACTTGCAACTAACTCTTGAACCTCTTCTTCGTTAAGCGAGAAATAATTCTTTAAGGTCTCATTCAGGGTCTGTTGCTCATCATCTTGTAACTCATTATCTGCACGCATAACCTCAATTAATAACGCAGCAACGGCGGTTTTTAGGTCATGCTCAGCAATGCTAGATTGGGTATCATTCAGCGCTGAAAACAGCTGTTTTATTTTATTGAGCATCACATTTTCCCTTTTTGGGTGTTAGACTACATGTAAGACGTAACGTTACCTTAGTTTGACTATGGATGCTAACTCAGGTTCAACATCTCGATGAAACAAGGTATTAATCACATGGAGTTAAGTGTTTATGAGTGAAGTGAGAAGTACACAAGCACTATTAATCAGCGCCGTTTTAATGTTAGCGGGGTGCAGTAATGCGCAGGCAGCAAAAGGCGAAACCGAAAAGCTCTATGACTTCGACGAAAAAGTCCATTACTACCAAACTAAATTGGCCGATGGCCGCTACCACCTCGAAATTCAGTCTGACGACTACAAGCACTTTCGCAATCAAAGCGTATTCTTACTGCGCCATGCAAGTCGCTTATGTAGAGACAAACCTTTTATGCTAAGAGTGACTGATGGGGTGCAGGAGTATGAACGTTTTCCAACTAAACCACGCGCCTATCAGCCACCTTTAACGGTTGTTTTACAGTGTGAAGACGAAGCTAAATAGCACTAGTCTTCATATCCCCACGGCGCGCTTGGAGGTGTGATAGGTTTAGTTAAGTCAAAATCAACACGAAATTCACGCCCTTCACGCACTAAGCGATACGTAAATTGCTTAGGATAAATATACATTTGCCACGTGTTACCCATTGATTGGGGAATACCTTGGCTCACAAACAACTCTTTTGAGTACTGATCAGCCGGGAACGACTGCGCGTTAGCAAAACCCGCATCAAGAGTATGCCCACCATACATGGTTGATTTATCATCGCTGCCATCTTTATGACGATGGTCATGCTTTAAACTCAAACCACTGCCCGTTTTTGTGATGATCCAAGTACGAGATGCATCATCACCAACATGAAATGGTACTTGTAACTCACGCTCGTTACAACGACGTACATGCATTACTAACTTTTTGCCCGCAAATGAGCTCGGGCCAGCAGCGTTATCAACGCTCACTTTACCTTCGTAAGCTTTACCGCAATGGGCAGCAATATTATCAAAAAAGCCATCATGGCTTGGAATTGACACTAATGGTGCCGGTCGTGCAGCTGCTACTGATGATGCTGCCACGAGCATCGATGCTACTAAGTATTTCATGGTGTGTTCCCTAAATAAAATTTCAGCCTAGCCTAATAGCTTAATAGCCATAAAGAAAACAATTACGATAAAAAACAAAAAAACGCGGCCAAGGCCGCGTTTAGGTTCACATGGAAAAAACAGGTTATTGCCAAGGGCGTTCTGCTGCTAGTTGCTGCTCAAAGGCATCAATTTGGCTGTTAAGTGTTTCAGTCACACCGATAAAGTCTAAGCCGCTTAATAAACGCTCTTTAATGTCATGGCGAATATCAAAGTGAATAGTGTCAAACTTATCGCTACGAAGTTGTTGGTTTTCTAAATCAACTTCGATATGAATATCGTCATGCTGTTCACTCAGCAAAAATAATTGCTCAAGCGTTTCTGCTGGTAATGCGATAGCAAGCATTTGGTTATTGCCGCAGTTATTAAAGAAAATATCAGCAAAGCTTTCCGCTAAGATCACTTCAAAACCATATTGCTTTAATGCCCATGGCGCGTGCTCACGCGATGAACCACAACCAAAGTTGTCGCGAGTTAAAAGAATTTGCGCACCTTGGTAACAAGGACGGTTCAAAATAAACTCAGGGTTTGGCTCACCGTTATCTAAATAACGCCAATCGTAAAAAAGCGCCGCATCAAAACCATCACGGCTGGTCGACGTTAAAAATTGCTTTGGAATTATTTGGTCAGTATCAACATTGTTTTTATCTAACGGGGCCATTAAGCCACTAAAAAATACACTCATTAGGCTTCTCCTCTGATATCAACAAAACGACCATGAATTGCCGCTGCCGCAGCCATTGCAGGGCTCACTAAGTGAGTGCGTCCACCACGACCTTGGCGTCCTTCAAAGTTACGATTTGAAGTAGATGCACAGCGTTTACCAGCTTCTAATCTATCATCATTCATTGCTAAGCACATTGAACAACCTGGCTCACGCCATTCAAAGCCAGCTGCTTTGAAGATATCTGCAAGGCCTTCGTCTTCGGCTTGTTTTTTAACAAGGCCAGAACCAGGAACAATCAGAGCTTCAACACCCGCTGCAACCTGCTTACCTTCAACAATTTGCGCAGCAGCACGTAAATCTTCAATTCGGCTGTTTGTACATGAGCCAATAAATACGGTATCAACAGTCGCAGAAGACAATTTATCACCCGCTTTTAAGCCCATATATTTTAGTGCGCTACGGATTGCATCAGCTTTGATTAGATCTGGTTCTTGCTCAGGATCAGGAATGAATTCATCTACGCCAATCACTTGCTCAGGGCTGGTACCCCACGTAATTTGCGGTTGAATATCTGCAGCCTCTAATTCAACAACATGATCAAACTCTGCGCCTTCATCAGTTTTTAGTGTTTGCCAGTAGGCAACGGCACTATCAAAGTCAGCACCTTGTGGTGCAAATGGGCGACCTTTTAAATAATCATAAGTTGTTTGATCTGGTGCGATTAAACCCGCTTTTGCGCCCATTTCAATACTCATATTACAAAGCGTCATACGCGCTTCCATAGACAGCGCTTCGATCCCTTCACCACAAAATTCAGCAACATAGCCAGTACCACCCGCAGTGCCTAATTTACCAATCACAGCCATGATTAAATCTTTGGCAGTAACGGTTGGGCGCAGGCGACCATTTATTTGAATTTTTAATGACTTGGCTTTTTTCTGCTGCAGTGTTTGAGTGGCTAGAACATGCTCAACTTCTGAAGTACCAATACCGTGCGCTAGTGCACCAAATGCACCATGGGTAGAGGTATGGCTGTCACCACACACTATGGTTGTGCCCGGTAAGGTAATGCCCTGCTCAGGCCCCATTACATGCACAATACCTTGATTAATCGAATTTAAATCATAAAGTTGAATACCAAACTCTTTACAGTTTGCATCCAGTGCCATTAATTGATTTTTCGACACTTCACTCGCAGCATCTAATGAACGGCTTTTTGTTGAAACGTTATGGTCCATGGTCGCAAAGGTTTTTTCTGGGCAACGTACTTTGCGGTTTTTCTCACGTAAACCAGCAAAGGCTTGCGGCGATGTAACTTCATGAACTAGATGACGGTCGATATAAAGTAAATCGGTTTGATCATTTATGCTGGCGACTACATGAGCTTGCCAAATTTTATCGTATAAGGTTTGGGCCACTTGCTATTCCCTCATTTTAGTTACGCTGAGTGACGAGCTCAGCGCAAACAATTTTTAATTAAATACGTGCCACAATTGCCGCAGCAACATCACTGGTGGTGTACCCTGCATTTGGGTAAATATCTGGTGTACCGACACCGGCCTCAACCGCTTCTGCTACCGCTTTTTCAATCGTGCGAGCCGCTTCATCTTGACCTAGTGAGTAGCGCAGCATAAGCGCAGCACTTAAAATTTGTGCGATAGGGTTTGCAACCCCTTTACCCGCGATATCAGGTGCTGAGCCACCAGCTGGCTCATACAAACCAAAGCCAGACTGATTTAAACTCGCTGATGGTAATAAGCCCATAGAGCCGGTGATCATCGCGCACTCATCAGACAAAATGTCGCCAAACAAGTTATCGCAAAGTAATACATCAAACTGACTTGGCTGTTTTACTAACTGCATTGCCGCGTTATCAACATAAATGTAGTCAAGGCTTACCTCTGGGTAGTCTTTGCTCACTTCAGAGACCACTTCACGCCAAAGTACGCTGGTCGCCAACACATTCGCTTTATCAACCGAGGTAACATGATTACTACGCAGCTTAGCGGCTTCAAATGCAAAGCGTGCGATGCGCTCAATTTCTTTACGTGAGTATGTTTGGGTATCGAAAGCAGCTTCTTGCTCCCCTTCGCCACTGCGGCCTTTTTCACCGAAATAAATACCACCGGTTAACTCGCGCACACATAAGATATCAAAGCCTTGTGCACTGATATCTGCACGCAGCGGTGATGCAGCACTTAGTGCTGGTAATAATTGTGCTGGGCGTAAATTACAGAACAAACCAAAATGCTTACGCAGTGGCAACAGTGAAGCTCGCTCGGGTTGCTCGTTCGGTGGTAAGTTTTCCCACTTAGGACCACCTACCGAGCCAAATAAAATCGCATCGGCATTTTCACAAGCACTAAGAGTGCTTTGCGGCAGTGCCTGACCAAACTCATCAATGGCAGCACCACCAATCGCGTGGTGATGACGAGTCAAAGTAAAACCAAACTTTTCGCTTACAGCATCCAAGACGGTTTCTGCTGCTGCCATAACTTCTGGACCAATCCCGTCGCCTGCTAATACTGCGATACTGTAATTCGATTGACTCATCCTACTTTCCTCTGTTGTTTTAAATCAGACACTTTTTGTGCACGATAAATTAAGTTATAAACGCGGATCATAGCGCGTACCGACGCTTCAACCACATCCGCTGCAATGCCCGCGCCGTGATAAGGGCGACCATCGTATTTAGCGATAATATTCACTTGTCCTAGCGAGCTGGCGCCTTGGCCTGTTGCTTCTAGGTTATATTCAATCATCTCAACCGACATACCCGTTAAGCGCTCAATTGCTAAGAATGATGCTTCGACAGGGCCGTTACCTGTTGCTGCCTCTTGCTTAGACTCGCCATCAATTGTCATGCCGATTGTTGAGCTCGCCACTGATTGTGAGTTAGACGTAGAGTTAACAAATTCAAGCTGGTACTTTTCGTCTTTATCTTTGATTTGATTAAAGTAAATCATCGCTTCTAAGTCGTAGTCATACACAGTACCTTTTTGGTCTGCTAATGCTAAGAAGCTGCTGTATAAGCTATCCATATCGTAATCAGATTTTTGATAGCCTAACTCTTCTAAACGATGCTCAATAACATGACGACCTGAACGCGAAGTCATGTTTAATTGATTATTAGGTACACCGACACTTTCTGGCGACATAATTTCGTAAGTGTTTTGGGCTTTTAATACGCCGTCTTGGTGGATCCCTGAGCTGTGTGCAAAGGCGTTTTCACCAACAATTGCTTTGTTTGGTTGTACTGGCATATTACAAATCTTCGCGACTTGACGCGAAGCACGGTAAATTTCTTCACTACGAATATCGGTATGCACTTTTAAGTGGTCTTCACGCATCTTCATGATCATCGCCACTTCTTCAAGCGAACAGTTACCTGCGCGCTCACCAATACCATTAATCGTACATTCGATTTGGCGAGCACCGGCTTGTACCGCTGCGATTGAGTTAGCAACCGCTAAACCTAAATCGTTATGGCAATGCACGCTTAAACGCGCCTTGTCGATATTTGGCACATTGTTCATTAAGTGATGGATCATCGCAGCATATTCGTCTGGCGTTACATAGCCTACGGTGTCAGGTAAGTTGATAGTTGATGCACCCGCATCAATAGCGCTTTCAACAATACGGCATAAATCCCAATGCGGTGTACGACCTGCATCTTCACACGAAAACTCAACGTCATCGGTGTAGTTACGCGCAAGTTTAATCGACTTAACAGCCATTGCCGTTGCATCGTCTAAGCTCATACGTAATTTGTGTTCAAGGTGTAATGGACTGGTTGCAATAAATGTATGAATACGGCCCTGCTCTGCCGGGCGAAGTGCTTCACCACATGCTTCAATATCTTTTGCAACAGCACGTGCTAAGCCACAAATAATCGGCCCTTTTACTTCAGTCGCAATGCGCTGTACAGAGCGAAAATCTGCCGGGCTAGATACCGGAAAACCCACTTCCATTACATCCACATTTAAGCGGCTAATGGTATGCGCAAGTTGAATTTTGTCGTCTTCGGTTAGGCTTGCTTTTAATGCTTGCTCACCATCACGTAACGTTGTGTCAAAAATCCAAACCTTATCTTTCATAAACTGTCCTCGTTCCCAATGACCCATTAGCGAGATAAAAAAAACCCCGCGGTTGCGGGGTTTTTTAATGTTCTACAAATGCAAATACACTAAGCCCCGCTCACTGATTTAAGCAGTAAGAGGTTTAGTTTTAATGTAATTGAATGTGTAATTTGCATCTTAATTTACTAAATGTGTGTTCAGTGGCTGTATTTTTAACATTCAAAAAACTTGCTTGCAAGCATAATTTTTCCACAAAAGCGATTTTTAAATCGCCTTAATGAAATTAAAAATCCACAAAAATGCATTTTTAAGGTTAATTAACCCTCACTGAGTGTATTGAACGTTTAAAGTTTCGGAAGGTAAAGCCTCTATTGCTTAGATTAACTTTTGCGATTGGTTACTATCACGCACGTATAAAGTGGCACCGCGAGCAATATAACGTAATTGCCAAATTAAACGTTCAACCAGCTCTTCGCGTTGTGTCCCTTCAATATCGAGGGCTTCGGCACCGGCATTAAATACTAAAGTCACCATGGCTTCGGCTTGAATGTATGCATGAGTTGGGTCGCATGGTGTTTCGCTTTCAAGGTAATGCGCAAGCTCTAAAATGAAATGTTTAATTTCACGAGCAACCGCGGCACGAAATGCTTTTGAAGTTCCTGAGCGCTCACGCAATAACAATCTAAATTGGTTGCTCGAGTTATCGATGAACTCCATAAAGGTCACGATTGATGTGGTGATCACACTTCCACCACTCTCAATACGGCGACGCGCTTGGCGCATAAGCTGGCGAAGTGTTAAACCAGCTTCATCAACCATGGTCAAACCGAGCTCATTCATGTCTTTAAAGTGGCGGTAAAAAGAGGTGGGGGCAATCCCTGCTTCACGGGCAACTTCACGCAAGCTTAAATTAGAAAAACTATGATCGGCACTCAATTGATTGAATGCAGCCTCGATTAGTGCTTGTCGTGTTTTTTGTTTCTGTTGCGCTCTAACACCCGACATGGAAACTCCCAGCGTGAACTTTTAATGATTTTTCGGTTAATGAGACAGTCTAATACTTGACGCGGAGAGAATGAAACACTATTTTAGCGTACAACTGTACGCCGAGATTTATTCAGATGAAAAAACCACCGATTATTTGGACCAATGTGCTATTTTTTAGCCTTACATTTTTGGCCGCGATCACCCTTGTTCCTTGGTATGGCTTTAGCTACGGATACACCAGTACACAGTGGATAGCCTTTGTTGGCTGTATGTTCTACGCCGGACTTTCTATTACTGCAGGTTATCACCGTTTATGGGCACACAAAGCCTATGATGTGCACCCTGTTATTGAAGTGATTTTTGCCTTAGGTGGTGCTTTTGCACTACAAAATAGTGCCTTGCACTGGAGTAGCGATCACCGTATTCACCATGGTCAAGTCGATGATCCAATCAAAGACCCTTACGCCGCTACAAATGGCTTTTGGTATAGCCACATAGGTTGGATGCTGCGCGATTATCAAGGCGAGCAATACGGTAACTACAGTAACTGCCGTGACTTACAAAAAAACAAAGTTGTTATGTGGCAACACCGTCACTATATGAAGTTAGTCGTCGCGACTAATTTTGGTATTCCTTTACTACTTGGTTTAATGCTTGGCGATGTATGGGGCATGTTATTACTGGTTGGTTTACTACGCTTAGTATTGAGCCAACATTTTACCTTTTTTATCAACTCGCTGGCGCATATCTGGGGTTCACGTCCATACACAGAAAAAAACACCGCCCGTGATAATGGCTTTTTAGCGCTATTCACCTACGGTGAAGGCTATCATAACTTCCACCATATTTTTGCTAGCGACTATCGCAATGGCATTAAGTGGTATCACTATGATCCAACTAAGTGGATGATCCGCTCTTTAGCGGCAATCGGTCTTGCTTCAAAATTAAAGCGCACACCGATTGAGCGAATCGAAAAAGCCAAAGCAGAAACCTTGATGAATAAGACTCAAGGTCGCCTTGCAAAATTGCCTTTAGCGCAAGATAAGCTTACATTATTACAATCTGAGTACGATTTACTGCTGAAAAAACTGCAACACTTCTGTGCCTTGCAAAAACGCGTGTTAGAAATCAAACGCAATAAAATGATGAAACAATGCGAAAAGTCAGCATTAATGACACAATATCACGAGCTTGAAGCCGCTTGGGAAAACCAAAAGCAGGCTTGGCTTGCACTAAATGCGAGGTTGTTAAAAGCCTCTTTTAGTTAACATAGGAGCGGCTGTGGCCAAACAACAAGTAAAGCAAAAAGATACTCCATCTTATCAATATGATGCGATCATCATAGGTACAGGTCCTGGCGGTGAAGGTACCGCCATGAACCTGTCTAAAAGTAACAAGAAAGTCGCTGTCATTGAGCGCCAAGAAGCGGTAGGTGGCGGTTGTGTGCACTGGGGTACTATCCCGTCAAAAGCATTACGTCATTCTGTAAGCCGTTATATTGAATATAAAGCAAATCCGCTTTTTAATATTAGTGAACGCCCTAACCGCTTAACTTTCCCAGATATTTTGCACCACGCAAGTAACGTCATTTCAAAGCAATCTAATTTACGCAGCAGCTTTTATGAGCGTAACCGCATTCATATGTATCAAGGTGATGCTGAGTTTATTGATAACCACACTATCAAAGTGACGCACCTAGACGGTTCGTTTGAAACTCTTACTGCACAAACAATCGTTATTGCTACTGGCTCGCGCCCTTACCGTCCACCGGGTGTAGACTTTAAACATCCACGTATTTACGACAGCGATACGATTTTAGGCCTTGAAGATGACCCTCATCGTGTGCTGATTTATGGTGCCGGTGTAATTGGTTGTGAGTATGCCTCTATTTTTAAAGGCTTAGGTGCCAAGGTTGACCTGGTAAATACCCGTGACCGCCTACTTGCTTTCATGGATGCGGAAATTTCAGATGCTCTAAGCTATCACTTCTGGAATAGCGGCATTGTTATTCGCCATAATGAAGAGTTTGATCGCGTAGAAACTCGCGATGATTGTGTGGTAATGCACTTAAAATCAGGTAAGCGCGTAAAAGCTGACTGTATTTTATTTGCCAATGGTCGTACTGGTAACACAGACACATTAAACCTTGAAGCTGTAGGCCTAAAAGCGGATGGTCGTGGCCAGCTTAGAGTGAATGAAACATACCAAACAGAAGTCGACAACATTTATGCTGTAGGTGATGTCATTGGTTACCCAAGCCTTGCAAGTGCGGCATTTGACCAAGGCCGTATTGCAGCCGATGCGATTGCAAGTGGTAACTGTGATGAGAAGCTGATCATTGATATCCCAGCAGGTATTTATACGATCCCTGAAATGAGCTCAGTGGGTAAAACAGAGCAAGAATTAACAGCTGCAAAAGTCCCTTACGAGGTAGGCCGTGCTCAATTTAAGCATTTAGCGCGAGCGCAAATTGCTGGCACCGAGGTGGGTAGCTTAAAGATTTTATTCCATGTTGATACCAAAGAAGTACTGGGTGTGCACTGCTTCGGTGAGCGTGCCTCTGAAATCGTTCACATCGGCCAAGCGATTATGGAGCAAAAGAACGGCGGCAATAACATTGATTACTTTGTAAATACCACGTTCAACTATCCGACCATGGCTGAAGCCTATCGCGTAGCTGCATTAAATGGCTTAAATCGTTTGTTTAAGTAACGAAGTAAATTACAACAAAAAGCCCGCTTAATGCGGGCTTTTTTACGATTATCTTTTGCTTATTTGTGGTATTTACCACTGAATTCATGAACCGCGTTGATAAATACACCTGCGTTTTCTGGGTCTACATCTGGAGTAATACCATGACCTAGGTTGAATACATGGCCAGAGCCTGTACCAAAGTCTTCTAGGATAGTGGCAACTTCTTGGCGAATACGCTCAGGCGTGCCATGCAGCATTGCTGGGTCCATGTTGCCTTGCAGCGCTACTTTATCGCCAACACGACGTTTTGCATCACCGATGTTAATAGTCCAGTCTAGACCTACTGCATCACAGCCTGTTGCTGCAATTGCTTCAATCCACTGACCACCATTTTTAGTAAATAACGTCACTGGTACTTTACGGCCATCATGTTCGCGAATTAAGCCATCAACAATCTTGTGCATGTATTGTAATGAAAACTCATTGTAGTCACGTGGGCTTAATACACCGCCCCATGAGTCAAATACCATTAACGATTGCGCGCCCGCTTTAACTTGCGCGTTTAAATAGTCGATTACTGAGTCAGCTAATTTATCAAGTAATAGGTGCAGTGTTTGTGGCTCTGCAAAGGCCATTTTCTTGATTTTACCGAATGTTTTGCTGCTACCACCTTCAACCATGTAAGTGGCAAGTGTCCAAGGTGAACCAGAGAAACCAATTAGCGGTACTTCACCTTTTAATTCGCGACGAATCGTACTTACCGCATTCATCACATAACCAAGCTCATCAGTTGGATCGATATTTGGGATTTTTTTAACATCTGCTAATGAAGAAATCGGACGTTCAAATTTTGGACCTTCACCTGTTTCAAAGTAAAGACCTAAGCCCATAGCATCAGGAATAGTTAAAATATCACTGAATAGAATTGCAGCATCAAGCGGATAACGACGTAATGGCTGTAACGTTACTTCACAAGCAAGTTCAGCGTTTTTACATAAACTCATAAAGTCGCCTGCTTGGGCACGTGTAGCACGGTATTCAGGTAAATAGCGGCCAGCTTGGCGCATCATCCATACCGGTGTGACATCAACAGGTTGCTTTTGTAGTGCACGTAAATAACGATCGTTTTTTAATTCGCTCATGCGTATAGAATCCTAGAACTGAATGAAATTGAGCAGATTGTATCACCATATTGCGCGTCTCACTATGGATAGATAATCAAGGCTAGATATAGATCATGTTTTTTAAGCCAGCCTAAGCCTAATGTGCGTTTTTTGAGCGAAAATAAAATAAATTTAAAACTTTCTATTAATAAATTTGCAACATAAAAAAAAGCTTGGTATAACTTATCCCGCGTTAACAAAAACAATAATAAAAATCTTATAACAATAAGAATAACAATCTTCCCATAACAATAAGAACGCTTGTTTTAACAAGTCTTAGAAAAAGAATTAAACCACCAATTTTGGTGGTTTTTTCTTTTCTAAATCAGCAAATTATAACTCCTCCGCTCAGATAAAAATCGCAAAATTAATACTAGTAGTTTTGAATCAATTCCCATACACTGCAATGAGAGCAAAAAAAGTCCACTCTAAAAACAAGGTCATTTTTTGGCCTATTCAATGCTGAAAAGTATGTCTTTAGAATGACTTTTTACAATCTGTTGCAATTAGACACTAAGAATTTAGTTGATCTTTGTGTCATATTTCCTTTTTATATATACAAAGGAAAACCTACTCAGCGAGGAGATGAAATATGCTGACGCGTTTGGAAAAAGCTCAACAAAAATGGGGTGGTAGTCACTCTGTAATCGACAAATGGCTCACAGAACGTCAAGAGCTGCTTGTGTTGTTCTGCCGTATTGCAGGCTTTTCACCGTACGAAAAGAAAGATCACGCCCTTCCTGATCAGCTGCAAATTCAAAACTTTTGCCAAATTCTGATGGATTACCTTTCTGCTGGCCATTTCGAAATTTACGACGACATTGCCAAAGCGTGTGAAGAAAAAGGTCCTGAGAGCCAAAAGCTGGCGAATGCCTTATACCCTCGCATTTCTGAAACCACAGATGTAGCACTCGACTTTAACGACAAATACGCAGAAGTTGACAAAGATGACTTGCTTGATGAGTTTGATAAAGACCTATCAATCTTAGGCGAAGCACTTGAACTGCGCTTTGAGCTAGAAGATGAGTTAATCGACAACTTATATTCTAATCACACCAGCTAACAGCTTAGTTACACAGCAGAGAAACACTCTCTGCTGAAGTGTTTTTGCCTTGCCAAAAAGAATCATCTATTCCATTTCGTAACAAATATTTGAAATATTTTCTTCAATGCGATACTCATACTATAAAAACATGAGGCTCGCTATGAATAAACGGTCATTTTTAAAGTCACTTTCAATTCTTGCTGCTGGCGCAAGTCTGACATCAGCTCCTTTAATGGCGGCACAAAATGCTAGTACCCAAACATTAATTAAGCCAAAAGCTCTTACTACAGGCGGCACAATTGGGATATGTAGCCCGTCAGCTGCCACTGCTGAGCAGGCTGATATCATATTAGCAAAGGGCGTTATAGAAGCACTGGGTTACAAGGCTAAGCTTGCACCAAACATTTTAGCAAGACGAGGTCATTTAGCTGGCACTGATGCAATGCGAGCCGGCGACTTAAATAGTTTATTCAGCGATAAAGAGGTTGATGCCATTTTGTGTTTACGTGGCGGTTCAGGCGCTGCCCGTATTTTACCTTTGCTAGACTACGCAATGATCCGTAACAACCCAAAACCTCTAATGGGCTATTCGGACATTACCGCTCTTCACAATGCATTACTGTCTCAAGCTGGGTTAATCAGCTTTCATGGCCCAAATGCATCGAGTGACTGGAACCCGTTTCATGTTGCGCAATTTAAGAGCATGTTCGAAGCGCGTAAGCTAATGCAATTCCAAAACTTACCAAAAGCCGATGATGAGCTTGTTAACACACAGTATCTGACCCAAACGATTACACCAGGTAAAGCCTCTGGACGATTAATCGGTGGCAACTTAACAGTACTGACAGCCCTTGCAGGCTCGAATTATTTACCTGACTTTAATGGCGCAATTTTATTTTTAGAAGATATCGACGAAGCGCCGTATCGAATTGACAGGATGATGAGCACACTAAAACTCATGGGCGCACTGGATAAAATTGCAGGCTTTGTATTTGGTGATTGTAATGACTGTAAGCCTGGCCGTGGTTATGGCTCTTTAACCCTTGACGATATTTTTGCAGATTATATAAAACCGCTGGGAATTCCTGCTTATCGTGGAGCTATGATTGGCCATATTAAGCGCCAATTTATCCTGCCTGTTGGCACTGTGGTTGAGCTTAATGCAGATAGTGGCACATTAAAAATGAAAGAAGCGGCATTTAGTTAATAAACTTCGCGCATAAAAAAAGGGCTAAAAAGCCCTTTTTTATTGAGTTAAATATTACTCAGCTGGTACAGCTTTGTCATCGCTTTGGATTTCAAGTAATTCTACTTCGAAAACAAGCGTTGAGTTTGCTGGGATCTTACCAAGATCACGCTCACCGTATGCAAGTTCAGATGGAATAGTGAACTTGTACTTAGAGCCAACTGGCATTAATTGTAAACCTTCAGTCCAACCTGGGATCACACGGTTAAGTGGGAAAGTAGTTGGTTCGTTACGTGAGTAAGAGCTATCGAACTCAGTACCGTCTAATAAAGTGCCTTTGTAGTGTACTTTAACAACGTCAGTTGCTACTGGCTTTTCGCCTTCACCTTCAGTGATCACTTCGTACTGTAGGCCAGACTCAGTTACTGTAACGCCTTCTTTTTTCGCGTTTTCAGCTAGGTATTTTTCGCCTTCAGCTTTGCTCTTTTCAGATTCTACTTTCGCTTTTTCTTGTTGTTTAGTGCGAATGCTTTGATCAAGCGCCGTTAACACTTCACGAATTTTTTCGTCATCAAGTTTAGCGTTACCCGCTAGTGCGTCTTCAAAACCACGCTTAAGGAGTGCTTCGTCTAATTCAACACCTAGCGCTTTTTTATCAGCAAGGTCTTGGTTTAAGAAGTTACCAACAGATGCACCAATACCGTATGCTTGTTGTTGAGCTTCAGTCTCTAGTTTAACTTCAACTTGCTGTTCTTTTTTTGCTTCCTGATTACAAGCTGTAAGCGCTAAAACTGACGCTGCAATCAATGACAATTTAATCGTCTTTCTCATTTTATATCTCCGACACACTTTGCAGTTGTCAATTATTGTATTATTACTAGTTAAAGATTAACGACCTACATGGTAGGCTGCTTGTCTAATAACTAACGTCATGCCTATGCATGATCAGCGATTAGACTAACAACCTAGGCCTTCAACGAGACCTAGTCTAACCTCTCAATCACTAAGAGTTAAGGGGAAATACTCGTAATATGTCGATATTTCGTACTTTTTTGTATCTGCTCAGCCTTTGCTTAGTTGTAGCCTGCTCTGAGCAACATGAGCAATCAACTGCACGCTATGAGCATGCGGCTAAAGGTGCCTTCGCCAGTGCGCTGTCACACGATGGCAAATACAGCTTAATCTCATCAATACACCATGGGGTCGCACTGTGGGATAATCAACAACAGGTGCTAAAATACCAATGGTTTCAACAACAAAATCAAGATAGCTTGGTTCATACTGTTGCTATCTCTTACGACAATAGCCATGCAGTTACCGCTGAGAAGTCCACCTTTGCAGTGTGGGACATTGCCACGGGCAACAACACGGGTTATTACAAAATACACGCCTCAACAATTCGAGATATCGCGATAAGTAACCAAGGGCGCAGTGTATTATATGGCCGCGCCGACGGTGTAGTCGTTTACCTCGACTTAGAGAGTGGCAGACGCATAGAGTTCCTTGGCCACCAAGAAAAAGTCAATGTTGTTGATCTATCACCTAACGGTCACTACGCCATTAGCGGCTCAAATGATTATGTTGCTTACTTTTGGGATACTCGCACAGGGCAAGTGATCCACCGCTTTAATCACCCAAGTCGCGTTACTCAAGTCGCCCTTGATCCACAAGGTCGTTACGCATTTACCGCAGACAGTATGAAGCAAGCAAATGTATGGCAACTGACTACAGGTGATCTTGTTAGCAAACTGGCGTATATTGCGCGTCAGAAAATTTTTACCGCCGTCCGTTTTAACGATGAAGGGACTTTAATTGCTACCGGTTCACCCAATCGATTGGTTGATTTATGGCAGCTAGAGTCAGGTAAAAAATTACAAACGTGGCAAGTGATTCCTCGTGAAGGAAGCCGCCCGAAATCAGCCGTGGTGTTAGATGTTGCGTTTACTGATAACAACCAAGCGTTATTAACCGAAAGCTCCAGCGGATTCGCTGAAAGTTTTAATCTAAGAGAATCAAATGAATACAATTGAAGATCGTCTAATGGAACTTGAAGCGAAAGTCGCTTTTCAAGATGAAACAATTGAAATATTAAACGATGAGCTTAAAGCGCACCAACAACAGCTGGCTAAAATGAAACGCCAGACAGAGTTACTTGCAGAAAAGATAAAAGAAGCGCAGCAGCCATCTTTAATGTCACAAATGCAAGAGCCGCCACCGCCGCACTATTAATTAGGTAGCGATAGAGCCGGGGATTAATCACCCGGCTTAAATACACCAATCACTTGCTCAAATTGGCGTGTTGAGGCTTGCACTGCCTGCTCTGGTTGCGTCATTTTGTGGCCACACTGTACGCACTCCACTTTTTCCACATCATGTTCTTTATAAAGCATCATGGTATCCATGGCCTTACACTCAGGGCATGATGCGCCAGCAATAAAGCGTTTCTTTTGTCTCATAGATGATCTCCCGTGGCATGTAGGCTGCTATTTTAGCCTAATAATTCTCTGTTTGATACGATTGCGAAGGCTAATGTGATCCGTGTTATGATAGCGGCAATTTAATCAGTGCTGTGCAAGTAAACATTCATGATCCAAATTTCAGACATCGAACTTCTACGTGGTGGTAACGCCTTACTAAAAGGGGCCTCTGCAACCTTATTCCCAGAGCATAAAGTCGGCCTTGTTGGCGCTAATGGCTGTGGTAAATCAACGCTGTTCGCGCTATTAAAGTCTGAATTGCAACTCGATGCCGGTGAATGCCAAATTCCTAAAGACTGGTCAATTGCCTCTGTGAAGCAAGAAACACCCGCGCTCGAAATCAGCGCTCTAGATTATGTATTACAAGGTCACCCTGAATATTACGCGCTAAGAATTGCACTACGCGAAGCTGAGCAAAATAACGACGGCGATGCACAGGCAAAAGCACATATTGGCCTAGAACATATTCAAGGCTATAGCATTGAGGCAAAAGCAGGAGAGCTATTACACGGTTTAGGTTTTAGTAATGAGCAAATAGACAACCCAGTGAGCGCCTTTTCTGGTGGCTGGCGTATGCGCTTAAACTTAGCACAAGCACTGATCCGTGACGCCGATTTATTACTGCTGGATGAGCCAACCAACCACTTAGATCTCGATGCGGTTTACTGGTTAGAACGCTTTTTACGTGCCTACACAGGCACTCTAGTGCTTATTTCCCATGACCGAGAATTCTTAGATGCCGTTGTTGACCAAATTTGGCACATAGACGCACAAAAAATAAATGTCTATAAAGGCAATTACTCGCAATTCGAACGCCAAAAAGCAGAGCGCTTATTGCAACAACAAGCGATGTTCGAAAAGCAACAAGAACAAATTGCTCACCTAGAAAAATTCATTACGCGCTTCAAAGCAAAAGCCAGTAAGGCTAAGCAAGCACAAAGCCGCGTAAAAGCCCTAGAGCGTATGGAAAAGCTGGCCCCAGCCCATGTTGACTCACCCTTTGATTTTGAATTTGCTGAGCCAACAGCACTGCCAAACCCATTAATGACTCTCGACCAAGCCAAAGCAGGCTATGGCGACACCACCATTTTACACAGCATCAAGCTAAACCTTGTGCCGGGTAGCCGTATTGCGCTGCTTGGCCGAAATGGCGCAGGTAAATCAACACTGATTAAATTATTAGCTGGCGATTTACAACCTCAAGCAGGTGAAGTATTTCAGCATCAGGGCTTAAATATTGGTTACTTTGCGCAGCATCAGCTTGAGTCACTTGATTTAAAAGCCAGTGCAGTGACCCATTTACAACGTTTAAATCCACAAGCTCCAGAGCAGTCACTACGTGACTTTTTAGGCGGCTTTGCATTCTTTGGCGATAAAGCACTTGAGCCAGTTGCGCCATTTTCTGGCGGTGAAAAAGCCCGTTTAGTGCTAGCTATGCTGGTGTACCAAAAGCCAAACCTACTGTTACTGGATGAGCCAACCAACCACCTAGATTTAGAAATGCGTCATGCCTTAGTGATGGCGCTACAAGGCTTCGAAGGCGCTATGGTTACCGTATCGCACGACCGTCATATGCTTAAAAATACCGCTGATGAGTATTACCTCGTTGATAACGGCGAAGTAACACAATTTGGTTATGACCTTGATGCCTATTACCAATGGCTACTGAATGCCAATAAAGAAGCTGCTAAAAGCCCTGAAGACAATGCCCCTAAAGCCCATTCAAGCGTTAACCGCAAAGAGCAAAAGCGCTTAGAAGCTGAGTTCAGAAAGTCAGTGCAGCCGTTGAAAAAGCAAATCGAAAGGCTTGAAAAGCAACTTGATAAGTACTCTACAGAGCTTGGTGAAATCGAAAACGCACTTGCCGACAATGACTTATACAATGATGAAAATAAAGCCAAACTAACAGAGCTACTCGCTAAGCAAGCAAGCTTAACACCCAAGCTTAATGACGTTGAAGAAGAGCTGCTCATGGCACTTGAAGAGCTTGAAGAAAAAGAGCAGGCCTTTGCCGATGAAACCGCTTAACAGCGAACAGTTTTGGCAGTTTGCATGCAAGCTTTACAGCAAAGACGGCATGCAAACCAAGCTACTAGGCTATCAAGACCAGCAAAGCAAAAATGTGAACCTTTGCCTGCTGCTTTATTATCTCGATTCTTTAGAGCTGGCTGTAACACCCTCTCAACTGAGTGAGCTTGAGTCGTGCATTGCCGAATTTGACCAACAAGCTTTAAAGCCCCTACGAGCCACACGCGCCTACCTGAAAACTATTCAAAACGAGATTTCAGACTACCCCACCATCCGCAAAGAGCTACTTAGCGCAGAACTAAAACTAGAAAAACAACAGCAACAATTACTGATAAACACAGCGAATGCCATGATATTCACTCAGTGTGAGAATGCGGAGAATTTAAAAATTTATATTAGTGGTTAGTGGTTAGTGGTTAGTGGGGGTAAAGTTTAAACGTTGTAAGTCAAGCCTACCGCTCTGATCAACTGACGTCTGACGGCTGAAAGCTGACAGCTCTGCTTACGTTGGGTTTCGCTTCGCAAACCAACCTACCCGAAGAGTGAACAGGGCGAATGCTGAGTGAGACACCGCACTCAACAACTCTACCGCTCAACTGACGCCTGACGGCTGAAAGCTGATAGCTATGTCTACTCCCTCCCATACCTATCATCAAATCGCTCGATGTCAGTTTCATCAAGTATCGCTCCGGTTTGTACTTCGATAACGATCAGTGGCGTGTTTTGTTGATTAGCAAGACTGTGCAATTGTTTAGCCGCAATATAACAAGATTGATCAGCTGTTAATTCAAATTCGTCATCACCTACTCGCACGCTTGCCACGCCAGATACGACGACCCAGTGCTCTGCACGGTGCTGATGGCGTTGAGTTGAGAGCTTTGCACCGCTGTTTACGATGATTTTCTTTACTTTAAAGCCAGTGCTTTCAATTAAAGTTCGATAGTTACCCCAAGGTCTGAATACGGCTTGATGGTGGGTTAGTTTATCGTTATCGACAACAGCAAGCTGTTTAAGTAAATCAGGGAGCTTATCGAGCGCACTTTTGTCTGCCACTAAGGTGGCATCATGAGTATGTATAATTGCTTTATTACTCACGCCGAGCGCCGCAATAGTATGGTCGGCTTCGCTGATAAGTAGATTATTCTCGCTATCTAAACTCACCCCTTGTGAGGCTAAATAATTGCCATGATGGTCTTTTTCTGCGATTTTCGATAATGCAGAAAAGCTGCCAACATCGCTCCAATTTAAATCAACAGGAATAACAGCAACGTTAGCGCTACGCTCCAAAATAGCATAATCAATAGAATCACTTGGGCATGCTGTGAGCGCATCCGCAACGGGTCTTTGAAAACCTAAATCTGCGGTGAAGCTTGCCGCTTTTGCGACACTGTCAGCAATCTTTGGGGCAAAACGATTAAGCTCGCTTAAATACATATCTGGCAAAAATAAAAACATGCCGCTATTCCAGCCATATTCACCACTGGTAAGGTATTTTTCTGCTAATTCCAGAGCTGGTTTTTCTTTGAACTCAGCCACCTTAAAACAACCTTCATGGGCTAACGGCTCACCTTGGCGAATATAACCATAACCGGTATGTGGCTCAGTGGGAGTAATAGCAAAGGTTACTAATTGTTGTTGCTGACAAAGCGCTATCGCATTATCTAAGCAGGCAATAAGCTTATCAAAATCACTGATATGGTGATCAGCAGGCATGACTAGTAAGGGGTCGGTTAGACCATTTTGCAATGCAAATTCAGCGGCCAAGGCAATCGCTGGCGCGGTATTTTTACCTTCAGGCTCAAGCAATAAAGTATAGTTATCTGTGATTTCTGCAATTTGCGTTTTAGCAATAAAACGATGCTCTTCATTACACACTAAAATTGGCGCATTAAATCGTGAGTCAGCCACTCGTAACAACGTGTTCTGTAAGAGTGATTTTTCGCTAAGTAAAGATAAAAACTGCTTAGGCATCGCTTTACGCGACAAAGGCCATAAACGAGAACCTATGCCACCAGCAAGAATAACGGGGGTGATTTTGCGACTCATGATTGCTTATAGTAAATAATCCAATCATGAGTTTAACAAATTTTTGAGTATGCGGCTTCGAGCAATTACAGTAACTGAAATTGATCAGCATCTAAGTGAGCAGGAAACACTCTTCGAAAGTCATCAAGCGGTGATTTTTCTAAGCGCTGAATAATGATGCCCGATTGGTCATCTTCAAGCTTCGCCAAGGTGTCGCCTTTAAAATCATAAACGGCAGTACCACCACTGTGGGCAACATTATTACCATCAGCACCAATGCGATTCACACCCACGACATAACACAGGTTTTCCATTGCGCGTGCTTTTAGAAGAGTATCCCAGACATGGCGACGAGCAGCTGGCCAATTAGCTACGTTGATCATCACATCGTAGTCGTTGCAATTACGCTGAAATACAGGAAAGCGTAAGTCGTAACACACTTGCGGCAAAATGCGAAAATCATTGATAGCGAATATCTCGCGCTGCTCGCCTGCTGCGACGAAATTGCCTTCGTTACCTAAACAGAATAAATGGCGTTTGTCGTAATACCTCACTTCGCCATTTGGCCAAACCCAATAAAAGCGATTAGCCTTTTTGTCGCCTTTTGCAACTAAAACAGAGCCTGCAACCACAGCATTTTTTTGCTTAGCTGTGGCTTTTAACCAGCTAAGTACCTCGCCTTGCTCTGGTTCGCTGCAATCTAGATTAATCGCAAAACCCGTGGCAAATGTTTCTGGCAAGACAATTATATCAACTTGCTCGTTTAAACTGTTAAGCTGCTCTGTAAAGTGCGCAAGGTTGGCGCTTTTATCAAGCCAATGCAGTGATGACTGCACTAAAGCTAAGGTTAAAGTTGGCATAAAATCTCCGCGGCACATTTTAATGTGTCATCATTTTTAGCAAAACATAAACGAATCACTTTGTCGCTGCTTGCACTGTTATAAAACACACTGAGTGGTACAGCTGCAACACCCGCTTGCTCAACCAACCATTGGCAAAACTCAACATCATCAAGATCAGACACATCACTGTAATCGAGTAATAAAAAGTAGGTGCCTTCACTTGGTAATATTTTAAAACGGCTTTTCGCTAATGCTTCGCTGAGCAAGTCGCGTTTTTGTTGATAAAAACAACTAAGTTCATCAACATGTTCTGGCTCTAACTCAAGCATATCGGCTAGTGCATGCTGGGCAGGCGTAAAGCTTGAAAAGGTCACATATTGGTGAGTTTTACGAAACTCCACCATGAGCTGAGCAGGTGCAACGCAATAACCCATCTTCCAGCCGGTGCTGTGAAAGGTTTTGCCAAAGCTTGATATCACAAAACTGCGTGCAAATAACTCAGGGTCGGTCAGCGCGCTTAAATGCAAAGCGCCATCAAAGGTAATGTGCTCATACACTTCATCGCTAATTACATATAAATCATGCTTAGTAACAAGCGCTTTAAGGGCATAAATATCTTCTTTTTTAAAGATTTTACCGCTTGGGTTATGTGGCGTGTTGATGATGATGACACGTGTTTTGTCTGTTATAACATCGGCTACAGCTTGCCAATCGATTTTGTAGTCTGGCGCATTTAAGGCAACGTGAACTGAGCGACCACCAGCAAGTTCAATTGCCGGTTGATACGAGTCATACGCGGGGTCAAATACCACAACTTCATCACCCTCTTTAACAAGCGCTTGAATTGCTACGAATAATGCCTCTGTTGCCCCTGAAGTGACGGTAACTTGTTGCTCGTAATTTATGTTGTTATGGTATTTTCTAGCTATCAAAGCCGCTATTTGCTGTTGTAGCTTTGCAACCCCACTTGAAGGCGCATATTGGTTTACTCCCTCAAGTACATAATGATTGAGCTGTTTTTTTAGTAATTCTGGTGCATCAAATTCAGGAAAACCCTGAGATAAATTAAGCGCTTGGTGCTTATTTGCTAGAGCGGTCATTTGACTAAAAATACTGGTGCCTAAATTCGGCAATTTACTTTCAAACACAGAGGTTCCTTAAAGATGGTTTTGCGCCCGAAGCGATGCTATCATTGCTTAAAACAGATGTATAGCCGTCTAAATAACTTTTAGAATGTCGAGGAATATATGCATAACAATACCGCTATTTCAGAACTAATTGAAGCTGGTAAATGGGTAAGCCAACGTGGCTGGGTCCCTGCTACTGGTGGTAACTTTTCAGCCCGCACTGCAAGCGGTTATGTCGTCACAGCAAGTGGCTTCGATAAAGGTCAACTCGGCACTCATGCATTTATTGAATTTGATCATGAAGGCAATCGTACTAAAGGCTCTGGCAATCCATCAGCTGAAACTGAGCTACATTTGAATATGTATAAGCTGATCCCATCAGCTAAATTTGTTTTGCATACCCATTCTGTTGCAGCAACTGTGTTATCGCGTGTGATCAAAGGCCACGCTATCAATTTGCATGGCTACGAAATGCAAAAGTCTTTAAGCGGTGTCAAATCGCATTTAGATACCTTAACTATTCCTATTTTTGATAATGACCAAGACATTGACCGCTTAAGCTTACTGGTCAGTGATCATCACCTTCACACCCCTATTGAGCATGCCGTATTAATTCGTGGCCATGGTTTATATGTCGTTGGCCGAGATATCAAAGAAGTACAGCGTCATTTAGAAGGCTTAGAGTTCCTATTTAGCTGTGAGCTTGAGCGCCTAAAACTAGAAGGTATTCAAGCTGGAGTTCAGCCATGATCAAAGCGATTTTAACCGATATTGAAGGCACAATTACCCGCATTTCTTTTGTTAAAGACGTATTATTTCCTTACGCGGCAGGGCAATTACCTAAGTTTGTGAAGTCACATCAAAGTGACCCAGAAGTAGCAGCCCAAATTGAGGCCGTGAAAGCACATATTGAACAACCCGAAGCCGATATCGACACGGTCATTAGCCATTTAATTCATTGGATTGAAACAGATCAAAAAATTACCCCACTCAAGCAGTTGCAAGGGTTAATTTGGCAAACGGGCTACGAAAGTGGTGATTTTACTGGCCACCTTTACCCAGATGCTTATGACTTTTTACAACTCCAAAAACAAGCTGGTAAAAGTTTATATGTCTACTCATCAGGCTCAGTAAAAGCCCAACACCTGATTTTTGAATTTTCTGACTACGGTGATGTTAGACCTTTATTCAGTGATTACTTCGACACTAAAGTCGGTGCAAAACAACAGCAAAGCTCTTATGAGAATATTATCGCCGAGCTGCCATTTGACGCTGCCGAAGTATTGTTTTTAAGCGATGTGGTGGCAGAGCTTGATGCTGCCAAAGCTGCTGGTCTTGGTACTTTGCACCTTGTTCGCGATGGCCAAGCAGTAAGCGACGCTCACCCATACATTAACGATTTCACAGCATTTAGTGCGGAGCTTTTAGCATGAGCCAATTAACTATTTATAACGATAACAACGCAAACAACATACTGTTTCACAGTGAAGACTTAAGCGCGATTGCGAGTGAGCTGAATGCGGTTGGCGTTCGCTTTGAGCAGTGGCAAGCAACGGCACAGATTGACCAAGATACCAGCCATGACACTATTTTAACTGCCTATGCTAGCGATATAGAGCGCCTTAGGGCTGAAGGGGGCTATCAAACAGTGGACGTTATTTCGCTTGCTAAAGGTAATCCAAATGCCAGCGAACTACGCAGCAAGTTCTTATTTGAACATACACATAGCGAAGATGAAGTTCGTTTTTTTGTGAAAGGCCAAGGTTTATTTTGTTTACACTTAGGCAATAAAGTGTATCAAGTGCTGTGCCAACAGGGCGACCTAATTTCAGTACCAGAACTCACACCACATTGGTTTGATATGGGCAACGACCCTGAATTCACAGCAATTCGCTTATTCAATAATACCGAAGGTTGGGTCGCTAAAAGCACAGAGTCAACTATTGCTACCAACTTCCCACTGCTGGACTAACATGGAAAAGCTATTCTCTTACGGTACTTTACAATACCCGCAGGTTCAGCTTGATACCTTCGGGCGTTTGCTCGAAGGTCAACCTGCTACGCTAACTGGGTATGTCATTGGTGAAGTCGAGATCACCGACGAAGCCGTACTTAAAAGTAGTGGTCAACGTTTTCACCCGGCTTTAATCAAAACAAGCAAACAAAGTGATATTGTTAATGGCACTATTTATTTAATCACCGAACAAGAGCTTGCTCAGGCAGACGCTTACGAAGTAGATGATTATCAGCGAATTGCAGAAACATTCCAATGTAACAACCAAGCTTGGCTATATGTTGCAAAAAACAGCCTTTAATTTACAAATATAAAAAACCCGAGCCGCATCATCTTTGAGCGCCATAATGTTGGCCAAGTAGAGATATACATGGCCAATTTAGATGGCAGCTCGTTAAAGCTTTTAACTACCAACGATTACCGTGCATGGGTAGCCACATATGATGAGCAGACCAACTCACTAATTTGGTATAGCCGCGGCACCTCAACTATTGAATCATTCTCTTTTGATAGTATGAGTCGACAACCCGCTATAACAGCGCCAGTAAAACGAGCAAATTATGCTTACCCTTTAAGCAAAGAAAGTGTGTTGATCAGTACTGACCTTCACGATAAAGATGCCGCAGTCTTTGACCTTAATTCAAAAACAATGAGTTACATCGCCACAGCGATGAAGTGATTAAAAGCACTATAGATACACCCCTAGCTATTGCATGGTATGACGATACACAGCTGATTGTGCATTCTAAATACGATAAATACCTGCTTTTAGACAGCGATAACAATATCTATAGTGAGCTGACTACACCAGACAAACTAACTGAGTTAAAGCCTTCTATTGTGTCGATGGCAAGTAACCTACATAGCTTGTATATCGCCACTGATACTGAAGTTTTCAGCATTAATTTAGCCACAATGCAGGGCGTTGAGTTAGTACTTCAAATGAAGCCTTCACACTATATATCGCGCCTTAATGCTAAAAACGACAAGCTGGCAGTGACCTTCTTAACTGCCAACAATCAAAATAGCATTGAGCTCTACACTAAAAAAGCGCAGAGTAATTTACGACTTTAACTGTTTTAGAATACCTTGCTCGATATCGGACTGGTTATAAACGCCGCTATCGAGCACCCAGCCTGTGACTAGGCTCGCCGGTGTCACATCAAATGCCGGGTTATAAACCTTCGCGTTAGTCGGTGCCCACATCGCTTCACCAAAACTACCACTAACACCGCGCACTTCATTAGGACTGCGTTGCTCAATTTCGATATCTGCACCACACAACGTTTGTGTATCAAGTGTCGTAAGTGGCGCAACGACATAAAATGGAATGTTATGGAAATGCGCTAACACAGCGAGATTATAAGTGCCGACTTTATTGGCAAAATCACCGTTTGCAGCAATACGGTCTGCCCCTACAAAGATTTTATCTACTTTGCCCGCAGCCATTAAACTCGCCGCCATGTTATCGCAAATCAAGGTATAAGGAATTTGCCAGCGCTCAAGCTCAAAAGCCGTTAAGCGGCCGCCTTGCAGTAACGGCCTTGTTTCATCAACCCAAACATGAATGTCACCATGGCGTTGCTGAGCTTTATAAATAACCCCTAATGCAGTGCCGACACCCGCAGTCGCTAAAGCACCGGTATTACAGTGGGTTAAAATGTTATCGCCTTTATCAACCAAAGCAGCACCACGTTCTGCCATGCTATCGCAAAGGGCAATATCTTCTTTAAATAACTGCTCAGCAGTCGCGACAACAGCAGTTACAAAGTCAGTCTCTGCAAGCGCTACGCGTAACTTGGCCATGCAGTGCATAAGGTTTACCGCTGTTGGGCGTGTTGCTTCAAGCTCATCTATAGCAACAGCAAGTGCTGATTGACTCATGCCTTGCTCAGCTAAGTGTGCAACCAATAAGCTCGCACCTAAGCCGATTAAAGGTGCTCCCCGGATTTTCAAAGTCAGAATCAAATCTTTCATCGTTTCAACATCGTTACATACATGCCAATGCTGTTGATGTGGCAACAAATACTGATCAAGCACGGTTAGCGTACCTTGCTGATATTTAATACTGCTGGCGATGAGATCTTGCATACTGAATCCGAATAACTAATGAATAACTAATTTAAGTGAATAGTTATTTTACATCAGTTTTGATAACTAACAAGCTAGATGTATGGACATCTAAACGGTTACAGGTATAGAATGCTCAAAGTTAATTGTATTACGAGATAGAGCCATGGCTAAATACACTGCCTTTAATGCAGAGCATGCTGTTGATTACATTAAAGAACTTGTTAAAAGTGAACTAATTTCAGTCTTCCCTGCTGATGCAGCACTGACTGCATACGAGTTTGGTGACGGAAACTTAAACTTAGTTTTTCGGGTTGCTGATCAGCACAACAACAGTGTAATTCTAAAGCAAGCACTGCCTTATGCCCGCTGCGTAGGTGAGTCATGGCCATTATCATTAGACCGCTCCAGAATCGAAGCCGAAGTATTGATTAATCATGGTAAGTTATGCCCAGAGCATACCGTGGCGATATTGCATCACAATGTAGAGCTAGCATTAACCGTGTTAGAAGATTTAGGTGAGTTACAAATTTTACGTGGCGCACAAATCAACGCAGAGCAATTTCCATTATTGGCCAGCCATGTTGCGCTCTACTTAAGCCGAACAGGCTTTTATAACTCAGACTTTTACTTATCTGCTGAAGATAAAAAAGCCAAAGTCAGTCAATTTATTAATCCTGATTTATGTAAGATCACAGAAGACTTATTCTTTACTGATCCGTACATTGAGCATGAGCGCAATAATTTCCCAACTGAGCTTAATGAGCACGTCGAAAGTATTCGAAATAATGATGCTTTAAAACTGGCCGCTGCGAAATTAAAAGCTAAATTTTTATCTTGCCCACAAACTTTATTGCATGGCGATATGCATAGTGGCAGCATTTTTGTTGATAGCAAAACCACTAAAATGATCGACCCAGAGTTCGGCTTTTTTGGTCCTGTTGGCTTTGATATCGGCTCATTTATGGGTAACTTGCTTCTAAATTACTGTGCCCAAAACGCCCGTATTACAGAGCAAGCAAAGCGCCGTCAGTATCAAACTCATTTATTAACCTGCTTACAAGACTGTTATAGCCAATTTGAGCAACATTGGTTAAACCTAGCAAGCAGCGAAGCAACTGATATTAGCTTTGCAAACCGCACCTTTAGCGAAGATTACTTACAACACGTATTGCGTGATGCGATTGGCTACTGTGGCGCTGAACTTATTCGCCGTACTATTGGTTTAGCCCATGTTGCAGATATAGACGGTATTGAAGATGCACAAGCTCGTTTAGCAGTACAACAGCAAACACTCGTACTTGGCGAGCAACTGATGCTTAATGCCACAAGCTGTAACAATAAAGACGAGTTCTTTTCGTTGTTAATCAGTTTATTAAATTAACTAGCAAAAAGTAAAAAGGCGCTCAACGCGCCTTTTAATTATTCAACTAGATTATTTATTGTAGTGCTCATACATTTTATCGAGCGGCTCTGATAAACCATTTTCTTGTACCACTCGCACATGCTGGCGAGCTAACTCGCGGGCACTTGATACTCCACATGAATGAGCAATCAGCCCTGCACCATAATGAATAAACTTATTATAATTGGCGACACGTTGTGCCTTATCGGTCACATCGAGCCCTCGCTGTAAGCGTTCATTATGAGTCGTAATACCGGTCGGGCAGGTATCTTTATTACATTGTAGAGCCTGAATACAACCAAGCGAAAACATATGACCACGCGCCGACACAATAAAATCAGCACCCAATGCAAGTGCCCAAGCCACTTTTGACGGTACGATTAGCTTACCCGATGCAATCACTTTCACTCGTTCTCTGAGACCATGTTTTTTTAGCAGATCAACAACCAAAGGCAGGCTCTCTCGTAGCGGTAAACCAACTGAATCCATCAAGGGTTGAGGGGCAGCGCCCGTTCCACCGTCGGCACTATCTATAGTGATAAAGTCAGGAGCAGATTCAATGCCTCGGTTATTGATTTCACTGAACAAGGTTTCGAGCCAAGTGTATTCACCAATCACCGCTTTAAAACCGGTTGGTTTACCTGTGGTACTGCGTACCGTTTCAATCATATCGAGTAAATCTGCTGGGCATTTAATCTCTGGATGACCATTTGGACTAATAGAGTCATGCCCTTCAGGAATACCCCGAATTTTTGCAATTTCAGCAGTCACTTTGCGCCCTGGTAACATACCTCCTTTACCGGGTTTAGCACCTTGACTCATTTTAATTTCGAACATTTTAACTTGTTCGTGCTCAGCAATCGCTTTGAGTTTTTCGGTGCTTAATTTACCGTGCTCATCTCGTACACCATATTTTGCCGTGCCAATCTGAAACACAATATCAGCGCCACCTTCAAGATGGTAAGGGCTGAGCCCTCCTTCACCGGTATTCATCCAACAACCCGCTAACTTTGCACCTCGCGATAGTGCGCGAACAGCGGGCTTAGATAAGGCACCAAAGCTCATGCCAGAAATATTAAATAACGAGTTTGTTGTATAAGGAGCTTGGCAATAAGGCCCTAACGTAACTTCGCTCGGATCGAGTGCATCTTCATCTAAAGTTGGGAACGCACAGTTCATAAACATCACCGTTCCCGTTGCTTCAAGACTTTGGGTTGAACCAAAGGCCGTAGTACGGTCAACATTTTTCGCAGCGCGGTAAACCCAGCTTCGCTCAGCACGATTAAATGGTAGCTCTTCCCTATCCATGGCAAAAAAGTATTGTCTGAAGAATTCACCTTGGCGTTCAAAAAAATAACGAAAGCGGCCGATCACCGGGTAATTACGGCGAATCGCCTGCTTAGATTGCGTCACATCACTAATGTAAAAGCACACAATCACCAGCAAACCTATGCCGAGTGCAAAAATAAACAAGCTGGCAAAAACATCGATACTAAAAATTATAAAATCACTCATCCAAGGCCCCTTTGTGAAATGACATCCTTCAAAGCATATAAGGTGTTTATATTACGTGCAATAAACAAAAAAGGCGTGATGTAAGTCACGCCTTTTCGTTTCTTTTATGCCGCTATGCTGCTCGTTTGGCTAATTCAGCTTTAATATAAAGTTGAATTTGCTCTTCAAGCACTGACATTGGCACTGAGCCATGACGTAATATTTGATGGTGGAATTCGCGAATATCGAAATCTTGACCAAGTGCTTGCTCAGCTTCGTGGCGTAAACGTTTAATTGTTAGCTCACCAATTTTGTATGACAACGCTTGTGCAGGCCATGAAATATAACGGTCAGTTTCGGTCTTCACGTTATGTAATGATAGCGCGGTGTTTTCGCTCATAAATTTCATTGCGCGTTCGCGGCTCCAGCCATACATATGCATACCTGTATCAACTACTAAACGTGCTGCACGCCACATTTCATAGGTTAAACGACCAAAATTACTGTATGGGTCTTGATAAAAGCCCGCTTCGATACCTAAAAACTCCGAATATAAGCCCCAACCTTCACCAAATGCCGACAAATATGCATTACGGCGATAACTTGGTAATGACTCAAGTTCTGCATTAAGTGAAATTTGTAAATGATGCCCTGGTACAGCTTCGTGCAAAGTTAATGCTTCAAGAACATACAACGGGCGCTTATCTAGCGCATAGGTATTAACCCAGTAATAACCTGCTTGGTCATCACGGCGAGAACCTGAGTAACGGCCGGTTGTATATTTAGGGGCAATACTCTCTGGCACTGGCGCAACACCATACGGCATTCTTGGCAAGGTGTGGAATAACTTAGGTAACTGCGCATCCATTTTCTTGGCGATGTAAGACGCTTCTTTTAGCAAATCTTTTGGTGTTTTTGCGTAAAATTGCGGATCAGTACGTAAAAAGTGCACAAAATCAGCAAACGAGCCTTCAAAGCCTACTTTCTCAATAATTTTTTCCATTTCTGCGCGAATACGCGCGACTTCTTGTAAACCTAGCTCATGGATTTCTTTTGGCGTCATATCTGTGGTGGTGTAGTACTTAGCACGGTTTTCATAAAACGCTTTGCCATTCGGCGTACTTGAAATACCAATATCTGTACGTGCACCCGGTTGATACTCATTGTTAAAGAAGGTTAAGTAACCTTGATATGCCGGAATAACTTGTTCTGTGATAATGGTTTGCGCTTGCTTTTGTAGCGCTGCAAACTCGCTATCACTTACACCTGCCGTGTTATTTAAAAATGGTTTGTAAAATTCAGACTGTGTCGCATCATCAACAATATAAGCCGTGATTGAGTCTTGATACCCTTCTAAAACAGCCTTTGGTTGAGTTAAACCTACTTCAAGACCTTTACGCATCCAGCCGATATTTTGCGAAAAATAGCGGGGAATTTGCTGTAATTTAGCAAGATATAGCTGGTAATCTTGTGGTTTTGTGTAATCTGAGCTTGATATCATAAATGATAGACTAGAGTGGAAACCATACTCAGATGTCAGCGGCATATAGTGCGCATTAAACACATATTCATCGACACTATTTTGCACTTGGCCACGCAAAATAGTCAGGTTAATGCGGTTTTCTTCCGATAACTTATCACGGTCGATAGCGTCTAGCTCGGCAAGTAGCTCAGTATTCTTCTTGTATTTTTGTTCTAAAAATTCAGCCGATAGATTTTCTAATAAATAACCATCAACGCCATTTTCTTTACCATATGGGCTGATGCTTTGGCGGTAATTAACAATATTTTCGGCTACTTGAGTAAATTGCTGATCAGCATCAATATTTGTTACTTGGCAAGCGCTTAAAGTACAAGCTAAAGCAACCGCAATAACAGAACGGTTTAAAGTTCGCGACAGTGTTTGTTTCATAGCATTCTTTTTAGTTTTAATCAGTATCGCTAAAGTAGCGCAGCACTGGCTAAAACCCAAGCAAATGCGACCAAGCTCAGGTTAAATACGCTCAAATTAACAGCGCAGTGTAGATAAGAATGAGCAAGGTTTAAGCAATTTTTAATTACACTTGTTAAAGTTGTTGAGAAAATCAGCTAATAGACGCAAACGAAACAAATTTAAGTTCCAAAATTAGCGATTTTGCTTTTAAATAGACTGATTACAGATTACTGTAGACTCAGTATTTATGCTTGGAAGCAAATAAACTTTACGGAAGAGATGATTAATTGGTTGATATGCGTATTTAGTGGTATTGAAAAATGATGTTCCATGATCCCATGGCTATTGCTCAAGAAAAAATGACAAAGGTATGTATCTTTTTAGAACATCATGCATTACCGCCGTCACCACTTAACTACCAAGTTGTTTACACCTACGTCAGCCAGTCTAACCCAAAACTTAACGCCGCTATTGACCGTGCCATCGCACAAAGAAAAACCATCGATTGTGTCTATGTAGAACAGCTTTATTTCGATTTTATAGAGCAAGGCCATAAAATGAAAACCGCCATTGTTCGCAACGTTGACTCAGTAATTAACACCCTTTCACGTAATGCTAGCAATAACGAACAAAATATTGTCCGCTTTGCTGATCAAGTTAGTGACTGTGTGCATTCAATCGATGAAAACAATATTGAGCAAACGCGTCACGCATTAAAAATGCTCAGTAAACAATCAGAAGTACTGCTCAACCAGCATCGTCAATTTAAGCAAGAAATAGCAAAAGCCAAATCACTGCAAGAAAAAACTCAAAAACAACTCACTCAATTACGCAAACAACACATTACCGACCAACAAACTGGCTTATACAAGCGCCACTACTTGAATCAACAAACCCAACTCTGGGTCGGCCAAAATAAAGCGGTTTGTGCTATCTCTATTCACATTGAGAACTTAAATCATTTTATTGAAAACTATGGCGATGTCATTGGTGAAGTCATTTTGAGTAAAGTCGCCAAGCAAGTGCAAAAGTACGTACAAGAAAGCGGTTTACCTGGGCGCACAAGTAAAGATGAATTTACCATCTTACTTGCTGATATAGAGCCTGAAACTGCAAACTTAATTGCCGAAAAAGTACGAAATGGCGTAGAAAAGCTGCGCTTTGTCAGCTCAAAAAATGGCACCAAACTTCCTGCTATCACTCTTGCTTTAGGGATCGCTAAACATGAAGGCGATGGCGACTTTAACAGTTTAGCCCGTAAAGCCTCTTTAGCAGCCGCTAAAGCCAAGTCACTTGGACAAAGTAGTTTTATTGCCGGCCAATAAAGTTTAAAACTGCGCTAAGTCATGAAAAGCCACGCTAATCTGATGATTTAGTTATAATCAAATTGCACCCCACAGCTACAATCAAGTACACTAGTCTTTATTGCCACGATAGAGATTAATCATGAACGAGAATCAAGAAAAGACCACGCATTTTGGCTATAAAACCGTTGCTGAAAACGACAAAGCATCAATGGTTGCAGATGTATTCCACTCAGTCGCTGCAAAGTATGACGTAATGAATGATCTTATGTCGTTCGGTATTCATCGTTTATGGAAACGCCAAACTATTGCAAGTTCAGGTGTTCGCAAAGGTCACTATGTATTAGATCTTGCCGGCGGTACAGGTGATTTAACCGCTAAATTTAGTCAGCTAGTAGGTGAGACCGGTCAGGTTATCTTAGGCGATATTAACTCTTCAATGCTGAAAGTTGGCCGTGAGAAACTGCGTAACCTTGGTCGTGTTGGCAATATCGAATATGTTCAAATGAATGCAGAAGCATTACCATTTCCTGATAACAGCTTTGACTTAATTACGATTGCCTTTGGTCTTCGTAACGTGACCGATAAAGATAAAGCTCTGCGTTCAATGTATCGTATTCTTAAGCCAGGTGGCCGTTTACTCGTGCTTGAGTTCTCAAAACCAGAACAAGAAATATTAAGTAAAGCCTACGATTTCTACTCATTTAATATCTTACCTAAGATGGGTGAACTGGTTGCGAATGATGGCGAGTCTTATCAATATCTTGCTGAATCAATCCGTATGCATCCAGATCAAGAAACATTAAAAGGCATGATGGAAGATGCTGGTTTTGAACAAACCAGTTATCAAAACCTTACTGGCGGTATTGTTGCCCTTCACCGTGGTTTTAAATACTAAAAATTCTGTAAATTAAGTAGGTAACGCGATGTTAGCAAACGCTCTGTTATCACTAGTCGAACGAATCATTAATCAACTGCTGCAGTTAGACCCCCAGTTACAGGGCAAGCTTGCAGCAATTGCTGATAAACAGCTGTTGATTGAGATACGTGATTGGCAACAGTCAATTTTGTGTGTTTACAGCGACGAGCAAATTCACTTATACAGTACGCAAGAGCGTAGTTTTGATTGCATGATCAGCGCCGATATCGACACCTTGTTGGCGCTTAAAGATCCATCAATGCTCACGCAACTCATTCGCCAAGATAAGCTCGACTTACAAGGCGACTTAAATCTTGCACAAGGTTTTAGCAATGCGTTTGCTGAGCTTGATATTGATTGGCCAGAACATTTTTCTCGGTACATTGGCGATGCCCCAGCGCAACAGTTGTGGCTCTCTATTCAAGCTTTAAAACGTCGTGGCTCACAAACGAAAAGCAAGTTAGAAAACACCTTAACAACGCTTTGCCAAGATGAGTTAGCAGTGACTATACACCCTCTTGAGCTTGCTGAATTTAAACAGCAAAACCGCCAATTAAAAAGCCAAGTATCTCAATTAGAGATGCGAATTAACGCGCTGTTACAGTCTCGCTAATGCGCTAAGGAACTTGTGTGTCGTCTGCTCGTCTTTATTACATCACTAAAACCCTACTGAGCTATGGCTTAGACGAATTAATTCCACGTAAACGAGTGCCTTGGTTTGCCAAACTCGCCCGTGGCAGCTTATTTTGGTTACGTAACCAACATAAAGATAAACCTGCAGGTATGCGCTTACGACTTGCTCTGCAAGAGCTTGGCCCTGTATGGATCAAGTTTGGCCAAATGCTTTCAACACGCCGTGATTTACTCCCTCATGATGTCGCATTAGAGCTTGCACTACTACAAGATCAGGTTGAACCTTTTGAAGGTGAACTTGCCCAGCAGCTTATTGAAAAGGCGCTGGGTATTAATGATATTAGTGAATTGTTTAGTGATTTTTCGCAAACACCTTTAGCATCAGCCTCGATTGCACAAGTTCACACGGCAACCTTAATTGATGAGCATGGCGCACCACAAGATGTAGTGATTAAGGTCATTCGCCCTAACATTAAAGAGCAAATTGATGCCGACTTAATGCTAATGCAAAAAGTCGCACGCTTAGTGGCTAAGTTATTAAAAGAAGCCAAGCGTTTACGCCCTATTGAGGTAGTAAACGAGTACAAAAAAACCTTGCTCGATGAGCTCGACTTAATGCGTGAAGGGGCGAATGCGATTCAGCTACGCCGTAACTTTGAAGACTCAGATTCACTCTACATTCCTTTTGTTTACAGTGACTACAGCCGCAGTAACGTATTAGTAATGGAGCGCATTTACGGTATTCCAGTATCTGATACCGAAGCATTGCTGGCACAAAATACCAATATGCAGCTACTAGCTGAGCGTGGTGTCGAAGTGTTTTTCACACAAGTATTTCGTGATAGTTTCTTCCACGCTGATATGCACCCAGGTAATATTTTCGTTTCTCGCGAAAACCCTCATAACCCAAAATATATTGGTATTGATTGCGGTATTGTAGGCACCCTTAATCGTGAAGATAAGCGCTATTTAGCAGAAAACTTTATTGCCTTTTTCAATCGTGATTACCGCCAAGTAGCGCAGCTACACGTTGATTCTGGCTGGGTACCCGCCGATACCAGCATTGAAGAGTTTGAATTTGCCATTCGTACTGTGTGTGAGCCAATTTTCAATAAACCACTGGCCGAAATCTCGTTTGGCCATGTGTTAGTCAACCTGTTTAATACGGCTCGTCGCTTTAATATGCAAGTTCAACCGCAATTAGTGTTACTGCAAAAGACGCTGTTGTATGTTGAAGGCCTTGGCAGACAACTGTATCCGCAGCTTGATTTATGGAAAACCGCTAAACCTTTTCTAGAAGATTGGGTCAAAGAACAAGTTGGTCCGCTTGCAGTAATGAAAAAAATGTATGCGAACTTGCCATTTTGGGCAGAAAAAATGCCTGAATTACCTGATTTAATTTATCAAAACTTAAAGCGTCAACAACAACCTGTACAATTGCCAGCGCCGCAATCTGCTAAACCTTTGTTACTCAGCATCTTTGCTGGCAGCTGCTTGATTGTTTCAGGCTTATGTTATTTGCAGCATGACTTAGTTGCCAGTGCAATTACCGCAGGCTTTGCTATAGCAGGCTTTATTGCAGCGTGGCGTAGTGCATAAACTAAGTGCTATTTATGTTTTGGTGAGTATAATCGAGACAAGTCTATTCGATAAATTTGAAAAAACGGAGTAACCCATGGGTTTTGGTGGTATCAGTATTTGGCAATTAATCATTATTTTGGCAATCATCGTATTGTTATTTGGCACAAAAAAACTTCGTGGCATCGGCGGTGATTTAGGTAGCGCAGTAAAAGGCTTTAAAAAAGCCGTATCTGATGATGACCAAGCTAGCGCTAAAAGCGAGCAAATAGAACAAGCTTCTAACACGCAAAACAAAGAAACCGTAGAGAAAAGCAAAGACGACCATAAGGCTTAATCAACATGGGGATGTGGGAACTTGTTGTCGTACTGATCGTGGGTCTAATTGTATTAGGCCCAGAGCGCTTGCCTGTGGCAATTCGCACGGTTAGCCGCTGGGTAAAAACCTTAAAGTCAGTCGCCAACTCAGTGAAAGCAGAAGTGAACGAAGAACTCCGTATCCATGAGCTTCACGAAAACTTAAAAAAAGCAGAGCAACAAAACTTGCAAGAACTATCTCCAGATCTGCAAGACTCTGTAAACGAACTTCAAAAGGCTGCTCAGTCAGTCACCCACAGTTACAAAAAAGACACGCCTGAAAAAGCAGAAAGTAACAATAATGACGAAAAAAAGTGAATTTAATCTCTGCTTTTGTGGTCAATAACAATGATGATGAATAGTAAACTATGACCGAGCAAGCTCACACAGGCTTTGTTGGCCACTTAATTGAGTTACGAAATCGACTCATGAAAGCTTTGTTAAGCATTTTGCTAATATTTATCGCCTTGGTGTACTTTGCCAACGATATATATAGCTTTGTTGCAGCACCACTTATTGCAAACTTGCCTAGCACTGCCACCATGATCGCAACGGATGTAACGGCACCTTTTTTTGCACCGTTTAAACTCACCTTATTTGTGGCGTTATTTGCTGCTATTCCTATGATACTGCACCAAGTTTGGAGCTTTATAGCACCTGGCTTGTATCAACATGAAAAGCGTATGCTAATGCCAATTTTGGCCTCTAGCATTTTGCTATTTTATAGTGGTATCGCATTTTGCTACTTTGTGGTGTTACCTATTATTTTAGGGTTTTTCACTAACACTGGCCCTGATATGATGACATTAGCGCCTGATATTAGTAGCTACTTAAGTTTTGCTTTAAAACTATTTTTTGCTTTTGGTATTGCCTTTGAAATACCAGTTGCCATCATGCTGTTATGCTGGAGTGGCGCAACAACAACAAAAAGTTTAAAAGAAAAACGACCTTATATCGTGGTAGGTGTATTTGTGGTTGCCATGTTCTTAACACCTCCTGATGTACTGTCACAAACATTACTAGCATTACCCATGCTGTTATTATTTGAATTAGGTTTAATTTTGGCTGCATTTTATACCGCCAAACCTCAACAGGAATCAGAGGAATAAATGAAAAAACAACTCATTCCATTAGTTGCACTGTTAACGATTACTGGCACTGCACAAGCAAACGAAGTTAACTTACAAGCACTACAAGCGTGTACTTTTGTTGAAAATGATTTTAACCGCTTACTTTGTTACGACAACGTGATGGCAGGTAAATCACTATCAAAACCTGCGACAAAAAAACAAATTGAACAACCTGTTGCAAGCTCAGCTGCAGCTGCTTCCCCAGCACCTGTTGCCGCAGCAGGAGCAACAAATGAACAAATCGTAAGAACAAAAAATGAAGACTTTGGTTTAGAGCATAAAGAAGTTGCTAAAGTAAACGATGACCAAATTAGCGCTAGTGTAAAAAGCGTGAAAAAAGCCCCTTATGGTGAACTCATCATCGAACTTGATAATGGTCAACAATGGCGTCAAGTTGGCTCTGATAGCTTACGTCTAAAAAAACAAGATGTTGTGGTTATTGAACGTGGCGTTTTCAATTCTTTCCTTTTAAAAGTTGAAGGCCAAAACCGTTCGATTCGTGTAAAGCGCACTAACTAATGAGCATTTCGCTGGTTGATGCTGGCGTCAACTTAAGCAATCATCAATTTGATGATATTCATGAAGCTGTGTTACAACGTGCCGCTGAGGCAAATGTAACGCAGCTGCTTCTTATCGGCTGCGATCTGCAAAGTAGCCAAGCCTCTCTTAACCTCGCCAAACAATTTAAGCAATTTTGCACTGCAGGAATTCACCCTCATGATGCAAAAACCGCCGACGAACACCTTGAAGAACACTTAACAACGCTTAGCCAAAACCATGAAGTAGTTGCTATTGGTGAATGTGGCCTCGATTACAATCGTGACTTTTCTCCTCGGGACGTTCAGCGCAGCGTTTTTAGACGCCAACTGCAGCTAGCTGAGCAGCTGAATATGCCAGTGTACTTGCATGAGCGAGATGCTAGTGAAGATATGCTCGCAATTTTAAGTGACTTCAAAGTACGAGGCGTATTGCACTGTTTTACAGGGGATGAAAAAGCGCTACAAAGTTACCTAGCAATGGGGCTTTATATCGGTGTTACGGGTTGGGTCTGCGATGAACGCCGTGGTGAGCAACTACAAGCCTTAGTGCCATCAATCCCTTTAGATCGCTTGTTAATCGAGACTGATGCGCCTTTTTTAATGCCAAGAAATATTAGACCAAGACCGAAGTCTCGTCGCAATGAACCTCAGAACCTTCCTTATGTGTGTCAGCAAATTGCTGATTTAAAAGGCTGTGAATTTACTGAAGTGGCAAAACAAACTACACTAAACTTTCAGCAATTATTTTCCATAAAGGGTTAAGATGAAGCGCCTATGGTCACTTTGTGGCGTACTCTTCGTTTTTTTATTTACTCCTTATTTATTGGCTAACCCACTTATTGTTAGCTCACAATTTAAGTCTCAACATACGCTAAATGTTGAGTACACCCTTGATCCTATTACTCAACAACAAGCGTTTAGCAATGCTAATGTAAAATGGCTGAAAAACCGAGGTGAAACCTTAAATCTAGGCATGACTTTAAAGCCTCTGTGGCTAAAGCTATCGATAAAAAACACCTCATTAGATGATGTACCGCTGATATTATCGATAGATAACCCTTTACTCGATGAAGTGAGCGTCTTTCATCTGCAAGGTGGGCATGTGTTATTTAACACCAAAATAGGTGATGCCGTTCCTTTAGCCAATCGGCAAATTAAAAATGAATCGCTGCTAGCCTCATTAACTATTCCAAAAGCCAGTCATTCCGAAATCTACCTAAAAATTAAAAACAACGGTGGCCTAAGAGTACCTCTAAGCCTTTGGAGCCCCTCTGAATACCTAAAACATAAAAGTAAGTTCAATTTATTGTACGGTTTATTAGTCGGTTTTATTTTATCGCTGGCACTCACTAATTTAGTACTTTATGGCTTTTCTAGACGCCGCTATTTCGCCTACACTGGGTTATTACTTACCTTACTTTGGTTGTCGCTAGCCTACCTTTATGGCTATGGTTATCGTTACTTACAACCGAGCGGTTCATCGTTTCAACAACTCACCATACCGAGCCTATTTTTCATTTGTGGTGCGTTATTTGTGCCCTTGCAAGGCTATATATTCGGCTTTACCAAATCTCGCTTAAATCGCTTTCAGTATTGGCTAGCGTGGGCGGTCGTACTTACTACTGTAACAATGTGGTTCTTACCTATTCATATTGCTATTACACTTTGCTTATTAAGTTTACCTGTGGTGCTAATCATCTTTGCAAGTATTGCTCTAAAGCAGTTTAACCGTGAGTATAAACAGCCTTGTAGCGCTTTTCTAATCGCCCTATTCGCTTTCTTCTGCGCCATTATTTACAGCGCACTTGGGGTATTTAACCCGTTTAATTTAAATATCGGAGTGCTGTCACTTACCTTTATTTGCTTTTTGGTTTGTAGCTTAAGTTTAAGCTATGCAGTTATAAAACTGTTTTTGATGCAGCGCGATGCTGAAGTTGCAGCACAACAAAATGCCTTAGCTGAGAGCAAAGCTAAAGATACTTTAATGCGCGAGCGCCTTGAACTGCAAGAACAAGCTCGCCAAGACCTTGAAGCGAATATCGAGGAGCGTACCTTTGAGTTACAAGTGACATTACGCGAGCTTGAAGAGAAAAACCGAGAGCTTGAACAACTCAATATGGAAGACGCGCTGACAAAAACCAAGAACCGCCGTTACTTCGATAAAAAACTCCTGATGGATATTCGTCGCTCGCGACGTGAACAAACACCTTTAGCCATCATCATGTTAGATATTGACCATTTCAAAGTAATTAATGACACCTACGGTCATTTAACCGGTGATCAAACCATTCAATCAGCTGCCGATGTCATTAAACAGCACCTGAAACGACCTCTTGATGAAGTGGCGCGCTATGGCGGCGAAGAATTTGTCGTGCTGTTGCCTAATACGCCACTGACAGGTGCATTAGAAATTGCCGAACAAATACGCAAAGCCGCAGAAAATACTGATATAATAGTTGCCGGAACAACGATTAAATTTACTTTGAGTGCAGGTGTTTACAGCGCAATTGCTGAAGACATTAATAACCCAAGTTTATTCACTGACTATGCCGACAAAGCCTTATATCATGCCAAGCAAACGGGTCGAAATCGCGTAGTGAGTTATCCTCTACCAGACTAGGAGTATACAAAGCATGGCCCAATCAGGACTCGACCTTTTCCCTTATACACGTATGCGCCGCATGCGTCGTGATGACTTCTCTCGTCGCCTAATGGCTGAAAACCAACTAACCGTTAATGACCTTATTTTTCCTGTATTTGTGTTAGAAGGTAAAAACCGCCGCGAAGCCATTGAGTCTATGCCAGGCATTGAGCGTCTTTCTATCGATTTACTACTTGAAGAAGCAAAAGAACTCGTTGAATTAGGTGTGCCAGCAGTGGCGATTTTCCCAGTAACACCGAGCGATAAAAAATCTCTACTTGCTGAAGAAGCCTATAACGCAGATGCATTAGCACAACGCACTGTCCGCGCGCTTAAAGAAGCTTTTCCTACACTAGGTGTGATCACCGATGTTGCACTTGACCCATTCACCGTTCATGGTCAAGACGGCATTATCGATGAAGACGGTTATGTGATTAACGATGTAACAACTGAAATCTTAGTTAAACAAGCGCTATCGCATGCCGAAGCAGGTGCGGATGTAGTTGCACCATCAGACATGATGGATGGACGTATTGGTGCAATTCGTGAAGCACTCGAAGCCGAAGGCCATATCCACACGCGTATAATGGCTTACTCTGCTAAATACGCCTCTAGCTATTATGGCCCATTCCGTGATGCGGTAGGTTCTGCAGGCAACTTAAAAGGTGCCGACAAAAAGACCTATCAAATGGACCCTGCCAACTCTGATGAAGCAATTCGTGAAGTAGCCCTCGATCTGCAAGAAGGTGCAGACATGGTGATGGTAAAACCAGGTATGCCTTATTTAGATGTAGTACGCCGCGTAAAAGATGAGTTTGGTGTACCCACTTTTGCTTACCAAGTAAGTGGTGAATATGCCATGCATAAAGCAGCCATTGATAACGGCTGGCTTGCAGAAGAAGCAATAATCATGGAATCATTATTAGCATTTAAACGTGCTGGCGCCGATGGCATCCTGACTTATTTTGCAAAACAAGCAGCTATTTGGTTAAAAAATAACTAATCTAAAGTAAATGTTCTAAAAATTGGTAATTATTCCTATTTTATTAACATTTTGTATTTAATTTGTCATAGATTTTTCTTAAAGTACTGTGTCCCATATTGGGACTTTTATAATACATACACGGGAAAAATAATGATAAATACAAAATTAACGCCGCTCGCGCTTGTAATTGCAAGCCTGAGCGCACCTGCTTCTGCCAACCTAATCATCTCTGAATACGTTGAAGGAAGCTCTAACAATAAAGCGGTAGAGCTTTACAACACTTCTGGTGCTGAGCTATCGCTTGACGGTTACACCATCTCTTTATACTCAAATGGTAACGGCGATCTAGCAGACCCTAATAACAGCTTAGCTTTAACCGGTACTCTTGCAGCAAATGCAACTTACGTTATTGTTAATGCAGGCTCTGCAGATGAGTTAAAAGCCAACGCGGACACTGAATCAACAATCACTTATTTCAACGGTGATGACGCATTAGTGCTAACTAAAGACGGTGCAATTGTTGATAGCTTTGGTCAACTGGGCGTAGATCCAGGTTCAGCATGGGACGAAGGCGGCGTATCAACACAAAATAAAACACTTCGCCGTAAAGCTACAATCACTTCAGGCCGTACTGATGCAACCTCAGCGTTTAACCCAAGCGATGAGTGGGAGCAATTCGACCAAGACGATTTCAGCAATATAGGTCAATATGGTGAGAGCACTGAGCCAACACCTGAACCAGAGCCAGTAACTCCTCTTGAGTGTGGTGCAGAAAAAACCTTAATCAGCGCAATTCAAGGTGAAGGCGGCGACAGCCCGCTTATAGACACTGAAGTAGAAGTTGAAGGTGTTGTTACAGCTGACTTCCAAGGTGATGACCAACTAAAAGGTTTCTTCATTAGCTCACTTGCTGCTGATATTGATGAAAACCCACTTACTTCTGAGGGTGTATTCGTTTATTTCGCAGATACCGACGTTGCTGTTGGTGACCATGTGCGTGTTAAAGGTAGCGTGGCTGAATACTACAGCGCAACACAACTAGGTGATGTTAGCCAAGTTGAGATCTGTGCGACAGGTTTATCTACTGACGCAACCGCTATCACTTTACCTGTTGCTGACGTGGCAGACCTTGAAGCTTACGAAGGTATGTTAGTGACCATAGATCAACCTTTAGTCGTTAATAACAACTACGGTCTTGGTCGCTATGGTGAAGTTGACTTAGGTACTGAGCGTTTATACCAAGGTACTCAAGTTGCACTACCAGGTGATGCAGCAAATGCTGTTGAAGCTGAAAACCTGAAAAAACAAATCTTAATCGACGATGGTTCAACAAAGCAAAACCTTGATCCTATTGCCTACCCAGGTACCGGCCTTGATGCCTATAACACGTTACGTTTAGGCGATACTGTTAATACAATTACTGGTGTAATGGGTTACAGCTTCGACCGTTACCGTATTCACCCTACAGTACAGCCTGAGTTCACTGCCACTAACCCTCGTACAGATGCACCAGAGCTTAACGAAGGTGCAGACCTACGTGTAGCAAGCTTCAACGTATTAAACTATTTCAATGGTGATGGCCAAGGCGCAGGCTTCCCTACTAGCCGTGGTGCAGATAGCGAAGAAGAGCTGATTCGCCAAGAAGCTAAATTAGTTAGTGCAATTACAGCTATTAACGCTGATGTTATTGGCTTAATGGAAATCGAAAATGACGGTTTCGGTGAAAATAGCGCTATTGCTAGTCTAGTATCTGCACTTAATGATGAAGATGCAGAAAATACCTACGCATTTGTTGATTTCGGTGTTGACCAAATTGGTACTGATGCAATCACAACAGCACTGATTTATCGCTCAAATAAAGTATCTGAAGTTGGTAAGGCTGCTCATACTACAGTAGAACCTTTCGATTACAGTAATCGCCCGCCAATTGCACAAAGCTTCCAATCTCTTGAAAGCGAAGAAATCTTCACTGTTGCCGTTGCCCACCTAAAATCTAAAGGCGGCTGTGGTAGCGCTGAAGGTAATAATGCTGACTTAGGCGATGGTCAAGCATGTTGGAATGAAATCCGTGTTGCGGGTGCAAATGCATATGCTGATTGGTTAGCAACTTACCCAACTGAAGTTGAAGATGAAGATATCATCCTAGTCGGTGATATGAACTCTTATGCGATGGAAGATCCTATCCGTGCATTCGCAGATAAAGGTCTGAAGAGTGCGGTTGCTGAACTAGACGGCGACACATTAGGTTACTCTTATAGCTTCTCTGGCCGCATTGGTAGCCTTGACCACGCACTAGTCTCTGAATCTATGCTTGCTAAAGTTGTCGCTGCTACGGATTGGCATATCAATGCCGATGAGCCAATTAGCCTAGACTACAACCTTGAGTATAAGTCATCGACACAACAAGCTAGCCTATACGCTGACAATGCATACCGCGCATCTGATCACGACCCAGTGATTGTTGATATTCAATCTGCAGAGCCTATTCCTGCAGAGCAGGCACCAGTAATCGAAGCGAGTCAATCATTCGAAATCGTAGAAAATAGTGAAATTGGCGCTGTGATTGGCCAACTGCTTTTCTCTGATGGTGATGCTGATTACACCCCAGTAGTAAGCTTTAGCATTGAAGGTGAGCATGCTGATGCGATTGCAATCAGTGCTGCAGGTGAAATCACAGTGGCTAAAGAGCTAGACTTCGAAGAAGAAGACAAGCTTACGCTGATGATCCGTGCAGAAGATAGCGCTGGTAACCTATCAGAAGCACAACTGCTATACATCAACATCACAAACGATGAAGCTGATGATGAAGCAGAAGATGTAGCTGAAGATGTAGCTGAAGAAGTTGAAGAAGAAACAGAAGAAGAGTCAAAAGACGATGATTCTGGTTCATTTGCTTGGTTAAGCTTACTTGCTTTACCATTTGCACTTCGTCGTCGAATGAAAAAATAAACGACACAGCTTATGAATAAGGCCGCATTTCGCGGCCTTTTTTATTTCAGTTCACTTAATTTAGCATTATTGAGACTTGCTAGTATTAGGCTTTATACCAATTAGCTTAATTAAGTGGTCTATTTTGAGGCAATAAAACCTCGTTGATAACAAGGCAAAAATTTCGTTATTTAGTTGTTCTAAATCAGAAATTTTTAACGCCGTTAGCGACAGGTTTAATCCCTCAAAATGATTAAGTATTATTGCGGATTGGTATTACACTAAAGAGTTGCATTTTCGGCATCACCAACTCGCTGGTAAAGTTTTATTATTTCTGTCTGTTGCTGATCATCAATTTGCCAATTAAAAAACTGTTTAGTGCTACCATTAACTAGGGTAACTTTAAAAACAGTAACAAATGCCACTTGGTTAAATTCAACGGCCACTATATCTTCAGCGTTAATGTAACGCTTACCAAACCCACTCGAATGGCAAACACCCGCCTTGTAACAGTATAAAAAGCGTATTTGTAAGAAATTTAATAAGATAAAAAGTAGTAAAATAGGTAACAGTATCATCATAAATGATGCACCTAGCAGTATAACGCTTAATGCAACAAGAATTGCTAATGCTATCTTGCTTCCCTGTAGAGTCCAATTAGGACTTAACTTAATCGTTTTCATGAAAATGTTTCTTTAGTTGTAATATTTAATAAGCAGACGTTTAATACAAAATGATTAAAAAATCATTCGGTCGCCATTTTACATGGTGCAAAAAAGGTACACAAGGCACGAAAAAGCACTTTTATACTAGGATAAAATAACTAACTTACAACTTACTAATAACCTTATATATTTCTAGAAAATGAACTTTGTATTAAAATCGTACAAGTCAATAATCAGCAATATTAATGACTAATCATTAGTTAAAAGCACTTTAAAATTTCGATACTTGTACCGATACATTAATCATTTAAGACTGAATGATGGGTTAATCTATAAAGATAAGAAGTGATTATTTTGTAATCGAAAAAATTACGACAATACATTTACGATGTTTAGGCAATAAAAAACCCGCAACAAGTGCGGGTTTTTTTAAAGAAGTTAAAAGACTAATTACTTAGCAGCTTTTTTCTCTTTTTCTGCAGCGATTACTGTTTCAGCAACGTTTGCAGGACATGGTGCGTAGTGTGAGAACTCCATAGAGAACTGACCACGACCAGAAGTGATAGTACGTAAGTGGCCGATGTAACCGAACATTTCAGAAAGTGGTACATCACCCTTGATGCGAACGCCCATTGCGCCAGCTTCTTGGTCTTTGATCATACCACGACGACGGTTAAGGTCACCGATTACATCACCTACGTTGTCTTCCGGAGTGAATACGTCAACTTTCATGATTGGCTCAAGAAGTTGTGCACCCGCTTTAGGGATAGACTGACGGAAAGCGCCTTTAGCAGCGATTTCGAACGCGATTGCTGATGAGTCAACTGCGTGGAAAGCACCGTCGAAAAGTTCAACTTCAACGTCTAATACTGGGAAGCCAGCTAGAACACCTTCTTGCATCATTGATGCGAAGCCTTTCTCAACTGCAGGCCAGAATTCTTTAGGTACGTTACCACCAACAACTGATGAAGAGAACGTGAAGCCTGAGTTTTGCTCGCCTGGCTTGATGCGGTAATCGATCTTACCGAATTGACCAGAACCACCAGATTGTTTCTTATGCGTGTAGCTATCTTCGATTTCTTTCGTGATAGTTTCACGGTAAGCAACCTGAGGTTGACCAACAATTAGGTCTACGCCGTAAGTACGCTTAAGGATATCTACTTTGATATCTAAGTGAAGCTCACCCATACCTTTAAGGATGGTTTCGCCTGAATCTTCGTCAGTTTCAACTTGGAATGAAGGATCTTCTGCAACCATCTTACCGATAGCAACACCCATCTTCTCGTTACCGCCTTTATCTTTAGGAGCAACAGCGATTGAGATTACTGGATCAGGGAAGATCATCGCTTCAAGTGTACATTCGTGCTTAGGATCACAAAGAGTGTGACCAGTTTGAACGTTCTTCATACCAATAACAGCGATGATGTCACCCGCTTGTGCTTCAGTAAGCTCAGTACGCTCGTCAGCTTGCATCTCAACCATACGGCCGATACGCTCTGTTTTACCAGTTGCTGAGTTAAGGATTGTGTCACCTTTCTTCATGCGACCAGAATAGATACGGATGAACGTAAGTGCACCGAAACGGTCGTCCATGATTTTGAACGCTAACGCTTTAAGTGGCTCATCTGCAGAAACAGTTGCTACTTCACCAGTAGGCTCACCTGTTTCAGGATCAGTTAGAGGTTGTGGGTCAACTTCTGTAGGCGAAGGTAGGTAATCTACAACCGCATCTAGTACTAGTTGCATACCTTTGTTTTTGAATGCAGAACCACAGTATGTTGGGAAGAACGCAAGGTCACGAGTACCTTTACGGATACAACGTTTGATGTCTTCTAAAGAAGGCTCTTCACCTTCCATATAAGCCATCATTAAGTCTTCGTCTTGCTCAACAGCAGACTCAACAAGCATTTCATGGTATTCATCAACTTTGTCTACCATGTCAGCTGGAACGTCTTGTACTTCGTAGTTTTCAGGAAGACCTGTCTCATCCCAAACGTATGCTTTTTTCTCAAGTACGTCTACTACACCAGTGAATTGGTCTTCGATACCGATTGGTAAAGTCATCACTAATGGAGTTGCGCCTAGTACTTTTTTAACTTGATCAACTACACGGTAGAAGTCAGCACCCATACGGTCTAGTTTGTTTACGAAGATTACACGTGCAACTTCTGATTCGTTCGCATAACGCCAGTTAGTTTCTGACTGCGGCTCAACACCACCAGAACCACAGAATACACCAATACCACCGTCTAGTACTTTAAGTGAACGGTATACTTCTACTGTGAAGTCAACGTGCCCCGGAGTATCGATAACGTTTAAGCGGTGGCCTTTCCATTCACAAGTTACAGCTGCTGATTGGATTGTAATACCGCGCTCAGCTTCTTGTTCCATGAAGTCAGTAGTAGACTCACCGTCATGCGTTTCACCACTTTTGTGAATTTTACCCGTAAGCTTAAGGATACGCTCGGTGGTAGTAGTTTTACCCGCGTCAACGTGGGCGAAAATACCTATATTTCTGTACTTCGATAAATCTGCCATTATTTTACTCTTAATAAAGTCGAAAAATTATTCGGCGGGAGTATAGCATTACTTAAAGCGAACATCACCATCGAAGTCGCTTAAAATGCAATCAATTTTATAAAATTTTTCTATGCTCAGGATAAGCGGCACTTTTTAACGTGCCGAACAGTGAGTTTATGCTACTAAAATCGCTAATTTAGCGCTGATTTGGCATTTAAATGATGTGATTAGCTACTTGTCATTTTATAACAACGCTCGGGTCGCCCGATACTTCCGTAGCTCTGATCAGCACTGACTTGCTCAGCTTCAAGCAAGTATTCAAGGTAACGACGGGCTGTTGAGCGGCTTACGCCGACTAAATCACCCATTTGCTGAGCAGTAAAAGCCGTGCCAATATTCGCTTTAAAAGCTTTTAAGATCTTTTGCAAAGTAAGCTGATCCACCCCTTTTGGCAACCTGACCGGGGCTTTTAACTGTTCTTGCGATCCAAATAAAGTATCGACCATAGATTGGGTTACTTCATCAGCATCTGACAAACATTGTTGCCTTGCTTCGAATCGCGCCAGCGCTTGATCTAAACGATTTAGCATTAATGGTTTTACTAAGAAGTCACAGGCACCAAGTTGCATGGCTTTTTCCAGTGTTTCTACTTCTTTTGCTGCGGTTAATAGCATTACTTCGCTTTTCATTTCTTCGCGGCGTAATTCATTAAGTAAATCAAGACCATTGCCATCGGGTAAATGAATATCGAGCAAAATTAAATCGGCATTAATCGCCGATAATAGCGCTTTCGCAGTGGCAAGATTGCCTGCAATACCAACAACCTGATATTGTCCCTGACGTAGAGTTTGCCGTGCCCCTTGTTGGCCAGCAACGCCATGAGGAAGTAATAAGTATTGCGCCAATAATTGGGCTACTTCTACTTCGTCTTCAACAATGACAACTGAGTAAGTCATGTTCTTTACCTTTTATTTATAGGCTGATCATTTTTTATTATTTTGGAATGTAGACACTTAAGCGTGCCCCCATCAGATCAGACTCACCTATTTCTAAACTACCACGACACGAATCTAAGTTGGTTTTAACTAAATATAGGCCAATACCATGCTCTGCCCCTGACTTAGAACTGTATTGTGGTGTGAATATCACATCCTTGTCATCGCCTAAACCAAAGCCGCTGTCTTCAACATCAAACAATAATGTTTTACTGGTTTCGTCAACCGTAACACGAACCTTAGGGGTACGTGTATCACTAGCTCGAATAGCAGCTTCAATTGCGTTATCAATCAAATTGCCAAGTATCGAGACAACCCGTTCAAGCATATCTTTACGAGTGATCGGTCCTAATAAGCTATCTGGATTAAGCTCAAGTATCACGTTTAATTCACGGGCTTTATGGTATTTACCAACCAATAAACCTGCTAGTACCGGATCTTGGATCCTTTCGAGCAAATGATGGATCTGCGCTTGCGAGCCTTTACTTTCTTGACCAATTAGCTCAATCGCCTGATCCGTTTGCCCCATCTGAATTAACGCACCAATTAAGTTTAGCTTGTTCGAGTAATCATGCGTTTGCACTCGTAATAACTCAGCAAAGGCTTGCACTTTGGTTAATTGCTGCGATAAATATTCAAGTTCATCCGCAGGGCGCATACTCAGCAAAATGCCATCAGCCTGACCTTGCACTTGCAATGCATATCGCGACAACACAATGCGTTTATCGGCGGCAAATAATTCAAAACCAACAATCGGACGCTGTTGGTTATGCATTAAAAACTCGCTATGTTCTGGAAGTAAGTCTGCAAGCTTAAGTGGCTGATGAATACAGCTGGTCGGTTTACCGAGGATTTCGCAGGCACGCTGGTTTAAGTTACGTACATTACCCTCAGGATCGAGGGCGATAATGCCGCTACGAACAGTATTCAAAATAGCATCTTGCTCAGAGAACAACCGTGCTATTTCGTCAGGCTGTAACCCAAAAATAGCATTACGAACCCGTTGACCAATATACACCGCGGCCAAAATACTTAAACCGACTAACAACAAACCCCAAAGCATAATTTCAGCACTGCGAGCACGAATAAGCGGTTCAATTGATTGCACTAAAAAGCCAACCGAAACTAAGCCAATAACTTCGCCCTGCTCTGAAAGCACGGGGACTTTGCCACGAATAGACTCGCCCAAACTTCCTTTTGCAATCGACACATAACGCTCACCACGCAGTGCCGCTTTACTGTCACCACCCACCATCGGCTTACCTAGCTTGTCGGGGTCTGGGTGAACAATGCGGCGGGTATTGTTATCGCCAATCACGATAAAGCTAGCTGCGGTGAGTTCACGAATATGCTCTATTTGCGTATTTAACTCATCAAGCCCTTGCTTGGTTTGCAATGCGTTTTGCACGTCATCCCGTGAGGCAATACTGGTTGCGAGCGCAAGCGCTTTATCACCCATGTGGTTATGTAAGCTTTCTGCAGTGATCTGATACACCAAAGCGCCAAACAATACAGCCTGTAAAACACATAGACCGGTAACCCAAATGATGAGCCGCGTTTCTAAGCGCTTAGGTTTTTTAACCATATGCTGAAATGGGTTTAGCTTATTGGTGTATCTCATATCAGTGCCTTGTTCTACGCATGTTGCTCTGCTTGCGTAGCTGCTTTTTCTTTACGACGTTGGACAATATAGTCTTTCAGCGGGAACAACAACACTAAGATCGAAATCACAAAAATACTCAGTGTTAATGGGCGGTCCCATAAAAAGCTTAGTGAACCATCTGAAATCATCATGGCACGACGGAAGTTTCGCTCTATCATATCACCGAGGATAAAGCCCAGTAATAAAGGCGCCATCGGGAAAGCTAATAATCGAAGTACCAAGGCCACCAGCGCAAAGCCCACCATCATAAATAAATCAAAGGTGTTAAATGACACTAAGTACACACCAATCAGGCTGAAGAATAAAATCATTACTGTCAGCACAGATTTAGGCATTGCCAACACTTTAGCGAAATATGGGATCAACGGCAGATTCAAAATCAGCAGTACAATATTGCCAAAGTACATACTAACAATAACTGCCCAAAACACGCTTGGGTTTTCTTGCATTAACATAGGGCCCGGCTGAATACCGTAGGCAATTAATGCACCTAGCATGATCGCTGTTGTACCAGAGCCCGGAATACCTAAAGTCAGTAATGGTACAAATGAGCCAGTACAGGCTGCATTATTAGCTGACTCAGGTGCCGCTAAGCCACGCATTGAGCCCTTACCAAATTTATCTTTCAGCGCCTTTGGAGCGAGGTTACGCTCAGTGGCATAGGCCATAAAGCTGGCAATGGTTGCCCCTGCGCCCGGTAAAACACCGACAATAAAGCCAAGTAAAGATGAGCGCCCAACTACAGGAGCCATGTCTTTTACTTCTTCTTTAGTCAGTTTTGTTGAGCCAATTTTTGGCGTATCAGGATCATCAATTTTTTTATCTGGTTCAGCTTCAGGGCGTGCCACATTAATCAGCGCCTCAGCCAACGCAAACGTTGCCATTGCTACTAATAAAAAGCTAATACCATCTAATAAATCAGCTTGGCCAAAAGTAAATCGCTCGGTACCTGAAGAGGGATCAATACCTACCGTTGCCAGCATCAAACCAAATACCGTCATCATCATAGCTTTTAAAAATTGCCCTTTATTAGAGAACGCAGCGATAGCCGTTAAGCCTAAAAACATCAGTACAACATAATCAGGCGATTGGAAACTTAATGACACTTTCGCTAATAATGGCGCAGCCACCATCAATAAAATGGCGCCAATCGTCCCGCCTATAAAGGATGAATAAGCTGCAATCGCAAGGGCTTTACCTGCCTTACCCTGCTTTGCTAGCGGGTAGCCATCAAACGATGACGCTACTGTCCCCGCCACACCCGGCGCATTAATCAAAATAGAAGAAGTAGAGCCACCGAATATAGCTCCGTAGTAAACACCGGCCATTAAAATCATGCCCGAATCAGCACCGATGCTGTAAGTGATCGGAATCATCAACGCAATCGCGGTAATTGGGCCAAGGCCAGGTAGCATACCAATGAACGTGCCAACAAAGCAGCCTACGATCACATATAACAGGTTGTTCCAGTCGAGTACGGTCGACAAACCTAACATAATTCCATCAAGCATAACTTAACTCCACAGATTGCCAGGTACTAAGTAAATGCCCAGTACTTGTGTCATTAAAAACCAAAAAACCACGGCCACAGGCACAGAAGCAAACAACAACACTGCCTTACGGCGTTCGCCCATGATAAAAAAGCCCGTAATTAAAAATGCACTGGTGGCAATTAAAAAGCCGAACGGTTCAAGCATGGCGCTATAAGCCACCATTAAAACCAGCAGTGCAAAGGTACGTAGTAAATTGCCCTTACTGAGTAGCTCTGCTTTTTCTGCTGGCGCTTGCTTTAATAAGTTGGCACCAATCGAAAGTACACACACCACGATACCAAATACTGCATACACTTTTGGTAAGGTTGCAGAAGTAACGCTTTCGTACTCTTCAAATGGCATAAGTGGAATTTGCCAAGCCACAAGGGCGTAGAGGGTAAAGAGGACCAAGAATAAACTCGGTCCAATTAGTTCACGGTTTAACATCGTCTAACCTTAGCCTCGGATAAAACCAAGTTCTTTCATTACAACGCGTAATTGCGCTTCTTGCTGCTCAAGCGATTTAATAAACGCTTCTTTTTCTTGAAATAGATTTAGCCAACCATTGCGGGCACGAACCGCTTCCCATTCAGGGGTTTGTTGCAACTTACGTAGCTTTTCTGTGTACTCGGCAAGTTTGTCTGCTGGTAAATCTGGGGTTGCAAAAAAGCCGCGCCAGTTTACGAACTCCATGTCGTAACCTAGCGACTTTAAGGTTGGAATTGCTGGGTAATCTGGCAATTTATCTGCAGAAGTCACCGCTAAAATACGTGCCTGACCACCATTAGCGACTTCGAGTGCTTCACTTAAGCCTGTTGAAAGTAAGTTGACCTCACCCGACAATAAACCAGCTTTCGCTTTACCACCGGCATCGTAAGGAATGTAACGTAATCGACGACCATCAAGACCCGCCGCTTTAACCGCTTGTGCAGCCACTAAGTGATCCATGCTACCGCGCGCAGAGCCACCTGCTACTTTTACAGAGCCTGGGTCTTTTTTCATTGCATCAATAACGTCTTGCCATGTTTTAAATGGCGAGTCATTACGCACCACAAATGCACCATAATCAGCAATCATGCTGGCAACGGGTGTTAAATCGCGATAGCTGTAAGGAATTTTGCCTGATAATGCGCGCAGTACGATAGGCGTTGAGTTAACCATCAACATATCGCCTTTTTTAGTGCCCGATTCAATCAAGTAAGCAATTGCACGGCCACCGCCGCCGCCCGACATATTCTGAAACGATGCATTGTCTTCAATGCCCGCTTTTACCATTGCTTCACCGACACCACGCGCGGTGGTATCCCAACCGCCGCCTGGGCCACCCGGTACCAAAAAGTGTAAGTTTGCTAAAGCCAGTGGGCTGGCTACTAATAATGAAGCTGCTAAAACAGATCTTTTTAATGATTTAAACATAGTCATAATGCACGACTCCTAAAATAAGTACTGCATACGAGCACTGATGCCCATACCTGAATCTTCATCACCTACCAGCGTAGAAGCACCGGCACCATCAACATCGCTGTAAATCAGGTTGCCCATAAATTTGATATCGCTGCTTAGGTAATATGATGTGCCTAATGTATAAGTGGTTACGTCGGTACCTTGCTGTTTGCTGCTAGCGTTCATTTGTGACACACGGGCAACAAGCTCCCATGCATCTTTAATCCCTTTCGGTTGTACAAATAATGCTGAGCCTGCTTTGTAACGGCGCTGCTCACCACCTAAGAAGTAACTTGCCGATACATGAAAGCCATCAAAACGTTCACCATCAAGTTCGTTGCTACTATCAACCGTATCGAGGTAGCGGCTGGCATATTCAGCCTCTAGAGTGAAAGCATTAGCTTGGTAGGCAAACTCAAGACCGCTTTGCGACATGCTATTTAGCGCTGCGGCTTCACCACCGACTGCGTAATCCACTAAGCGAACATTGGTTTCACGCACTTCACCACGGGCAAAACGAGCGCTCAAATCATTGTCGCCCATATCACGATAAGAGTGCCAAGCACCTAAATGAATCACATCACCCGGCGCTGCACTTGACCAGGTTAAGCGACCTGTTACAGCCAATGTCAGTTTGTCATCTTCGTCATGGCCCGATGCTCCAAACGCATCGTTTTTGTAAACACCCACGGCGTAACGTAAGCCTGAATCTTTAAAGTATTGATAAGCCGAGATACCCCAGCGGAAGAAAGGCGAGAAGGTGTTAGCAAGGGTGCTACGCTCAATAGTATTAATGTGTTTAGAACTGGTTAGCGCATTGAGCGACATGTCTTCACGGATTTTACCGGCTTTTACTTTTAAGCCGTTGTCGAATGCATAACGTACCCGCGCTAACACGATTTCAGCCGTGCCTTCAGAAAATTCGAGTAGTAATTTGTGATCCCAGTTGCCATGTTCACTTTCAACATAAGTACGGATACGACGTGGGAAGAAGTCGCTGCCTCCAGCGCCATCATTGTCGGCATTGTAAGCACCGTCGAAATAGTTGTAATCAAGTTGCACGCGACCACCAAATTCTAGGTTGAAGCCGCTAGATGTTTTTAATGAATCCACTTCTTTTTGAAGTGCATCGAGTTGTTGCTGTAGTTGTTCAGTGTCGCTTTGTGCGAATGCTGATGTACTTGCTAACGCCGCTGCAACGGCTAAAGCGAGCTGTGTGTTACTTGCTTTCATGAATTACTCCACACCAGATTATAATTATTTGTTGTCGTTGATCGGCCTACTGCAAACGGCGATCCGGTTTGGAGCATAGTGTTAACGATAGATTAACGAAATGTTTAGGGGGTAAGTTGCATTGATGGTGATAAATGGCTTTTTGTTCATAAAACTCATGAACAAAAAGCACATTACTGGGGGGTTAGTATAAAATCTAGGCAAATTAGCTGCTTAAAAGTCGCAAAACTAGCTAAAAGTCATCTCAGGAACGTCACCAGAGACAATAAGTTTGCCCTGTGTTTTAGCAATAATCTCATCAACCGAGACACCCGGGGCACGCTCTAATAAATGAAATGCACCGTCTTTTATTTCTAAAAGAGCCAAATCAGTGATCACTTTATTGATACAACCAACACCCGTTAACGGCAAACTACATTCGGTCAGCAGTTTTGATTCACCATGCTTGTTGGCATGGGTCATGGTACAAATAATGTTTTTAGCACCGGCTACTAAATCCATCGCACCGCCCATCCCTTTAACCAACTTTTTCGGGATCATCCAACTGGCAATGTTGCCGTTTTGGTCCACTTCAAAGGCACCCAGCACGGTTAAATCAACGTGGCCGCCGCGGATCATGGCAAAGCTTTCTGCGGAGCTAAATATAGCCGCCCCCGTTGCAGCGGTGACCGTTTCTTTACCTGCGTTGATCATATCGGCATCAACTTGGTCTGCACTTGGGTATGGCCCCATACCGAGTAAACCATTTTCAGATTGCAGCATCACTTCGATGCCATCAGGGACATAATTAGCGACCAAGGTTGGAATACCTATGCCTAAGTTAACGTAGTAACCATCCTGTAGTTCCATCGCCACGCGTTTAGCGATTTGTTCTCGTGATAATGCCATCAGCGTGCTCCTTATTGATTCTCTTGCTTAGTGGTAACTTTCTCGATGCGTTTTTCAAATTCACCTTTAATCACTCGGTCAATATAGATACCCGGCGTATGAATTTGGCTTGGCTCTAGCTCCCCTGGCTCAACAATTTCTTCAACTTCAAGAGCCGTAATTTTGCCTGCGGTTGCTGCCATCGGATTAAAGTTCATCGCCGTATGACGATAAATACAGTTACCGTAGCGATCTGCTTTCCACGCTTTAACTATCGCAAAGTCGCCAGTAATGCTTGGCTCTAATAAATAATCGCGACCATTAATATTGCGGGTTTCTTTACCGTCAGCCACCGGTGTACCGACACCCGTTGCGGTATAAAATGCAGGAATACCCGCACCACCAGCACGCATTTTTTCAGCTAAAGTGCCTTGCGGTGTGAGCTCAACTTCAAGTTCACCATTTAATAGTTGCTGCTCAAATAGCGCGTTTTCACCAACGTAAGAGGCAACCATCTTACTGATTTGCTTGTCTTCAAGTAGCACTCCTAGACCAAAACCATCAACGCCACAGTTATTCGATACCACGGTTAAATCTCGGGTGCCTTGACGTTTAATTTGCGCAATCAGTCCTTCAGGAATACCACATAAACCAAAACCACCGGCTATCACTGTCATGCCATCTTCAAGGCCAGCCATTGCTTCGCTATAACTTGTAACTACTTTATCAAAACCTGCCATTGGCTCCTCCTATTGTGCAGTCCAACCGCCATCAATGGCGATTGCTTGGGCGGTAATATTGCGTGCTGCATCGGCCATTAAAAAGCTAACGGTATGCAGGATCTCATCTAAGCCGATAAATGCTTTTTTCGGCATCGGTGCTAGCATAATCGTGTCGATCACTTGTTGCTCCGAAATGCCATGTTCTTTAGCTTGCGAGGCAATTTGTTGCTCCACAAGCGGCGTTTTTACATACGCTGGGCACACAGTATTAATCGTGATATTGGCATCGCCCGTTTCAAGTGCCATGGTTTTAGCAAAGCCGATTAAGCCATGTTTTGCAGCGATATAAGCCGACTTATATTTAGAAGCCACCATGGCATGAATTGAGCCAATATTAATGATGCGACCAAAATCTTGCTCACGCATGCGAGGGAGTACCGCCTTGGTCATCATCGCCGGGCCAACGAGCATAACTTGCTGTAAGAACTGCCATTTATCAGCCGGAAAATCTTCAAGCTTTGCAACATGCTGAATACCTGCATTATTAATAAGTACATCAATTGGCTGATTAAGCTCAGTGAAAAACTGCTCTATTGCATCACTATCAGCCACATTAAGTGCATACCCTTCGGCGCTACCACCTTGCTCAACAATGCCTGCTGCCGCTTGTTGTGCTGCTTGCTGATTTAAATCAGTCACAATAATAGTGTGACCTTGCATCGCCAGTTGCTGGGCAACATATAGACCAATACCACTGGCTGCACCGGTAATTAAAACTGTTTTGCTCATCGGGCTACTCCTCTAAAAACTCACTGATAAGCTGCGCTTTAGGGGTGATTGAGAAAATACCATCAAGGTGTCCCCAGCCCCCTTCAATTTCTGAAATCTCAACGTCTTTACCTGCCGCTTTCATGGTGTCAAACACTGTACGCATGTTTTCAGGGCGAAGCAGTAAGTCATTCGTTGCGGGTAGTAATAATGTTTTGGCAGAGACATTTTTAAGTGCCGTTGTTAAATCACTTTGCATGCCAGCGGTAAATAACTGTGATGCCCGGACCAAATAAAGTACATGGTTGGCATCTTGCGTTTTCGCTCGTGCCATTGCGCGCTGAGCGAGTACTTGGTTTAACTTAGGCAAGGTACGAATATCTTTTAATGCACCTTCATCCAATACATTAAAGTCAGGGAAGCTCGCGTTATAAATAATAGGATGCATCGCATCTTGCGTAATATTAAGCATGGTTGCCGCTAAGCCATCTAGCGGGCGCTCTTTGCCGTAGTAATTACCTTGCTGCCAATTTTTATCTAAACGAATTGGTAACGCCCATTTTTCAAGTGCAGCGACTGTCCATGCATCCATCGTTGCAGCGCCAATCACATGAATTAAACGCTCTACTTTATCTGGGTAACGTGTTGCCCACTCAAGTGCTTGAAACGAGCCCATTGATGCGCCCATCACAGCATGTAATTTAGTGATACCTAGGCTGTCGAGTAAACGCTTTTGCACATTCACAAAGTCAGTAATCGTAACCACAGGAAAATCTAAGCCATAAGGTTTGCCTGTTTTTGGATTTGTTGATGCAGGGCCTGTGGTGATTACATTTTCATCATGCCAGTTGGCATTCACTAAAGTATCTGAGCTAATCACATAATATTTATTCGTATCGATAGCTTTACCTGGGCCGATAATCGCATCCCAATAACCCGGTAGGGCATCATCCGCTTTATATTTACCTGCAGCATGAGAAGTACCAGAGAAATAATGAGTGATTAAAATCACGTTATCTTTATTGGCGTTTAGTTTTCCGTAGCTTTCCCAGCCAATATCCACTTGCTCTAACGTCACACCAGACACGGTGGTAAAATCTTTTGTCGTAAAATGCTGTTTTTCCACCAGCATAGTGTCGGCTTTATTTGCAGCGCCAAACGCAGTGCTACTAAATACAACCAGCCATAGCAAAATTATTAATTTGGTTTTCATTGCTGTTCCTTAAAAGATAATAAAGAGTCCAAGTGCCAATGCGACACCGATAAGCGGAATAACCGCAGTGAGTGCTGCCATTGACCAATACGCTCGTTGATGCGTTTCTTTACAGATAGCGCGTATTGTTGTGACCACATAACCATTATGCGGCAAGGTATCTAGGGCTCCAGAGCTAATCGCCACTACTCGGTGCAGTTGTTCAGGGTTTACGCCCATATCTAAATAACCTGGTGCGACAAGTGGTAATGCGATGGCTTGTCCGCCAGAAGCAGAGCCAGTTAAACCAGCAATCACACTGACCGCAACCGCAGCACCAACCAACTCATTCCCCGGCATATGGGTCATCACATCGACAGCGGCGGTAAATGCTGGTGATACTTTCGCCACAGCGCCAAAGCCAACCACAGCAGCGGTATTACCGATTGCCACTAAAGCGCCAGTTGTACCAACATTAATGGCGTTACCCATATCGTGAAAATGCTTGAAGTTAATAATCACAATACTCAGTACACCACCAAGTAAGGCAACAATAAGCGCTGTTTGCTGTAGTACATCATGTAGCGTAAATGATAAAAGTAGCACCACGATCAGCGGGATCACACCCGTAATTGGATGCGGACGACGACGCTCAATAATGACAGGATCATCATCGCGCGCTTCAAAGGTTTCGCCGTTAGCAACGGCCTTTTTGATCATCTTGTTTAACCAAAAGTAACCTGCTGTCGCCATGAAAATAGCCACCACTAAGCTCACTTCCCATGCTGCATAAGGTGACGTACCAAGGTGTTTAACCGGGATCCAGTTTTGAATTTCTGGCGAGCCTGCTGAGGTCATGGTAAAGGTCACCGAACCAAATGCCAGCGTTGCTGGAATAAAGCGGCGCGGTAAATTTGCATCTTTAAACAGACTCAATGCCATTGGGTAAACAGAAAACGCAACGATAAAGACGCTCACGCCACCATAGGTTAAAACTGCACAGGCAATCACAACCGCAAGAACGGCGTGTTTCATACCAAGTTTACCCACAATGTAGCTTGCAACACTGTCTGCAGCACCGGTGTCTTCCATGAACTTACCAAATAACGACCCCAGTAAGAACATAAAGAACCACGCACTTAAGAAGCCTGCAAAGCCATCCATATAGGCGTTAATAAAGTTTGTATCTGCCGATACAGGGAAAATGGCCATGCCACTACTAAGTGCAACTAACAGTGCACAGATTGGCGCAGCGATAAATAAATTTACCCCACGCAGCGTTAAAATGATCAGCAGTATTAAACCGCCTAACAGTCCTATCATGCTCAGCATAGACATTCCTATAATTATTGTTATTACACAGATGAGGTGACATCGGAATAATGCTTTCAGTCTTACCCTAAGCGTTCAAAAAATACATAACACTAAGGTACTATCTGCTTTAAAAATAGCTTAATTGCTTGATAAATAAAGGGCTGTGGCGGGTATAGCACTATGGTACTAATTCAATTTCTGCAACTATCTTCTACATTAATTGACAGGTGACACGGGCAAATCTTATTAAGTCTTCGGCAACATCAATGTGAGTGGCCATAAGACTAATGACAACAATAACAAGGAATACAACATGATAAAGCTTAACCCAAAAGTCGCGCCACTTACTCTGGCTGTATCACTTGCTTTGGCAGGTGTCAGTGCTCAAGCGGCAGAACAAGCCGAACCTGCAGCAAAAAAAGGTGAACTTGAACGTATTCAGGTAACAGCACGTAAAACTGTTGAAAACCTGCAAGAAGTTCCTGTTGCTGTAACCTCAGTGGGTGCTGAGGAACTGGCAGAAAATGGCATCGTCGTTATGACCGAAGTTCAACAGTTCTCGCCAAATACCACCCTGCAAGCAAGCCGTGGTACTAACTCTACAATTACCGCGTTTATTCGTGGTGTAGGTCAGCAAGATCCTCTTTGGGGGTATGAGCCAGGCGTAGGTATTTATATCGATGATGTCTACCTTGCTCGTCCACAGGGTGCCGTGCTTGACCTTCTTGATGTGCAACAAATCGAAGTATTACGTGGTCCACAAGGGACGCTTTACGGTAAAAATACCATCGGTGGTGCGATTAAATACGTCACCAAAGAAATGAGCGGTGATGCAACCTTAAATATTCAAGGCACTGTAGGTAGCTATAACCAAAAAGATTTAAAAATTACTGGCCAATTACCAATTGTTGACGAAAAGCTTTACGTGGGCTTTGGTTTTGCAACGCTTAACCGTGATGGCTTTGGCGAGTTTTTAACGTCTTCTCTTGATAACCAAGACCGCGAAAACTACAACAAAGACGTAACCGCAGCTCGCGTTACACTCGAATACACTCCGACTGACGACTTATTCTTCCGTTTCGCGTGGGATAAAACAGAAGACAAATCAAACGCAAAAGGTGGTTACCGTTTACTACCAAGTATTCTTACTGATGCGCCAGTTCCAGACAGCGTGTATGACTCTTACACCAGCTTACCAACATGGAACAAGGTTGAACTAGAAGGCTATAGCCTAACTGCTCGTTGGGATATGACTGACCGTACTAGCATTAAATATATTGGTTCAAGCCGTGAGAGCTACTCACCGACTAATATCGACTTTGATAACACGTCAATTCAAATTTTCGATGTACCTGCTATTTACGATGATGAGCAAACCACTCATGAGTTACAGCTAAATCATCAAGGCGATAACTATAAACTGGTTTCGGGCCTTTACTACTATGATGGTGAATCTTGCGGTCAATTCCAAGCTATCTTAAAAGTATTAGGTCAGGCACTAGGTGGTCCAAGCTTAACTCGTGAAACAGGTGGCTGTAGTAACTCAAACAGTAAAGCAGCGTATATCCAAAGCTCGATTGACTTAACCGATAAATGGTCAATGACACTCGGCGCACGTTACACTAAGGACAAAAAAGAGGCGAATGTTTATAACGGTTTAATTTTTGATACAGTCTACCCTGAATCAGATTGGATCCCTGGTTACACTCGCCCAGAAGGTCAACTTGTACCAACGGTACTCGATGATGAGGAAGAATGGTCACGCTTCACACCGCGCGCAGGTGTTGAATATCAGTATTCAAACGACATCATGTTCTTTGCAAGTTATGCGCAAGGCTTTAAATCAGGTACTTTCAACCCACGAGCAAGCACGGCTGAGCCTGCTGCAAAACCAGAAATCGTTGATTCATTCGAAATCGGCATGAAGAGTGAGTGGAATAACAACTTACGTGCAAACGTTACCTTATTCTCACTTGACCATAAAGATCGCCAATATATTTCCGTCTTACCTGGTGAAACAGATGCAGATCTAAACCAGCGTTTAGGTAACATTGGTGAGTCAACATCAGATGGTATTGAGCTTGAGCTTAACTATGTTGCAACAGAATCACTCAGCTTTGATGCATCAGTAGGTTACATCGATAGTAATTTCGATAACGTAATTGATTACGACCCAGAAACCGGTGAAGCATTCGATAAATCAGATCGCTTTACGGTATCAAACACACCTGATTTAACCTTTAATCTGGGTGCAACGTACCGTATGTACACAGAAATGGGTGACTTCGTCATCAATGGTAACTACTACCACAGAGGCGACTACGCGCTATTCGAAGAAGATAGCCTATTAACGCAAGATGCTTACGGTATCTTTAATATGGGTATCACTTGGTACAGCACAGATGGTCACTGGACTGCAGGTCTTTACGGTAAAAACTTAACGGATGAAGAGTACATGATTGGTGGTTACCAATTCGTGGCACCTGATCCAACAGATCCAACAGACCCAACAGATATCAGCAAATACACTCCAGGTTTAGGTGGTGATAATACCCTGATTGGTTACTACGGCGACCCTCGCACTGTAGCCTTCACTGTTGGTTACCGTTTCTAAAATAGAATCTAAATCCTTGTGTGAGAAAGGTTTGTCTGAAACTTCCCCTCAGGCAAACCTTGTTTCAAAGCGCAAAATCACTTATAACATAACGCATTGGAGAATCGAGGGAATGTCTTTAGCTGTGAACACCATAATCGCCGATGATCACCCGTTATTTAGAAGTGCGCTGCGTCAAGCTGCCGCGACATCAGTGCCTGAAGAACATATTAAAGAGACCAGTGACATTGATGGTTTGTTTACACTGTTAAGCGCTCACCCTGAGATTGAACTAATATTTTTAGACCTTACGATCCCAGGTGCAAATGGCCTACAAGCCCTTTCGCAACTGCGTAACCACTACCCTGATATCTTAGTGATCATGGTCTCTGCCAATGAGACACCCGCCATAATCAAACAAGCTATGAGCCTTGGCGCTGCAGGCTATATTCCTAAGTCATCTTCTTTAGATGTTATCAGTGAAGCAATTAGTCATGTACTCAATGGCGACACTTGGTTACCACCTGAAGTAGATTTAACTGATGTGGTGATCAACGACGAACAAAGCGAATTTGCTCGTAACCTTGAAAAACTAACCCCCCAGCAATACCGCGTACTAGCGATGATTGCCGACGGTTTATTGAATAAGCAAATCGCCTTTGAAATGTCGATTCAAGAAACCACAATCAAACAACATGTGTCAGCGATTTTACGCAAACTCAATGTTTATAACCGTACTCAAGCGGGCATTTTATTTAATCAACTTTCGCAGGTTGGCAAAATCGAAGAAAGCTAATTTAAGCATTCACTCCCAGTTTTAAAACTCGCTTTCCCAGTAGTGGGAAAAGCTCACGTTCTAAAAAACAACAAACTGTTATTTTTTCAAAAGCTTAAATATTACCACAGGCATCGGGCTTGTGATAACCCGAGAACTTGTGCGCAACCAAGGCTTTGAGTTATCGATAAATTCAAAACCCCAGCAAGGCACAGAAGCCAACATCATCGTACCTATTTAATTAACAAAAGTTAGTATTTTTAACAAAAACAACAGATTGTTGCGCTTTCAGAAAAACCACGCTATGTTTATTTTTTAAACTACGGAAGGTAATAAAAATGAAAAACGCTATAAAACCCATCGTATTAGCAACATCACTTATTCTAGTTACAGCCTGTAATTCAACGACTCCTATTAATAAAACAGCAACGACAGCCATAAACCAAGAAAAATTTAGCCAATTTCATCAGTACGATGAAAAATCAAATATCACCCTTGAGTACACTGACTACGGGCAAATATTAAATGCCTCGGTGATTGATTTAGGTATGTCAGACCGCTATCGCATTTCACAAAACACAACCAAAATTGGCACGCGGTTGTCGTCGAATCCAAAACCGTCGACTGCAACAGAAGCAAACCGCTTTTATTATGATTCGTACAAAAAGAATCCTCAGATGAAGCAAGACTTGCAACTAGTGCAAGAAAATATGGCCGATCTGCCAAACAAAATTAATTTAAGTAACTTACCAAAATCAGAGTTACTCGCTTACTGGCTCAATCTTTATAACGTGACGGTACTCAATGAGTTAGTGCAGCAGTACCCTGTTAAGAACCTGACCAAGTTATTAAATGAAGAGCCAAGTTTTTTTGATAAGCCACGCTTTAACTTTAACGGTAACCAGTATTCATTAAACGACATTGAGTACAACATTGTTGCACCGCTATTTAACAATGACCCGCTATTAATATATGGCTACTACCGTGGCTACATTGGCAGCCCAAATTTGCTTGACCACCCATATACAGCAAAAAATGTGTTTGCAGCCCTAACCACCAATGCAGTGCAGTTTGTTAATTCAAACCGTGGTAGTGTGATAGGTAACCATAGCACTCGTGTTTCTTCTTTATACCTTGAAAAGAAAAACTATTTTCCTAACTTTGAAGAAGATTTAGCTGACCACCTTCAATCGTTAGTAATTCAAGAGCCAGATAAAGACCAAGCTGTACAAAACCTCTCTTTTAGTATCGATAACTACGACATTACCGACATTCTAGGTACCGATGTTGAATATGGTGGAGGTAATGCAATTGTTGTCGATCCGAGTATTGTAGCAGAGGGCTTTGATACTAATTTTGTTACTTATGGTGAAAACTTAACTAAAGAAGTCGGCCATGTAAGCCCGTTACGCCGCGAGATTTTGCAAAAAATCACGCAAAAATACTATGAAGCAAATACTCGCGTTGAAATAAAAGACTTACCAGCTAAAGAGTCTGAAGATAAATAATATAACCCTAAAGCGGCTCGCTATAAGCCGCTTTAATACTCCCTTAAATACCCAACTAAAACACTTAGCAAAACCGCAATAGCCAACTTTAAGTCTTGTTTTTTCTGTGTTAATTACCTGGATATTGCCAATTTAAAGCAAAAGTAACATGTTTATTTTTTGTACTAAGGAAGGTGGTAAAAATGAAAAGCGCTATAAAGACCATCGCATTAACAACATCACTTATTTTGGTAACGGCCTGTAATTCAACGGCTCCTATTAATAAAACAGCCATCACAGCAATTAACCAAGAAAAATTTAGCCAATTTCATCAGTATGATGCAAACTCAAACATTACTCTTGATTACGCTGGCTATGGGCAAATATTAAGTGCTTCGGTCATTGATTTAGGCATGTCTGACCGCTACCGCATCACCTCACACACCACGACGATTGGTACACATTTATCATCCAACCCTAAACCTTCGACAGCAACAGAAGCAAACCGCTTTTATTATGATTCATATAAAGACAATCCTAAAATGAGGCAAGCCTTGCAGGTCATACAAAAAAATATGGCCGACCTGCCAAATAAGATTAACTTGAGTAACTTGCCAAAGCCTGAACTGCTCGCTTACTGGTTCAATCTTTATAACGTGACGGTACTCAATGAGTTAGTTCAGCAGTACCCAGTAAAAAACTTATCTAAGCTAATAAACGAAGAGCCAAGTTTTTTTGATAAGCCACGCTTTAATTTTAACGGTAATCAATATTCATTGAACGATATAGAGTACAACATTGTTGCACCGCTATTTAACAATGACCCGCTATTAATATATGGCTATTACCGTGGTTATATTGGTAGCCCAAATTTACTTAACTACCCATATACAGCGAAAAATGTATTTACCGCCCTGACTAACAATGCAGTGCAATTTGTAAATTCAAATCGAGGCAGTGTTATTGATACTCATAGCACACGTGTTTCTTCGTTATACCTTGAAAAGAAAAACTATTTCCCTAACTTTGAAGAAGACTTAGCTGATCATCTTCAATCGTTAGTTATTCAAGAACCAGATAAAGACCAAGTTGTGCAAAACCTCTCTTTTAGTATCGATAATTACGATATTACCGATATTTTAGGTACCGATGTTGCTTACGGGGGAGGTAATGCAATTGTTGTCGATCCTAGTATTGTGGCAATGGGCTGGGATAAAACATTTACTACCTATGGTAACCACTTAACTAAAGCAGGCACTGTAAGCACATTACGCCGCGAGATTTTGAAAAAAATCACGCAAAAATACTATGAAGTAAATAGCCGCGTTGAAATCACTGACTTACCTGATAAAGAAAGCACTGAAAACTAGCGCTTATTGAGCATTGGACCTAAAAAGAAGCATTTATATTGAATTTTATTTGGCTCATGCCGTGAAATTCAGTAATTTGTCATATAAAACTAAACGTAATTAGAAAATAACAATGAAATGGATGCACTTACAACTTAAGGTACTGGCTGTTTTTTATTCTTTGTGAGCTGCTTTGCAGCCGCAGAAGACTATCAGGTTGCCCCCGCAGCTAACTGGGTAAAACACCATGAGTTACTTACCCCTGAGATACCTCGAGACCAAATACGAGACGGGACTTTCTACCTGATGCTCGACACTCAGCTTCAGGTATCTGAGCAAGCCCCACAGCAACGCTTTAATCGCACCGTAATGCAAGCGGTCAATCAGTCTGGGGTTGATTATATAAGCCAGCTGAATATTGATTTTGACCCAAATTATCAATCTCTTACGCTCAATAGTTTAGGCATTATTCGTGACGGCCAATATATAGATAAACTAAATAGTGCCGAGCTTCAGGTGTTACAGCGCGAGACCGACTTAGCAAGTCGTATATACAATGGTACCTTAAGCCTAAATGTCATTATTGATGATATGCGGGTCATGGATATTTTAGATTACAGCTATACGGTTTCGGGGAGTAATCCGGTTTATCAACACTTCAGCACCATGCGCACACTAAACTGGTCGGTGCCGATAGTGCAGCAATTTATGCGGGTAAAGTGGCAAAAGCCTTCGCCCTTATATATCAACTTTATGAATGGTGAGTCGCCAGTTACTAAAACCAAGCTCGATACGGGTTTTGACTACCAAATTAGCCAACACAATGAGCCGACCCTTAGCTCTGCAAGCGAAGTACCGCATTGGTATTCGCCTTACAAAGAGGTGTATTTTTCTGAAGTAAATAATTGGCAAGAGGTAGTCAATTGGTCGTTACCTTTGTACCAATCAGCCATCGAAGTGAGTCCAGCTATTGACACAATTGCTCGTCAAATTAAGTTTCAACATGCCGATTTAGAGTCTCAAATTGTGGCTGCCCTGCGCTTTAGCCAAGACGAAGTACGTTATTTGGGCCTAGAAATGGGCACCAACTCGCACCAGCCTACTCCTGCATCAGAAACCTTGGCACTGCGCTATGGCGACTGTAAAGACAAAACCGTCTTGCTCATTTCTTTACTTAAAGCGCTCGGCGTAGAGGCTCATCCAGCTTTAGTTAACACCGAAGACAGAAAACGTACTGCCAGCTTACCGGTCTCTCCTAGCTTGTTTGACCATGTGATTGTCACCTTAGAGCACCAAGGTAAGCGCTATTGGCTTGATCCGACCATTTCTTACCAGCGCGGCGATTTAGAACATTTAGCTCAACCGAACTACGATGTAGCGTTAATCATAAAGCAAGGTGAAACAGGCTTTACAGATATGTTCACAGAGCCTGCCCTAAAACGCATACAGGTTTTTGATAATTATCAGATCCCAGAAGGTATTGATGAGCCAGTTAATTTCTCAACTCAATATAAATACGGCGACTTTGAAGCAATTAGCCGCCGCAGTTCAATCGCTAAAAACAGCTTAAAAAGCGTAGAAGATGATTACCGCGAATATTATCAAGATACCTACAAAGGCTTACAAACAGCCAAACCTATGCTGGTTGAATCTCCAAAGGACACCGGTCAACTAATTACCAATGAGTATTATATTATTGATGACTTTTGGCGACCTGAGGGTAATGATTTTCAAAACGACTTTTACGCCAGTGAAATTCAAAATTCAGTTTATAAGCCAGAACAGCGAGAGCGTAACAATGCACCAATGTGGTTTCGTTACCCAAATAATATCGAAACAACCATAAAGGTTACGTTTACGGATACTAATTGGCAGTTTGATGATGAGCAGGTCACAGTCGACAACCCATTTTTTCATCTCGAGAAACGCGTGACATTTAAAGACTCGGTGTTGACCTTATACTTTGATTACAGTGCTAAGCAGGATCATATTCCAGCCGATCAAATAGACCTTTACCTAAGCGAGCGTAAAAAACTCAATAACGCGACCCATTTCGGCATCATTAAATACGGCACAAATAGCTCAACAACCACACCAGCGGATGACGAAACCAACTGGTATAGCGTTTTTATTTTAAGTTACTTGGCGGCAATCATCTTTTTCATCGCGGCTTGGCGTATAGAAGCAAGTAACCGCCCGGTTTTTGCTGAGCAACAGTTCTACCCTGTCAGTAACAGTAAGTTTGTTATTTACAGCTTATTGAGCTTAGGAATATTCATTCACTACTGGAGCTATCGCAACTGGAAAGCGATAAAAGAGCAGCAACAAAGCCATATTATGCCGATTGCTCGAGGGATATTCGCACCACTGTTTTTTATTCCGTTGTTACTTGAACTTTGCAAGCACAGCGAACAAACCTTTGGCAAAAATAAGATCATGCCCGTCGCGGTTGGGTTCGTGTTATGGCTGGCGATTATCATTTCTGAAGTCGTAAGCTATAACTGGGAATATGGTAGTTGGCTGTTTTTAGTTATACCTATTCTATGGTTGCCACTGGTTAATTACATTCAAAACCTCAAGCAACCAGAACAGGCTCTTGAGTACCACTCTCAGTGGCGAGCGAGGCAGGTTATCATTTCGATATTCATGTTGCCTTGGTTATTTTATGGCTTAATTTATGAGCTATATTTGTTGCCAAGCTCAACCATAGTAACCGGCGATAAGCTTTGGTCCTATCAAGTTAACTTTCTAAAAAGAAAAGAAATTATTCCTGCCAACGAGAATGTGCACTATTTTTATAGTGACGCATTTTTCGATTTTAAAACTGATGGAAACGGCATCACAGAAAACACCATTTTTAGTTACTGGGAAAATGAGCAAGGTGTGCTCGAAAAAGATCAACGCCGCTTTAGTGACATTAAAGAGATCAACGTTGATTATGCTAAAAGCGCCCTACTAACCACCACGGTAACTGTCATTGACCACAATGGTGATGAAATGCTGTTATTTTTGAGCCATGAAGATGACTTAGATAAGAAGTTTGTCGCTGAGGTAGAGCGCTTAATTAAAGCCAATACCCCAACAACTGAGCAAAACGCAGATTAAGTCAGTCGCTTAATCATGCGCTTTAAGGCAGGCGCTTTCAGAGGCTTATAAAGTAATGGGTAGCCCGCATCGAGCACTAACTCGCGTATGCCTTCGTCATGATTCGCAGTATTCACGATGGCAGGTAAGCGTGTTAGTGCCGCTTGTTCAATCACTTCTAGTCCTGTTACCCCATCATCCAGCTGATAATCAATAATCAACAATTGCGGCAGGGCTTGGCTTGCCTTTAACTGCTCAAGCTCCGCTAAGTTAGTGGCTGTTGAAATTTCACAGCCCCAATTCTCGAGTAGCTGCTTTAATGCCTCTAACACGTTGCGGTCGTTATCAAGCAACCAAATACGCAATTGCCCCAGCTCTGTTTCTTGTGATGCCTCAGCACCTTTCGCTTGCGCTGGCGCAGCACTCACTTTACAAGGCAGAGTTAGGGTAAATTGCGTGCCTTTACCAAGCTCAGACCCCATCACTAGGGGGATTTTAAGTAAGTCACATATACGTTTAGTGATTGCCAACCCTAAGCCTAACCCCTCGGCGCTTGGCTTTGCACCAAGCTGTTTAAACTCTTGGAAAATAGTTTGTTGATCGCTCGATGCAATACCAATCCCTGTGTCTTCAACAATAAAGGATACATGGTCATCGTCGTACTGCATTTTTAAGCGAACCTCACCTTGCTCGGTATAACGAATCGCATTACTCAAAAGGTTACGCAGCACTCGTCGCAGCAGCGCTTTGTCAGTATGCAAGCGCACATCACAGGTTTCAATAATAAACTTTAAGCCTTTTTCGCGGGCAAGGGCTTCGTAGTCATTACGCAATGGTTCAACCAACGAGCTGGCAGCAAACTCGCTCATTTGTACTTTAAACGAGCCCGAATCGAGCTTGGTTAACTCTAAAATACTCGATAACAACTCTTCGGCGCTGCCCAATGAATTCTTAATATTCATCGCCAGCTCTTTAAGTTCGGTGTCTTGGGCTTTTTCATTCATTAAAGAACAAAACAAGCTCGCGGCATTGAATGGTTGCAATAAATCATGGCTGGCAGCAGCAAAAAAGCGTGTTTTACTGACCGTTGCTTGTTCCGCCACTTGCTTTGCCATCGACAACTCTTGGTTTGCTTGAGTCAATGCCAAGGTGCGTGCTGCGACTTTTTCTTCGAGGCTAACATTGGCTTCTGTTAACGCTTTTTGTTGTTTTACGAACTCGGTAATGTCGGTATAGGTTGTTACAAAGCCGCCACCTGGCAGTGGGTTACCTTGCATTTCAAACACCCGGCCATCATTGTGCGAGCGCTGATATTTATAAGCGCTGCCTTGGCGTAAATAGGCTAAACGTTTTTCAACTTCGCTGGTCATGCTCTCGCCGCTGAATAGGCCGCGCTCGGCATTAAAACGAATAATGTCGGCAACAGGGCGGCCTATGTAAAGCGCATCATCTGGGTAGGCGAACATGTTTTTGTAGCCTTGGTTCCAAGCTACCAAGCGCAGCTCACTATCAACTACACTGATCCCTTGCTGAATGTTTTCGATTGTTGATTGCAGTAAGTCACGATTAAATTTAAGTACTTGGCTTGCTTCATCAACAAACTCGGCAACCTGCTCTAGAGGCTGGCGCTGCTCATTTTTCGCCACATCTAGAATAAGCCGTGCCGATGCGCCGCCGATCACCGCAGACATCTCGCGCTCAACTAATAGCTCTAACTCGACATTGGCAGGGCGCTTCCACTTACTTTTATCATCCGGAAAGTAATGATTTACCAAAGACTGTGCCGCTTCTTTTTCGGCAAATCGTTGCAATAGTGCACCTAGATCATGGTAGCTCAAAGGCTGTAGATGATTGCTTACCTTCGAATCATTCAGCTGCGAAACAAACTTATTACTCTGTAAGCGTTCAGCCAAGGTTGCACGACTAAATAACGGCACTAAGAAATACACTAAACAGTTCGCACCTAACGATAGCAATAGAGCTTGGCTAATGCTTTCCATGCCTAATGAGAATAAGTCGGTTGGCGCTAACCAGCTTATTCCCCACGGTCCATTCACAAGCCATAAACTATCGCTTCCTAAACCTCCGGCGATATTCGGTAGTAAAAGTGTGTATCCCCAAATAATAAAGCCGCTTAAAATCCCCAATTGCGCGCCGCGACACGATGCTTGTCGCCACCATAAGCCTATGATCATGGCCGGCGAAAATTGCGCGACTAAGGTGAACGACATCAAACCCACATTGGCAAGGGTTGTACTTTCGCCCAGCACTCGGTGAGTGAAGTAACTAAGCAATAGAATCAATACGATAACGATTTTACGCGCATGTAATAGGTTATTTTTATCAAGCCCGCGACTACTCGATGTAAGCTGGGAACGGCGTAAAATAAACTGGTTAATAAAGTCATTAGTGATCATCACTGAAAGCACAATTGATGACACAATCACCATACTGGTTGCCGCTGAAAAGCCACCTAAAAAGGCTAATAACGCCACAAAGGCATCATCAGCCGCCATGGGTAAAGCCAATACAAAGGTGTCGTAGCCGACTTCTTGACCTTGAAAGTAAATTAATCCGGCGTATGCAATCGGTAGAATAAACAGGTTAATAAGTAAGAGGTAAATCGGAAATAGCCAACGCGCCGAGGCCAGCTCTTTATCGTTATTTTTTTCGATAAAGCTCATGTGGAATTGTCTTGGCAAACATAAGGTTGCCAAAATACCAAGCAAAGTATGAGCAACATACACATAGGTTGGACTTTGTGTGGCCGCCACTTGCTGATCAATATTTAGGTCATGCGCTTTTTCAAACAGAGCCACTGGGCTGTCGAATAGAGCAAAGCACACATACAAACCCACCGCTAAAAACGCCAATAACTTAACCACAGATTCAAAGGCAATACTGGCAATCAATCCTGGGTTATGTTCGCTGGGTTTTAACCGCCTCGCGCCGAATAAAATAGCAAACAGTGCCAATACAATCGTGATATAAAAAGTACTATCGGCCCATACTTCATGGCTTTGTGTGGCAGCGCGGTCGGTAAGTAAGTTGATACTTTGTGCCGTTGCGCTTAGCTGTAAAGAGATATAGGGCACAATGGCAATCACTGAAATCAATGAAATGAACCCAGACAAACTCGACGATTGACCATACCGAGTGGCAATAAAATCTGCCATTGAGGTTATTTTTTGCTGCCGACAAATATGTGCTATGCGGCAATAGACTTGCCAGCCAAAAATGAATAGCAAAATAGTCCCAGCATAGGTCGGAGCCAACCACCAACCGTTGTAAGCAGCTTGTGCTGTGGTACCAAAAAACGCCCAAGAGGTGCAATACACCCCAAGTGATAAACCATAGGTTAAGCCTTTAAAAGGCAATACTTTTCTTTTATCAGCCCAGCCTGCAACCGCAAATAAAATTGCCAGATATACAATTGCAAGAAGGCTTATTGACCAAATTGAGAACATCGCATGTGATTATTTTAATTGTTATAGCCCCAGCATAGTTTTTATTGCACGTAATTTACAGCCTAACTTTAGTGCTAATGCATTGTATTACGGAAGTTTAAAAAACAAACACAAAGAAATGAGAATTATTTTTAATTGAGTGTTGACAGCCACGTAAATCTAATTGATAATCACTATCAACAAGACAATAAAGTGTTATGACTTGTTCGGAATAAACTGATTTGTTTCTCGACCCTGAAACACGTGTGGCCCACGATAAAGCTAAGATCGCCTGTTGCTAATCGCAACGCCCCTTGATATTGGCAACAGGTGATCGCCCTACTATTTTACTTGCTACATTGCTCATATCGGTGACGGTAGATATGAAACTCAAAAAGCCCTTACAGGGCTTTTTTTATGTCTAAAAATTAATGCATTAACTTTATCGACGGTTCTTACGTGCACGTGCACGGCGTTGCTTTTTCTCTTCTTCTTTAGCGGCTTTTTTCGCCTCTGCAGCAGCGCGAAGCTCAGCAACCATTTGCTCTTCTTCTTCACGCATAGCCGGTGTTTCCATGGTAATACGACCAATAATGCCATCGCGTAATTCGTTGATAAGAATTTCAGACATTTTGTAAGTATCGATTTGATTACCACCGCGGATACAACCACGCTTTTTACCTGCCATTTCAACAAACTCCCAGTCAGACTCCGGTAGCTCATCAATTTTATAGCGGCTTTTTAAAAGTTCTGGGTATGCTTGCAATAAATATTCAGCGGTGTAACTTGCCACTTCTTCGTAGTCGATAGCGGTATCACGAATAGCGCCAGTTGCCCCTAAACGATAACCTGAGTTTTCGTTCTCTACTTTAGGCCATAACATACCCGGTGTGTCGTAAAGCATAATGCCATCGTCAAGCTTAATACGTTGCTGCGCTTTGGTTACCGCAGGTTCATTACCTGTTTTTGCCACGATACGGCCAGCTAAGGTATTAATAAGAGTTGATTTACCAACGTTTGGAATACCCATGATCATGGCTTTAATTTGTTTATCAGCGCCTACTTTATGGGGCACTAATTTTTTACAAAGCTCATTAATACGATGTACTTCACCCGCTTTATCATTACCAAAATCAATCGCTTTCACGCCACTTTGCTGCTCAAAGTAGTCTTTCCACGCTTGCGTTAACTTAGGATCAGCCAAGTCCGCCTTGTTCATGATTTTGATCACCGGCTTGTCGCCACGCAGCGCAGTAACCATTGGGTTTTCACTACTATAAGGAATACGGGCATCAAGTACCTCAATGATCACATCCATCTGTGGCATGATTTCTTTAATTTCGTTTCGGGCTTTGTTCATGTGACCCGGGAACCACTGTATTCCTGTTCTACTCATTTGATTTATATTACCTTTATTTTAAGGCTTTTGCCCATGGGTACTAATGTGGGTACTAAAACATAACAGTGTTTTTGTACTTCGATATAAGTGATCTTACTACAAACCTGAAGAAATTAACTATTACTAACGGGTATTCAAGGATAGATTCAAAAAAAAGCAAAATTTCAATCTTAATTGACAACACTTTACTTCATATAAATCAAAACCTAACAAGAATACAGCTGTATTTTTCAATACGTTTGAACTAACCTCTATCAAAAGGATTAATCAAATAAAGGAATTAATATGAATTTTGAAACTTATATTTTAAGTACAAGCCTCCCCATTATTACATCTGACTATATTTTCTCTAAACCAAATATCCCACGAAAAAAACTGCTTAATGCTTTGAATGAGTATGGTCGAGGTATAGCTGAGGAAGATGTAATAACTTTAATAGATGATACCTTCTGGCGAAGTGGAAAAGAGGGCTTACTTATTACAAACAATGGAGTCTACTTTAGCAGTCGAGCATCAGAAATCAAAAAAGTTCTTTTTGACGATATAGAGAAAGTCTCTTGTAATGATTGTCAGCTCATAATAAATAACAACCTTATATCTCGCCTTACCTACGCAGAAAAGATGCCACTAGCTTTTTTATTTTCTGTACTCAACAGTTATGCAATCACTTCTAAAAAAGTTGTAGATAGCAGTAGAAAAGTAAAGCTTGATGGAGAAACTCTTGTACTGCTAGAAGAGTTAATCTACAGAATCCAAAATACACCAGTATTCTACGACCCTAACAAGAATAGAACATTTGGGCCAAACCCTGAGCTAATAACTAAAGTATCGGCCTTGAAATTAACAGGTGAACTATCTTCTGAACAGCTAGATTTCATAGCTTTCCAATTAAAATTAGAAGAAGAGAAGGTTCTAGCTGTATCTTTTTTGTCTTCATCACCTGCTTATAGTGACTTTTTCTGTATTACGGATTGCGGCATATATCTTTCCTACAATAATTCAAATGAAATATTTATAAGTTTCTGCGAGCTTAAGAATTTAAAAACAATTTCCGAGTCAGAAAATTCAAGATATTGGGAAGTAGAGTTTAGTAATGGTATAAAAGTCCTCACTTCTATTCAAAATGGTTTCACCAAACCTTTTTCCAAAACTTTACTGGATTGCATAATTCACCTTCTAAATCATGATGAAATAAATACAGAAATACTAAATAAGTACGCAGCTTCCTCGATAGAAATGCCAAATAAAAACGAACCCTCCACTTTAGGGAGAAACTCCAGCTTAAAATTAAAGTTTATTAGTAATGATGATCTATATGATTTTATAAAAAAAATGAATAGGCTTGATAAAGTAACCTCATTTATTACATCTCCATCAGATCCAAGAAGTGCCCCATTAACAAAATTAAAGGAGGATTTTCAGTCTCTTGTTGTAAAAAATGTATCTAGATTTAGAAAAAGTATAATCGAGGATGCAAGTTACACTGAACTTAAGAACGATTATGCCACTTTAGAAGTAATAGTTTTTTCAACAGCTTATGCGCGTATGTCAATGTTAAAAAGGGGACTAGATATTGACTTATCTGACACAATAATTCTTGAAGGCCTAAAGCTTATATTTGGAGAGCGCGGGAACTGGCAAAATAGTAAATATATCTTAGCAGTTCGAAAAGTAGAGAAAAGCTATTTTGAGGATAAAGATTTCATAGTAACCTTCATCGGAAGGCTGTTTTTTGTGAATATTACCAAATCAATTAATGTTGAAAAAGCCCTGCCGAAACTTGTTGATGAGGGTAACTTTACTCTAGATGAAATAGAGCAAGACTTAACAAAGTTTGCTACAAACTTTGAAAGCAAAGCATTAACATTTCAAAAACACATTGAAAATAATACACATAACTTCATAGATAAATCTTTAGACTTGGTATGGAGCCTCAGGTAAACCATTTATACTAATAGTAAAAAGTTGCTAATTTCATTAGAAAAGTAATCGCTTTTTAAGCGACTACTTTTCTAGATTTAAGATAGCTATTCCCTATCATTCAACAGTTCCATTAAATCATCTTCGATATCATCTCTTTCTGAAACAATATCTCCAAAACTCATACCGTCTAAATAATCAGCGACTTTTGTTAAAATTTCTTCTTTTCCCAACAAAGTTTTAAAGAATTGATCTGCTCCACGCCCTTGATACATTAGTTCATTATAATCTTTAAGCTTAATGGAAGGGTCGCTTTCAACATAAAAGTAATAAGAGAGTAGACCAACAGCTACATTAAAATCGGTATAACCCTCAACGTTGCCAGAAGCAGCTACTTTCTGGTAGCTTGAAGCAAATTTTAATGGGCTATCCCCATCAATTTCTGGATAAGATTTAAAAATAGATATAGGCCAAACAATTGCTTTACCTAAGTTGTATGCATAACCACGATAACTATCTTCACCAAACAACCACATGAAAATGCTACAAATTAAAGCAATTGTAAAATAACTGCTTATAAGCTCTTTTTTCATCAACTAACCCTCTATATCCTTACAAAATAAAAATGTTTATTGTTATACAGTGCTGACATTAACTAACGTTAATATTACTTACGCTAAAGGAAACTAGAGAAAGTAACTGATACTTAAAGCTTTATTAAATTATAGCTTGTACGGTTGCGACTCAGTCCCTGTCAGAACAACGTATTACCCTATTAAATCTGTTTTTTCCAATTTTTACAAGTAGTTACACATCTACACCTTGGGGGACATTTGTTGGTATATTAAATCCCAAATATTAAGCTTTCTCAATAGCTTTATATTTTTCAACAAATTCAACAAACTTTTTAAAAACAACATCTTTTTTTGTTTTATACTGAGAAGTAAGTGGGCTTAAAGTTGGTAAGGTTAAGTTTAATTCAATACCTTTATCACTAGCAAAACCTCGCTTAAGAGATGTAGAAATGTAACGAGTAGTGGCTTCTACATTAAGATTTTCAACTTTTATCAATTCTTCAATTTCACGCTTCTTTTCAAATAGGACAAACTTATCAAACGCTTCATTGATACTTTCTTTATCATAGACTTCATTCAAATTAGTTTGATTAATGAAATCAAGAATCAAACTCTCTATTGCACTATTTTCAAACCTTGAATGAATAAGCTTACTTACTTCTTCAAGTAGCTTTAATTTACTTCTATTTTTTTTATTATGCTTAATAATTAAATCAAGAGTATAATCTAGACCTATTTCCGTCGATTTTATTAGATCTACTTCAAAACGCACATCACTCCAATCAATGTTCGATTCATTTTTTCTATCTCCCTCTTCTTGAAGGCGCAATTTATCCATTATATCCCTATAATTTGATAGATAATCTTGGATTTGACGCTCAGTAAGTATCTGAATACTATTCATCTGACAGATATCATTTTCATCAACACCATATCTTGCTTTAAATGCCTCGATCCCTTTTACATCTTCTTTGGCTATTTTTTTCCATTTTTTTAGAACGTCAAATTCATCAAAGCTATGTAACACTCTTTCAATTCGAAGATATTCGCCAAAAAGCTGTGCAAATTCTTTCTTATCTCTCTCTCTAATTAGCTCTAAAGGTTCAGAAAATCCACTTTGAAGGTCTGCAACAATTGCAGAGTATCCACGGCTAATTTTTCTGGACTTAATGCTTACAAAGCCATTGATGTAATCTAAATAACTTCTCTCCAAAACTTCTTGCTTAGTATTTTCCGTTTCAAATAAAACAATAGCGCTGTCTGTTGCCTTTTCTAAGTCACGGAAAGTAACAATATTGCCAAAGGTCTTTGTTGTATTATAAATACGGTTAGTTCGAGAAAATGCCTGTATTAAACCGTGATTACGCAAATTCTTATCAACAAACAAGGTGTTAAGCGTGGGCGCATCAAAGCCCGTTAAAAACATACCTACCACGATCAGCAAATCAACATCCTGATTTTTCACTCGCTGGGCAAGGTCACGGTAGTAGTTCTGAAAGCCATTACTGTCCACGCCATAGTTAGATTTAAACATGGCGTTGTAATCGTTAATCGCGGCGCTCAAAAACTCTTTCGCACTACTATTCATGGCATTGACTTCAAAACTCTCATCTAAAATATCACCAATGGCATTCTGCTCTTCATTGGCAGCAAATGAGAAGATAGTCGCTATCTTAAGAGGATATTTGGGTTTATTTTCTTTTTGTAAAGAACTAAAACACTCGTAGTATGCTTTCGCTGCGTCAACGCTACTGACAGCAAACATCGCATTGAAACCTTTATCTCTTCCCTGATGTCTATGGGTTTTCCTACGGAAGTTATGAAGTATATATTGCGATATCTTCTTAATTCGTTCAGGATGTAAAAATTGCTTTTTCTTCTCGTAAAAACTTAACTTCCTTTCGTCAGACTCAGTTTCAATACTCTCAAATTTTGGACTAACATTGTTATAATCAACCTTGAATTTGAGTACTTTCTCATCATGAATTGCATGGGATATTTTGTATGGGTGTGATATGAGCTCACCAAATACACTAGCGGTTGTTTTCCCTCTTATAGCATTCCCTTTTAATATTGGCGTTCCAGTAAAACCAAATTGATAATAATATCTAAACTTTTTTCTTAAATTTTTCTGTGATTCGTCAAATTGACTTCGATGACACTCATCAAAAATGAACACAACATGCTTTTCATAAATAGCTAGATTATTCTCTCTTTTGAGTAACTTGTTTAGCTTCTGAATAGTTGTGACGATAATCTTGTTATCTTTTTTCTCAAGGTTGCGCCTAAGTTGAGTTGTGCTATTTGAGCCGTTTACACTATCTGGTGAAAAGCGTTGGTACTCCTTCATTGTTTGGTAATCTAGATCTTTACGATCAACGACAAAAAACACCTTGTTTATAAAATCCAACCTGGTAGCTAGCTGTGCAGCTTTAAAGCTAGTGAGCGTCTTGCCTGAACCGGTGGTGTGCCAAACGTACCCACCGCTCTCAATGTTACTCCAATTCTTGCTACTAAAAGCGCTCTTTATCTTCCATAAAATGCGCTCGGTCGCCGCTATCTGATATGGCCGCATCACGAGTAAAGTGTTATTGACATCGAAAATACAATAATTAAATAGTACTTGAAGCAGTGTATTTTTTTGTAAAAAACTAGAAGTAAACTCTTTAAGATCTTTAATATGATTATTTTTTAAAAAAGCCCAGTTTATTGTGAAATCAAAACTGTTCTTTTCACGCTTCGTGGTATTGGCGAAATAGCGCGTGTCGGTGCCATTAGAGATCACAAACAGCTGCAAGAACTTGTACAACGAGTTCTCTGCATTAAAACTTTCTTTGCTGTAGCGATGTATTTGGTTAAACGCATCACGGATCGCCACACCACGCTTTTTCAGTTCAATTTGCACCAAAGGCAAACCATTGACCAAAATCGTCACATCGTAACGGTTGGCATGGCTTCCCGTTTGCTCAAACTGCTTAATGACCTGCACTTTGTTACGAGAAATGGTCTTCTTGTCGAACAGGTAGATGTTTTCGATATGACCATCATCAAATTTAAAGTCCAAAATATGGTTATCATGAATTTTACGTGTTTTATCAATGATTCCATCACTTGGTGTATCTAAGTAACTCTCAACAAACCGAAACCACTCCCTATCTAGAAAGGTAATCTTATTAAGTTTTTCCAGCTGCTTACGCACATTCGCCAACATCCTGTCAGGGCATTTGAGTCCTGGGACATATTCGTACTGCTGGTTTTGTAGGTCTCTAATGAGTTCTCGCTCAAGGGCATTTTCACTTTGATAGTTATTTTTCGCTCGCCTATTCTGATCTACCTTATCTATTACTATAAATTCATTTAGCTTAGGAAAATTATTATTTTTAGTCACTTCTAATCCTTTACTTCAAGCTAGCCTAAGGAAATATCTCCCATTCACCTACGTAAATACTTGATGATTCGACTTAATTTATTTGCGGTATAACCTTAGCTTCGTTATGTTTGCAATCTCTCACATCACAAAGGCATAAGCCATTGATTTTAAAAGCGACCAGCTAAACCTGCCCCCCAACACCTTTAAACTTTTCAACAAAAGCGGCAATTTTATGAAAAACCGTTTGTTTCTGGGTTCGGTACTGTGGGTTTAATGGGCTAAGTTTCGGCAGCGCCTCATTAAGTGCAGTGCCATTTTCAGAGGCGTACTCACGTTTGAGTGATGACGCAATATAGCGTTTGGCAGCATCGATATTGAGCTTTTCAGAGGCAATAATGGCATCGGCTTCGCGCTTCTGCTCCGCCTGGGCGAATTTGAAGAAAGCGTCGATAATGCTGGCTTTGTCATTGATCTCATCTAGGTTTGTCTGGTTAATAAAATCAACCACCAAGCCCTCTTTCGCTCTATTGCCAAGGCTACCACGAATCATACGGCGAACTTCTTCAATCAAGCCTTCTTTGCTCTTGTTCTTCTTATTGTGATCAAAAATAAGTTCAATAATGTAATCGAGGTTTATTTCCTGAGATTTAAGCAAATCAATTTCAAAGACCACGTCGTCCCAGTCTACCGTTGACTTATCTTTGTCCAGGCCCTCTTTATCGCGTCTCAACCAGTCGCGGGTATCGTTGTAGGTAGAGCGATAATCTTGAATAGCACGCTCACTTGGCATATCGATGGTTTGCATTGCCTCAATGTCAGCATCATCCAGATAGTACTTTGACTTGAACTCTTCAACAGCTTGTTCATCACTGGTATCTATGCTTTGCAGTGCTTTTAATCCAGCAAACTCATCGTAGTTTTGTAAAATATTTTCTGCTTTTAGGTATTCACCAAACAGCTTGGCAAATTCCTTTTTATCTTGTTCTTTTTCAATATTTTCAGGGTTTGGAAAGCGTTCTTGCAGCTCTTTTACGATATCAACAAAACCTCGACGAGCTTGGCCAGTAGCAATATCGTTAAAGCCTTCCATGTATTCTTTGTAGCTCTTCTCCAGCACCACGTTTTTGGTGTTTTTGTCACCAAACAAGGTGATGGCGTCAATGGTTGCCTGCTCTAAGTCCCGGAAGGTAACAATATTGCCAAAGGTCTTCGTTGCATCATAAATACGATTGGTGCGAGAAAACGCCTGCATTAAGCCGTGATAGCGCAAATTTTTGTCAACAAACAAGGTATTGAGCGTAGGCGCATCAAAGCCCGTTAAAAACATACCAACCACTATGAGCAGATCTATTTCTTGATTCTTCACACGCTGGGCAAGGTCACGGTAGTAGTTCTGAAAGCCATTACTGTCCACGCCATAGTTAGATTTAAACATGGCGTTGTAATCGTTAATCGCGGCGCTCAAAAACTCTTTCGCGCTACTATTCATGGCACTGACTTCAAAACTCTCATCTAAAATATCACCAATGGCGTCCTGCTCTTCATTAGCAGCAAATGAGAAGATAGTCGCAATGCGCAGAGGTTTACTCGTAGGTCCATTTTCGGCCTCGGCCTGCAATGTTTTAAAGGTTTCATAGTACGCTTTCGCTGCATCAACACTACTGACCGCAAACATGGCGTTAAACCCTTTGGCACCAGAATAGGCTCGATGCGTTTTCTGGTTAAAATGGTTCAGAATATACTGCGAGATTTCACGAATGCGCATTGGATGTAAGAACGCTTTCTTATTCTCGGCGGCACTAAGCTTCTTATCATCCTGCTCAGTCTCAATGCTCTTAAATTGCGGACGAACATCGTTATAGTCCACTTTGAACTTGAGTACTTTTTCATCACGAATGGCATCAGTGATCACATAAGTGTGCAACTGCTGGCCAAACACGCTGCCCGTGGTTTCAGCACCCAAGGCGTTTTCAGGGAAAATTGGCGTACCGGTAAAGCCAAACTGGTAGTACTTTTTGAATTTCTTCTTTAGGTTTTTCTGCGCTTCACCAAACTGGCTTCGATGACACTCATCAAAAATAAAAACCACTTGCTTGTTGTATATCGCTAAATCGCTTTCGCTTTTGATTAAGTTGTTGAGCTTTTGGATGGTGGTAACAACAATCTTGTTATCGTCTTTATCCAGGTTGCTTTTTAGCCCTGAGGTACTGTCTGAACCGTTCACACTATCAGGTGAGAAGCGCTGATACTCTTTCATCGTCTGATAGTCGAGGTCTTTTCGGTCCACCACAAAAAAGACTTTATCGATACAGTCTAAATCGGTGGCCAAACGTGCCGCTTTAAAGCTGGTGAGTGTTTTGCCAGAACCAGTGGTGTGCCAAATGTATCCACCGCTGTCGGTATTGCTCCAATTTTTAGCGTTAAACGCGCTCTTTATTTTCCATAAAATGCGCTCTGAGGCGGCAATCTGGTAGGGGCGCATTACAAGTAAGGTATTGCTGACGTCAAATACCGAGTAACGCAAGATTACTTCAAGCAACGTCTCTTTCTGGAAAAAAGTGGCGGTAAAGTCTTTTAAATCCTTGATCAGCGTATTGTTTGACTTCGCCCAGTTCATCGTAAAATCGAAGCTATTTTTGTCTCGCCTAGTAGTATTAGCAAAATAACGTGTGTCGGTGCCATTAGAGATCACAAACAGCTGCAAGAACTTGTACAACGAGTTCTCTGCATTAAAACTTTCTTTGCTGTAGCGATGTATTTGGTTAAACGCCTCACGGATCGCCACACCACGCTTTTTCAGTTCAATTTGCACCAAAGGCAAACCATTGACCAAAATTGTCACATCATAACGGTTGGCATGGCTTCCCGTTTGCTCAAACTGCTTAATGACCTGCACTTTGTTACGAGCAATGGTCTTCTTATCGAACAGGTAGATGTTTTCTATATGGCCATCATCGAAGACAAAATCGAAGATATGATCACGGTGTACCTTGCGGGTTTTATCAAGAATATTGTCGCTTGGCGTATTAAGGTATTGCTCGCAAAAACGAAGCCACTCGACATCCGTAAATTCGACCTTATTTAGAGTTTGTAGCTGTTTGCGCACATTAGCCATCATGGCATCGGGTGTAGTTAGCTCCGGCACATACTCATAACCTTGATTACTTAAATCTTGAACAAGCTCGCGCTCTAAATCAGCTTCGCTCTGGTAGCCTTCAGCAATTTGGTCTTGCCATGTATATTTATCTAGAACGATGAAATTATTCAATTCTGCAACTGCTTTATAAGACTTCATTCATTTACATCCTTTTTCTTATTTCCTTGCCCAAGTAACTTTTTAACCTCGCGGTCAAAATCAGATTCTATTTTTTGTTGCTTATTGAATTGCTCATACTCTGCATGAGCTTTTTGCTCGGCTACTTTTCGGCTGACATTTCCATAACCTTCTAGCACTTGGTATTCATTAAAGGCTAAAAACTTATTTACGCTTTGGGCAAAAGCTTCCATAGTAAAGGTGTTGCGGCGCTCAATAATACCTTCTATATAATCAAAAAAGGCAGAAACCGCACGCTCTAGCTTTTTAATTTCGTCTTCTGCCAGATAGTTTTTTGCAATGGTCGTATCTGATTTAAGAATCCGCCCATCAGGTGCATTTTTATAAGTCTTCATCCCCATCAATGGCTGACTAGCATCGGCTTTGAGAACAATGATTTCAGAGGATGTGTGGCCTGTAATAGCAAAGTGAAATTTGTCCTGAACATGAGCATAAAACAAACGAGTGGTTTCTGATTTGGGGTCATAATCGATACTGCATTCGGCAAAAATATCGGTGATTTGCTGATAAATGCGTCGCTCACTGGCACGAATGGAGCGAACGCGCTCTAGAAGCTCTTTAAAATAATCTTTACCAAAGAAACGGCCATTCTTAAGACGATCATCATCCATGGCAAAGCCTTTGATGATGAAGTCTTTGATTAGTTGAGTTGCCCAAATTCTAAACTGGGTTGCTTGCGCTGAGTTTACTCGGTAGCCTACCGAAATCACCGCATCGAGGTTATAGTATTTCACCGCTTTGGTTTGGGTTTTGTCTGCCATAGCACCATGTGCAGTGGTATTTTCCAAAATGGAAATAACCAGTTCTTCTTGCAGCTCACCACTTTCAAAAATATTTTTCAAATGCTTAGAAATAGCAGGAACACCCACACCAAATAATTCAGCAATGCGTTTTTGGGTCAGCCAAATGGTTTCACCACTGAGTAACACTTCTACTTTCACATCGCCATTGGGGGAGGTATACAGTAAAAATTCAGAGGTTTGATCTTGTATGGTCAAATTTTTATTAGTCATTTTCTGTTTCTTGCTTCCAGTAGCTGTAATTATCAATTAGATTATCTAGAAGAAGCTTAACCATCTGCTTTTCTGGAGGGGTCGGCTCAGGAAGTGCTTCGCCAGCTAATGTGTTATGGCTTGTAAATTGAATAATGCGGTTTAAGTAGCCTTGCTTATCACCTGGAGCGCTCTCTAGTAATTTGCCCCATTCTGGGTAGCCTAGGAAACTGGCGGTTTTTTCATACAAGTTTCGAAGCAATGTAAAATGATGGCGCTCAACCAAGTTATTTTTAGTTACATGCTCTAAAGTTTGCTTTAAATGCAAGTGATATGAAAAACTCATATTGGAATCGCCATACTTAGTATCCAGGCGATGACTTCCATCTTCGAGTTTCTCAAGCAGATAGCAGCCTTCTTTTTTCCCTTTTTTATTTAAGCCAAGTTCGTTATGTAGAACATTATAGAATGTAGGACTATGTGTAGTGATAATGAATTTAAGACCAAGGCCACTTGAGGGATAGTAACTAGATTTAATCAACGCAGCCAAATCAACAGCTAGTTGTATGAGGTGGTTTTCATCTAAGGAACTAACAGGGTCGTCAATAAAAATATACTCAAGTGCATCAAAATCATTAGTACTTCTGTTATCTGGCTCAGAAATATTTCGTTCTTCTTTGATCAAATACAGTAAACTATAGAAAACACTCCAAATCAGATTACTTTCCTCGCCTTTAGAGATCTTGATAGGCTTGTTCTGAGCGTCATCTCTCATTACAAGAGAAACTTCCGAAAAGTCAGCACTAAATCTTGGCTCTATAGTGCTATTCGTTAGGCGCTGAAAATTGGTAGTAATGTTGTTTCCTTGTCCCTGCTCTTCAAGCACCCATTTGGTGAAGGAGTTAGGATGTATCTTAAGTTTTCTATGCTCATCACCATTTAAATCATTATCCCAGTAAAATAGATCTTCAGTAAAAGCATTATAGTAAAGGATATTTTTTCGAGACATCGCCGTTAGTGCGACTTCATCACTACCCTCTTCATTTATTTTAGAAGCAAGTAACTCTTTAAATTCTCTTGATAGTCGAGTTTTACCAGAGCCATTAAAGGCATAGATCAACTGCACTTTTTTTGGGGTCGCTTGCAACTGCTCTGCTATTTCCTTTAGCGTTTTACTCATTAAGCCGCCTCATCTGATTTCGGAAAGTTTAATAACATATCACGATAATACTCATATTGTTTTTGGCGCAACTCAATTTCGCGTGGCAAACCCTCTTGAAGCGAAGTTGTTAACGTTTTAAATTTATCCAATACAGCAACAATACGCGTCTGCTCGACCAGGGATTTCTCAGGATCGTTTGGAAATGGAATTGGAACGGTTATCTTTTTTACCATTGGAACAGTGAGTTGCGGAATTCCCCCTTCAGTACCACCAATTGGGGTCATGTCTAAAACATAATTTAAATATCTTGTGGTAACTAAATTTTTATCAGCAACTAAAACAATTAAACGAATAATTGGTGTGAACTTAGCTTCCCTTACAGTGTGATAACCGACTTTTGCACCACGCGCAGAAATGGTTACTGCATCACTATCAATCTTATAGTTATCAGTGAAACCATATAGCCCTTTTTCATCTGTAGCGTTTGCATAAATTGGGTATGGGTACACAGAAGTTGGTTCGGTTTGTCCTTTAGCGCTATTTTTAGGGACATCTCCACCTGCAGAGATGGACTCACAAAGGAACTCTAATGATTTCCACTCAACTTCACCGTCTTCAAAACTCAACAACTGGTCGCGGTAGTAGTTGTATTGTTTTTTGCGTAGGTTAAGCTCGGCGGACAGCTCGGCGGACATGGCGGTAAATGCGTCCAGAATACGCACAATTTCAGCTTGTATTGCCAGCGATTTTTCTGGGTTATCTGGGCATGGAATGGGGAGCGGTATATCAACCAGCTTTCCTTTGGTCAACTTGGCACGACCACCACCAGATAAAAATGGAACAAAGTTAACAATACAAAGATAGTGATATAGGTAGCGTGTATTGAGAACGTCTTTACCTCTCACAACATGAACATGGTTGTTAGCCCAGAACCTACCCGTTGCGTATTGAACAGAGTAGTTATCAAGACTTGCTGAACCATCTTCAGCAATAAGCACGAACTCACCTTCATGTGTGTAGCCGTCAACATAATCTTGGATGTTGTTTGCGCCATAATACGGCGTTTCTCCTGCTATACGCAGCGCTGCTTTTACGGGCTTTCGACCACTATTGGCTATTTCAACCGCGTGTTCATTCCCTAGCGTCGTCCATTCAACCTCAACCCCATCCAACAGTTTCTCCAAATAGCTCAACTGACTCATACTTCAACCTCCTCACCATCAATTTCCGCCACTATGGCGTCAATATCACTGCGAAGCGCATCAATTTTAGCAACGGCGGTTTTAAGTTCGGCATTAAGCTTTGTAATGTCCACTTGCTCGCGGTTGTCTTTCGCTTCTACATAACTACTTACTGAAAGGTTGTAGCTGTTGCATGCAATTGCATCTAAATCAACGGACTTGGCAAAATGCTCAACGTTTTCCTTGCTAGCAAACACTTTCATGATGTCTTCAATGTGCTTATCAGTCAGTACGTTAGTATTGGTTTCTTTTTTGAAATAAGCTTCGCCGCTAGCATCGATAAACTGGGTGCTGGTGTCAGTTTTGTGTTTAGACAGCACCAAGATATTCACGGCAATGGTAGTGCCAAAAAACAAGTTAGGTGCCAGTGAAATCACGGTTTCAACATAGTTGTTGTCGACCAAGTACTGACGAATTTTTTGCTCTGCACCACCACGGTAAAAAATACCGGGGAAGCAAACAATCGCCGCACGACCTTTGCTTGATAGGTAACTTAGCGCATGCAGCACAAAGGCAAAGTCAGCTTTTGATTTAGGCGCTAATACACCTGCGGGCGCAAAACGATCATCGTTGATTAAGGTTGGGTCGTCACTGCCAACCCACTTAACTGAATAAGGCGGGTTAGAGACAATGGCATCAAAACCTTTGTTATTTTTTTCGTCTAAAAAGTGTGGTTCGGTTAAGGTATCACCCAACTGAATATTAAACTTGTCGTAGTTTATGTTGTGCAAAAACATATTCATACGCGCCAAGTTGTAAGTGGTGTGGTTGAGCTCTTGTCCAAAAAAACCATCTTCAATGATATGCGCATCAAAGTGCTTTTTAGCTTGTAACAGCAATGAACCTGAACCCGCCGCAGGGTCATAGATTTTATTCACACTGGTTTGGCCGTGCATGGCCAGCTGCGCGATTAATTTTGATACGTGCTGAGGGGTGAAAAATTCACCACCGGATTTACCCGCATTGGCGGCGTAGTTTGAAATCAGGAACTCGTAAGCATCACCAAATAAGTCAATCTGGTTGTCTTCAAAGTTACCCAAAGTTAAACCTGCCACGCCTTTTAACACAGCTGCAAGACGTTTGTTTTTTGCCTCTACCGTATTACCCAGACGATTACTGGTGGTATCAAAATCAGCAAACAAGCCTTTGATGTCTTTTTCTGAATCATAGCCATTGGCTGAGTTTTCGATTGCAGCAAAAATAGCAGCCAAATCAGTATTTAAGTTTTCGTTCTTGTGTGCATTGGCCGCCACATTGCTAAACAACTGGCTTGGAAGAATAAAATACCCTTTCGTAAGGACTGCATCATCCATTGCAGCGAGAATGTTTTCATCATCATCGACCATAGCAGCATAATTGACGCTCTCATCACCGCCAGTAATGTAAAGCTCAAAGTTCTCACTGATAAAGCGATAGAACAGCGTACCCAATACATATTGTTTAAAATCCCAGCCATCCACTGAGCCACGTACATCGTTGGCAATAGCCCATATTTGGCGTTGAAGTTCGGCACGTTGTTGTAAACTTGTCATCAATAAATTCCCTTAAGGTATATTATCTTTTATCTGCACATTTTAGTAAGTGAATTAGGGTCAGCGCTGACCCTAATTCACTTACCTTCAATGAAAGTTATACTATCATAAATTTTCTATAACCAATCTGCTACTTAGAGATATAAACGCCTTAACTATCTTATCGTTCACCTATTCTTTCCATTATCCAATCATCCACTTCTGACTCAACCCATGCCACCGACTTAGCCCCTAACGATACTTGCTTAGGAAAAGTACCTTCAGCAATAAATTTATAGATACTTGAATGACCCAGTGATGTTTTTGCCATCACTTCTTTCAGTTTAATTAAACGCATGGAATTTCTCCGGTTGGTTATTAGTACATAACCTTTCCGGGGGCAGTATTTTTTTACGCCTTCCAAATGAAAAATTTACACATATACATCACTAACTTGCATAAACCACTTAAGAGGAATTAATAATGCAAGGTCAACAGTCGTTATATGAATTCGAGCATCCGGTAAATGATAAACAGATACTAGAAGCTGCTGCCTACATCATCGCACAGAAGCAGTTTAGAGATGGTGTACTAAATAGCCCTAATGATTGCGAAGAGTACTTGAAACATAAACTAGCAATACATGAGCATGAAGTTTTTGCCGTACTTTTTTTAGATAGCCAAAACCGCATACTAGAGTTTAAAGAACTCTTCAGAGGCACTATTAACGCTGCTAGCGTTTACCCTAGAGAAGTTGTCAAAGAGGTTTTAGAGCTTAATGCAGCATCCGTTATATTGGCGCATAATCACCCTTCAGGCGTTACCACCCCATCTCAAGCAGACAAGCTCATTACCACCAAGTTACAGCAGGCACTTAACCTAATAGATGTATCAATACTTGATCACATCATCATTGGCGAAAGCACGTATTCATTTGCTGAGCATGGCTTAATTTAAAAGGAGTTAAATATGACGTTAAAAATAGAGCAAGTGTCAGGCTTAAAAGTGCCAGACTCATTTATTAGTGTGATTATTAATGCTGCTACTAACGGGGGTGACTCTGTAGGGGAAGCAAAGGCGATTATACTTAACTTTAGAGATCCCGATTATAGCCCTAAGTCTGGAGGGTTTCATCCGGTAGAGGTACGATTAGAAAAGCAGGTCACCAACTGGCAACTTCTTTACATTACTGACTTTTCGTATCATGGGCACCATAGCTCTGAGCTGATAAAAGAGATTGATGTGTGTTTCAGCATTAAACAGATTTTTCACTATTTATTGGGTTGGTTAAGCGCTAAAGAAGGTGAAGAGCTATTAGACCTATTCATTTCAAACTTTGTTGAGTACTACAACACAGGTTGTTATCAAGTAACAGTTACGACGGAGTAACGGGGGCTTTATGGCTGAAGTACAAGCAGTTAAAGATCTTGATACAGTAAGGCTCGTTAGCTATTTACTAGAAAAGCGTTGCTCAAGACAAATGAGCCAGATATGGAATATTGGCTTAAATCTCGCACTTAGAATATCTGACTTACTTGCAGTGAAGTTTACTGACATAAGTAACAATAGATTGATTATTTATGAGTCAAAGACCTCGAAATTAGCTGAAATAAAGCTAAATGATAAGGCGCTTACCTTGATCAACGAAATTAAACTAACTCATCCACACCACATCTACTTATTTCAATCATACCGCAATCAACAAGCGATTAATTCAAAGCCTAGACCGCTATCACGCAGAGCTGTCACAAAAGCATTTGCGCTAGTAGGTGAAGAACTAAATATTCATTTGGGGACTCACTCAATGCGTAAAACACGCGGTTATCACTTGTATCAGAAAACCCATGACATCGCCCGAGTAATGAAAATGCTCCGCCATAGCTCCGAAGCAACCACACTTCGTTACATAGGCATAACACAGGAGGAAATAGACAAAGACTTTGAAGAGCTAGAGCTATAAACCCTAACAGCGCCATTCTGGTGCTCGTGATACTTAACTAAAAGGAAAACATTATGTCTTTAAATAAAGCCGTTTCGTGCGGCTTAGTCGGTAATGAGTTATCAAAACAGATAACTGGCAGTAGTGACTCTAGCGTAAGCAGAACAGCTGTGGCTATAGGCTCCGGAGCAGCCGCTGGAGCACTTACATCTGGCGCAATAGTAATTGGTGCTGGTGTTGCGTCTGCGCCTGTTACAGTCCCTCTAGCTGTTGCTGGAGGGATAGTTGCTGGCATTGCTAGTTTGTTTGATTAGTCAAATACGAGTGCTCTAAATGAGCACTCTTTTAAAGTGTAATAACACCTTTTATTTTTAGGTTCTCATAATGGTATTTTGGGAACTTGCCAGCCCTTATATAATAAGGGCTTGAGCTTATTTAGCTAGTTGAAGATCTCAAAACCTCGTTAAAACGAATAATGAGAAGCACAGGTCTTTATTAAAAGTATTACCTCTGACTATAGCCAAAACAACGCTGCCCTAATCCATATTGCTTAGTATTTAGCTTTGCGAGGTAACTCAGTCGATAAAACAGAGCATGAAAGTCTTGAGTGAAATCAGAGCTATTAGCGTCGAGGTAGTAATGTGCATTATTAGGTAAATGAACTAATTGCATCGTTTCATCCAACGGTAAGCTCAACGCACTCGCCCAAGCCTTAACTGTTCGAGTAAACAGGTTATCACTCTCTGCATTTATTTTACCCGTACAGTGATAGCGGTCTTTATTAAAAAACAGTACACAATGGTAATGTTGATGATGAGCTGTGCTCTGTTCTCTTGCCCAAATATACCTAACATTGCAAGGGTGTGGCGTTCTACCTTCACGAGCTTTACGTTTTGTATCAGCTTTAATCTGCGCCTCAAGAGAAGCAATGAATCGTTTAATAACTTTATTGCTATCTAAATCAATTGTATTTGAATGAGCAGGTAACCTTAAATCAACTCTCACAGCAAACGTTCTTTTATGCTCAGCACATGCAGCAAGCATGACTTTCTCAATAGCATCTAAGTAGGGAATAACTAAGGGCTGATTGTCTCTAGCGAGTGTTTGATATTGCTTGTAAGTAGGGATAGTAGTTACTGAGTATTGTTTTTGATTATTCACCTTCTTTATCCTGAAAAGTATGAGTTCATATCAGGTGGATGAATAGTATTTTTTAAATTGTATTTGTTGTGATAATTACTTCGTTACTAGTAAATCTAATTAATATTACCAAACCGAAATTCCCACTAAAAAACCAGCTTTATTTTAGATGGTTAATTTCATTAACGCATTACTGAGCAACTACTTTGCAGATTTAAAGTTACTCTGAAGTTATCAGTACAGAAAGCTCCTCTATCATAATACTTAGGTAGAGCAATTCACTTGCTTTTTAAGGTTGGCATGAGATAGTTCAATGAAATAAATAAAAAACATAGCCTATCCCAGCAAAATAGCACTCATTGCAAATTCAGAAGTTACGTTTTTTTTACTACATACAGTTCAATTTTTTATGAAAAAAACATTGATTAAATACACTATGGTTATGCTATAAATGAACATTATTTTATAAGGAATTACAAAAATGTCATGGCTAGACACGTTCAAAAATGATGAAAGATCACTGTATTGGTTAGCTAAATATATCCTTGAAAACAACTTAATTAGTGTTAAAAAATCCCCTACAAATATCGAAGAAGCTCGTGAGATTATTCAGTGCTGGGAAAATGAATTCATTAATGGAGCTGAGGGTCGTATACAGTTTGAACAAAGTAAATTAATGAAAGGTTACTTTTCGAATATCCTACCTACTGAGAGCTTTGATTGGCTATCAGTTAAGGACCCTAAGCAGTTATGCTGGGTACTTTTTTACTTGAAATTTAACCCACCTAAACGCTATTACTACGCCCCCCCAAATAAGTACTTTCGAGACTTTGCTAGTAACGTTAAAGAGATTTATCCTCTAATCATTAAAATTTTTGACGCTACCTTTTGCGACGAAGGGGTTAAGCAGGACTACTTACTGACTATGAAGGAGAGCTATTCACAGTTTGTAACAGGTAAAAGTCGGCTTTCTTGGTTAGATATAAAAGATGAAGAAACATGTAGCTGGGTTTGGCGTTATCTAACAGAAAAAATAGATAAGGCGGCAGGAGAAAAAAGAGCTTTCCGGTTCATTAAACCAATTGATAATGAGACAATTTATTGGTCTGTTATTGCACTGATAAGTAATTGGAACTTTTTAAAAGGCCTCTATTTTGAAAAATTAGTTACACCACTAACAAGTCTCACTTTAACTAACAAATGCTTTTCTGAAAAGGAGATCTCTAATCACAGCCCCCACCTAATTACTGCACCAATTAATAATTCCTTACTATACTTAGAAATAAAGAACAGCTCTGAAATCACAAATAAAACTTCTTTTTTTGACCTGTATTCGCATTACTTCGAATTAAAAAGCAAAGAAAAAACCACCGTAAAAGAAGCTTTATTAGATTCATTTCATTACACACATTACAAAGCTGACCCATACCCAGATAGCGCAATCAAACAATACGTAGAAAAAAATTATAATGGTATAAGGTTTACAATGGAGGCTAGGCAGGATGTACCCTCCCCCTCAAGTGAAATATTGCCCACAACTATTGTTAGTTTAAAAAAGGATAAGCTGCCAACAGTAAATGAGTTAACTTCATCATTGTATAACGCACAGAAGCAAAAAATACTTCGCCAAAAGCATAATAGCCACTTTGGTTTAACCAAAGCAAACCAGAAAAAACTGACTAACTATGCTAAAGAGCATAATAGTACTGAGAAAAAAGCTCTCAATAAAATAGTCAAAACAATGCTTGATTAAATGCTTTTATTTGGGACTAGTCTGCCCAATCAACTCACTCCACCAATCCATTATTGGTCTACGCTGTTCTAGGTAATCCGAGCGGTTATATGCCGCTCTAGTCTCATTTTCATCGGCATGAGCTAAGCAAGCTTCAACTAACAAACTATCGTAACCTTGCTCATGAAGCGCCGTAGATGCAACAGAACGAAGGCCATGAGCCACAAGCTTATCTTTATAGCCCAAGCTACGCTTTATGGCTGCATTCACTGTATAGGTACTTGCATGGCCATTAGGATCACGTTCATTAGGAAAAATATATTGATGATGCCCGCTGAGTGGCTTCATTTTCTCTAATATTGCTATCGTAGCAGGTGTTAAAGGTACTCTATGCGTTCTTCTGCGCTTCATTTCTTCAGCTGGAATTATCCAAACTTTATCGTCAAAGTGAATATCTTCCCATTTAGCCCTAGCAGCTTCTTTTGGTCGAGTCATGGTGTGTAGCTGCCAAAGAATCAATAACCTAGTCTTATTTTGAATGTTTGGCGCACCCCATAAAGCTTTTAAGAATTCAGGCAACTCATCTAGCTCAATAGTTGCCATATGTTCTACTATATTCTTAGAAAACACCTTAATAATTTTGGCTAATGGATTAGCTTGTATATAGCCATGATTAACAGAGTAATCCATAATCTGATTAAGGCTCTGGCAAATACGCTTAACAGTTGAGTGTTTCCCATCAGATTCTAAAGGCCTAAGAATCTCAATAGTCTCAGGTGCTGTAATGCTTTCCAGAGGCATATTTTTCATTTTTGGAAATACATACTTTTCTAAAGCCCTCCACTCACGAGACGCATGCTGCTCAGTGACGGTTGGCCTTTTACGCTCAAACCAAAGCTCTGCTGCAGCGATAAAAGTATTATTATGCTTACGGATTTCCTCTTTCTTCTTCTCTAACTTATGTGTTTTTGGATCAACGCCATTGGCTAATAACTTTCTTTTATCAGTGGCATCATCCCTTGCGTCTGAAAGGGATTTATCTGGGTAAATACCTAAAGGCATTTTGTTGTATTTACCCGTAACTGGATTTTTGTACTTAAACTGCCAAGATTTTGTACCGCTTGGTAAGACACGCAATTGCAAGCCTCCACCGTCTGAAAGAGTTTGCTCTTTCTCTTGCGGCTTTGCTGCTTTAACTTTCTTATCGGTTAGTTTGGTTACTGGCCTAGGCATATAAACTCCTGCTTTATTTAGGTCAGTATATACGCTTTTAGAACCCATGGGTACTTTAGTGGGTACTAAAGCATCTGGCAGCTGGTGGAAGACCGCGGAAAAGAACGGCGATAAAAACATTTTATTTCAATTATTTAGAATAATATGGAAATAAGTATGGAAAGTGATGGAAGTTAAGGCTGTAGACCCGGGAACCACTGGATGGCCATTTTTAACTCCTACAAGATAATTTCACGGTATTTTAACTGGCTCGGCAACGAATTGCGCTATAATGACGCAAATTTTTTCAAGTAAGCAGTTATGGCTCTTAAATCAACCATTATTAAAGCGCAATTATCGTTAAGCGATATGGATCGCCACATTTATCAAGATTTCAATTTAACACTGGCACAACACCCATCAGAAACCGAACAACGCTTGATGATCCGCTTGTTGGCTTTTGCGCTAAATGCCCGTGAAGGCTTAGAGTTTACAAAAGGTTTATGCGCTGATGATGAGCCTGAGCTTTGGCACATTAACTATAGCGAAGAAATTGAATTATGGGTTGAGCTTGGGCTACCAGACGAAAAACGCCTGAAAAAAGCCTGCAATAAGTCGAAGCAAGTTGTTTTATATACCTACGGCGAAAATAACCAAGCGATTTGGTGGCAAAAACATCAACCTAAGTTGTATGATTTTAAAAACTTAAGTATTTTTAGTCTCGATTATGCCGCGACTCAGGCATTAGCCGACTTAGCTGATCGCAATATTAAGCTCACTATTACCATTCAAGATGGTGAAGTATGGGTTAGCTCAGATACAGCAAATATCGAAATTAAACCGCAACAGTTAATGTAAGGAATGCGATGGCAATTAGGCAAGTTGTAGTATTACACGGACTTTATATGTCAGGCTTTGTGATGCGCCCACTGTGCGCGCGCCTTGAAAAGTCAGGTCTAAAAATACTCAATTTGACCTATAACACGCTCTCTCCCGATAGAGCGGCAATTTTCGATAAGATTGATCGCTTTATCGGTGGTAAACCTACCGCCTTAGTTTGCCATTCGATGGGCGGCTTGGTTGCTCGCGCTTACTTAGAGGCCAATTCTCTTCAAAGTCGCCATGTCGAAAAGGTGATCACCTTAGGCACCCCGCATAAAGGCAGTCATATTGCTAAGCAAATGCAGCAAAAGGGCTTTGAAATGCTGTTAAAAAATAGCGTGGAGTTTTTATTATCTGAGAATGGCGATTGGCCGTTTAATGCCAAGCTTTATAGTATTGCCGGTGACTTACCAATAGGGCTAATGCCACTGATTGCTAAAGGCAGTGTCTCTGATGGTACAGTTTTGATAGATGAAACCAAACTCAATGGCATGGCAGAACATAAGGTGTTTCATTTGAGTCACACCAGTATGATCTACTCACGCCAAGTGATGGATTACATTATTAAGCTTATAAATCAAAGTGAGTGATACTTTAATCTTCAGCACTTGCAGCCACTTTATATGAGATTAAAACAATGATCCCTAAGATCAATGGTACAGGTGCAGCAATATAGCCAAAGGTATCAAAGTTTGCGAAGCTAGCACCTGCTAGATGACCTACCAAACCGATAACAAATGCAAGTAATGCAATCACTACAACAACTATTTCAGCTTTGCTTTCTTTAACTGTTTTACCGTCCATTTTTCTTCTCCTGGTTAAATGCGGTAAAGTCATTATGCGCTTCTGGTTCGTTGTTTTTTTGACCTAAATCAAGTTCTAAATCAGCCTATTTATCAGCGAGTACAAACCTTGTTTTAGATCATACTTTCTGCCTAATTTTTGAATATTTGCAAAATAAGGTAGATTTTTTGCTCAATTGCCCCAAGTCTATATAAAAGTAATTCAAAGTTATGTTGATAGTGCACAAATGGACAAAACCAACCTTTGATAGCTAAAACCTATCACCGTGTTCGAATTAAACCATTTTACAGATTAACCAAGATGGCTAATACTTAACACCAAGCACTAGCAAGTAAACACTTAACGGTTTTTTTTAAGGAGCAATCTATGTCACAGGTAAATGCAATTGGTTTAAACAGCGCAAAAAGTGAAGATATCGTAAATTCACTAAACTCTTTACTAAGCTGCTACCAAATCCAATACATGAACGCACGCGGCTTTCATTGGAATATCAAAGGTCGTAACTTTTTTGAATTACACCTTAAATTTGAAGAAATTTATAACTTACTACTTGAGAAAGTAGACGAGATTGCAGAGCGTATTTTAACGTTAGGCGGTACACCGGTACATGCGTTCTCTGAGTACATCGAAGATAGCAAGATCAGTGAAGCTAAAAATATCACTGAAGGTACTGCTGCGGTAGAAAACCTTTTAGCAGGTTACAGCACGCTTATTCAAATGCAGCGTGAAATCCTTGCACAAACCGGTGATGCAGACGACGAAGGTACAGCATCGCTAATGGGCGACTACATTAAAGAACAAGAGAAACTTGTTTGGATGTTAAAAGCTTACCTTGGTTAATATTTAGAATTGACACGAAAAAGCCCTCAAATGAGGGCTTTTTTATATTAAAGAAGGTATCGAGTGAAGAAAATGTGCAATCGGGAATGGATCAAACTAATTTAATCTTTATGCGGAATGGTATGAGACACAAACCAACCCCATCAATCTATGATCTGACGTCTGAAAGCTGACAGCTGGTAGCTTTTTCACCCATAAAAAAACCCGAGACTAAGCTCGGGTTTTTCTTAATGCTTGATGCATTACTATAGTTGATTACTCAACGATAGTTGCAACAACACCAGCACCAACTGTACGGCCACCTTCACGGATAGCGAAGCGTAAACCTTCGTCCATTGGGAGTTTGAAGGCGGCAGATTAGCCTTTCACTCTAAGCTACTAAAAGCTTCCAGCTTTCTTACAGGCATTAAAAAAGGCCGCCTAGGCGACCTTTTTATAAGCTGTGAAGCTCTATCTGTTGATATTACTCAACGATAGTTGC
>NZ_JABVXF010000130.1 GCF_013349995.1 Pseudoalteromonas sp. 0303
GGCACGGTTAGCGATGTGGAAGACGGTCAAACCGTGACGGTGATCATCAGCGATGGCACAAACCAAGTTGAAACCACGGCACTTGTACAAAACGGCGAATATGTTACTGATCCGATTGATGCAAGCGCATTAAACGACGGGACACTCACCGCTACAGCCAGCGTGTCTGATGTGGCTGGCAATCCAATTTCAGCACAAGATGCAGTCGAGCTTGATAACACCGCAGCCATCACAACCAGCATTGATAAAACCGCCGACGGCGTGATTAATGGTAACGGTGAAAGCGCCGCCATGGTTGTGCGTGGCACGGTTAGCGATGTGGAAGACGGTCAAACCGTGACGGTGATCATCAGCGATGGCACAAACCAAGTTGAAACCACTGCACTTGTACAAAACGGCGAATACGTTACTGATCCGATTGATGCAAGCGCATTAAACGACGGCACACTCACCGCTACCGCCAGCGTATCCGATGTGGCAGGCAACCCGATTTC
>NZ_JABVXF010000131.1 GCF_013349995.1 Pseudoalteromonas sp. 0303
TACTTAAATTCAGGTAACTGATCTTTTTCAATCAATAATTCAATACTCCTGCTTTTTCCAGTAACTGATGTTATAAATTTCTTCTTCTTAAGAACTGAAATCATTGAATGAACACTCGAAGATGCGGTTCCAAAGTAGCGCTCAAAATCACTTTCAGCAGGCGCAATCCCATTCACTTTTGTGTAGTAATAAATAAATGCTAAATACTGACCTTGCTTTGCTGTAAACAGCGGCGACTCTTCTTTATTCATAATGAACTTTTACCCTAATCAATGATCCTTTAACTCATATAAACTTACTTAATATTGTTATGAACCGAAAGTATATTGTTGAATTATCAGAAGAAGAAAAACAAGAATTAGTAGACTATTGCAAAAAAGGCATGGTCAATGTTCGAAAGTACAAGCGTGCGGCTATTTTGTTAAAAGCAGACCGTTGTAGATATACAACAGAGCAAATATGTGAAGCAGTTCAAGTGAG
>NZ_JABVXF010000132.1 GCF_013349995.1 Pseudoalteromonas sp. 0303
CTTGCATCTAGCGCAAAGAAAATATCTGGTTTAATCATCGTTGCTGCCGTTTGTGCACCGCGCAATCCGACTTCTTCTTGAACCGTTGCTCCAGAATATAATACGTTCGGCAACGTTTCATCTTTTAATTCCTTTAACAACTCGATCGCCAAGCCACAACCGTAACGATTATCCCATGCTTTCGCCATAATTTTTTTCTCGTTTGCCATCGGTGTAAACGGACAAAGCGGTACAATTTGTTGCCCCGGACGGATGCCCATGCGCTCTGCATCGGTACGGTCATCTGCTCCAACATCAATAAGCATATTTTTCATATCCATCGGCTTTTTTCGTTGCTCTTCATCAAGCAGATGAGGCGGGATCGAGCCGATGACTCCAACAATCGGACCTTGATCTGTTATGATTTGTACACGTTGAGCGAGCAGTACTTGACCCCACCAACCTCCAAGCGGTTGAAAGCGAATCATTCCTTGTTCTGT
>NZ_JABVXF010000133.1 GCF_013349995.1 Pseudoalteromonas sp. 0303
CCTCACCGTCGAGATGTCTACGCTAAAGTGAAATTAGCCGTCAAGCAAGTGCTCATGAAAGAGAAAATTACGGGGCAACAATTACAATTCTTAACAAATAAATTCATGGAACAAGCCGAACAACAATATAAAGACTGGCCAATGAATGCGTAACAACTAGAACAGATGTCTCTTATAGGGGCATCTGTTTTTGTATCCTTTTTCTAAAAAATTGTTGCTTTTGAGCAAAAACTTAAATAATTATTAAGTATATTAAAAAATTTTTGCGTTTTTTTACAAATATGATATAATACACAAAACAGGGTGTATTACAAAACGTCATATAGCATTTCTTCAAAACACGAATTAAAGCAGTCTCCCCTGAGAAAGAGATAAGGAGGAGATAGCGATGGAACAAACTATTAAGTTAAAAAATGTTACTTTGTTAAAGGAAATTTTAAGAAACGAGGGTTATAACAAAATTATTTTTTGGAAA
>NZ_JABVXF010000134.1 GCF_013349995.1 Pseudoalteromonas sp. 0303
GATGGCCAAACTGTTACTGTTATTATCAGCGATGGTACAAACCAAGTTGAAACCACGGCGCTTGTGCAAAACGGCGAGTATGTTACCGATCCGATTGATGCAAGCGCACTAAACGATGGCACACTCACTGCCACAGCTAGCGTATCCGATGTGGCAGGCAACCCGATTTCAGCACAAGATTCAGTCGAGCTTGATAACACCGCAGCGATCACAACCAGCATTGATAAAACCGCCGACGGCGTGATTAACGGCAACGGCGAAAGCGCCGCCATGGTTGTGCGTGGCACGGTTAGCGATGTGGAAGACGGTCAAACTGTGACGGTGATCATCAGTGATGGCACAAACCAAGTTGAAACCACGGCACTTGTACAAAACGGCGAGTATGTTACTGATCCGATTGATGCAAGCAACTTAAACGACGGCACATTAACCGCCACTGCTACAGCGTCTGATTTAGCTGGTAACCCTGTAAG
>NZ_JABVXF010000135.1 GCF_013349995.1 Pseudoalteromonas sp. 0303
TCACTGATGATCACCGTTACGGTTTGACCGTCTTCCACATCGCTCACCGTGCCACGAACGACCATGGCGGCGCTTTCACCGTTGCCATTAATCACGCCGTCGGCGGTTTTATCAATGCTGGTTGTGATCGCTGCGGTGTTATCAAGCTCGACTGCATCTTGTGCTGAAATCGGGTTGCCAGCCACATCAGACACGCTGGCTGTAGCGGTGAGTGTCCCGTCGTTTAATGCGCTTGCATCAATCGGATCGGTAACATATTCGCCGTTTTGTACAAGTGCAGTGGTTTCAACTTGGTTTGTGCCATCACTGATGATCACCGTTACGGTTTGACCGTCTTCCACATCGCTCACCGTGCCACGAACGACCATGGCGGCGCTTTCGCCGTTGCCGTTAATCACGCCGTCGGCGGTTTTATCAATGCTGGTTGTGATCGCTGCGGTGTTATCAAGCTCGACTGCATCTTGTGC
>NZ_JABVXF010000136.1 GCF_013349995.1 Pseudoalteromonas sp. 0303
CGGTTGGCTTGTAAGCCGCGCGAGTCAGAATGACCAATAGCATCCATTCACTCGGTATCACACACCGACTACTTAAAGGTATTTTAGGTTTTTTTTTAACGAAGCAACTTGTCCGCTTCGTATTTATAAAATTTTATAGTTATTACAACCAACACAAAATGAGCCTATTGGGAGCGATTTTACTCCCCTTCTTTGTGCTTTTTTTGTCATTGTTTATTAAATTAGAAAACAATAAAAAACGTGAGTTAAAGCTCAAACTTAAACGCTTGTATCCTCATGTTTCTCAACCAGTACTTACACCAAGCAATTGCATTCGGATTGTATTGCAAAGTGTGTACCTTGCGCTATTCAATACCACCACAACCTCACAGCAACATATCGCCGTTGAACAGCGTAAATCTTGGCGTAAAATCACGCGATCAGCTCGCTTATTGAGACTGGCAGACAGTAAACTAGTACGCTCTTT
>NZ_JABVXF010000137.1 GCF_013349995.1 Pseudoalteromonas sp. 0303
CGGTTGGCTTGTAAGCCGCGCGAGTCAGAATGACCAATAGCATCCATTCACTCGGTATCACACACCGACTACTTAAAAGTATTTTAGGGTTGTTTTTAACGAAGCAACTTGTCCGCTTCGTATTTATAAAATTTTATAGTTATTACAACCAACACAAAATGAGTCTATTGGGAGCGATTTTACTCCCCTTCTTTGTACTTTTTTTGTCATTGTTTATTAAATTAGATAACAATAAAAAACGTGAGTTAAAGCTTAAACTTAAACGCTTGTATCCTCATGTTTCTCAACCTGTACTTACACCAAGCAATTGCATTCGGATTGCATTGCAAAGTGTGTACCTTGCGCTATTCAATACCACTACAACCTCACAGCAACATATCGCCGTTGAGCAGCGTAAATCTTGGCGTAAAATCACGCGATCAGCTCGCTTATTGAGACTGGCAGACAGTAAACTAGTACGCTCTTT
>NZ_JABVXF010000138.1 GCF_013349995.1 Pseudoalteromonas sp. 0303
CTTCCTTTTCCTTCAATCATATTTGTAATTGGGCTTAATGGCGGAATATACCATACCATTGGCAATGTTCGATATTCCGGATGTAACGGTAAAGCAATTTTCCAATCAACGATCATTTTATAAATTGGTGATTGTTGTGCCGCATCAATCCACGCTTGCGGAATGCCTTCTTCTTTCGCTTTCGCAATTACTTCTGGATCATGCGGATCTAAGAAAATCGATAGTTGTGCTTCATATAAATCTTTTTCATTCGTGACGCTCGCTGCTTCTTTTACTCGATCTGCGTCATATAACATAACGCCAAGGTAACGCACCCGTCCTACGCACGTTTCAGAACAAATTGTTGGTAAGCCTGCTTATAATCGTGGGAAACATAATGTACATTTTTCTGCTTTACTTGTTTGCCAGTTAAAATATACTTTTTTGTACGGGCAGCTTGATACACAATATCGCCAAGCACGGCAAG
>NZ_JABVXF010000139.1 GCF_013349995.1 Pseudoalteromonas sp. 0303
TTTACTTTTGAAAACTCTTTATAGATACGAATATCTATAAGAATTTTAATATCAGCTTTCCAAATTTTTAAAGAGCAAGAGAATAAACTTCTCAAAATTAAACACACTCTATTCTCAAGTAGTTTATTACCTGATTAAGAATGTTTATTTTTAAGGAGTAAAAGTGGTGGAGCTAAGCAGGATCGAACTGCTGACCTCCTGCGTGCAAGGCAGGCGCTCTCCCAGCTGAGCTATAGCCCCACATATGCTGGTACTTACTGTTTAGTTGCCACTTCAAAGAAGTGGTGGGTCTGAGTAGATTTGAACTACCGACCTCACCCTTATCAGGGGTGCGCTCTAACCAACTGAGCTACAGACCCAAACAATAAGTGTTGTTCTCTTTACAATTAACAATCATCTGTGTGGACACTACGAACAAATAAGTTCTAAATCGTATAAGGAGGTGATCCAGCCCCAGGTTCCCC
>NZ_JABVXF010000013.1 GCF_013349995.1 Pseudoalteromonas sp. 0303
TAGTGACAATGTGGGCGTTATTAGATCAGAAAAGAGGCGGATGTTAAAGCCTTTTTACAAAGTGCGATCCCGCCGTGGCTAAAGAGGGATGAAATAAAGGAAATCAGTAAGGTCTATAAAGATGAAATTAAAGCTTATGAAAAAGATGTTGCAAAAAATATTGCAATACCGCTTTTTGTATATAGCTCTAAAATACTACAGTCTCGCCCAGAGGGGAGCGGTATATTTTTAATTACGCCGACTAAAGGAAGCGAAAAAGGCTTTATGAAGTTCAGTGCTACACCTAATGATAGTCATGATGCATGGAATACAATGAGTTCGGGGCAGCTTGCTGGAGTTGTTATCTCATTTATGCTAGCAATGAATAAGGTTTACCCTTCTAAGTTATCAACTATATTGATTGATGACCCAGTGCAAACTATGGACGAAGTGAACATGGCTTCTTTTGTTCAAATGATGCGATATGAGTTCTCAGATCTTCAAATCATTTTATCAACACATGAAAGTAAAGTGGCTAATTATTTCCATTATAAGTATAGTCAGGCGGATTTAAAGTCATTGCCGATTAATATGAAAAATAAGAGGCTAGAATATATAAGTTAGTTTGAATTTTTAGATTAAAATATCTGATTGAATTTTAATAGATATTTTAATCTTTAATTTTACTATCTATTTTTCCAGCCAATACCAGTAACTATGCCCATGCCAACTGCAAGAACGTGAGTTAAAATTTTTAAAGCTGTATTACTATCATCTTTAACAAAAATTAGTCCAAAGATTAAAGTAATTATGAATATCAAGATAACAACTAGAAGCCAAAAACCGTGGCTAAAGCGTTTTTGATCTAAGACCATGCTTTTAAGTTCACGTTCGTGCTTTAATTCAATATTTTTATCATATGACTTCACCCCTTCGAAAAGAACTCCTGTAATCATTTCTAGATTTTCATTATTCTTTTTTACAACTCCATATGTACTTTCTTCATCATTAGTTAAACTATCGAAGTGATTTTCTAGTTTTTCTTCAAGCTCTTTAATTGACATATTTTTCCTTAATTTTATCTATTAACCAATAACTTACTGTTTTATAAATATTTCACTTGGCATAAGTTCGGTTAGCTCTTAGGTTATATTCAGTGTTGAGTGCAGGTGTGAGTTATTTCTATAACTTTATGATGCTTTAGTTGTTCCATTTTTTGCTAAAAATATATTCTCACAGGCAAAAGTATTGCATCGTAGATGCCAACCAGCTCCATAAACCACTCCCTGTTATTTACAGCCAGTTTACTGAAATAGCTAATGAAAACAAGCAATAACTCATTGTCTAGTTGCAGGCGAGTGCCGAGATTTTCCCCGTGTTCACACCTGAAATTGAATTAATTATGAGTAATTTACAGCATGGATGCTGTAAAAAGCGTAGCTTGGCCACGGATGGCCTATCTACGCTGTTTACGTTCATTTAATTAATTCAAATTGAGGGAACAGTGTGAACCTCGGGGCGCCGAGAGATTCCAAAGAGAAGTCGGCGTTTACTTCTCTTTGGTTGCCGTCGCCAACGCGACATTATTAAATAATTGATGTATAAAGAGGGAGTTAACAGAACAAGGACCTGAAATGGATAACTTCATAGCACAAGGACTCAGCCTCTTATTTGTAATAGGAGGAATATATTCAATATTAGGTGTTATTTTTTTAAGAGTATGGCTTCATCAGAAGCAAGCCAAGTTACCTGTAGATCGAAAAAAATTTACTCGAGTAGCCGCACAAACACTTAACGATCAAGTAAACGATAAGATCTTTAATGTTTTTGGTTACATAGGTTTAGCTGCATTGATTATTACAATGCCGTTTGCCCTCAAAGGGATTACCGAAATGTTGGCAAGCGGTCAATTGAACTACTTTTTTATAATTGTAATTATTGTCGGTTTAATTTACACCGCCAGAAAATCGTGGTTTGAATCAGACCAGTTAATTAAACTAAAACTAGGGCGAGACGCTGAGTTAGCTGTTGCATCTGAATTAATTGAGCTTCAATCTCATGGGTATCAAATATTTCATGATATTCAAGCTGATGGGTTTAATATTGATCACTTAGTTATTGGGCCTAATGGTGTTTTTGCGATTGAAACAAAAGGAAGGCATAAGCGCGTTAAAGATGATACAAACTACAAAGTCCGATTCGAAAATAATCTACTAGCCTTTCCATCTTGGAATGAAAACAAGCCAATTGAACAAGCAGAAATACAAGCAAATTGGGTTTATAAATGGTTAAGTGAAGCAACTGGTTTTCAAACAAAAATAACCCCAATATTGTGCTTTCCAGGTTGGTTTATAGAGTTGAAGCAGCGACCACCATTTCCTATTGTTTCCCATAGACAGTTAGCAAAAACTATATTGTCGATGCGCCAAAACCAAATAGATGGAGCTATGCAAAAAGCTATTTGCTATCAAGCTGTGCAAAGAAGCTTAAATATTTCTAAGGTTTAATTGATAGAGACTAAATTTAATGCTTAGTTTGAGTAGGCAATTTGCATCGAAAGTTTTCTAAAGCAATTGTTTTAGCTAGCTTTTATCGAATAAGTACTTCCCCAGCTAACACATAGGGAGTAAATACAACCAAATTACACAGATGTAATGTTATGAATAAATGGATTTTAATACTCGCTACTTTGCTTGCGAGTTTCAACACGGTTGCTGAAGAGCAATATTCAAAAAGTCGCTGTGATAGCATTGAGGCTGAGCGCGAGGGTATTCGTAAAAGAATGAATCGTAGCTACACGGCAAGGCAAGGTGAACGTTGGAATCAGCGTTTAGATGAGCTTTTTACGCTACTTGCTAGACACTGCAAACACCCAAAAAGAAGTTCTGGTAATGGCGGTAATTATACGTATCGCTCTAACCCTACCGCACTTTTAAACACCAAAGTACATAACTCTACTGTGTATTCAAATTCATATAATGACGATAAAAAGCGCCATGCTTGGGGGCAATTTTATCAATTACCTGATCGCTGTAGAGCGAAGGATATTCAGCAAGCTGATTTTGTATGGTGTAGCGAAAATAAAGCTGAGCAAAAGGCGCTATTTGAATCTGCTTGGAGTGGTAAAGCTAAAGCAGACTATAAAGATATTGTTATTACAGTAAAGCCAACCATTACAGAAATTAATGCAAATAAAACTACAAGCCAAGCCGTGATAAAGAATCCGATAATCGAAGCACCCGTTAAACAAGCTTCGCCGCCTTTAGATGAGAGTGTTAGTCCGCAATTTACAAAGTTGAATGACCTTAAAATTTGGCAATTAGCCTTGGCTGGCATTGCGGCCATGCTGTTTGTGTTTGGTCTTTATCGTTGGTTTAAAGATTGAGTTATTAAACGGGCTAAAGCCCGACCTACAATGATGAGAAACGAGAAAATCGCAACTAAAGCGCTAATATTTCTCCTTGTAAACTCGGTAACTCTGCAATACTGGTTTGGAGTTGTTCTATCAACAACTGGGCATTTGCTGATGGTGTGCGTGAATGTGGCCAGAGGGCGTAAATTGGCCTTGCGGGAATATTATGGGGTGATTCTATATAACTAAAGTTGCTGGTGTCGTCTATACAGCAAATTTCGCTCATGGGTAGTAAGCCAATGCCATAGCCTGCTTCAACCATTTTTCTGGCGATTGTAATATCAAAACAAAAGCTTATGTGTTCATACTCGGTTTTTAATTTGTTAAGTAAACCGCTGGGTAGTTGTGACTCTGAATAGGGCAGTATCAACCTTGATGTTGGGGCATCTTTCTTTGTAATTAGCATTATTGCGATCATGCCTAGGCGCTTTTGAAAATAGCTTGAGTCTTGTTGTTCGCCGATGCGAATAGCTAAGTCAAAGCGCTTTTGACTTAGTTGGCTGTTGGCATTACTTGGGTAAATGTGGAGGTTTAGCGCAGGGTTTGCCATCGCAAACTGATTAACTGCCCCCATCAGTGGGCCCGCAATGATGTTTTGTGGGCACAACAGGTAAAACTCTTTTGCAGCGGGCGAGTCATTTAATTGCTCAAGCTGGCTGCTAAGAGCGAGCACTTGGTCGCCTAGCTCGTTATATAGTGACTCGCCTTTGGCGGTTAACACAATGCCCCGGGCTGTGCGTTGCAGTAATGGCTCAGAGAGTTTTTCTTCTAATGCCTGAATGCGCCTTGATAGGGTAGATAGATTCAGCCCTAAATCTTTTGCTGTTTGGCTCATGCTTTTACGGCGCGCTATTTCAATAAATAAATGCAGATCATCCAGCATACGACTCCCTCAATCTTAGTTTGCATTTTCGTGACTGTTGCCACTTGGCCTGTGCAAATATAGTAACGCCAAGGAGGACATATGAAAATTCATTTTACTTTTACTGCGGCATTTTCGTTTTTAATGTCGTTTTTACTTTCGGCATGGGTCACTTATGTCAACTTAGGGCTAAGCGATACATTTTTTCTAAGTTGGATGAAGGCATTTGCTAATTCGTGGCCTGCTGCGTTTGTGGTGGCTTTTACGGTTGCCCCGCCAATTAGGGCATTGGTTTTAAAGTTATTTAGTAAGGAGTCAGTATGATTAATATCGTTGCAAAAATCACCCCAAAGGCGGCATTATTTGACGACTGTAAAGGGCGTTTACAGGGCATATTAGCAGCCACTCGTGCAGAGCGAGGTTGTAATCGTTTTGAGCTGTTTGCGAGTAAAGAGCAGCGTTGTTTGTTTTTAGTTGAGCAGTTTGAATCGCAAGCAGCTCTTGATGAGCATTATGCCCAGCCTTATACCAAAGCGATGTTTGCGTTTTATGAAAACGCGTTGGCGGAGCCGGTTGATGTAGAGGTGGTGGAGGAGTTTTAGATTTAATATTCACAAAGAGGATAAGAGGCGCTGCGCTTTAGAGGTAATTAACTAATTGGCTTAATTAGTATCTCATTGTCTTCTCGTTCACTTCTCTTTGTGAATAAAAATATTTGAACCACAGAGGGCACCGAGGCGCTGCGCGCTACACAGAGAAACTTAATGCACAAAGAGACTATGAGGCGCTACGCTTTAGAGGTAATTAACTAATTGGCTTAATTAGTATCTCATTGTTTTCTCATTCACTTCTCTTTGTGAATAAAGATATTGAACCACAGAGGGCACCGAGGCGCTTCGCGCTACACCGAGAAACTTAATGCACAAAGAGATTATGAGGCGCTTCGCTTTAGAGGAAAGATTAAACTGGCTTCTATGGTTAACTAATTGTCTTCTCATTCACTTCTCTTTGTGAATAAAGATAATTGAACCACAGAGCTCACCGAGGTTAATGCACAAAGAGATTATGAGGCGCTGCGCTATAGATAACTCCTTGTCTTTCTCTATGCTATCTATGTCCTCTGTGGTTCGAAAAAAGATCTAGCAAACGCCTCCTCTCTACATTTAAACGCACAAAACACATTTCATACATACAGAAAAAACTAGGCTACTGGGGAAGTACTGCTATTCGTAGCCTAGTTTAACAAGGTTGAAATGATTACAGCATATGCAGAATTTGCTTGGCTTTTTCGCGGGTTAAACACGCGGCCATTGGGCGTTTTGCAAATAGCTTGGCTGAGACTGTTTGTTCTTTGCCCATGTATTGGTTATTCAGTGTTTGCACATTGACTTTGCAGGTCACCGAATGGCTGTTTTCTACATAACGAATTTCTACTCGCTCTACTTTTTTGATTAAGTTTTTATAAGGGTAGCCTTCATCGGTATCAAGCTGAGTAATTACGGGTTGGTTGGCGTAACTAAAGCTTGAGGCAGATAAAATTAATAAAATAATTAAGTATTTCATGGTGGTTGTCCTTGTATTGTCGCGGTTGGCAATATGAGTATTACTCGTGTCACCACTGCTGACAAACGATTAAAAATTACTTATGCTTAAGTTTTTATTAACTATAAAAGCGTATGCAGTTACCTCCATTAAAAAGTCTTTGGTATTTTAAGCACGCGGCAGAGTTAGGTAGTTTTAAGCTTGCGGCAGAGCAATTGTTTGTTAGCCAAGCTGCGGTTAGCCAACAAATTCGCTTGTTAGAACAACAGCTTGATTGCAGCTTGTTTACTCGTCATACCCGTTATGTTGAGCTGACCCGCCAAGGCGAACAGCTATTACCCCATGTACTTAAGGGGTTTAGTCATTTGCAGGCAGGTGTGCAGGCTGTTAGCCAAGATAGTCACCCGAATACGTTAAACTTAACTGTGCTGCCTTCGTTCGCCAGTGGTTGGTTACTGGGCCGTATTAGTGATTTTCAAAACAAATACCCCAATATCAAAGTGCGTATTGAACCAAGCGATCAACTTGCCGACTTTTCAGCGGGGCAGGTTGACTTAGGCATTCGATTTGGTCAAGGAAATTACCCAGATTTACACAGTGAGCTTATCAGCGACGACAGCTTATTTTTGGCTTATAAACCCGGTGCCATTGATGTTAATAAAGCACTTAAACCGCAGATTCTGGCACAAAAACTAATTAAAGATGTGTGTCCAGATGCTGAGCGCGGTTGGTTAACTTTGGCTCAGCAATTAGCTGTGAGCCCAGATGCGCTGCCTGCACTTGAAATTGATAACGCTGCATTGGTAATTCAAGCCACGTTAGCAGGGCAAGGTATTGCAATGGTAAGAAGGCGTTTAATCGAAACTCAACTGCAACTTGGTCAGCTTGAGATTTACCCAAACTATGAATATCACTGCCAATATAAGTACTACCTTGCAGCGCCGCCCGAACATTTTAAATGGCAAAAGGTACAGCTTTTTAAAGCTTGGTTACTGGAGCAATTTGCTTTAGATGATCAGCAGTTTGATAATGGAAATAATAAACCTTAAGCCCTTCATGATTATTGCTCGTTCGCTATATAAAATTGTTAGACAGGTAATTTGTCATTCTTTTAGATGGGTTCGACTCAGATTTGTTGCAGTTTTATTAGAAACTGATAATCTGTACCTCTAGTTTTTACAGTGACGTAAATTAATGATTAAACGGATTTTAATAACAACAGCCTTGTTGTTGCCCGCTTTTGCTTGGGCGCAGCAAGCAATTCCTTCAGATGCATGTCAAAGCATGCAAGCCGAACGTATTGAGCTGCAAATAGCCCTGCGTAAAACCAATCTTCTCGACAAAATTGAAGCCTACAAACAGCGCATTCAAAGCTTGTCGGCGCGAATATCTGAAACCTGCTTTAGTGAAGAGCAAATTGCTGAGCTTAAATCGTCGTTGTATAACCCTGACATTGCAGAGCTCGAAAACACCTTAGCAAAACCGTTAACTGAACAAGCCTACATCAGTAAACAAGCTGCATGGGAGCGTTTTTATGTCATGCCGCCACGTTGTGCCGCTCGTTCATTACAACTGCAAAACCTTGAGTCGTGTCTTGAAAACAAGCAAATTCAGTTTCAGCAATTTGATATGTTATGGCAGCAAAAAAGTGCTCAACTTGCCCGTACAGAAGCAAAACCAACAGACTCGTTTCACGAATTTATTTTACCTAGCAAAGCCGAACGAGCCAAGTTAAGTGCCGAGCAAGAATTAAAGCGCTACAGCTACAGCACAGATTCGTTTTTACCAACCAACATCATTGTGTTGTGTGCTTTAGCTGTATCGGTGTTCTTTGGTTTGATATTTATTTTCCATTGGTTAATGCGCCCACGGCCAGTGGTGAAGTGAGCCAAATGGGAAGTTAGCGAGGGTAAAGGGGAAAGAGTAAAGTTAGAAAGGGGAAAGTTAGAAAGGGGAAAGTTAGAAAGGGGAAAGGAGCTAGGCGCTAGGACGCGATGTAAAATCTCTGCTACAGACTCGCATCTCGCAACTCATTTCTCGCAACTCATTCCTCGCAACTTTCCCCTCGAAACTCATACCTCGCAGCTTAATCACTCATCCGTTTTGAACTGTTTGGCGCGTTCTTCTGCGTCAATCAAAGCTTGTGATTTTGGCTGTTTGTTTTTGCTTTCTATCACAGGCTTTTCGTCTGAATTTGGGTCCCAGGTTGGATCTAGTGATAAGTTCGCAAACGGATTATACGGCTTATCGTCTTGTTGCTCTGGCTTTTTGTCGGCTTCTTCACTTTTTTCTTCAGGCGTTTCTTCAAGCTTATCGTCGTTACTCAGTTCGTCAGACAAATCAACAGTTTCTACCGCTGGCTGTGCTGGCTCTTCTACATTAAATGAAGCTGGTTCATCTTGTAGTTCTTGTTCAAGTGCTTGTAAGGCTTTAGCTAAATCATCATCGTTAATGTCGTCGTGTTCTTCTGCTGGGTTTGGCGCAGAGACTGTGTGCTCATCTTCATTAAAATGATCAGCAAACGATAAGTCATCACCCATAAATGACGATAAGTCATACTCAGGCACTTCATCTTTAGCAGGTTCATCGTCAGCAATAGGCTCTTTAGGTGAATACTCATCAAAGCCGAAAGATGACGAACTCGTGAAGCTTAGCTCTTCAATTTCTGGCTTCTCAAGTTTATCTATGTCAGGTTTATCAAGCTCATCGATTTCAGGCTTTTCGAGCTCTTCTATTTCAGCTAACACTGGCTCATCGTCAGCGATAGGCTCTTTCGCTGCGTATTCATCAAAGCCAAATGATGATGAACTCGTAAAGCTTGGCTCTTCAATTTCTGGCTGCTCCAGCTCATCGATTTCTGGCTTTTCAAGTTCTTCGATTTCAGCTAACACTGGCTCATCGTCAGCGATTGGTTCATTCGTTGCGTATTCATCAAAGCCGAATGATGACGAACTTGTAAAGCTTGGCTCTTCGACCTCTGGTTGCTCAAGCTCATCAATTTCGGGCTTTTCAAGTTCTTCGATTTCAGCTAACACTGGCTCGTCGTCAGCAATAGGCTCTTTAGTTGAGTATTCATCAAAGCCGAATGATGACGAACTCGTAAAGCTTGGCTCTTCTAATTCTGGCTTCTCTGGTTCATTATTATCAGTATCTGCAAATGGCTTAGGTGTAAGAGACTCGTCTTCAACAGGCTCTTTGGTTGTGTACTCATCAAAACCAAACGATGAAGAAGCAGTGTAACTCGGTTCTTCTAATTTAGGTTGTGTTTCAGGCTCGTCTTGCTGAACGTCATCAGCTTGCGGCTCTGCTTCTTCGTTGAGGCTATACGGTGAGTCTTCTAGGCTTGCTAATTTTAGCTCTTGCTCTAGGCCGCGCTGCTCATCCAAAAAGTCGTCATCAGCGTCATTTTCGGTTTTCTCGTCGTAACCAAGTTCAAGATCTTCGAATTGGTGAGCACTTGCAAAATCATCGGTAGTATCAAGCTGTGTTGATGCTTCAGGCTCTTGCTCGTCATTATTATTCTGTGCATTAAAGTGCATATGCGCAGATAACTCGTCATTACTTTCTGTTTGGTTTGCTGAAAAGGTATTGTCAGCTAACGGATAATTGTCCTGATGCGAGTGCTCTTGTTCTTCACTAAGTACAGCCATTGTTGCATTTTTTAACTCTTCAGCTTCTTTTTCAGCGGCTGCTTGTGCTTCTGCTGCGGCTTTTAATGCTTTAGCTTGCATCAAGCTTTGTTCGAGTTCTGAATCGGCATCTGCTTTTTTGCTTTGACGAATACGCACAATCACTAAACCTGCAACAAGTAATACCAACAACACAATTAAGCTTGGCATTAATAATGAGCTTGAAGAGCTATCGCTGTTTGCAGGAATAGGTTCTGGCATAGGTGCGGGTGTTGGCGCAGGCTTCGGTGCCGGTTCTGCTTTTACTTCAGGTTCAGCTGGTTTTTCAGCAGTTGCAGTCTCAGCACTTTGGGTTTTAATTTCAGTGGCTTGATCTTGAATAGCAGGTCTAGTAGTTGATTCTACTACAGGTTCTTCAGGAGCATCAGAAATCGTAATACGGTCAACTTTTGCTGGTATTTCGGTTTGTTCTGCGGAGGCATTTGTTTGTTCGGAAAGCTCTGGTTCTTGAACTTCTGGCTCAATTGCTGGCATTTGCTGTTCGATAGGTTCAACGGTTTGCTCTGCAATAGGTGCCGTAGTTTCTTCAGGTTCTGCTTGAATAGCACCTGAGTGCACACTGGGGTTAGCTGCTGTCGTTGAGTTAACTGGAACCGCTTCTTTTGTTTGTTGTTTTAGTTTTTCAAAGCCTGCTGCGTTATTGACAGGGGTTGGATTTTTACAGTTTTTCTCGTAGTTTCTGGCAGCCGAGCGATAGTTTTTATTGCTGGTGTTAAAGCGATACTCGTGCATTTGCTGTTTTAACAAAATACACATGGCTTCGTTGTACTGCGCTTTACTCGTAAAGCTTAAGCTTAGGAGTAATAAGAGAAAAGTTGTTTTTATAATTGGCATAAGTTCTGGACCAGTAAGGTTTATTTGATGAGCCGACAGTTAATTAATTCTATGCTGAGACGAGTAATTTATCCACATTTGGTTAACAAATTAGGAGTATTCGTATTAGCTAATCAATTACCATTAGCGCACGGTATTCGTCGTAAGCAAATTGGTCGGTCATTCCGCTTATGTAATCCTGAATTAATCGGCAGCGATAATAAAATTCGTAGGCGGCAAAATGATCCGGTTCGGCTTTTAGGGCATCAATGGCTTTTTGGTAGCTATTTAAATGTTTATTAGACAGTTTTTTAACCAGACGAGTTTCAATTAAGTAGTTTTGGTCGCCTTTTAACACGCGTTTAAAAGCATCAGCATCAAGGGTAAGTAAAGGTTTATAGCAGTCAAGTAAACCGCTAATTATACGGTAACCCTGTAGCTCTAATCGCTCTACTTCTTTGTGGCAAAATACATGCTTTAATGCCACTTGTTTTAGGGTGAGCGTGACGGCGTGCAAGTGACTTCGATCTTCTAATAAAGCCTGATTAAAATCACCGTGGTAAATGGCTTCAATATTATTAATAAACCGCTCTGCTGCGTAGCTTACTAATGGGTGTAGCAAGGTCACGCGCAGGTAGATAAAAAATTCGCTGTTAAAATTGTACGGCTGCTCTTGTGCTTTACTTAACGCATAATCAATGGCTTTTTCGGCAAAGTCGCTGTGTTTGGTATCGTCTATGGTTAGGTTTGTGAGTGTGCGGGTGTATTGCTCTTTTAACTTTTCGCAAAGCGACTCAACACTAATAATGCCTTTTTCTACGGCATCTTCAATATCGGCCAAACAATACGATATATCGTCAGCTGCTTCCATAATGTAGCTAGCAGGATGACGGCAGTATTGCTCAATTTCGAGTTCAGTTTGCAGCGCTTCAATAAACGGCTTTTCGCTGAAGTAGTAACCCACTTTTTTCATCAAGTAGTTTTTATCTTGCGGGCTGTCTATTTTCGCCATGCTGGCCGGGCGGGTATATTTTAAAATTCCGGCACTTTGGCTGTAGGTTAAGTTTAGAGAAAGTAATGAATGAATTATGCGAATTCCTTGAGCATTACCTTCAAAACTTTTTATGTCTTGGGCAAGGTGTTTAAAGATCACACTAATACCAATGCCTTTGCAGCGTTCAGGGGTTAGTGCGCCTAAGTGTTTTTCAAACCATTGGTTGATGGCCGCTTCGCCAAAGTGACCAAACGGTGGGTTGCCTATATCGTGCATTAGGCACGCCATTTCTACTAGACTTTCTAGCGGTCGCTCAAGCCCAGCCAAGCCATATTCTTTTTGCTTTGCATCACTAAGTTTATTAAAAATGGTTTGCACAATAAATCGGCCCACTTGTTGTACTTCAAGAGAGTGGGTTAGCCTTGAGCGCACTGCGGCATTACGTTCGAGTGGAAAAACTTGGGTTTTTTGCTGTAAACGGCGAATTGCAGCACTGTTAATAATGCGGCCCCGATCACTTTCAAGCGCAGTGTGTAAATTATTGGTAGAGCGCATTTCGCGCGCAGGCGTTATTTTTTTACCAAAATCGATCATTTTTCATTCCCACAAAGCGGTAAAATCGGGCTTTTGCGTTTTGTTAGCAACATTTTGCCATTTATTAAATTAAATCTAACAGCTTGTATCTTAAATTAAAATATTCATTTTTATTAAAGTTATTACTTTAAATCGTGGCCTTCATTCATATATTATTCAGTTTTACGCACTTCTTCATTATCTTGTATTAGAAAGGAAAGCCTTTTGGCTATATAGCAATGATGCAAACTTTGTCTCAAAAACCATGGCTACTAGCCAGTATTTTCCTGTGTTGTATTGGTTTAACGGCTTGTAAAAGCACCCCAGAGCCAAGCGCTGAAAGCACCTTAACGGTGGCCGAAAAAAATGCCATTGAGGCCAAGCAGGGTGCACTGTATGCACGAGGGTTTTATGAAAGCCAACTTGGTAATATCAACTACGCCTCTGCTAGGCAATGCAGTAACTTTAATTTGCAGAGCCACCGTGGCTCAGTTCGTTATGCAGAAAACTCGCTTAACGCGGTAATAGATGCCATCGACAACAATTTTGATGTTGTTGAGATTGATGTGCGAATTACCCGTGATGATGTGTGGGTTGTACATCATGATGCCCGTACAGGTCGCGAAACAGGCACAGTTGACAATAAGCGCCGCAAAATTGAGTCGATGAGCTATAAAAAAGAGTGGGGCTATTTACGTCATCGTAACCAAGATACCGGGTTACTTACCGATGATATGCCACCTTCATTTAGAGAGCTTGCTGCCACATTTGCGCGCTATCGCAAACCTCATCAAAAATTGAATATTGAGATAAAATCAAAGGCTTCAGTTAACGATTTAAAAATGCTGGATTACTTAGCGTATGAATTTGTTGGCGGTGGTAACTACTTTTTTAGCAGTTTAGAAATGCGCAACCTGACCCGTATGCGCGATATTAACCCAGATATTTACTTGGCATTTATTCAGTCGCCTGCAAAAGCCTCAATGAATAAGTTAGCAAGTGACCTAAAACGTGGCGCTGGTAGCGACCCAATTTACGAGCGCAACAAAGAAGAGCTTGAGAGCTTACAAGCTCTTGGTAATCGCTATCATCGTGAAAAACGTTACGACAGCCCTGTTAAGCTAGATAGATTAGCAAAACAGCTAAAACGTAACTTTGGTTATGTGCTTGATATTCGTCATTACAAGCAAAGTGCAGCACGCTTAAAACCAGTTGCTAAAGCGCGCGGTATTATGATTGCCACTTATTCTATTAACGGCCACGACTATCATGAGCGCAGCCTATTAGCGCAGTCACGTTCTCTTCGCCCTGACTCTGTAATTATGGACGATACCGTTTATGGCTTTTGTTCTGTGTTTGAATTACCAAAAATGCAGCCGTATTTTAGCGATGAAGCAGGCGCTAAGTTGATTGCCAGCATGCCCACAGACCTTGATTTAGAGCGCCTTGATGAGCTGTATGCTTATAAAGGGAATCAGCTTTATCCAGCGGTGGGCGGCACGCTTAAATCAACTCAAGAAAAAACTTATATTCCAAAAGTAACATCGACTCCTTCAGCGCCTAATTTAGAAATAGGGACTCGCCAAGCCGATGAAGATTTTAGCCTAGAAACAGATCCTGCTGTTGAACTAGAACTGCGTAAAAAACAATAAGAATAAAACTATGACTGATTTAATAAAGCCGTTTTGGTGGCGCTGTTTGCTACTTGTTTTAGCTACTTTATATTTATTACCTGAGGCAATTTTTAATGCCCAGTTAGTCTCTTTAGTCGGTTTAGGTACCCCTTCGGCAGAAGACCTTGAACACCTCGAAATTTATGGCCGAGCTGTATCTGGGGTGGGTGTTGCACTGCTGTTAGCTGACTTTTTACCTAAGGCTATGGTTGCCAAAGTGGGCCGCGGGATTATCTCGTTTATCGCTTTATTATGCTTAGTTTGGCCGGTGGTGTTTTTTGGCCAAAAATATGCCATTGAAAAAACCTTAATTGAGCCTTCAACCGCAGAGCAGCGCCAGTTTGCTACCTACAGTGCAGCACTTAGAGATGCACTGGCGATTAACTCGATTAAAGTGAATGATCTCGATTACAACCCTGAGCAATTACATAGCTCAGAAAACCTGACCTTTTTGGCGCTGTTTGGTGGCTTACTGTATAGCGATGCCGCGCTTTCAGACAACCTAGAGCAAGATAAGCGTAAGATTATTGCCGCGTTTGTACAGAAAAAAGCGTATCAAGATTTTGATAAACATTATAAAAACTACAGCCAGTTATATGATGAGCTGGTGGTTAAATACAAAGCCTATGCTGATGGCAGTAAAAAGTACAACAGCACTTTGGCAAGTATCGGTGAGCGCGAGCAAGGTTATTGGCAGCAAGTTGAACAAGAGATCAATAGTGGCTGGAGCAAATACCAACAAGCGCAAAAAGCCCATATTGCAAAAGCGTCAGCGCGCGCGCAAAAGTATGGCCCGAAGATTTATGATTACCACCACAGCATTGCAAAATGCCGTGAGCGTTATGACAAAAGCAGTGAAAAAGACCGCCGAAATCGTTGTTATGAACGCGAAGCTGCAGACTACCGAAGTAATATTTTAAAAGCCGGTATTGGCTACATTGAGCCTGATTACTGGCTTATTGAAGAAGATGTTTCGGTTGCTGAAAATGCCGCAGGCACTATTTTAATGGGTGTGCTTACTGGTGGTGTTTATACCGCACTACAAGCTGCTAGTTTAGCAACCGGTGGTGATGGCGGCTTTAAAGATAAGCGCTACAAATACACCGATGACCCAGATCATTACCAGCTGCGTTTTTTACAGCACCCTAACTTTCATAAGATGTTTGTAAGTGAAACGGGCTACCCATTTACGATTAAAAACTTAATGGCGTTTCGTGCTCACGAAACAACACAAAAGAAGCTTAGATCACATTTTGTCAGCAAAGGATTACAGCTTGAAAGCAACTGGAATGTGAATCAACGCCAAGCATTTGCTAATGCTGTAGCCAATAAGGTTACAAGTGAAGCTAATGCACAATGGCAAAGCGAAATGCGCAAACGCGGCATGAGTTTAAAGCCAAACTTAAGCTGGGTTGCGTTTCAGCTACACCCACAAATTCAAGCAAAAATTGCCGATAGAATGGGTGATTTATACGTAAAAAACATTCGTGCCGATTGGAATAAAAAGAACTTTAAAGACAAGGTGCTTGATCCAAACATTGCAAAACGCACCGACAAATACCTAGCCATGCTTAATAGCTCAGAAGGTAAATTTGCTGATGGTGGCGAGTATGCTGAGTACGGTAAGCAAGCATTGCGTTCGGTGATTATTCCGCCTATTTCGATGTCGTTATCACTGTTTTTGATTTGCTTAACCTTTAGCAAGCTGCCGTTAAAACTGTGGCAACTGGTTAAACCAAAGCAAGAAAAGCAACCAACGACAGGTGTATCTGTTTTGCAAAAGCTGATTATGCCTGCGTTGATTTTGATAGTGCCAGTAATGTTTGTGCATAACACCTTTACCAAGGACGACCAAAGCCCGGTTAACTACTTTTTAGACAAGGTCGATGAGTCGAGCAATCCGGTGTTTAGCTATGCTATTCGTTGGACTTTGCATGCGCAGCCTCTGCTGCATCCTTTAGGGTTAAAGTTTGAAGAAAAACTGCATATTTACGAGAACTTTAGTCCTATGAGCCATGCTTTAGCCAAGGTTGATATTTTGCGCCATGGCGATGCCAGTTTAAGTGCTGAGCAACAACAGCGTAGACAATATCTGGTTGAGCAAAAAACTAAACTTACCGTTATCACAAACCCGGCGAATGCCACTATTCGCATTATGAATATAGGCCCTAAATACCGCCCTGGCATGACTTTAAAAACTGGCGCTTATGATATTCAAGTGTCGGCGCCTGGGTATAAAACGTATCGACGTTGGCACCAAGTAGATGCTGGCGAACAAATATTAACCATTGATTTAGCAATTAATTAAGCAAGGAATGAAAATGCAACATTGCCAAAATACGGTGTATGCCACCGATCTTCACTGTTGTGATTGTGGAGAAGCTCTTGAGCAAAAAAGACAAATGCACACGGTTGAAGAACTCAGCCCTGACTTGCTGGTTGATGTAAAAAATTATGCGCCACAAGCGAATACGATCACAGGCGTTGTGAAGTCGACGTATTACTATAAGCGTCGTTATAAAACCAATAACGACAACATGCTATACGGTTATTGGTGGCTAGAAGTTGAAGACAAAGACGGCATTATTCATGAGTTTAGTGTTGATGCAGAAAAAGATGTGATTGCGAACCTACAAAAGGGTAATGTGATCACTGCTTTTCAGGAAACACCGTTAACGCTTAATTATCGCATTGCTGATGGCAATGCTAGGCGGGTAGTTAAAAATGACCGCTTTATGCCTGTTGTGATTGTTCATTTTGCCGACCAACAATATCGCAGCTGGGACAAAACCATTAGCCGAAACTACACTGGCGGAACGATATTGTGGCTGGTGCTAAGTGTTATTACATTCTTAATCATGTTGTTTGCTGCAAAGCTTGAGTTTTTGCCTGCGCTACTTGCGTCATTGCCTGTGGCAATAGGGGTATTTATGGCAGAGCACAACTACCATAAAAAAGCTAAAGCCAAACAAGAAGCAAAGTATGATGCGATTTTAGCAGCAACAGATGTGATGCTATCGACCACCCTAAATCAATTGGGTTATAACATGCTGGCAAGAACGCCGAGTAAGTCAGATGTTATTTGTATCTCTTGCCAGCAGCGTATTAGCCAAGATGCTGCGCATTGTTATTGCTGTGGCGCTAAGCAACACGTTGAAGCGATTGCTGAAAAAGAACAATCACTTGCAAAAGATGATGAGCAAGCCATTAGCATTCAAAAAGCGTTAGAGCCAAGCATAACTAAACCGACCAGTATTGCTGAGCTTGAGCATGCCATTATGGATGAGTATAGCCTTACGTATGAAAACGCTTATGAGCATAAAAATGTTTGGGCACGTAACGAAAAAGGCACCATTAGCCATTGTGCTGTACTTGGTAAAGTATTAGAAAAAGAGCAAAGCGCACATGCCAATGAAACACGTGAAACAGTAACCACCACTGAAACAACAACCACTTATCGAGGTGGCACGTATGTGGGTAGCGATGTAAAAGAGCGCGTAGAGGTATATCGCAATCGTAGCACGACTTTAAAAGGTGAAATCATGCTCGAAACCGCATCGGGTGAACCGTTTGTTTTTAAAGCCGGTGAAGATTTACTGGGCTCTGTTGATATTGGTGATTGGGTGTATTACGCCTACAGCAGTGTAGACACAAAACGTTATTATAAGTATTACCGAGAGTATGCCGTTAATGTGAGTAAAGACATTACTTATGACAACTCATCAGTACGCAGTTTTGGTATGGTGCATGGCTTTAACCGCATGGTACTACTTGGTCTTACATCAATAGGGTTAGCTTGGTACTTTGATGCGCAAGATTTTTATCCATTAGTAAATACACTTGTGCCAGATGTTGGCATTGATTTACTCAATGATTACCCGCAAGTGGTTGAGCACTTAGATGGCCTACCGGTTGCTGTGTTTATTGTGTTAAGTGTGGTTACAGGCGTTTGGGGCTTTATTTATAGCCAAATAAACGGCTCACGTTTAAAACGTAGTGTGAAAAAGCTCGAAAGCATGATCACAAAATTTTCAAAACAGTTTGGTAAAGTTTCTGAGCAAATTAACAAATTGAACTAAAAAGGGTTTCGCATGCGTATTTGGCAATTAGTTTTAGCGGGTTTATTAGCGTTCAGCTCTCTTGTAAAAGCGGAGCAAGAGCAATCTGTGGTACTTATTTCGATAGATGGATTTCGCTGGGATTACATTGAAAAACACCATGCAAAGCACTTAAAAGCAATTAGTGAACAGGGCGTGAGAGCAAACAAAATGCGCCCTGTTTATCCGACCAAAACTTTCCCGAATCATTTGTCGATTATTACCGGCTTATTGCCTGTTAATCATGGCATTGTCGAGAACCGCTTTTGTGATACTGAGCGTAACGACTGCTACAAAATGGGTAAAGGGAAAGACGATAGCACTTGGGTAAATGGCATTCCGCTTTGGAACCTTGCACAAATGCAAGGCTTAAAAGCCGCCACCTATTTTTGGCCTGAATCAGATGCGCGCTTTAACGGCATGCTACCTGATTACTTTTATCATTATTCAAAACACAGTGATTATCAAAAGCGTGTTGACCAAATTATTCAGTGGTTGAGTTTGCCAAAAGCACAGCGCCCGCGCTTAGTGATAAGTTATTTTTCGCTGGTCGATAGCATGGGGCACGAGTTTGGCCCTAATGCCAAAGAAACTTATGACGCAGTGCAAAAGCTAGATAGTTTAATGGCTAATTTATCGAGCCGTTTAAAAGCGCTTGATGAAAACATTAATTTAGTGATTGTGTCTGATCACGGTATGGCCTCTGTTGATCCAAGCCTTAGTATTAAAATTGATAGCTTGCCACAAGATGAAAACTTCATAGTGCAAAACACTGGCCCTCGGGTTTTATATTATGCAAAACCAGATAGCAAAGCAGACATCAAGGAGTTCAGCAAAAAGCTTGCTAAAGCCGCAGATGGTCGTTACGTCGTACTAAGCGAGCAGCAAAAGCGTGATTATCACTATAATAAAGGCCCGCGCGTTGGCGATATTATTTTACAAACCGACGCACCTAGAGTGTTTACCGACAGTAAAATGGCCGGTTATTTAGGCACTCATGGTTACGCTTATAGTGAAGATATGGCCGCAACCTTTATCGCCACTGGCCCCGCCTTTAAACAAGGCCTACGTTTAGACGAAGTAAGTAATTTAGATGTGTACCCGCTGATCGCCAAAATTCTAGGCCTTGAGATTTTAAGCCCAATCGACAGCAACGGTGAAAGTTTATGGCCCGCAATTGAGGAGTAGGTGTGAGTTGGTGAGGGGAAAGAGTAAAGGGGAAAGAGTAAAGGGGAAAGAGTAAAGGGGAAAGAGTAAAGGGGAAAGAGTAAAGGGGAAAGAGTAAAGGGGTAGGTGCTAGGTGCTAGGTTCTAGGCGCTAGGATGCGATGTAAAATCACTGTTACAGACTCGAAACTCGATAACTTTCGAGACTGTAACTAATTTTGTGTAATTGCCTATATCTATTTACTCTATAGAAGGGTTAAGGATAGGCAGATGAACATGAATAAGAAAGAACTTGAAGCTTTCGCAAGGGAAGCCGCCAAAGGGATTAAAACCCCTGAGGACCTAAACGAATTTAGCCAGATGCTCAAGAAAATCACCGTTGAAGCGGCACTAAATGCAGAGATGGATGAGCATCTAGGTTATGAGAAGCACCATAAATCAACTTCTACAAACAGTCGCAACGGTAAAAGTACTAAACGAGTTAAAACTGAAGATGGTGAATTTGAACTCGATACTCCTCGTGACCGTGAAGGCTCCTTTGAGCCAAAGTTGGTCAAAAAGAACCAAACCCGCTTTACGTCCATGGACGATAAAATCCTCTGGCTTTACGCGCAGGGTATGAGTACTCGTGAAATCGTCAGTGCATTTGATGAATGGTATGGTGCTGAGATATCGCCTACGTTGGTGTCCCGTGTCACGAACGCGGTTATTGAGCAGGTAATTGAATGGCAATCTCGCCCTTTAGACGCTATTTACCCTATTGTTTACCTAGACTGTATCGTCGTTAAAGTTCGCCAAGATAAACGGGTTATCAACAAGTCCATTTTTCTTGCGTTGGGAATAAATACCGAAGGCCATAAAGAGTTGATGGGAATGTGGATTGCCGAGAATGAAGGTGCCAAATTCTGGTTAAATGTGCTGACCGAACTTCAACAGCGTGGTGTAGAAGACATCCTCATAGCGTGTGTTGATGGCCTAAAAGGCTTTCCTGATGCAATCAATACAGTCTTCCCTCAAACCAACATTCAACTGTGTATTGTGCATATGGTGCGAAATTCATTGAAGTATGTTTCATGGAAAGACTACAAGGCCGTTACAGCAGATCTCAAGCGCGTTTATCGTTCAGCTACAGAAGATGAAGCCTTACTTGAATTAGAGCGCTTCGGTGATGCCTGGGATAGCCAGTATCCTCAGATTACAAAATCATGGCGCAATCATTGGCAAAATCTAAATACGCTTTTTAATTATCCTGAGGATATTCGAAAGGCAATCTACACAACCAATGCGATAGAGTCACTTAACAGTGTGATTAGGAAAGCCATTAAGAAGCGAAAAATCTTCCCAAGTGATGGCTCAGCAAGAAAGATGGTTTACCTTGCGATTAAAGATGCCAGTAAAAAATGGACAATGCCCATTCAAAACTGGCGTCAGGCGATGAGTCGATTTATCATCGAATTCGAGGAACGCCTCGAAAGACATATTAACTAAGTGGCAGTTACACAGAATCTGTTACAGGGTCTAACTTTCCCCTTTCCCCTTTCCCCTTGAAACTAGCAACTCGTACCTCCTAACCTACAACTTCGTTACCCACCCGTATTCACCATGGCTTTGAAACTTGTAGCTTTGATTACCTGCATCAAATTGGCCTTGTAGGGTGTTTTCTGTGAGGGTCATCACGGCTTGATGGCCTGTTTTAGTTTGATCATTGACCTTGCCAAATACACTTCTATCACCATTGCTGGCTTCAATAATGTTACTGATTTCGACGGTGTAGCTAAGGTATTCGTCGATCACTAAAATAAAGTGATCGCCAGGTTGTAGGGTTTTAAGGGTGTCTAAATCAAATTCGCTGAATGCGGTGTTTGCTAATTGGTCAGGCAAACGGCCTTGTTTATATAGGTAATCGTGCGCATGATTAGATAGCTGATTAAGCGGCGCAGTTAAATTCACAATGGGTTGTGGGGCTATTTGGTCGGCTTCTGCTTTGTAAGAGGCAACAAACTGCTGTGTGCTGGGTTTTGTTTTAAAACCATCACTTTGAATATGCCACTCATTCAGTGCAAATGCTGTAAGTGGCAGAATGAAGATTAATGCAAGCGTCCTGTTCACATGTTTCTCTTACGGGTTTTTATGTTAACTCATTGTTAGTTTTTACCTCAAGTTAACAACTCGGTCAATAGTTAATCACTAAGTAGTGGTTTTTATTATCGTGTCGATAAAATTAATTTGTTTTACTCGGCTCTGAATGCTGAGCATAATCCGCGTTTTTTTGTCACCGAAACTCCAAGACTAGAGGTACCGACCATGCGCGGGTGGATCATTTATAAAGATAGCCAAGGCTTGTTAAAGCAAGAGACCTATGAAGTAGAACGTTTACTTGCTGCAGCCAAAGAAGAGGGCATAGATTTACAAGTTTACTCGCCAGATCAATTTGATTTAACTATTACCCGTGAAGACGGTAAAAGTATCTTAATTGATGGTCAATCTGTTGAACTACCAGACTTTGTTATTCCTCGCATGGGTGCAAGTACAACCTATTTTGCATTGGCGATTATTCGCCACCTTGAGCGTTTAGGCGTTTACTGTGTCAATAGCTCGCAATCAATCGAAACGGTAAAAGACAAGTTGTTTGCACAGCAAATTCTTGCTGAATGTAATTTACCAACGCCGAATACCATGTTGGTTAAGTTTCCGGTGAATATTGATTTGGTTGAAAAGCAAATTGGCTTTCCAGTGGTTATAAAAACGTTATCGGGCTCGCAGGGCAGTGGCGTATTCTTATCAAAATCAAAAGAAGAGTTTGATGACTTAATGCAGCTGATTGAGGCGGCAAACCCACAAGCAAACATCATTTTACAGCAGTTTGTTAAGTCGAGTCATGGTCGCGATTTGCGAGTACTTACTATCGGTGGCCGTGCTGTCGCATGTATGGAACGTAACTCACAGGGTAAAAACTTTAAAGCTAATGTCAGTGCTGGCGGTACCGGTAAGTCATTTCCTATCACGCCAGAAATCGAATGGCTTGCAACTCAAACTGCTAACGTGCTTAACCTTGATGTGGCTGGCATCGACTTATTGTTTGATGAGCAGCATTTTAAAATTTGTGAAGCAAACTCAAGCCCTGGCTTTGAAGGCTTAGAAGGGGCGTTGGGTATTGATGTAGCCAAAGAGATTTTGCACTTCATTCGCATTCGTTTAGGTATTTTTGATAAGCCAAAAGTTGTCGAAGAGCCTTGTTTAGAGGCCGTTTAAACTTTCAAAAGGCGTGTTTATAACACGCCTTTTTGTTTCATCTGTATAGTAAATAAATCTTAAAATACTACAAAAGTGTACAGTGCCATCTGGCAAATCATAGGATATGGTAGATTTTTAATTGCCAAGGAGTGTGTGTACATGAGTCAGCTCATCAGTCGAGCAACTGCGGGGTTAGTGGCTGTTATTATTGGCTTTACCAGTTCAATCGCGCTTATTTATCAGGTTGTTATGGTGTTAGGTGGCACACCTGATTTAGTTGCCAGCTGGGTGTTAATGCTGGGTCTTGCGATGGGCGTCAGCTCGATTGCGTTGTCTTATTACTACAAAGTGCCCATTCTTATCGCGTGGTCAACAACCGGAGCGGCACTCCTTATTTCAAGTGCCCAAGGTTATAGCTTAAACCAAGCTGTTGGCGCGTTTATGTTCTCGGCGGCGCTGGTGTTTTTATCTGGTATTACCGGCGTGTTCGAAAAAATGATGAACAAGATCCCTAGCCAACTGGCCTGTGCCATGCTTGCAGGCGTGTTGGTGAATTTTGGTATTGATGTGTTCAACTTTATGAATGAGCTACCTTTAGTCATTGGTTTAATGGTGGCTGTTTATTTATGTGGCAAGCGCTATTTCCCACGCTTTGCTATGCTTGCTGTGGTTGTGGCGGGATTTTTAATGGCAGGTGTAACAGGACAAATTGATACCTCTAGCTGGCAGTGGAAAATGAGCGAGTTTGCTTATATTGCGCCTGAGTTTGACTTGAACGCTATGATAAGTGTTGGGTTGCCGCTATTTATTGTGACCATGACGTCGCAAAACTTACCGGGTATTGCTGTTTTAAAAGCGCACCAATACAAAGCCCCTGTATCGGCAGCGCTAAATGTAACCGGACTATTAAATGTATTTATTGCACCATTTGGTGGTTATGTCATTAACCTGGCGGCTATAACGGCTGCCATTTGTATGAGCCCTGAGGCCGATAAAGACCCAAGCAAACGTTATTTGGCAAGCATTGCTGGTGGTGTTTTTTACATTATTATGGCGCTCCTTGCGGCAACCTTGGTCGGTTTGGTAGCAAGTTTGCCACAGGCATTAATTTTGGCATTGGCGGGTATTGCGCTATTTGCCACTATTGCTAGTAGTTTACAGCAAGCATTAACTGAGGCGTATTATACCGAAGCCGCTATCGTGACCTTTTTGGTCACAGCTTCAAACCTAACTTTGTTCTCGGTTGGTTCTGCGTTTTGGGGGATTGTTGCTGGCACGGTGACTTTGGTTATGACACGTAAAGATTAGTGACACGCTTCAATATTAAAAAAGGCCCTAGTTACTGTATATAATAACTAGGGCCTTTCGTTATTTAAGTAGTGGTTTTATCACTTCAAACATCGCATTGATATGGTCATCACGGGTATTCAATGCAGGTATATAACGGTATTTATCACCGCCTGCATGTTCAAAAATTTCGCGATTTTCACCTTCTATTTCTTCTAATGTCTCTAGACAATCGGCACTAAATGCAGGGCTGATGATTGCAATATCTTTAATGCCTTCAGCTGGGTAGCTTTCGAGTGTTGCGTCTGTGTAAGGCTTTAGCCATTCAGCTTTACCAAAACGGCTTTGGAATGTTGTTACAGCAAAGTCTTTCTCAAAGCCATGTTTCTCTGCCACTAAACGGGTAGTTTGCATACAAAAACAATAGTATGGGTCGCCGTTTTCTAAAAACTGCTTAGGTGTACCGTGGTACGAAAACACCAATTTTTGCGGTGTGCCGTGGGTAGTTAGATCTTCGCTAATGCTAGCAGCTAGGGCATCAATGTAAGTCGGGTTATCGTGATAGCCATTAATAAAGTGTAGCTCTGGCACCCAGCGCCACTTACGAAGAACATTCGATACAGCATCAAACGTTGAGCCAATAGTAGTGCTTGAATATTGCGGGTACATTGGTAGAACAATCACTCGAGTGATGCCTTTTTCGCGCAGCTCTTCAAGGCCCGCTTCAATTGAAGGGTTTCCGTAGCGCATGGCCATGACCACTTCAGTGTCGTGGTGTCCTTTGTCTTTTAAAAGGGCTGCCAATTTTTTGCTTTGCTCTCGGGTAATATGCGTGAGCGGTGAGCCGTTTTCAGTCCAGATGCTTTTATAAAGTGCTGCTGAGCGTTTTGGGCGTAAAGTAAGTACAAAGCAATAAAGTATGATCATCCAAATAAAACGTGGGATCTCGACAATTCGAGGGTCTGATAAAAACTCGTGTAAATAAGTTCTAAGTGCCGCGGTAGTAGGGGCGTCTGGGCTCCCTAAGTTAGTCAGTAAAATGCCCGTTTTTTTGTTGAATCGGCCGTCATGCGGCTTATCGGTAATGGCGGAAAATCGCGACACTGAGTGCTCCTATATGAAGTAATCGTAATATAAATCACATTGTAACGAAGTAAGCTGATTATGTGATCACTTTATTCGCTAATTTTTGATCATGATCCTGAAAGGATTCGGTTTTCTTGCTTCAAGTTGCTGCAGTTTTGCAATTGATTTTGCGCCAAATACATGTCCTTTAGGTAATAACAAGATACCGTCGTAGCTTCTTAGTGCATGTCCAAGTACCATGCCGTTTTTAAGATCTTGAGCCGAGATAATTTTCATGGTGCCGACTTTTTGATCGCTCGCACACTTAATCTCTATGTTGTTAAGGGCTTCTAGGATTTTAGGGTGATAATAAGTTCCACTATATAGCTGTAGTTGATCACGTGCTCTTTCAAAGTCACTTTCGTCTGCGCTCTTGAATTGTTCAAGTGCTAGCCAAAAATCTCTCGCTACCGCTAATATCATAGCTTTTAATGGAATTTCTTTTCCTTTTAGGCCTTTAGGTTGGCCTGTCCCATTGTAATGTTCGAATTGGTAATAAATCGCCTCAGAGACATCATGTAAATGGGTAGCAGGCATGAGCATTAACTGCGCGGTACTTGGATGGGTGTAAAAGATTTTTTTTTGGTTTTCGGTTAGTTCTCTTGTTGGCTTTTTATAAAGCTCAGGCTCCATGGCGAGCAAGCCAATTTGTGCAAGGTAACCTGCCATTTCAGCTCTTTCAATTCGCTGTTTTTCTAAGCCAAGGCTTTGAGCTAGTTGCTTACAAGTTGTGGCGATATTTTGCGCTTGGTTACCATCTAGGTAGGGGTTAGCGTTTATAAAGTTATATAAGATTTCGAAGGTGGTACGGTGCTCGTGATTTTTACGCTCGTTGACTTCTTCGAGTTGTTTGAGCACTTTTCGAATTTGTAACGTACGCTTTTCTACCATTTGCTCAAGGTTGTTGTTTAGCTCTTTTAACTGGCTGTTTTGCGCTTTTATTTTTTGCTCTAACTGCTTGTTTTGGCGCTTTAATGAGGTTTTTTCCATGCCATCACTAATATTGCGTAGCAGTAATTCGTTTTGCCATGGCTTTTGGATATAGGCATGGATTTTACCTTTATTAACGGCGGCAATGGTGTTGTCGATATCTGAGTAACCGGTTAGCAAAATCCGGTGTGGTTCTGGGTCAATATTAAGTGCTTGCGCAAAGAAGTCGGCGCCGTCCATGTTTGGCATACGCATGTCGCAAATGATCACATCAAAGCTATAAGTAGCCAAAACCTTTAGCCCTTCAAGTGGATCTGAGCAGGCTTTTGCAGTGATGTTATTCGCTGATAACAGGCGCAAAAGAGTCCTCAAGACGATTTCGTCGTCATCAATGCATAAAACCTGAATATGTTGTTTGCTAACTTGTTCTGCCATACAGTTTTACTATGAGTCATCGTTAATCAATAACATAGCTTTAAATCAAGCCTTGTGCTAGGTTTTAAAAGAGACAAACAGAGTTTGAGACGAATATGGATGACTTTAAGCAAGCCTATTTGTTAGAAAAAGCGGCCAGAGAAGAAGCTGAACAATTGCTCGCAGATAAAAGCCGTATCCTAGTGGCGTTAAACAGCGAGCTTGAACAAAAAATTGCTGACTTAGAGCATCATCAAGCTATGTTCATCCAAGCTGAAAAAATGGCCACGTTAGGCACACTTTGCGCTGGGGTTGCCCATGAAATAAATAACCCGCTTGCTTATAGTATCAGTAATGTAGATTGTTTAAAAACCTACTGTAATTACTTTAGCGAGTTACTTGCTGTATGTGATGAATTTGCCTGTAGTGATACCGATAAAGCTGCGTTTTGTAGGCAGTTAACAGAGCTTAATAAAGTGCACTCGTTTCGCTTTGTGGCTGATGATTTACCTGAACTAATAAGCGACACCTCACAAGGCTTACAAAGGATCAGTAAAATTGTGGCTAATTTACTGGATTTTTCGCGGCCTAAAAGTCACGACAAGCAATTTGCCGATATGACCGAGGCAGTAAAAAGCGCCGTTAAACTACTCGCCAATCAACTTCGTAATTGCCATTTACATACCCAATACAGCCCGATATCACAAAGTTGGTGTAACTTACCCGCCATAAGCCAAGTAATCGTTAATATCTTAATTAATGCCAAACAAGCTTGTGATAATTTAAGCGCAAAAGCTGAAATATCCCTTGCTGTGTATGAGCTTGAACAGCATATTTATATTGATGTTGAAGACAATGGCGCCGGTATGTCAGAAGAAACCATTGCGAAAATATACGATCCCTTTTACACCACTAAACCCGTTGGTGAAGGCACTGGCATGGGCATGACCATGGTCTATGCCATAGTGCATGAACATCAAGGGTGTATTGATATTCAAAGTACAGAAGGAATGGGTACACGTATCAGTTGTGTGTTTCCGGTACAAAGTCAGGTCAGGAAGACTGTAACTAGCTGACAGTATTTCAGTTGTTGCAAAAATTTGTGAATTCGCTAGGGTAGGAATACACCCTTACCAAACAACATGTAAAGGCTCAATATGCTTAACCAACAAAGTTCGGATGTATTTAAAAATTACCTCGCTAGTCAAAGCGAAACTAATCAAGTCAGCTTTGATCAAGTGATTGGCTATATGTCTGGTTTGTTAGCCTGCTCAGAGTTTTTTGGTGAGTCAGAGTTAGCAAATTATATTGCCGATAATGATGAAGCGGTATTCAACACCTTAATGACAGATTCAGAGCCGCGCGATGCAATGATTGAACTGCTCGACAACGTAACCGAAGCACAAGTTGAACAAAAGAAAACCTTAGCCGAATTATACCCAAATGAAGTTAACAGCGATGAACCAAGCCAAGCACTACAAGACTTTTGTAGCGGGTATATTGCAGCGTACATTGTGAACCAAGATATTTGGCACAGCGATTTACAATTTTTACTCAAGGCTGATTCGCAGCAAGAAAACGAAAGCGAAGATGGCCAGTTGTTTATTGATAATTTTGAAGCAACACTCGATTTACTTACTACTTTTGCAATGTGGGATCAGGCGCTGGCAAATCATCCTGAACCAGAAAAACTAGGCGAAGGGTTTGTCACCTTCTTTATTGCGCTAGACGAGAGCTTATCTGAGATTGCCACTATGGCGTTAATGCTTGAAGATGAAAAACTGGCGATGCTTGAGCAAGATCAGTAAACATTTCCCTCCTCAGTAGAGATAAGCTGATAGTTGCATTATTTTGCTTATTTCTACTGAAAAGTGAATAATTCCCGCCATTAGAATTCCATTAATAGTACAAATGGAAATATTTATACCTAAGTCGTACCTGATTTTTCTTTCATTTTGTGGATTTGTTGATAGGATGTTTTGCAAGAGTTAATTCGCAGGCTTGAGTTAGCTTTCAAAATCGTGATTTCTAAAATCAACAACACGTGCTTAGTGCTTTTCTTAATTTCTCCAAAAGGGGCGTCTTTTTGTTTTAAGGAAAGCCAGAATATCAACAGGATACACATGACAACACATTCTTTAAGTATGCTGGCCGTTGCGGTTAGTGTGGCTGTTTCTGCGACTTCAGTGCAGGCAGCAGAGCAAGCATCTGCTGTAAAAGCAGATAAAAACATCGAACAAATCTCTGTATTAGGCTCGCGAGTTGCCAATCGTACGGCTACCGAATCAACATCGCCGGTTGATTTGATTGATGCTGACGACTTAAACAAAGGTGGTTTCACTGAACTGGGGCAAAGTCTGCAAGCGACGGCTCCTTCATTTAACTTTTCTCGAACGCAAGTGTCAGATGGCTCTGACTTATTTAGACCTGCAACTCTTCGTGGTTTACAGCCAGACCAAACGTTAGTGCTTATCAATGGTAAACGCCGTCATAACCAATCTATTTTTGGTTTAAATGGTACTGTAGGTGCCGGTGCTGCGGGCACTGATATGAATGCGATTCCGCTTACTGCGTTAAAAGGCGTTGAAGTACTTCGTGATGGTGCTGCGGCGCAATATGGCTCAGATGCGATTGCCGGTGTTATCAACTTATCGTTAAACGATTCAACGGGTGTTACAACGGGCTATGTGCAAGCGGGTAGCACGGGGGAAGGCGATGGTGACACTATTTCAATGGGTTTAAACCGTGGCTTTGATTTAGGTGATGAAGGCGGCTTCATTAACTTTTCTTTAGAATACCGTGATGCTGATGGCACCAACCGAGCTGAGCGTGATACTGGAGGCTCAGTTGATGTACCAGCCGGTACGCTGTCTGACGAAGTTCGTTGGGGACAGGGTAATGCTGATAGCGAATTTACCTCTGTGTTTTATAACATGGCATTACCATTTGGTGAGACCGAGCTTTACTCATTTGGCGGATACTCAAACCGTACTGCGCTAGGTAATGGTTTTTACCGTAACTTTGACCAAGCAGCGAAGAACGTTGTGCAAGTATATGGCGATGGCTTTTTACCTCGTATCGATAACGAAGCCGAAGATATTTCGTTTTCTCTTGGTTTGCGCGGAGAGTTAAATCCAGATTGGAGCTATGACATCTCTGCCGTATATGGTGAAAATAGCTATGATTTCACTTCAAAAAATACTCTAAATGCGTCGTATGCTGCTGAATATGTAGCGAACAACCCAGATGCAAGCGATGCTGATATTGCTGCTAATGCAGGCCCTTCAGGCGGATACTCAGGTGGCTTTAGATTTGATCAAACAACCGTTAATGCAGACCTTAATGGTATTGTAGATATTGGTCGCAGCGAGCCATTATACGTATCTGTGGGTGCTGAATACCGTAAAGAAAATTATGAAATCGTGCCGGGCGAAGAAGCCTCTTATGCGTGTGGTTTAGCTAATTCAGATACCTCATTCCCTGCGGTAAACGACAGCAGCGTATTTGCTGAGTGTGGTTTCCAAGCTTATAACGGTTTACGCCCTGAAGCGTCAAACAAAGAGAGTCGCCACAGCTATGCATTTTATGTAAATGCCGAAACGCTGATCACGGACGCATGGCAAGTAAGCACAGCGCTTCGTTATGAAGACTTTTCTGATGCCGGTGATGACATCATTGGTAAGCTAGCAACTCGCTATGAAATTACCGATGACTTTGCCGTGCGTGGTGCGATTTCTTCTGGCTTTAGAGCACCATCACTGCAACAAAGTGCCTATACAGCTTACACCACCAACTTAGGTGCTGGTGGCGTGTTATTGCAATCATTCACAGCAACAGCCGGCTCTGATTTTCCGTCAGCACTTGGCGTAGATAGCCTTAGCCTTGAAAGCTCAGAAAACTTAAGTGCAGGTTTTGTTTACAACGTAACCAGCGATTTATCGCTAACCGTTGATTTTTACCATGTTGCTATTAAAGACAGAATTACCCTTGGCAGCTTAATGTCGGCGGACGATGTGGCATTTAGTGCCGAGGCTGTGGCTGCGCTTAATGCAACAGGAGCACAGCAAGCTAACTACTTCTCAAACTCAGTTGATTCAACCACCAAAGGGGTTGATATTATTGCTTCGTACCGTACTGATTTGTACGATGGTAATTTCTCAGCAACCTTTGCAGGTAACATTAACGAGACTGAAATTGATGATGTGAATGCACCGGAAGGGATTCCTGAGTCAATTGCCCTTGATGATTTACAACGTAGTTTCTTAACAGACGGTCAACCAGGTGAGCGTGCAACGTTAACATTTGAATACGATCGCGGCGATTTCAACAGCATGCTACGCTTTAATTATTATGGTGAAACAGACGTTAAATACTTTGGTAATGACCACATTGGTTTGCCTGATCAATTATCACCTACAGGTGAGTTTAAAGACACAAGCACTGTTGAGTCAGCAGTGTTAGTTGATGTTAACCTTGGTTATCAGTTAACTGACGAACTCATGCTATCGGCGGGTATTGATAATATCTTTGATGTAACCCCAGACGAGCTAGGCGAAGATGAAGCGCTTGATTTTATCACGAATAAAGCATTCAAATACCCTGTTCGTGCACTACCTTACGGTTTTGATGGCATGACCTATTATGCAAAATTAAGTTTTAGTTTTTAATTCCTAAGTTGATATGAAACTTAAATAGCGCCTAACGGCGCTATTTTTTTGCTTAATTGTAGTATCCGACATTTGTCGCTATAATCAATGACAACTGTCTTGTTTGGCGAGGTGAAAAATGAATGCTGTTGAAACTGATTATTTAGGTGTGGTGACGGATGGTCGAGTGACTATCAATTCAAATACACTGGATGAAATAAGTGTTGCGACACAAGGCGTGACAGTCAGTGCGATTAAATCACTCGCTAAAGAGCTTAATTGGGATGCTAATAGCTTAGCAGCTTCAATTGGTACCACCATGCGTACACTCGAAAGATATAGTAAAGACCGAAAGCGGTTGAATGCCAAGTTGAGTGAAAATGCGTTAGAGGTGGCACGTATTTCGTCACAAGGGATTGCTTATTTTGGTGATGTTAAACGCTGGAACGAATGGCTGAGCACCCCTAATATTCAATTTGCTAATCAAGAGCCAAAGTCGGTGATCCACACGATCCGCGGTCGTGAGCTTATAAAACGCGTGATACTAGGGCTTGAGTACGGGTTCACCGCTTAATGATTTGCTATCGAATAGCACCCAAAATACATAATGATCTAGCTAATGCGTTATCTGGGCTGGGTGGTTTGTATGCACAGGGGCGGTGGCATTTTGTTGGTAAACCTATTGTGTATACGGCGAGCTCACGCTCTTTAGCAATGCTTGAGCGATTAGTGAATGACACAACGGATATTTTAAGTACAAACCTAAGTATTACAACGATTCAAATCCCTGATGATCTTAAGATTATTAGGCTAGTAGCTAGCGAACTCCCAAAAGCATGGGATGACCATCCCTATATTACAGAGACTCAAGCGTTTGGTTCTGATTGGCTAGCATCGATGGCTGCAGCCGTACTTCAAGTTCCTTCAAGCTTATGCCCCGATGAATACAATTATTTAATCAACCCATTGCACACAGACATAAGCAAAATTAAATGCATTGATAGCAAAGACTTTTTCTATCCAAATCGATTGGCTGTAAAGCTTTGAGTTAGTTTGTGAGGGGAAAGTTGCAAGGGGAAAGTTGCAAGGGGAAAGTTAGAGAGTTTCGAGGTGCGAGATACGAGACAAAAGACACTAGATGCGAGTTTGTAGCGATTTTATATCGCGTTTATTCTCGTAATAGGGTATCCACCTTCATTTAAATACTCCAAAATCTGTCTAGTAGAATGCTTCCAAATAACAAAATCCAACCTGCAACTATAATTGTGTAGTAGACAGTTGAATTAATTATTGGCTCTACAGTGAAGTGTGATGAAAATATGTTTTTTAGCGGTTTAAAGAATAGCTTTGGATTCAAACTACATGTTAAAAGCAAAAGTGAAATTGCTAAGCAACTAATGAACTCAATCCAGTCTAGAGTTTGTGATTTAAGAAAATATATACCGAGATTTAAATTAAAAATTGCTGCCAATCCGAACAAAATGGTTAACAGCTTCTCCTTTTTATTAAGCGTTTCCATACTGTAATACTCCTTATTACATTATTTAATACCTTTATATTTCAAGTAAGTTACAAGAAATGAGTTTGTAGCTGCGATTTAAATCTCGCACCTTATAATTCGTATTTCTCACTAATGTCGCGGCATACAGCTGCTGCTACGTAGGCGTTAGCTTGTATGGCGCGCGAAACAAGTTTCACGCCTACGTCTAATTGTTTTACATTTGTGTGGTGTTTGAGAGTTCATGGCTGAAGCCAATCCTACAAACGACATCAAATTTGTAGCAGCGATTTCATATCGCGTTTTATCTTATTTAATGCGAAGCCTCTTTGAGAGTTTTTGTTTTCTCTGTGTATCGCGAAGCGCCTCTGTGTTGTCTGTGGTTCAAATTATTTTCACAAAGAGAAGTTAATGAGAAGAAAAAGAGGAAGTGAAAACACCTCCTCCATAATTGTAATATTTTTACTATTTCGAACCATTAACCACTCGCTCGCATATCTCGCGCATTTGTTGCTTTATTTCGGGTTCTTTTTCATCGAATAATTTGGTGATACGTTCGATATAGGCATGGTTTTCTTCGAATGGCACGCCGATTTCGTAGACATCGGCAGCTTCTCGTAGCATTTCTTTATCAAACTCACTGAAAATATCGACCATCTCTTGGGCTTTTTCTCGCTCGATACCAAGTGCCTCAAAGGCTGAACGGCCCATGCGCATGGTGCTGTCGTAAGTTTCGCGAATAATATCTCGACATCCGTAAGCCCATAAATCGTATACATGATGGCGGTCTACAGCGCGGGCAACCACATGTAAATGCGGATAATTTTGCATCGCATAACGAACTAATTTAGTGATTTGTTCGGCATCATCAAGCGCAACAACCAGCAGTTTTGCATCTTCAATGCCTGCAGCACTGAGTAAGTCTGGTCGAGTGGCATCACCAAAAAAGTTACGAATACCAACACGCTCAAGGGCCTCAAGTTGTTTGTAGTTGTAATCAATCACGGTGGTTTTATAGCCGCCAGCTTGTAAAATACGGTCAACAAGTCCACCCATTCTGCCTGAGCCTGCGATGAGCACATGGCTATCATCAGGGAACTCTTCTGTTTCTTTTCCTGCTTGCTCACAAATAAAGCGCGGTGCTATCACACGTTGATAGAGAATAAATAACCCCGGCGAAAGCAGCATTGATAAGGTCACAACCAGTAATAGCTGGTCGGCAACGGCTGCGGCTAAAACATTATTAGACACACTGTAAGCAAGTAGTACAAAACCAAACTCACCAGCTTGTGCAAGCCCCAGTGCTAGTAGCCAGAGTGAGGCGCCTCTAAGGCCAAAAATGCGGCCTAAAATTAACAGCACAACTGTTTTAGTTACGATCAATGCGCCGGTTAATAGCACGATGGTAGCAAGGTTATCTGCTAGTAATTGAAAATTGATACTCGCGCCAACGGTGATAAAGAATAATCCTAGTAATAGTCCTTTGAAGGGATCGATATTACTTTCAAGCTCATGTTTATAAGGTGAATTTGCAAGCACAACACCCGCTAAAAAGGTACCAAGCGCGGGTGATAAGCCAACTAATGACATCATCAAAGCGATACCAATCACGAAGAATAAAGCAGTTGCGGTGAAGAGCTCACGAAGCCGTGCTTGTGCGACAAATCTAAAAATGGGGGCGGTTAAGTAGTTACCGCCAAAAACGACGAGCGCAATCATACCTAAAGTAACCAGCGCTGCTTGCCAGCTCTCAAGGTTTGCTACCAAACTCAAACCACCATGACCTTCTTCGCTTGCATGGGCTGTATCTGCAATGGCGGGTGCTAATTCAGGTAAAGCAAGTAAGGGAATAAACGCAAGCATAGGAATAACGGCTATGTCTTGAGTGAGTAGTACGCTAAATGAGGCTTGGCCGCCATCTGATTTTAATAGCCCGCGCTCTGAAAGCGTTTGCAGCACAATCGCGGTCGATGAAAGCGATAATATTAAGCCTATTGTAAGTGCTGTTTGCCAAGCATGACCAAATGCTAAACCAATTCCAGTAAAAGCGGCTGCTGATAAAACCACCTGGCCGCCACCTAGGCCAATAAGCTGTTTTCGCATTGACCAAAGCGCTTTGGGTTCAAGCTCTAAACCAACAATAAACAGCATCATTACCACACCAAACTCAGCAAAATGCTGGATGGCAATCACATCCACATTTAAAAATGTCAATGTTGGCCCAATAACAATACCTGCGAGTAAGTAGCCAAGCACTGAGCCAAGCCCAAACTTGCTGGCAATAGGCACGGCAATAATGCCTGCAATAAGGAAAATATAGGCGATTAAGAGAAAGTCAGTCATCGTAATCCTGTTTGTTTTTAATTAACTATGGTTGTTTTCGCTAGTTTTGCCAGCAGTTAGGTAGTGAATGCAATCAAAATACGGATTTAGTCAGTAAAATGACAACAAGGCATGGTGTTTAGTCAAAGCGAGTAAGACAAAATAAGGGGTAAAAAATCATCGTTTTTTTCTTAAAAATCGCTTGCGTAGCGCTTATGTAGGTATATACTCGCAACACGTTTAATAGGAGCAAAAAATGAGCAAAAAGAAACAACGCACACAAGGCCAAGTTGATACTGGTCGCGGTGTCATTAACGATAATGTGTACGCTGCAATGGTTACATCTAAGCTGTTCACCGCAAAAGTAGAGAAACCTAAAAAAGGTAAAGGTGCATATCAACGTAAGGCTAAACATGCAGGACGAGAGTCCTATTTAATCGCTGCTTAATTAAGTTGTGATCAAATAGGATTTTTGTGAAAAGCAAACACTGAGTGTTTGCTTTTTTTATGACTAAAATTCGTGTTAAGAATAACTTCCACTCAATTTTTATAGAAGTTTTTACCTGAAAACTAATTTATTCGTTATATACCCATAATCGATACGATAATTATTATCGCCTACCCTCATATAATTGTTGCTTGTTTTTTATACAGGCCGGAAGCGCCGCGCTTTCCGTGGTTAAAATATTGTTAATTTTATGTTCATTTCTACTAGGTAGAATAACTCTCGTTTTTGCTTTTTGATAAAAATAATTAATTCTTTTTTAGTGTTTTTGAATGAAAAAAACATCAAAAAGTGTGTTTATTTTACCCTTTACAGGTAAATGCAAGCTTGACGTAATAGCGCTTTGTGTTACTTTAAAGTTGGATTTGTAAAATAAATGTTATTAAAACTTTGGGCGGAGGGAGCGAATGAGCTCGCATAAATTAATAAAAAATGCCTTTAAACTAAGTGCGCTGTCACTAGGTTTATACGGCTTTACAGCACAGGCTGCGATTGATTGCAGCAACTTAGACGTGTGGCAACAAGGGCAAACTCATGTTGGTGGTGATCAGGTTCAAGCACAAGGTAGCGCTTATGAAGCGAAGTGGTGGACGCAAACCAACCCTATGGAGACTTCTGGTGTCGATCAAGAGTGGCGTTTACTGGGCGCTTGTGACAGCGTTGTCAATGAAAATCAAGCGCCTCAAATTAGCAGCTTAACTCCCGCAGAGGGTTCTTTATTTACTACTGGTGACAGCGTTGTCATGGGTGCGGTTGCCACTGATCCTGATGGCAGCGTGGCAAGTGTCGAGTTTTTTGTTGATGGTACATCGCTGAGTATTGTGACAAGCGCACCTTATTCAACTAACTGGCAAGCAACGCAAGGCAGCCATGTGATAAGTGCGGTCGCAACGGATGATTTAGGGCTAACCTCTACAGCCGTTACACATACAGTAAGTGTGTCTGATGACGTTGAGCCGGTTAACCAAGCGCCGGTGGCGAGCATTGAATTTAGCTCATTGCCATCACAAGTTACGGTGGGTGACAGTGTGGTGTTTGCGCTTTCTGGCACTGATAGCGATGGCCAAGTAACTGCGTTATCGCTAACTGAAAACAGCACTGAAGTTCATCAAGCAAGTGCTGCTTCTTCAAGTTATACGTGGCAGGCTCCAGCACTTGGGCAATTTTCATTTACCTTAACGGTGACCGATAACGAAGGCGCGACGGATACACAAAGCAAATTTGTTAATGTTGTTGAAGCAACAGAACCAAGTAGCGATTGTAAACCACAAGGCTTATACCAAACGCCGGGTGTAAATACCCCATACTGTAGCGTGTATGATGAAAATGGCCGCGAGAAAATGGGCGCTGATCATCCACGCCGAGTTATTGGTTATTTTACGAGTTGGCGAAATGGTGCCAATGGTCAGCCAAGCTACTTAGTGAATGATATTCCTTGGGACAAGATCACCCATATCAACTATGCCTTTGCGCATGTTGATGGTAATAACAAGGTTTCGATTGGTGATCCAAATGCAGCTGGCAACCCAGCGACAAACATGACTTGGCCGGGCGTTACAGGCGCTGAAATGGATCCAAGTTTTAGCTATACAGGTCACTTTAACTTACTCAATAAATTTAAAAAACAACACCCAGATGTAAAAACCTTAATCTCTGTAGGTGGCTGGGCTGAAACCGGTGGTTATTTTGGTGAAGACGGTACTCGTGTAAATAGCGGTGGTTTCTACACGATGACAACCAATGCCGATGGCTCAGTGAACCAAGCGGGGATTGATGCCTTTGCGAAAAGTGCCGTTGAGTTTATTGAAACCTACGGTTTTGATGGTGTCGATATTGATTACGAATACCCATCGTCAATGAATGACTCAGGCCACCCTGATGATTTTCCTATTTCTAATGCTCGTCGCGCAGGCCTTAACGCCTCGTATCGTGTATTGATGCAAAAACTACGTGAAGAACTTGATATTGCAGGTGAAAAGGCAGGTAAGCATTATTTGTTAACGATTGCTTCGCCATCTTCAGGTTACTTATTACGTGGCATGGAAACATTCCAAAGCGTGAAGTATCTCGATTACGTTAACATTATGTCTTATGACTTACATGGTGCATGGAATTCACATGTAGGCCATAACGCAGCCTTGTTTGATACCGGTCTTGATTCTGAATTAGCGCAATGGGGCGTTTATACCACCGCTGAGTTTGAAGGAATTGGCTACTTAAATACGGATTGGGCTGTGCGTTACTTCCGCGGTGCGGTCTCTGCAGGTCGAATCAATATTGGTATTCCATATTACACCCGTGGCTTTAAAGATGTGTCGGGTGGTACTAATGGTTTATGGGGCCAAGCAGCGCTGCCAGATCAATCAAAATGTGCTAAAGGGACTGGTGTTGGTGAGAAAAACCAATGTGGTAATGGCGCTCTTGGCATAGATAACCTATGGCACGATAAGAATGATGTTGGTGAAGAAATGCCAGCAGGTTCGAACCCATTATGGCATGCGAAAAATCTCGAAAATGGTATTAACCCTTCTTACCTTGAAATCTACGGCCTAACGCCAGAAACCGATGCAGACGATGTATTAACGGGTACTTATACACGTTTCTACGATGATGTGGCGGTTGCTCCATGGCTTTGGAATGCAGATAAAAAGGTATTCTTATCAATTGAAGATGAGCAATCAATGGCAACCAAAGTTGATTATGTTATCAACAACGGTCTTGGTGGCATCATGTTCTGGGAGCTTGCCGGTGACTATGATTATGACTCAGCGAAAGGTGAGTACTTCATGGGCTCAAGCTTAACCACACTTGCTTACGATAAATTTAACCAAAGTGGTGTGGCTTACAACACTCATCAAGGCAATGTTGATTTCACCCTGCCAAGCGAAGCTGTTGACGTAAGCTTTACTGTGAAAGATTTCCCAATTGGTGATGATAACTATCCAATTTCACCTACATTCGCATTCACCAATAACTCAGATATCGACTTAAGCGGCGCGAAAATCAGCTTTGATGTGCCCGTTTCTACCTCGGCAATTTTCAAATCGAATTGGAATGCACAAGAAAAGCTCGGCATGGCAGTTGAAACGAATGGCTCTAATGCGGCTGGCGATAATATCGGTGGCTTTGAAAATGAGTTCCATCGTTTTTCAATCACCTTAGTGAATGAGTGGGGCGGTATCGAAAAGTCATTTAATACAGGTGAAACCGTTGAGGCGCAAGTTATGTACTACATGCCAATTACGGGGCCATCTAACTTCACGATTGAGAAAAATGGTAAAACCTACGCCTTTAAATTTGAATACCCAATGCTAACAGATGGCACAGCTGGCAGTGGTGATACTGGCGGTGACACCGGTGGTGACACCGGTGGTGATACGGGTGGCGAGGGAAGCTGTAATGGTGTTGATGTAGCAAGCATCCCTGTGTATCCAAATTGGCCGCAAACTGACTGGGCTGGTAACCCAAGCCATGCTGTTGGCGGCGACCTAATGAATCACAACAACGTGATTTACGAAGCAAAGTGGTGGACGAGCACAGAGCCAGGCACATCTGCTGACTGGACGGTGAGTTGCACGCTTTAACCAACTAAGCGGAGCAAGGACTTTGCTCCGCATTACTACAGCGAGAACAACAATGAAAGTAATGAAATCAAAGGCATTGTCTTTATCGGCAGTGGCAACCAGCATGCTGCTTGCCTGTGCATCAAGCCATGTGAATGCCCACGGATTCTTAGAAAGCCCAAAGGCACGCCAAGCATTTTGTAATGCCGATGGCGGTTACTGGTGGCCTGCAGATGGCACGGGGATCCCCAACCTTGCTTGTCGTGCAGCGTTTGTTGAAGCAGGGCATGTACAGTTTGTGCAAGACATTGAATTTTCGGCTAATACCATTGATTACACAAACCTAGAGGCAGTAAAGCAAAGCGTACCTGATGGCCGATTATGTGCAGCAGGCGACCCAGAAAAACGCGGTATGGATTTACCTTCAGCACATTGGCAACGCAGTGAGGTTATTCCTAATGCGAATGGCGATATTTTAGTGCGTTTTTTAGCGAGTACGCCGCATAACCCGAGTTTTTGGCAGTTTTATTTAACAAAACCGGGCTTTGATAGTGCGACTCAAGTGCTTACTTGGGATGACCTAGAGCTTGTTGAGGAGTATGGCAATCTTGATTTTAGCATTGACGCTAACAACGACCGTTACTATGAAATGAGCGTATCGATTCCACAAGGGCGCAGTGGCGATGCCATTTTATACACGCGTTGGCAACGAGATGATGCCGGCGGCGAAGGCTTCTACAACTGTAGCGATATTAATATTGTCAGCGATGCGACCCCGACAGAGCCAACCGATTGGGCAGCAATTAGCTACTTTGTTCGTCAAGGACAAGACGCTGAGGTTGGCGGTAGTGTGTCAGCTCGGTTATTTGATGAAAATGGCCAAGAGTTACTTACTCAACAAATGCAGATCACAGCTGATAATCAAGCTAATTGGCAGGCTGAATTTGCAGCGCTGTTAAACCTTAATTACGCGCACTTAGTGAATATTGGCGTGCAAAGTAGCGCTGGAGATATTGCCTTTGATGCGTCTGATTTATTGATTAATCAGGTCTTCACAACGAATGCAAATTACAGCTTTGCACTAAGCGTACAAGCGGCTCCTGACAATACCGCGCCAATTATTCATCAACCAGACGACCTTCAAGTCGAAGAAGAGAGCAGCACCGCGATACATCTGCACGCCTTTGATGATCAGCAAAGCACCTTAACTTATAGCTGGGGTGTACCGGCACCACTGAGCTTTACTGGCAGCGATGCCAACATCACGTTAAACGCCCCCGCTGTAGATGCTGATACAAGTTACACCGTAAGTGTATTGGTGTCAGATGGCGAGCTCACAAGCCAAGTAAGTTTTACTGTGACTGTGCTTAATAGCACTGTGGTCGACCCAGACCCTGTTGATCCGAGCGTGCCTGCTTGGAATAGTACAAGCCAATACAACACGGGCGATAAAGTGAGTTTTAACGGCGGCGTTTACAGTGCGAAATGGTGGAACCAAGGCGCACAACCAGACAGTAGTGATGCATGGCAGCTTGAATCTGGCAGTGCATCAATCGAATGGAACAGCGGCAAAGCCTATCAAGGCGGCGACGAAGTAACCTATCAAGGACAGCGCTATCGAGCGCAGTGGTGGACCCAAGGAGATGTACCGGGTGCCAGCCAAGTATGGACAGAAATCTAAAGTTTTGTAGTTCAAACTTTATCAATAACAGCGTAACGCTATATAAAAACAGATAAGAGAGAATCATGAATATAAAACAATTAACCGCAGCTATTGGTGTTGCACTCTTTGCAAGTGCAGCGAATGCAGCACCTTCAACACCAACCATTATTTGGGAGCCACAAGAATACTCATTTGTTGAGGTTGATCTTGAAGGTACAGGTTCATATAAGAGCTTGGTGAACCGTGTAGATGAAGTCACCATCAGCATTGAATGGAACGCATGGAGTGGGGATGGCGGCGACAGCTATAAAGTGTATTTTGACGATATGCTGGTTAATGAAGGTTCGCTGGCAGCAGGCACTAAAAGTGGTGTTATTAGCTTCCCATATGATAAAGCGGGTCGTCACACAATGTATTTAGAGCTATGTGAAGGTGGTACCACCTGCGCTCGTAGCGAAGGTAAGCCAATTGTTATTGCCGATACAGATGGCGGCCACTTAGCGCCATTGCCGATGGATTATGATCCAAATAACCAAGATATTGGCACCAAAGACGGTCTTGTAACCGGTGCTTACTTTGTTGAGTGGGGTATTTATGGACGCGATTTCGATGTAACTAATATTCCAGCGCAAAACCTCAGTCATATCTTGTATGGATTTATTCCAATTTGTGGACCGAATGACTCGTTAACGGGCGGTCCTAAAAACGCGCTAAATACGGCGTGTGCAGGCTCGCAAGATTTTGAAGTTGTGATCCACGACCCATGGGCAGCGATTCAAAAAGCGCTACCAGGTGTTGATAGTAATGACCCAATTCGTGGTACGTATTCGCAGTTAATGGCCTTAAAGCAGCGCTATCCTGATCTGAAAATTTTACCATCAGTAGGTGGTTGGACTTTATCAGACCCATTTGCTTACTTTACCGATAAAGCAAACCGCGACACGTTTGTGGCATCAATGGAAGAGTTTTTAAGAACGTGGAAGTTCTACGACGGTGTTGATATTGACTGGGAATACCCGGGTGGTCAGGGTGCTAATCCAAACTTAGGTGACCCCGTTGCTGACGGCCCAGCATACGTAGCGCTAATGCAAGAGCTGCGCGCGATGCTTGATAAGCTTGAAGCCGAGACAGGCCGTGAGTATGAGTTAACATCAGCGATTGGTGCAGGTTACGACAAAATTGAAGATGTCGACTACTCACAAGCTCAACAATATATGGATTACATTTTCTTAATGAGCTACGACTACTATGGTGCATGGAGCAATGTGACAGGCCATCAGGCTGCGCTTTATTGTTCATCGCATTTCCGTGTTGGTCAGTGTGATGGCACAGGTGTTGATGAAGAAGGCGTTCCATATAAAGGCCCTGCTTACACAACTGATAATGCAGTGCAAAATCTACTTGCGCAAAACGTACCGTCGAAGAAAATCGTGGTAGGTGCAGCTATGTATGGCCGTGGCTGGGAAGGCGTTTATCCAGAAAACGCGACTATCGCTGATAACCCAATGACAGCACCGGGCAACGGCAAACTTAAAGGCACTACAGCGCAAGGCGTATGGGAAGACGGTGTTATTGATTATAAAGGCATCAAAACCTACATGTTGGGCGCTGCAGAAAATGGCATCAATGGGTTTGAAACAGGTTATGACGAACAAGCCGAAGCCGCTTATGTATGGAACCGTAGCAACGGTAAATTAATTACATACGATAACCGTCGTTCAGTTTTGGCAAAAGGTGCTTATGTTAATCAATATAACCTAGGCGGCCTGTTTGCATGGGAAATTGACGCTGATAATGGCGATATTCTTAATGCCATGCACGAGGCACTTGGTGGTACCGTCACTGAGCCTAGCAATAGAGCGCCAGTGCTATCTGTATCAAGCACAGTATCTGTTAACTCTGGCGAAAGTGTATCTGTTAGTGCATCGGCAACTGACGCAGATAACGATCCACTAAGCTTTAGCTGGACAGCTGACAGCGCGTTAACAGTAAGCGGCGAAAATTCAAATACCCTTGTTATTACTGCGCCATCAGTGACTGCTGATACGCAATACACAGTTGCTGTGAGTGTGAGCGATGGCGAGGCAAGTGTAAGCCGTAACGTTACAGTGAATGTTGTAGCAGCAACAACAGGTGAAAACCAAGCACCAGTGGTTGCGGCAATTGCTGATAAAACAGTGGCAGAAGACGCGAGTGTGGCTGTGGCAGTTTCGGCATCTGATGCTGATGGCGATGCGCTTTCATACAGCTGGACTGTGCCAGCAGGCCTAACGTTAGTGGGCTCAGGTGCGGATGTGAGTTTACAAGCGGGCAGCGTTGACGCAGATACTAGTTATGTTGTGTCGGTTTCAGTAAGCGATGGTCAAACTGCTACAGCAGTGAGCTTTAATGTCACCGTGACAGATTCTGGCACAACAACTCCGCCAGATGGTGAAACCACATGGGATGCAGCGGCTATCTATGTTGGTGGTGATACGGTGATTTATAACGGCGTAGAGTACACAGCTAAGTGGTGGACTCAAGGCGACCGCCCTGATTTAGGTGGCCCATGGGAATCAACTTCACAACCAACTGATGGTAATGGTGATGTTGTGTGGCAAGCCGCGGGTATCTACAACGGTGGCGACCAAGTCACTTACCAAGGTAATAAATACGAAGCGAAATGGTGGACTCAAGGAGACGAGCCAGGTGTCGCGGATGTATGGAAAGCACTTTAAGTGTAATAACCACATTTAATGCCCATCATTAAAATGTGATTTCCCTTCAAAGCAGCCGTATGGCTGCTTTTTTGTGGGGGGAAGTAAGAAAGAGTAAAGTTAACGAGGGGAAAGAAGCTGTCAGCGATCAGCCTTCAGCGGTCAGATGCGCGAAACAAGTTTCACGCCTACGAATGAAAACATCAGGCGCTAGGTTCTGGGGTCTAGGACGCGATGTGAAATCGCTGCTACATGTTTGTAACTCACCAACAATTAAACCGTTTTCTTTGGCTCAACCGCGAACCACATGATGAAGCCGCACTTTTTGCACGATAACAAAGACGCGCTGTCATTTACCCAATCTAAATTCAAAAAAGTCATATCTGCGGTATTTAATTGTGCGTGACCTAGCTCGAAGTGATGATGTCCACAATGAATGCATTTTGCTTTTACATTGTTAACTTGGTATTCGTCTGATTTTACTGCGTTCACAGCACCTTTAAGGCCTTTGCCTAGCTTTGAAATAAATGACATCTGTAACCTATTTATTAATTGAGAAATTTAAGACAACCCATAAAAGAAAAAGAGAATGGTCCTCTTTTGGGTGTACCTTTTTATCATACAATTGTGCTTATAGCTAATCGAAACAAGTAGCCATAACGCAATGTAAAATCGCAGGCTTTTAGTTGTTAAATGTCAATCGAGCTGTGGGGTTGGTTAGGTCGTGCGTTCTTCTTAGCATTTGAACTGCTCATTTTTAGGGTAGGTTGGGTCGAGCGGAGCGATACCCAACATAATCCATGTAAACCTTTTCAAATGACCTATCACCAGACGCGCGAAACAAGTTTCACGCCTACGAATGAAAACATCAGGCGCTAGGACGCGATGTAAAATCGCTGCAACCTCGAATCTCGTATCTTTTAACTTTACTCTTTCCCCTTGAAGCTTGCTAACTTTCCTTCATACCTCACTGAATTTTCCTTTCTCTGCTTGCTAACTTTCTGTTTCTCATTTCATACGTTGGTCTTTCAGGTATTATCAACCATACTTGAATAATATAATTTGTAAGTATTTAAACTAAGGTGGGTTAATGGGGTTAAAAGCGCTGTTTTTACTTGTTATTGCTGTATTGAGTAACTCGGCTTTTAGCTGTGATAAAACCTTAAAAGTGGGGATTAGTCAGCAGTGGGCACCTTATGCTTTTAAGCAAAATGGTAAGCTTACCGGTATTGATATTGATGTGGTTAATTTAGTGCTGAAAGAGGCAGGATTTTGCGCTAAATATGTCGTTATGCCTTCATCTAAACGGGGCTTTGCAGAACTTAAGCACGGTAAGGTCGATTTACTACCCGCGGCGAGCTATAGCACAGAACGTGACTCTTTTAGTTTCTTTTCAGAGCCTTACCGTAATGAAGTGATGCGCTTGTTTTGGTACCCGCATGGCCGGTTAGAATCTCTTGATTTACAAGGACTGCTCGAACACCAGCAAGTTATTTTAACTAACAGCGGTAGTTACTTTGGCTCTGATTTTACTCAATTGAAAGAAAACGCAAAATATAAAGATCAGCTCGTTACCGTGTCGTCTTTGCGTCAGCGCCTCGCTATGCTAGTTGCTAGGCGGGTCGATTTTTTTGTTGATGATGAACTTGCTGGTTTATATTTAATTCAAAAAAATAATCAGCAGGGTATCGAGCTGCATCCGTATATTGTCAATAATGACAGCGTTTATTTTATGCTCAGTGAAACAACCCTGTTAGCAGAAGACAGAGCGGCTATTAACTCAGCAATCTTAAACAACCAGCAAGCGATAACTGAAATCATCGCTCGCTATGTTAAGCACTAAACTATTCTAAACACTAAACTATCCTAAACGAGTCACACGCAATTTAATGCGCCCCGCATTCGCCCCATAAAAGCGGTTTAGGTCGTTGGCAAAAGGGCAAAACTCGCCAGATTTAGTAATACGAATATCGGCACCCTCAGCAATCTCAAATAAGTGATCGTCGTTGTTATCGATAGCGCCAATCAGTGCAAACCATTGTGCGTGTGGTAAACGTCTAAATGGCTCTAGCACGGCCATTGGAATTTCTTTCACACCAAGTTGGATATTATCTCGATGCCAGCCTGCTGGACCGCAGCTAATACCATCGTCATACCAGGTTTGCTCAGGGTAAGGGGTGAATCGATAAGTACCACCTTGCTCTAACATTAAGCCTGTGTGGTTGTATTTTTCAGCGCCATAAACAAACACATCTTTACTTTCGTCTATGCTCAGCACCGTCATATTTTGTTTATCAAGCGCAATATGCGGGCTTAAACCCTTAAAGCTTAAGCGAGTTTCGTCATTATAAAGTATGTCGTAGTGAAGGCTCTTTAACGATTCAGGGCGATAGCTCGTTAAACGATTAATACGCTCTGCGACTGTGTAATGAATAGTTGGCGTGAGCGCGCTTTGTTCGTTATCAACCAATACACAGCATTCGCGATCTACCAGTTTAAACAAAGGGTTAAACCAAAAATAGTTTTGCTGATGACTAAGAGCCAGCGGATCTGGGGTAACAGTTACATCATCTTGAGCAATGAGGTTACGGTGTTCTTCTGGGAGCAGAGTGTTGTAATTGATATCTGCGCTGGTAAGTAAGTTTAATGCAAAGGTTTGTTCAATCAGCCACTCAATCGCATAGCGTAGGCAAATGTCGGCTAAACCATCACGATAATAGCCGCCCCCCACATCTGAATGAGCGCCCGCAAACCAGATCTCTTGTACATGTGGTGCACTATTAATAAGTGTGGGTTCAAATGCACGGCGTTTTTCATCAAGTGCGACACAATGAAGGGCTGCTTTTATATTGCTTGCTAGCGTGTAGTTTTCAAAAATAACGTGCTCAGCACCGCGGGTTGCTTTAGTTACTTTTGAAAAACCAATTGATGCAACAGTATCAAATACACATAAGTAAACATCATCACTGATAAGTGGCTCTAAACATTTGGCAAAGCGTCTTGCAAGAGCAGCTCCTCGGCTAAAACCAGTCAGTAGTATTTTATCACCCACAGTGTAGTAGCTTTTAAAGTCGCTCATTGCACGATTTAAAATGCTGGCAACATCATCACCTCTTGGTGCAAGGGCTTGATTGAATAAACGTCGAAAGCGGCTACCTTGGGTGCCTATGCCCTGATAATAAAAGCTAAGTTGGGTTGGAAATGGTGTTTCGGGTTCGCTATTGAGTGCGCCGCCAAATAGTAAATGAAGTTTAAGAATATTAGAAATACTGGCGTCTTCTTTGAAGTGTGCAGCGCTGAATTGTTCAGCATCACGAGGTTCGCTGCCTGTGCCATCAAAGTTGAAAATCAGCGTTTTAGCGGTCATAGCGTCATTCCTTTAGTGGTTTGTATAAACATACTCCCACTTTATGAAAATTAGAAGACAAATATGCGGCGCTTTAATGAAAAATGGGCTTTGATTTTCAAAGCCCATTTATTTGCAATTAATAAAATTAGCCGACTCTAGCTACGGTATGCTTTTGTAAAATTTCTAACAAAATCTCGTAGTCTTTTTTGCAATTGCGTGTGCTAGAAAGATACACCTAGCTAAAACTGGGTTCAGCAAGTATGCAAACACAGCGGTTTCTCCCTTGATGTTTGGCTTGATAGAGCGCTTTGTCGGCACAGCGAATTAGCTCGTCAGTGTCGATGGCTTCATGCCCAGAAAAAGTTGCGCTACCAATACTAATAGAGAGTACTCCAGAGGTTGCATGTGGGTGTTCAATATTTAGTTCACGGATGTTTGCCAACAGCTTATGGGCAATAAATTGCGCCCCTTGAATATCGGTGTCTGGTAATACACATAAAAATTCTTCACCGCCATAGCGAATAGTGGTATCAGTTGGGCGATTAACACTTTTTTTGATTTCATCAGCAACACGTTTTAAACATTCGTCCCCTTGTTGATGACCAAGAGAGTCGTTGTATTGTTTAAAGTAATCAATATCGAGCATTAATACCGAAAGGGCTTTATCGTTTCTGATCGCTAAACGAATGTTTTGATCAAGGGTGTTTTGTAAAAATCGTCGGTTATTAAGACCTGTGAGGCTGTCGTGTTCACAAAGGTTTTTGAGCAAATCTGCTTGTTTTTTTAAGGTTAAATGTGCTTTTACGCGATTAAGTAATGTGACGCCATAAACCGGTTTTGATACAAAATCGACAGCCCCTGCTTGCCAGCAGCGATTTTGGTCATCTTGATCCATAATGGCGGTAATAAATATCACCGGAATATCTTTGTATTGGGAGTGGTTTTTTAATTGTTTGCAAACATCAAGGCCGCTCATAGTGCCAAGCATCACATCAAGCAGTATTAAATCAGGTTTAAGGGTTTCGCAAAGATGCAGTACATTTTCACCACAATCTGTGGTGTTGGTCTTATAGAAGGGTGAGAGCAAACTTTCTATTACGGTTGTATTAATTGGTTCATCATCAACAATCAAAATAACAGAATCATTTAGCTTTAAATCTGTGCTACTAGCTACCGGTTGCAAACTATTCCCTCCAAGCGATGAATAAAGCATAGACTGGATTTTGGGATTTTCTACAACTTAAGAATTAAAAAGTCATTTTTTATATTGGCGTGTCTGCTGAGATAGGACTAGAGTTTTTTAAGTACTATTTACAGAGGTGATGGATATGCTTTTTTCTCATCATGATCATTCACACAGCAAAGTGCTTGTTGTTGATGATGAGCCGACTAGCTTGATGATTATGGCCGAGTCATTAAGTGACCTTGGTGAGATAGTTTGTTGCGATAATGGTGCACAAGCAATTGAGAAAGCCGCTTTCTTTCAGCCCGATGTGATTTTGCTCGACATTGAAATGCCCGGCATGAATGGCTTTGAGGTGTGTAAAAAACTTAAAAACAACCCTAAAACTGCGCAAAGTCATGTGATTTTTGTCACCTCTCATAATGAGCAAATATTTGAATATCAGAGTCTTGCAAGCGGCGGGATTGATCTGATCCATAAACCCGTTGATTTGAACATTTGTCGCCTGAGAGTACAAAACCAGTTAAAGCTTAAACACCAAGAGGCGCAAATACTGGCTGCAAAAAATGATATTTCGACACTCGTTGCTCAAGTACCTGTGTATATATCTTACTGGTCAAATACCGAGGAAAACCTTTTCAGCAATGATGAAACCAGCCATTGGTTTTCAAAAAGTAGCGAGCAAATGTTAGGTTGTTTCGCCAAAGATGTATTACCAGATGAATTGTATGAGGCTTTTCATCGCTGCTTGACTAAGGGCATAGAGCAAGAAGTTATAAATATTCAGTTGCCTAGCCCTCGCAATAAGATTGAATATGTTAGGGCACAAATTAATTTAAGAATAAAAGAGCGAGAAGTTGTAGGTGTTATTCTTACTCTTTCGGATATCACCTCAATTACCCATACAAAAAAACTGTTATCGAATGAGTCTGAACGTTTACGGGTTATGCTTAATTCTATTGGTGATGCCGTAATAGCCACGGACAACAACGCAATAATTAACTTTGTGAACCCCATTGCTGAGCGATTAACAGGTTGGCACGCTGAAGAAGCAAAAGGGCGCCATATTGAAGAAGTAATGCAACTCACTGATGCCACATCAAACACTAAAATTATCAATCCAATTTCTGTTGCTTTAAAAGAGCAGCGCATTGTTGCTATGGCGTTAAATAGTCAATTAACCGGGCTTGATGGGCGAGTGTATAGGGTAGAAGATTCAGCTGCACCGATACGAGATATTGAGGGCAACATTATCGGCGGTATTATTGTGTTTCATGATGTTAGTGAATCGATAGCGATGGCAGTGAAAATGAGCCATTTAGCAAATCATGACTTGCTAACAGATTTGCCTAATCGGGTGTTATTACACGACAGGGTCACCCATGCTTGCAAGGTCGCAAGCAGCATGAATAAGAATGTAGCGTTAATGCTGATTGATATCGACCACTTTAAGTACTTAAACGATACTCTAGGTCATCACCAAGGCGATTTAATTATTAAACATGTGGCTAAGCGCCTTGAGTCTCTCATCGATTTAAACACCACGTTAGCTAGAATTGGCGGTGATGAATTTGTGATTTTATTACCTGACGTGCAGAGCACCTCCGCGATAGATGCCATTGCCAGCGACATTATTAACACCATGAATGAGCCGTTTCGTATTGATAGCCAAGAGTATATTTTATCGGTCAGTGTGGGGGTGAGTGTTAACCCTGCGGACTCTACTCAAGCAGAAGAAATGATGACTCATGCAGATGCCGCTATGTATCGTGCTAAAGAGCAAGGGCGTAATCGGTTTTGCTATTACTCGGATGATTTAGAGCATCAGTTTAAACAGCGTCAAAGCGTTGAAAAACTCTTAAGAAATGCCATTGAGCAAGATAAAATAGAGGTGTTCTATCAGCCGAAGCTTGAGCTTTTAAGGCATAAAATTATAGGTGTTGAAGCATTAGTGCGGCTTAGAAATAGCGACAATAAGCTTATTTCTCCACTGGATTTTATTCCGCTTGCTGAAGAAACCGGACTTATTCATGCCTTGGGTAAGTCAGTGCTTAAGCAAAGCTGTAAAGCGGCTAAAGAGTGGGCCGACAAAGGGCATAACATAAAGGTTGCCGTGAACATTGCAGCAAAACAATTTACCGATGGTAATTTTTGTAATCTCGTTGCTGATGCCATTGAACAGGCGGGGCTTGCCAGTGAACTGTTAGAACTTGAAGTAACCGAAAGCGCATTAATGCATGATTTTGAAGAAATAAAAATTATGCTTAATAAGCTATCTGACTTGGGGTTAACCATTGCCATAGATGACTTTGGAACGGGTTATTCAAGTTTGTCTTATTTAAAGCTCTTCCCCGTCGATGTACTCAAAATAGATCAATCTTTTGTAAGAGATATGCTCAGCGATACACAAAGTATGGACATTGTTAGAACCATCACCAGCTTAGCGCATACCTTAAATTTGCAAATTGTGGCTGAAGGTATTGAAGAAAAGCAGCATTTAAACAGTTTAATCGATTTAGGCTGTGAGCTTGGGCAAGGGTACTATTTTCATAAGCCCATGCCCAAAGAAGAGTTTGATAAGCTGTTAGGTTAAGCCATGGTATGGCTGTAAAGGATTCCACAGCCGATAAAGATAAGTGCAACACCGCCGATTGCTTCGGCTTTTTTGCCAACCCAACCACTCATTACGTTACCAAGTAGTGCGCCGATGGTAACCATAATTGTGGTTGCTAGGCCTATCATTGCGGCTGCTAAGTAAATGTTCACTTTCATGAATGCAAGGCTAATACCGACTGTCATCGCATCGATACTGGTGCCAACGGCGGTTAACACAGTAGCGATAAAAGAGCGCTTGGTATTCGGGGCAAGTTCCTCTTCATCATCATCCTTACGACTCTCAAGCAACATATGAATGCCCAAACCCACTAACAGCATGAAGGCAATCCAGTGATCAAAGGCTTCAACGTAATCTGCACCGGCACTGCCAATTAGCCAGCCAACAATCGGTGCGATAGCTTCGATACAGCCAAACAATAAACCCAGCTTGATTGCACTTAGAACGCGAGGATTTTTAAGCGTACTGCCTTTGGTAATTGAAGCTGCAAAAGCATCAGTCGACATTGCAAGCGATAAAACGCTTAGAGTAATAATATTCAATTTTTGCGCCCCACAAAAAGTGGGCATTATACTTAGCTGAGCCGTAAACAGGTAGGTTAATTTACGGCTCAAATAGCTAAGGAGCTTAATAAGCGCTGTACTGATAATTATTCATTACAGTGCCATCTTTGGTTACAAGTTTTGGCTCAAGTTTAATAAGCTCTTCATAAACATCAGGGACAAAAACTTTTAGACGCTGGGCACGACGAAAGTGGTTAGGCTCATATTGCTCAACAAGTTTTAATGCGCTTGGCATATAGTCTGCGAGGGTTTGTGTGTTATAGCTTTGCTCCAGTGCTTGGTCGAGAATATCAAGCCCATGCTTAGAAAAATCATGCGTAACTGCAAGGCTCATTAAAAACTCAACTGCTGCATTTGAATGCATGCTTGCATAAAAATACATATCGTTGTTTTGCATGTCTTTTAATGAAAAATCAAAGCCGTTGTCAGCTAATGTTTGCCATTTTTCTAACGCTAACTTAGTAAATACATAAAGATTTTCAGGTGCGGTTGGGTCGACTCTGTTTTGCCAAATAGACGTCAGTTGTTGAGGGTTTTCTATTGTTGCTGCAAGCAACATATTTGTTTGGTGGGTACTGAGTTTTGCCGTTTGGGTAATCGTTGCAACAGTATTAAGGTCTTTTTCGACAATTGCTTCTTTAAAGGCTTGATACTGCGTTGAGGTTTGATATTTATACTCATTTGAATGCAAAAATTGCCAATTATGAACTTGCACAGGGTCGATTGCTTGAAGCGTATCGGGAGTTAGTAAGCCTTGTTGCGCTTCGAGCGTTTCTAATTCTTCGAGTGCTTGAGAGCGTGTTTTTATCGCTTCTAGTGAATTGATCCGCTGATCTATCGTTTCACACTCAGGAGTTATTTTTTTGGCTTGCTGTTTTTGTCTTTCATAGGCACTGAGAGCTTTTGATATTGCAGAGTTATCTTTTTCTTTACGCTTAAATGCTTGGTTATTTGGGATTAGCTTTAAATCTTTGAACTGAGAAAAAGCATCATTAGCAACTTGGTCGCCAACAAATAAAAGGCTACTTGGTAAGAATGAAGATTTAAGCATCAGTAGCCTATCGCTCGGTGTGTCGCGCACAAGCTCGCCGTGAGCTAGATAACCTTTATTTTTTAGATAACTTAGTGTTTCTAAGTGCTTGCTCTCTAGTGGCTTCACTTCGCTATTTGAGCTGCCCTTAAGGTTTACAATGGCAATATCCATCGCTGTAAATACATTTGGCTGATTTGTGGGCTCAATACCTCGCCCACTTAACAACTTTAAAATTGGTACGTTAAATTCACTCACAGCCACATCAGCAAGGTTTAAATACAGTTGTTCATCCATAAATTCATCACTCATTGCTGTAGGCGAGCCGCCTAGCTGTGCTGTTTGAGAGATGAGGGCTGTTAAATAATCATTAGGTAAGTTGCTTTTTAAAGCCACAGCGATATCGTTAACAGTAAACTCTTTGCTGGATATTGCGTTTTCAAACTCAGTCAAACTAAGCGTATGAGCATTAGCAAGAAACAAAATAGATGGTGAAATGAGCCGTGATGGACCGATTTTAAATGGTGTTTTTAAATAGGTATTAAAATCATCGTTGTTATCCAATAGTTTGTACAACGCTGTTTTGTTTACTTGCTCAGGTAATGGAACATTAAACATCATTGAGCCAGTATTTTGACTAAGGGGCCCATTAACTGCCGTTAGTTGATTGATTGTATCTGCATCAAAATAATCAATGACCTCAAGCCCTTGCCAGTTTTTTAAGATGTCAACTGATGAGGCATATTGAAATTGCTGTTCTGCATTCTCTTTGACTGCGTTAATAACTAAGGTATTAAATGAACGGTAAGATATTTTCACAAGCTCTGAATAACTTAAAATATCTTCAAGAGAGTCGCCGTCTTTTAATGCTTGTTTAATCGCCGCTTCTATTTGACTGTGATCAGCTGCAGCTTGAGTGGCTTTTAAACTTTGTTGCTTACACTGGTGTTTGGCTAGCTTGAGTTTAGCCAGCTCTGATGCTTTGCTATTTGGTAGGCTTAATGGTTCAAATAAACTCGTAGCGTTATTTTGTTCAGCGACAGTAGCAGAAGATGTCGAGACTTCATTGCTTATCGCTTCGATAGGAGTGGGTTTATCTAATATCAGGTAGCTACCAAAGGCACAAACCCCTGCAAAAACGGTTAGCGAAATACCTTTTTTCATATTCAATCCATGGATTTATTTTGCCTGAAGTGTATGGCTTTATATTTTGATGTCAATGACTTGGGGACAAAGTGCACAAATAGCCGACAAACAACTAATTTGTCGGCTTTATGCCGTAGCTTAATGCAGTTTCATTTTTGGCCTAACAACGCGTAGTACTTTTTCGCTGATCCACAGTGCAAAGGTTTTTGCACTGCCATGGATGGCACGTTGATGCATACGATAGAGCGAAATATACATAAATCGCGCTATTTTCCCCTCAATAAAAAAGCTGTTGCTGGTTAAGTTGCCCATTAAACTGCCTACAGTGCTGTAGCGTGACAAGTTAACTAAAGAGCCATGATCACTGTAGGTAAAGGCACTGAGTGGCTGGCCTTTGAGTGTCGCAATCAGGTTTTTTTCAACACATTGCGCCATTTGATGGGCTGATTGCGCTCTGGGTGGCACTTGTGTGCCATCTTCTTGAGTAAATGCACAGCAATCACCAATCACAAAAATATCGTCGTGAACGCTACTTTGCAGATATTGGTTCACCTTAATTTGGTTATTTCGGGTAAGTTCAAAGATACCAATATCTTTAATGAAATCAGGGGCTTTTACACCCGCAGCCCAAACCATAATATCGGCTTTGATATGTTCATCGTTTTTGGTGATAAAGCTGTTTTCTGTGGCCTCTTTTACTTGCGTGCCTTCGCGCACCGTTACCCCTAATTTAACCAGTTCACGCTTAGCCGAGTTTGCAATTCGCTCGGGTAATGCTGGCAAAATCCGAGGCCCCGCTTCAATTAAATCAATGTGTAAGCGTTTAGCGGTCATTTTATTCAGGCCATACATTTTCAGCATGTCTGACACATGATAAAGCTCTGCCGACAGCTCAACCCCGGTTGCACCACCACCCACTATGGCAATGGTTAAGGAGTGCTGAGGGTCGTCATCTTGATGTAAGCGGGTGAAGTTATCGAGTAGAGCATGCTGAAAGCGTTCAGCTTGTTGGTTTGAATCAAGGTAGAAACAATGCTTGTTAACGCCTGGGGTATTAAAGTCGTTACTGACACTGCCTATAGCAAGTACGAGGTAGTCATAACTCACTTGGCGCTCAGGTAAAATGCGGTGGCCGAGCTCGTCTTTTAACTCGCTTAAAGTAATGGTTTTGTTGGTTTGATCTAAGTGGCAAAAGCTGCCGAGTTGAAAATTATAATGGTGTTTTGCTGCATGAGCTGAGTATACAACGCCGTCTAAATCGGCATCAATCGACCCCGTCGCTACTTCATGAAGTAGCGGCTTCCAAATATGGCTGCGGTTTTTATCGATTAAAAGTATCTCTGCTTGGCGTTTTTTCCCGAGTTTGTGTCCTAATTGTGTTGCCAGTTCTAAGCCACCAGCGCCACCACCGACTATCACGATTTTAGGAGGTTGGTTAATCATTACGTTGCCCTCAAAAGTATAATACCTAAACACTCTTGAAAAAAAGCGCTTAGGTATTGCAAGTCCATCCATCAATACCCCATGGCAACGCGTCCATTGTGCGCCTTTTTACTGGTTTTGTCAGTACCCGGTAAGAACAATATAGTGTGCTTAGTTATATCAACGGCCTTGGGAGATTGAGTTAAACAGGTTAACATGGCTAATTCGCAGTAAGAGACCTATCATTACCTGAAAAGGGAATGACAGTGAGGGATCAGGATGACTACACCACTACACACTTCGTTGAATCAATACTTTGGCTTTAATGAGTTTCGCCAAGGTCAGCAACAAACCATTGAGCAGTTATTAAATCAGCAATCGTCGTTGGCAATTTTTCCAACTGGCTCGGGTAAATCTTTGTGCTATCAATTAACTGCAATGCACCTACCTAATTTGACCTTAGTGGTATCGCCATTATTGGCACTGATGAAAGATCAAATCAGCTTTTTAAATAGCAAGGGTATTTACGCGGCAAGCCTTGATTCAAGCCAAACCAGTGAGCAAAGTCATACGGTAATGAGTGATGTGCGAGCAGGAAAGGTGAAAATTTTAATGGTCTCAGTTGAGCGTTTTAAGAATGAGCGCTTTCGTGAATTTATTAAACAAGTGCTTATTTCGATGCTGGTGGTTGATGAAGCGCACTGTATATCTGAATGGGGTCACAACTTTAGGCCTGATTACCTAAAACTGCCGCGCTATCGTGAAGAGCTTAATATTCCGTTGGTATTGCTACTTACCGCCACCGCAACTAAAAAAGTAAAGCGCGATATGTGTGAGCGTTTTGCCATTGCCCCAGAGCGTGTAGTGCAAACTGGCTTTTACCGAAGCAACCTAGATTTATCAGTGCTCAGTGTTGCAAGCCAAGAAAAACCTCAGCAATTAGCAAATATCATAGCCAGCCAACAAGGGGCAGGGATTGTCTATGTCACCTTACAGCATACCGCTGAGCAAGTGGCCGAAGGCTTGGCAAGAGCGGGCTTTAATGCAGTGGCCTATCATGCAGGCCTTGAGGATGATAAACGCTGGCAAATTCAAGATGATTTTATGGTGGGTAAAATCAATATCGTCGTGGCAACCATTGCTTTTGGGATGGGGGTTGATAAGTCTGATATTCGTTTTGTGATCCACTATGATTTGCCAAAATCGATTGAAAATTATAGCCAAGAGATTGGCCGTGCAGGGCGAGATGGTGCGCCATCAAACTGTTTTACCCTAGCAAACCTTGATGGCTTAAATACCGTTGAGAACTTTGTTTATGCCGACACGCCCGAGCAAAGTGGGATTGACTATGTCATTAATAACATTCGTAACGAGCAAACGAATAACCAGTGGGAAATGCAAGAGTACAGCTTATCGAGCGAAAGTAATATTCGTGCTTTAGCATTAAAAACCTTACTGGTGCAGTTAGAAATGCAAGGGGCTATTACGCCTTTATATGCCTATTACGCCGATTTTAAATATAAGTTTTTAACGGATCAAAACGAGCTACTTAGCCAGTTTGATGCTGACCGACAAGCGTTTTTACAACAGGTATTCAAACACACTGAGTTTAAGAAAATTTGGGGCACACTTAATTTTGATGCGTTAACCCGTGCCACTCAAGTTGATAGAAAACGTGTGGTTGCAGCGCTCGATTATTTGGCCGAGAAAGGTCATATAGCCCTTGAAACTAAACGTATTACGCAAGTGTATGAGGTGAATAACTCGGTAATAAACAACGCAGATTTAGCACCGCAACTTCACCAATATTTTATCGAAAAAGAACAGGCCGAAATTAAACGTATCGCCACTTTAGTGCGCTTTTTTGAGCTAGATAGCTGCTTAAGTTATAACTTAGCCCGCTATTTTGATGACCAACATGCACCCCAGCAATGTGGCCATTGTTCAGTGTGTAGAGGACAGCAAGTAAAGCTTAGCTATTCATTAGTGCATCAAATGCCTGAGCAAAATGTGATTGCCAGTAAAGTTGCAGAGCTTAAACAGCACTTAGCCGCTAAAGGAATTAGTGATGTCAGCATCGATACTCAGTGCCGCTTTTTAGCGGGCATGAGCGTGCCTTTATTTACCCGTAATAAAGTCAGGCAGCTTTCAGGTTTTGGCCTTTGCGAACAGCAGCGCTACAGTGACATTAAAGCCCTGCTACAGCAGTTGTAGCGGATAGATTAATGTTTAATAAATATTTATAGTTTGAAATATACAAAAACGTGTATAAAGTTTATTCGCGAAATAAAATTATACTTTCTATATAAGGCTTTGAGTTTTTAAGGATATAAATGTTAGCTGTTACGGAGATTGTCAGACAATTTAAACAAGGCCAGACGACACCATTTTTGTGTAGGACTGATAATGATGAGCAATACATTGTAAAAGGTGCTCGTGCTACAGCTAAAGGGTTGGTTAAAGAGTGGATTGCTGCGCATTTATGTAGAAGTTTTGGTTTACCTAACCCTGATTATGCTCTCATATATGTTGATGATGCACTTGTTGAATATGGATATGATGATCTTGGTTCTGGTATGTGTTTTGGTTCTAGATTCATACCTAATATTCAAGATGTTACATTTGCTGAGTTGGAATTTTTATCAAATGAACTTTTAAGAGATCTCTATATTTTTGATTATTGGATAAAAAATGATGATAGGAATCTAACAAGCTTTGGAGGTAATCCAAATCTGTTCTATGAGCCCTTAAAAAAAGAAGTTTATGTACTCGATCATAATTTGTCTTTTGAACCTAATTTTTCTTTAGAGAAGCATAAAGAGTTACACTTAGGCAGGTCAGCTTGGAATGATCCGCAGTTACCACTTTGGAGCCGGGTTGATTACGAAGATAAGATGGAGGCTTCATTAAAAAATATTGATGCTGTCATAAACTCTTTACCTGAAGAATGGCTTGAATATTATGATTTAGATAGCATTGAGAGTGAAATAATCGTAGTATTAAAGCAATTTAAATTGGCAAAATTTTGGGAGGATATAAGATGAAAAATTTATGCAAATACTCAATCATACGTTTTATGCCTTTCAGTGAAACACAAGAATTTGCCAATGTTGGAATATTATTATTCTCTCCAAAAACAGGTTTTATTGACTACAAATTAGCTCCTAAAAGCTTTGGTCGAGTTACAGAATTTTTTGACGATTTAAACGGTGAGCTTTACAAAAGTGCTTTAGTTACTTTTGAAAAAGAATTAGCAAGAGTGAAAAACTTAGGCTCTAGGTTTTATGGCGAACAACAAGTTAAGTTGCTTGAAGAAGTTACTCGGTTCAGGGAAGGGATTGTTAGTTTTAGTGAGACAAGAGCTGTACTGCATGAAGCTCCTCAAATCGCACTTGAACAGCTATATAACAAGTATATAGCCAGAAACTTTGTGACTAAAGAGTACCGCGAACAGCAAATGGTTGAGGCTCTAAGACAAGATTTAAAAGATAATATCAGGGGCGTGCATTATACACAGCAGAAATTGCCTGCTGGTTTGGGTGTTCAAATTGATATTCCTTTAGTAACAAAAGGAAGTCAAATTACTAAAGCAATAAAGCCATTGTCTTTTAATCAAACAAAACCATTAGCATTAATAGAACACGGTGAACAATGGATAAATCGCGTTAGGCGATTAATTCAGGCTGGAGCTATTGAAGCACAAAACATGCTATTTACACTTGAGAAGCCCAAAAGCAAAAAAACAGAGCTTTTAAAAGCGTACGATGAAGTTACTAATGAAATGGAAATGCTTAATACAAAATTCACTCTCTTTGAAGATAGGAAAAGTATCTACAGTTTTGCTACTAGTTTTGAAGATGAAGAATTTAAGTTAATTTCTACTTAGAAATTTCAAATAAAGTCCAAAGGCAACCTTTTCTTGGTTGCCTTTTTTACAGATTTTTAACCAATTTGAATACTGGTAGTCGGGTAGGTTAAAGGTTGGCTGTGCTGGCGAGCAAAACAATAAGCAAAGGTTAATGGCCCAACCCGACCTATCAGCATCAGCAGTATGATGATGAGCTGACTAGGCGCACTTAAATCCCCAGTTATACCCCGCGAAAGGCCTACGGTACTGAGTGCCGAAATTGCCTCAAAGGTGATATCAAGTAACGACCCTTGTTCAAGCTTGGTGATGATCATAATGCTGGTAAAAGCGATAAATAAGTACAGTATCATGACGCTTAATGCCTTGATCACTAACTTGTCGCTCAGCTGACGGTTAAACACGGTGACCGTGGTTTGCTGTTTTAAATAGCTGCGCATCGCTAAAATTAGGATCACAAAGGTGCCTAGTTTTATGCCGCTCGCCGTACTGACTGAACCACCGCCAATTACCATCAGCAGCATAGTCAAAAGCGTTGAATCTTGACTCAAGCCATCAATCGGTAGGGTATTGAACCCTGCGGTACGAGGTGTCACCGCTTGAAACCAAGCCGTTAATATTTGCTCAGACGTTGATAGCGGCGCTAGTGTCGCGGGATTGGCGTGTTCAAAGAAAAAAATCAATATAAATGCGATGCAGTTGAGCACTAAGGTGGCAATTAACACCAGGCGGGTATTGGTCGATAGTAATGACCAGCGCTTTTGTTTGTAGATATCAATCAGTACAGTAAACCCTAAACCACCGATGATAAACAAAGCGGTGATCACTACGTTTACGGTTATATCGCCCTTGAATGCCGATAAGCTATCGCCACTTAACGCAAAGCCCGCATTATTGAACGCCGAAATCGTATAAAACAGACTGTGATAGGCGCTTTTTAGTGCGCCATAGTCATCGAACCAACTAATAAAGAGTAAGCAAAATGCCACCGACTCAATCACTAATGAATACACTAAAACATACTTAGCAACCTTGATCACCGAGGTTAAATCGTTAGTGTCAAAAGCGCGGCTAGCGAGTAAGCGTTGTTGTAAGCCTAGGGTTTTTCCTAAACTTAGTATTGAAATCACCGCCACGGTCATAAAGCCAATGCCACCTATTTGAATCAGCAGCATGACCACGCTTTGACCAAATACAGTCAGATCAGTACCTGTGTCGATGACCACCAGCCCTGTTACTGTAACCGCAGAGGTTGCCGTAAATAATGCATCGAGCCAGCTGATCGGTTGGGTGCTTGCCATTGGTAGCATAAGCAAGCCCGTGCCGAGCATAATTAACACAATAAAGCCGATAGTAAGCACTAAAGGTGGGTTTATTTTTTGCCGCTTACGGCACTTTACACCGCTAAATTGTTTTGGATAAACGTTGGCTTGCCAGTTAATCATAATGCACGAAACCGTTTTGCTAATTTAGTTAAGTAAGTTTTAGAGCCCAGTAGCACCAGACTATCGCCGTGACGCAGTTCGGTGTCGTTAGTCAGCTCTGTATTGAAGTAATCATCACGTCGTAGTGTGAGTGGTTTAATATCGCTATTACGTTCTTTGAGTAGCCAGCCAATTTTGCGACCTGAAAGCTGCAGATCAATGCCTAGTTCAACAATAAACGTGGATTGGTTAAGCGGGAAATATTGATTAACCATTGGGTAGTTAAGCGCTTGCGCAACCCTCACGCCCATTTCTTCTTCAGGGTGAATTATGCGGTCAACGCCAAGTTTACTTAGTATTTGATGGTGGCTTTTGGTACAGGCTTTTACCCAAATTTGCTTTACGCCTAAGTTTTTTAAGTGCAATACACATAAAATACTGGCTTCAATATTCTCGCCAATGGCCACCAATACGGCTTGGCAACTGGGTAAATCGAGCCGTGCTAATTGTGTTTCATCACTGGCATCAACCACCACGGTAAAACTGAGTTGGTCGGCATAGTGATTAACGGTACTTTCGCTAATATCGGCGGCACACACTGTATGACCTTGTTTTGAAAGTTCTAAACAGGCGGTTACGCCAAAACGTCCTAATCCGATTACTGCAAACTGAGCCATTGTCTTTCTCGCTATTGTGGGTACGCGCTAAATGCTAATGGCAAAAAAACAGAAGTCTCTAGAGAGCTTGAAAGCTTTATAAAGATTTTATGCCGAGATAAAAAAACTTTATAAAAACTTTATAGTGACAAAATTGAAAACCCTTTAATCTAATAGGGACAAACAATAAGTGAAAAGATGATGCAGTCATTATTCAAAATACAGTATTTAAAAGCCGCATTTTTAAGTGTGTTGATGCCACTTGTCGTGGTGCTCGCGATATTTCCGTTTCGAGAATTGTTTACAACCACCGATATTGTGATGCTACAGCTTTTGTGGGTGACATGGGTTGCGGTGCGCAGTAATCGTCGTGTTGCTGCACTTACCACCTTAGTGAGTGTTGCCTGTACTGACTGGTTTTATGTGGTGCCGTATTTTACTTTTCATATCGAAAATATTGAATATGTGGTCACCTTTTTGGTGATGTTGATTGTGGGTTTAGTGATAAGTCACCTTGCCGGGGAGCTCAATACCAAGGTACGCGATGTGCAAGCTCATGCTAGTAATAGTCGCTTATTGTATGAGTTAGCAAAAAAGCTTAATGATCTCGATAGCCTTGAGGAGCAAAAGCAGCTGTTTTTAACAACCATGGCCGCGCATTTAAAGGTTGCCTGTGACTGGCAGATAACAGCGTCAAAGCAGTTTATTTATTTAAATGAACAACAAGCTGAATTTGGCGGCATCGCGTTTGCCAAAGCACTTAATGCCGAGCAACAGGCTTTGGCGAATACAGCGTGCTCTTTGTTGTATCAGGTTCAAGAAAAAACCTTACTACGCGAGCAATCAGCGGCGATAAAAGTACAGGCGGAGCTAGAGAGGTCAAAAAACACTTTATTGCGCAGTTTATCCCATGACTTACGTACGCCATTAGCGACCATTATGGGCGCATCAAGCATGTTGGCTGATGATGATATTCAACTAAGCTCTGAGGTTATCAAAGAGCAAGCCGCTAATATTTATGAGCAAAGTAAAATACTTAACCAGCACTTTGATAAAGTCATGGAGCTCAGTAAAGTGAATAAGTTAGCTGAGAATATTAAATGGCAAAAACTACCCATTTTGACTTTAATTAGCGAGGCAAAATCTCGTCGTCAGCAGCAATTGCAAAACTTTAAACTAAGCACTCAGGCTCAGCAACAAAGCATCTGTTTTGGCGATGAAACCCTACTAGAAATTGCCTTGGCTAATATGCTCGAAAACGCAGCTCGTTACGGAGATGGTTCGGCGAACATGCAATTTATTGAAACGCACAATGAATACCAAATTGTGTTAACCAATTCTTTTGATAATAAGTATGAGACGAGTCAAGATGAAGGCGTTGGCCTAGGGAGTGTTATTTGCGATGTGGTTGCTAAATGTCATCAGGGGCGCTTTGAATTAACCCTTAATGAGCAGACAAAGCAGGCAACAGCTATATTAATTTGGAGTAACAGCCGTGGCTAATATTTTGGTTTTAGAGGACTCACCACCTCTGCAAAGTTTTTTAAAAACACTATTAAAAGCCAGTGATCATGAAGTCAGTGTGTGCGCCAAAGGGCTTGATGCGTTTGCACTTTTAAGCCAGCAGCAGTTTGATTTAGTGCTGCTTGATTTAGGCTTACTTGATATGGATGGGCAAGATTGGCTGGTGGAGTTTAGGCAGTGGAGTCTGCTCCCTGTATTAGTACTTTCTGCACGCGATGGCGAAACAGAAAAAGTTACCGCGCTTGATAATGGCGCTAACGATTACCTAACCAAACCATTCAGCGCAAACGAATTATTAGCACGTATTCGGGTGCTATTGCGCACACAAACAGCACCAAGCCTAACTCTTCAATGTGGCGATATTCACATCGACCCACATAAGCACGTGGTCCGTAAAGGCGCTGAAGAAGTCAAACTAACTAAAAAAGAGTACGCTATTTTGCTGTTATTGTTTCAGCAAAAAGACAAGGTGTTAACGCATAACGCTATTTTATCTGAGGTGTGGGGAGAGCAGTATATTAATCGCCCTGAATACGTGCGTGTACATATTGGTCAGTTAAGACAAAAGCTTGAGCAAAATGCGGCGAGCCCTAAACATATCTTAACCGAGCCCGCCGTAGGTTATCGATTAGTAGAATAAAATATCTTTTAACATCGCTTTAAGTTGTTTTTGTAACTGGCCTTAGGTACTGTTTTAGGAAATAAAATACCAAAGCGGAAATCTTTTCATTGGCTATGCATCAAAATACCGAGCAGGGCATTAATTCTCTGTCGAATACACAGCTTGAAGACGTGATTGCAGAAATCGAGCAGGCCATTGAGTGGCACCAGTCATGGTATAGAAATTTATTAAGGTGCTTAATTGCAGACATACCTGCAGATGAACAAGACTTAAGCGATAATGCTCATAACCTTTGTCGCTTTGGGCAATGGTTTAATAAGCTTCCCGAGCAGACCCTAAACCTTCATCCTTATTTTTCAGAAATCGCTTGTGCACACCAAAAGATGCATCAAGGTGCCAAGGTTCTGTTATCGTTGAAAGAAACTAAGTCTGCTATTTCGGTCAATCTATTGGATCAGTTTCATGCCGATTTAGATAGATTACGAGTGTTATTTGACACCCTTATTGATGAGTTCTCTGAACTACTGCACACCCGAGACCCTTTAACGGGCGCATCAAACCGCACAAACTTAGTAGAAAACCTGCAAAAAGAGCATGAGCTTTGTAAACGTAAATCACTGAGCTGTGCAATGATAATGATCGACCTTGATCACTTTAAGCAAGTGAACGACGAGTTTGGCCATGCTGCGGGCGATAAGGTGTTAATCGCGCTAGTTAAATGCATTAAATCTCATCTGAGAGAGTATGACCAACTCTATCGTTATGGCGGCGAAGAGTTTTTAGTCTGTTTACCTCAAACCGAGCTTGAAGGTGCCAAGTCATTTTCTGGGCGATTGCGAGCTGGGGTTGCTGCTTTAAAAATCGATATAGGCAATGATCAACATATTAATGTAACAGGCTCATTTGGCGTTGCGCTAATAAATGCTAATGATGATATCGAAACGGCAATCGAAAGAGCCGACCAAGCCATGTATCAGGCTAAAAAGTCAGGTCGCAATCGAGTGTGTGTGGCTTGATTGGTAGCTTTGGAGCTTTATTTTATTGAACAGGGAAACAGTGACAGTATACACACTGTCACTGCACATCAGGTCAGTCGTATTTCGCTTCTAACTCGTTTGCTGTGTGATAACTTTCGTGAGTTTTCAGTTGCTCTAAATAACGTTTAATTTCAGGGAAATGTTCTAGCAGGCCTGCCTCATCAGCTTTCTCTACAACAAAAGACATCATAAAGTCAGCGCCGGTCAATGTGTCATCCACTAAGTACTGCTTACCTTTTAATTGCTGGTTAACATAACTCAGTATCTTGCCAATTTCATGATCAGCATAATCACCAATAAAGTTGGTTTTACAGCCATCTTTTGTAATAAATAATTTTAATAAAAAAGGGACCATTGCTGAGCTTTCGGCAAAATGAAGCCATTGCTGATAATCAACATAGTTGTCGCTTTGCAGGCTCGGCATAAACTTACCTTTGCCGTACTTACTAATTAAGTAGTCGGTAATTGCGCCAGACTCAGTAATTACTTTGCCGTTATCTTCAAGAACAGGAGCTTTGCCCAGCGGGTGAATTTGTTTTAACTCATCAGGTGCTAAGAATGTCTCTTTATTACGTTGGTAGGCAATAATGTCGTAATCTACATCTAGCTCTTCCAGTAACCAAATAATACGTTTAGAGCGTGATTTATTTAAATGGTGTAATTTAATCATTTGTTATCCTTAATAACGGCGTAGCCATGCTGACTACGCCTTGAAATTTAAATTGGCTGCTGAACTTGCACGACAGTTTTACCGAAGTTCTCACCATTTAACATCGCATTAAAGGCGTTCAGCGTATTTTCGAAATTAGCTTCAAGATGCTCTTTATATTTGATTTTTCCTTCGCTTAACCATGTTTGCATGTCTTTTGCGAATTCTTCATAACGATGGGCGTAGTCATCAAAAATAATAAACCCTTGCACTTTAATGCGTTTCTTTAAAATGTGACCCATAAGCATAGATAAGCGATCTGGACCCGGCGGTAATTCGGTCGCATTATATTGCGATACTAGCCCACACAGTGGCACCCGTGCTTTTGTATTCAACAGGGGGAACACGGCATCAAATACATGGCCACCCACATTTTCATAATAAACATCAATACCTTTCTCGCAGGCTAAGTTTAGCTGTTCAGTAAAGTCATCTGCTTTATGGTTAATACAAGCATCAAAGCCTAGGTTTTCAACAGCATGTTGACATTTTTCTTTACCGCCAGCTACGCCAACGACCTTACAGCCTTTTAATTTAGCTATTTGCCCTACAGTTGCACCGACAGGCCCTGTAGCTGCAGCAACTACTACTGTTTCGCCCTGTTTTGGCTCACCAATATCTAAAAGCCCCATGTAAGCGGTAAAACCAGGCATACCCATAATACCAAGTGCATAAGAAGGATTTTCAGGGTTTTTCCCCAGTTTCATTAAGCCTTCAGTGTCGCTTATTGCGTATTCTTGCCAGCCTGTGTATGCCAATACCCATTCGCCCTTTTGATAATCAGGGTGGTTCGACTGCTCAACTTGGCATACGGTTGCGCCTACCATCACATCACCAATCTTTACAGGATCAGCGTATGATTCAGCATCGCTCATTCGTCCTCGCATGTAGGGATCAAGTGATAGATAAATTGTTCTAAGTAATACCTCACCCTCTTTTGGCGCAGGTACTGAGTTTGTTTTTAATACAACATTTTTATCATTCGCTACGCCTTTTGGACGTGTCTCAAGAATATATTGACGATTCTGAATATCAGACATACTAAGCTCCTTTTGCCAGCAGTAAATTAAGATACGCCTTTAACGTTTTGCGGGCATAACATTAAAAATCAATACTAAAATTGTAATTGCTGAATAACAGACTCATTATAAGGTCACTTACGGTTTTGAACTAATTATAGGAACGGTGTATGCTGTTTTAAACACTGAGCTAATTGAAAAAGGATTGATATGAAGCGTATTTTACTATTTTGTGTAGCGGTTTTTGCAACCTCTTTGCAAGCCAATACTGATGTATTATCAGTGGATCCGGTTATGCTCTCTGGCAGTGCTTTTTCATTTGAGAATGATGCCAAGCGCTACCCTAAGCAAAGCCAATTTAGCATTGTCCATAGTGTATTAATGAGCAGTGAAAGTGGTCGCCGTTTAGCGGTTGTGACGATTGAAAATAAAGCATCGGGATCGCGAATTCTTCAGGCTGACCATATTATGGCGCTGTTTGCCGATGGGCGTCGTGTACATCCTCAGAGCTTTGACGAAGGTATTAAGTTAGATGATGGCGAAAAGCGTTCTTTGACCTTATCTTTTGGTGAAAACGAATACCCAATTTTAGCGGTATACACGAGTTTAGATGAGTAAAAGGAAGACCTATGAAACTACTTAAGCCACTGGCAATTACATTACTTTTAAACTCACCGTTAACCTTTGCAGTTGATAGCCAAGACTTTGTTAAAGACAACGTTTTTACGCAAGGCGTTGAAGGGCCAACCATGTATAACGGTGCTTTATACGCAGTGAACTATGCCCAGCAAGGAACCATTGGCCGAGTTGATAACATGGGCAAAACATCGTTATTTGTGCGCTTACCCGATGACAGCGTTGGTAATGGCTTACAGTTTGACTCACAAGGCAATTTGTTTATTGCTGATTATGTTAACCACAACATTTTAAAAGTACCTGCTGGCAGCAATAAAGCAGAAGTGTTCGCCCATAATAGTAAAATGAATCAGCCCAATGACATTGCTATCACTCAACGTGGGGCGCTGTTTGCAAGTGACCCTAACTGGGCAAACGAAACGGGTCAGCTGTGGCGTATAAATGCGGATGGCAGCACCCATTTACTCGAAAAAAACATGGGGACTACCAATGGGGTGGCGGTTAATCACGACAACACTAAGCTTTATGTGAACGAGAGTGTGCAGCGAGTTGTTTGGCAATATGACTTAGATGAGAACCTAAACATTAGTAATAAAAAGCTTTTGATTAAGTTTGCTGATCATGGCTTAGACGGCATGCGCGTTAATAATCAAGGGCATGTGTTTATTACTCGTTACGGCGCAGGAAAAGTGCTTGAAGTCTCGCCTACGGGCAAGCTCTTAAATAGCTATCAATTAAAAGGCCAGCATCCAACGAATTTGGCTTTCAACGAGACGCAAAACAAAGTGTATGTCACCATGCAAAAGCGTGGTGCAATAGAAGTCATTGAGCTTTAGCCTTGTTTTGCTCGTGCAATCGCGGCGGTGATTGCCGCTCTTGCCTGTGGACTATTTTGCCAGCAACTTGAGTGCAACATCGACGCTACTCGCTCAGCAATGGTGTTTGCATCAAACCCCGCTAACTCCTCAAACGATTCAATACCAATTTCTTCAAACCGTTTTATCACCGTAGGCCCCACACCTTTGAGTGCTAATAAAGCGCTGCGCTCTTGCTCGCTAAATGGCATTTGTTCGTTCCTTGTTGATTAAATAAACTCAATGATTTGCCATAACTCGCCTGCAGGACCCCAAAGGTTTAACTCTTTTCCCCAAGGTTGCTGAGTTATGTCGCTGTGCTTCACGTTAAAGTCATTTAGTCTACGTAGTTGTGAATACACTTCATCAATATCTAATACACTCAACTGCAACATCAGGTTGTTTGCTAATTGAGGTTGATAAAAATCTTGTAAGAAAAAACCGCATTCCCCACTTTCACATAGACAAAGTGTGTCTGAAACTGTGGTTAACTCAAAGCCAAATGCTTTGTAGAAAGCTTGAGATTGTTGGTAGTCCTTACTTGGTACAAAAGCACGGATGTCATCTACTTGCATAATTTTCCTTCCCTATTGAAGGTACTTTGCCATATTAATTTTACATAGCAAATCTAATTTTTAGGTAATAAAAAAGCGCACCGGGCAGGGTGCGCTTGAGGGGATCAATCCTGTGTAGCTAAAACAGTAGGATTAATTAAAAGCTTGGAGCATATCTCAGTGAAACACCGACTGAGCGGCCAATTACACTATAATCACTCACGGTGTTAAAGTGATTTGCGCCTACCTCAGGTGTTGGTGGTTCACGGTCTAATAAGTTATCGACACCAAAGTTAACAGCAAGTTCCTCATTAACTTGCCATGCAGCGGCAAAGTCTAAGTAATTTTGTGCTGAGATTGTTTCTGAACGGTCGACAGCATACTCTACTTCACCGATTCTGCGCCAGCCAAGTTGGAAGTTCATGTTGTCTAACTGCCAATCAATGCTTGCGCGGTGTTTGTAGTCAGCTTGCAAGATACTCGCAAAGTCGCCCGAACAGGCGCTGCCATAAGTTCCTTTACAGTCTACTTCAGGTACAGTGCTGTTGTTCTGACGGGTTTGTTTAGTAACAAAGTTACCTTGGTACGAAAATCTAAAACGACCACCCATTTGCTCAGGTGCATCAATCACATAATTTGCTGCAACGTCGATACCTTCTTGCTCAATAGCGGCTAAGTTAAAGTCATTAACGATGGCTGTGCTAATAAAGCCAGTGTTTGGATCGCGAAGTACCGCACCACACAGTGGGTTATTCGGGTTCGGGTCATCAACATAGCAGCTTTGCAGTGCTGCACCAGGTTGAATTTGGCTCACCGCATCTGTTACACGAATACTGTAGTAATCGAGTGATAAATCAAAACCTTCTAAATAGCTAGGTGTATAAACAATGCCTAATGTATCTGATTCGGCTTGCTCAGGTTTAATATTCGGGTTACCACCATAGGTGTACTCTGCGGTACTTGAATCGAACTCAGTGCCAACAGGTGGCGCACCAAACGCTGCACATTGAGTTGCATCACCGGTGCCCAGTAAACATGGATCGCCGTTATAACGCCCTGCTAGGCGTGGTACAAATTGATCGCTGTTTTGGTCAAATAACGATAACGATAGCGCTGTGATTGGGCTGGCAAATTCACCTAAGTTAGGTGCTCTAAACGCGGTTAAGCGGTTTGCGCGAATACGAATGTCGCTGTTTATAGCCCAGTTGATACCTAGTTTGTAAGTGTCTTCTGCTTCGGTATTTGAGTAATCAGAAATACGGTAGGCACCTTCAAAGCTAAGCTCTTCAGCAAAAGGTTTATCAACTAAGATAGGCACTAAAATTTCGGCGTAGAACTCTTCAGAGCTAAAGCTTGCATCCATATCAAATGCGCTGATAGACGCAAAGCTGGTACCGTTTCTAAATGCATCACCTGGGGTTTGTTTACCGGTTTCTTTACGGTATTCATAACCAATTGCAAAATCGATAGGACCGGCTGGTAATTCAAATAAGAATCCAGAATCACCCGATAGTGTTGCTGAGATCACACTTTGTGTACGGTCGCGAGTGGTATAAAGCAGCGGATCGCTAAAGTCGCTGAAATCATGGTTTGGATCAAAAATATCCACTGAATTTGCAAGGGCAGCAAAGCGACTATTACCGCTGTTATCGTTGCGGTATGCGTTATTGTAAATGGTTGCTACTTCGTCAGTTTTGCCGTACTGACCATATACGTCGTAGTATAGGTAGTCTGTTATATCACCTTTTAAACCTAGTTGAAATTGCATTGAATCACGTACCGCTTCGGTGTGTTGTACACCTAAACCTAGGTTACGTTCAACATTAACAAGGGCATCGCCTTCGCTATCAAACGTGAGTTGGTTGCGTAGTTCATCAGGAATATATGCATTGTCTTGCGTTAGGGTTACTTGCTCGTTAACAAAAATCGGTGTTTGGCCACTGGCACCCGCACCATTTACGGTCACTTTAGAATACATTGCGCGGCCATAGGCAATGGCACTGTCGCTGACATCAACGTCGAATAATAAGCCTGCAGAAAAACGATCCATTGGTTGAGTTAAATAACGATCAGGAGTGAAATCAGATGTTTGACGATCACTTGTTACAGCTCCTGAGTCAGCAATACCAATGCTATTGCCAGATGCAACGTCAGTATAATAACCACCGCTGTTGATCATTGCCGTTGAGTTTTCAAGCGCATAGTCACGCTCGCCGGCTAATAGCTCTTTTCGTTCGGTGTAACCTATGTAGCCTGTTACATGACCGCGGCCATCGGCGATGTCACCGCCAAAAATTGCTTCAAAGTTAACCTTTTCGTTACCGCCGTCGGCACTTTCGTAACTGGTTGAGAACTCAGCGCCAGTAAAATCATCGTCTAAAACAAAGTTAACAACACCGGCTACTGCATCGGCACCATAAACCGCTGCGGCACCACCGGTTAATACATCAACGCGTTTTATTAATCCGGCTGGAATAGTATTTACGTCAACCGAGTTACGAAAACTAAATGGTACTGCGCGAGTACCGTCAATAAGTACCAACGTACGGTTTTGGCCAAGGCCGCGTAAATCTATGGTTGATGAGCCAAATGAGTCACCGACTGTGGCACCTGTGCTGTTTGCACCCGCCGCAGCTTGTGGCAGTTTTGCGGTAATATCTTCAACGTTCACTGCGCGGTCTAGGTGAATTTGTGCTTCATCAACGCTCACCACTGGACTACTTGAGACCAGCTCTGTACGTTGAATACGTGAACCTGTTACGGTGATCACTTCAGGTTTTTTTACTTCAGTAGTTTCTTCTGCGTGGGCATAACTAATAACTGAACTTACAGCTAGAGCTAAAGGTGATAGCAGCAATAGCGAGCGATGCCCTGTTGATGCATTTGCTTTCATGATGATTACCTTGCGTTTTATCATTTAAATCAACACAGGTTGGTGGATGACCTAGACCATTTAGTTAATTTAATGAGCCATACTTTTTGTTATGATGCTTGTGTGTTCTCCTTTTAGGGAGTCCACCGATACAGTTTTAAAGCAATTTAAAAATCTTTGCAATAATTATTCTTTAAATCTATTATTTTAAAATATAAACTATTCCAAGTCGTTAACCCGCTTATTTACATCTAATAAGCTGATTTTAAGTGATTTATTTATGCATCAACATATTGAGAAACTGTATTTAAGCGCAAAGAAAGAAAAAAAATTAATTATTGGTCTGATGAGTGGTACCTCGTTAGATGGTCTTGATATCGCACTGTGTGAAGTATCAGGGCAGGGCATGAACACTCATGTAGAAGTATTAAAGTTTACTACCGTTGATTATGACGATGATTATAAAACGCGTGTAAAACGAGTATTCGCCAAACGTGAATGTGACCTTGAAGAAGTCACTTTGCTTAACCCTTGGATTGGCCAATTACATGGTAAAATGGTCGCCAACACGTTAGCAAGCTGGGGAATAGCAAAAGAACTTGTTGATGTGATTGCCAGCCACGGGCAAACCATTTATCACTGCCCTAAAAATCAACACAAGCGTGCAGAATATGGTAATGCAACACTGCAAATTGGTGATAGCGATCATCTAGCCGTGACTGCAGGTATTACGACCATAGCTGATTTTAGACAAAAGCATATTGCAGCGGGTGGCGAAGGCGCACCGCTTGCGGTATATGGTGACTACTTGTATTTCACAAGCACCAGCGAAAACCGCATTTTGCTAAATATGGGCGGCATTGCAAACTTAACCTACTTACCAAAATCAGCAGATGCACGAGCGGTTTTCAGCTCTGACATTGGCCCTGGCAATACCATTATGGATGCCTATGTGCAGCGTTATTTTGCACCACTTCATTATGATAAAGATGCCGCTATTGCAGCAAAAGGCACGGTAAATGAAGCTTTACTAGCTGCGCTTTGTGATGATGCATTTTTTGCTTTAGGGTTTCCAAAAACCACCGGGCCAGAAGTGTTTAATCTAGACTATTTAGCAGCGGCGCAAGCACGCTCGAATACGCAGAGCTTATCGCACTTTGATGTGATGACAACCTTAGTGCAGTTTTCAGGGGTAATGATAGCTAAAGCAATTAACCAATGCAGTGAAGGTTTGACCGATGTGGCTGTATACGCCAGTGGTGGTGGGGTTCATAACCCATTATTAATGAAAACTATTTTGGCTAATTGCCCAGAACTTTCTGTGATAAATAACACCGATTCTTTGGGTATAAACCCAGATGCAAAAGAAGCCGTGTTATTTGCTATTTTAGCGAACGAATGTTTGTCGGGCGGGCAACAACGCTTTGGTAATACCGAGCAAGGGATCCCCGATATTACCATGGGTAAAATTAGCTTTGCTGATTAAAAAAAAGCTAAAAAGCTTGCGCCAATATTGCTGATGTAATGGCGTAAGCCATTGCTTTTAGATTGATCGCCAGTTAACAGCTCTGGTGATGTGCTCGCAGCAATGCTGACATCAAACTGGGCGCTGTCTTTAAGTGTTGCATGCATGCCGTGTAGCATTAATTGCAAAACAAATTCACCACTGTGAGTAACATCCTCTAACGTAAGCATAATAACGTGCTGATCTAGATCGTGCTGCGTTAATGTGTGCGCAGTAAAATAGGCCGATTCACGAGCATCAGGGCGCGTTGCACTGATAGAGATCACATCACCTTCATGGGCATCATCTGGCAGCACACAACAAAATACAACATGCTTTTGCTCATTAGCCGCAAAATGCAATTGTTCATATTCCATAGTATGCGCAAGCGCAGCACATAAAGGGTCTTCACTAGATGGGAGTGCAAACGAAAGTTGCACCAAGGCACTGTCCATTACTTCTTCATTACGTTAGGTGATTAAATTAGCGTCAATTATTGATCAGTTAGATGACAGAATTATGACTATTGTCATATTGCGGATTATTTATATCAAAAACAGAGGAAAGTTGAATGTTTCATTCCAAAACTGAAATGACTTCTGACAAAGCTGTAATGTGATACCTTATTTGGTTAGTTTCAGAGGTGTACTTGTTATAACTGTTTGGGGCTGAATAGTGTTATTCAGACATAAACTTTTCTACTATGAGATTGCGTGGGGGAAATGCGTAATGTAGATACATATAGATTTCGTAGTTTACGGAACGTTTGTATGATCTAGATATTTAGCTCCTTGAACAAGATTAACTCAAAGTATCAGGAGTTACGAATAAAAACACGGCATATACGCGAGTTTCTTACTTAGTAGTATAAAAATATATGAATTATTGTGTGGTTGCTATTAGGATTATTTTTATGCAATAAGATCAAGAAATTGATAGGGATATTGTGTAAATGTAAAAACTAGTGCTACTCTAGCTACGCTTTTCAAGGAAGGAGTTTGTCCTCGTGTTTTCATTCCAAACCCTCGCAATGTTGTTCTTATTAGCTATTTCTAGCTTAAGTATTTGGCTTGCAGATGGTTTCATTACATTCATTGCATTTACCGATGAGGTCGCAAGTATGACTTTTTCACAGCTACTCTATGCAATGACAGAGCTTAATTTGTTTACGATTCTAGCTTTACCAGAATACTGGTATGCGAATTCCAATCATTCATTTTTGGAAGCACCAGCATTTTGGTTTGAGCCTGCAACAAGTATTGCAGGTATCCTCACATTTGTTTTGTTATTGCTATTTTCACGTATTGTTCAACCGTTAACAGGTTACACAATTTCAGCTATCATGCTTTTTCTTGGGATCGGCTATATGTTAGTTAGCTGGGGTATTTTGGTTGATGTAACAGAGCCGCAACAGGTTGGCTCATTTTTAAGTATCGGTGTACAAGGCTTGTTGGTTCATTCGATACTTTGTTTTGGAACTTTGCTTTATATGATAATAAAAAATGCGTACTACAAAATATATTCTATTAATAATATTAAGCTTGCTTAGTCATTTTTGCATTGCAAGTGATGTAAGTTGGCAAAAACAAGCAATAGAGCAAACAAGGCTCAATATTATTTTGTTTATTAATATTGCTATTTTTGCTGTTGTACTAGTACTAACATTGTGGCAATTAGTAAAAACTAAACGAGTCAATCAACATCATTATGAACAAAGTGTGTTAGACCCCTTAACACAATTATTCAATCGTCATGGTTTCCACCAAAGCGTTGATAGACTTGATAATAAATCAGGTTTTTTATTAATCGCAGATATAGATAACTTTAAATCTATCAATGACCGCTTTGGGCATAATATTGGTGATAAGGTTTTACATCGCGTAGCGAAAACATTAAAACAGCAAGTTCGTGATAGTGATATTGTAGCTCGTTATGGGGGGGAGGAGTTTGTGATATTTTTTCCTTCACAAGATAGTAACCAACTAAAGATGATCTCCCAAAGATTAATTTGTTCTGTAAGCGCACTCGATTTTTCAGATTTAAACGAAAATCTAAAGCAAGTCACTATAAGTGTAGGCCTCGATAAAGGTAGTGTTGAGGCTAATCATTTTGAGTTGTTATACGAAAAAGCAGACACACTCCTATACAAAGCTAAAAGTTCAGGTAAAAATCAATTTATCATGGGGCACTTAGAAAGTGCCTCAGTTTAGGTCATTATTTACGTTAGCTTATATTTAAACCACCACACTATTACGGCCAGATCTCTTTGCTGTATACAAGTTTAAATCTACCCTTTTGGCTGCCTGTTCAGACGTTTCATTTGGTGCAATTTCTATAACACCTAAGCTTATCGTTGCGCTTATAGACAATGATGTATGTTCCTTTTCGGCAACAGAAAGTCTGATGCGCTCGGCAATATCTTTTGCATGATCTAAAGATTGATTTTCAAGCACAATTAAAAACTCTTCGCCGCCGACACGACCTACCCGATCAGAACAACGGACGGTTTGCACAATCGTGTTGGTAATAGATATGATTAATTCATCACCAATATCGTGACCGTATTGATCATTGACCGCTTTAAAATGATCGATATCGATAGAAATTAATGAGCTGACTTGCTGATTGAGTTTGTTTTGCAGCATGACGCTTCGTTTTAAATTTAATATAGCTCTTCGATTCGCTATGCCTGTTAGTTCATCTTTTAAAGCGAGTATTTCAAAGTACTTTTTCTGGCGAACTTGTTTGAATGTATAAACGGCGAATAAGAGTAAACACAAGCAAGTTATCATCATAGTTAAGCCTTGCCAAAAAGACTTATCTTCGGCTACTGCTAAAAGCTTTTGTTGTAGCTTTGATTCATGCTCTAAACGAGAAATCTCAAGGTTCTGCTGTTCATAATTAAAGTTTAATCTGGCAGAAATAAGCGTATTATTTGCGATAGCTTGTTGTTTATTTTTAATTAAAGCGATTAATTGTTGTTGAGATGCTATTTGTAAGGAAGTATCTCCTGTTGCAGCTGCAAGCTGTGAGGTTAAATTTAAATAACGCTCCTTTAAGGTCGCGGGCCAAGCTTGTTGTTGCCCGGCTATCTTCTCATAAGATGTAAGGGCGGCTTGCAACTGAGCTGTAGCCAAATACCATTCTGATTTAGTGAAGTTGTAAAGAGTCAAAATCCAGCTGTCAGTAACAGAGAGCGTGCTCAACTCAGTGAGATATGACTCAGCCTGAGATAAACTATTAAGTCTTATATTGAGTTCTGTAAGTTTAATTAATATGTAAGCATAGCCATTATCGCTTTCGAAACGACGAACATCTTTTTTAATCGACTCGTATAGCTCAATTGCCTTTATTAAGTCACCTTTTTCTTCATAGGTATACGCGAGTTGATCCGCTACTTTGTACTGCTCTTGCTCATTGAATTTCGTTAACGCTAATTTGGCTCGCTGCAGTTGTTCAATTGCAAGTTCATAGTTGTACAACGCTATGTGAATATCGGCAATTTCTTTTAATGCGAGTGCTTTTTCGTAATCATTACCTGCTTTTTCAAATAACTGATAAGCAGTTTTAGCAGAGTCGAATGCCTCTTGATAGTTGCCTTTAGCTAACTGAATACGGTTAAGTACTATGTGGGCAAGAGCAATGATTGACAATTTTTTTGAAGAGGTTATTTCGTCTAATGACGGTGTGTTAATTATTGGTTTTAAGTGTTCGAGGGCTTTCTGGTAGTTACCTTGCGTATACTCTTGATTTGCTTCACAGACAGCAAGTTCCTGTATTAAGTTTAAATTGTTTGCTTGATGAATGACTGGTTTGGCTGTTTCTAGAAACTGTTTATATTCGCTAATCCCGTTTGGGGTTGATACATTAGAAAACCAACATTTAAAAGCCATTACTTGCGCATCATCTAGCGCATTTTCATAAGGCATTTGCTTTTCTAATCTAGCTAAAATTTCGACAGATTCAGAATATGTTGTATAACCGTGAAGAACACGGCTGATTTCACTCTGAACATCCTTTGCAGCCACATTGGTTGTAAAAAATAGCAACAAGCACAATATCCTTATCATTTGAGCATTACTCCATAAAGCTACTCTGATACCAATCAATGATATTTTCTTATAATTGCAGGTAGCTTAGCATAATGAAATTTTTGCTTATAAGATTTTGCGTTGAAAAATATCAATAATTTAATGCTTTAAGCTATGATTGGTTACTTTTGGGATTTGAAAGCAGCTCAACACAAAGTAATGGAATTGTGTACCTAAAATGGTGTGGTTACTTTAAATAGTTTTAATTAAAAGGATGTTTTTTTCATGTTAAACAAAATATTACTGTGTAGTGCTTTGTTATTTTCTGTTACAGCACTGGCTGAAAGACCAGACTATTTTAATGATGAGATAGAGCAAGAGTATCTCGCGGTTTTAAAGCATATGGACGAAATGATGCCGCAAACCGATGTAGAGCTTGCCTACTTACCCTCTTTTTATCCGTTTAGCATATTCGATATTCATGCCACTAAATTTAAAAATGACAAAGATAAGCAAGCGTTCACTAACTTTAACTTAGGTGTGCTTGGCAGCCAGTTTTTAAATGTTAAAGAGCAAGTTGGAACAAAACTTCCAAATTTAGTTATTTGTAAAAAAGAAAAGTGTACTGAACAAAGACTTAAGTTAATTCGGTCATTTTTAGATGTATCGGAAGCTGAGATTTTGGTATTTAAAAATAACCAAACTTTAAAACTTGTACAGCAATCTGCGCCGCACGTGTACCGTGTTAACAATACTTTTTATTCTCCCACCCAATTAATAAGCTATACACCATCAACATATGCTGGGTTTGTACCCTCTGCCGATTATAAAATTCTAAGCCCTGATGCAGAGCCAAACTTGATGGAGCTATCAGCTGATACACAAGAACTCAGAGATTTAATGGTTGAGTATAAGGTTGCAGCTATTACAAAAGATGAGTATGACAGCGTCAATGTGATCTTTGGTGGCATTAGCGATAATCATTGGGGAGTAGTCCTTTTAGACAAATACACTATACCTAAAAGTGGTGATAGAAATGCTTTTGGCCTTGAGTACGAAATAATCAAACCACTCTCTAAAACAAGCTTTTATTACCAAACAAATTAAAATTACTTTTCCAATAAGCTGATGAATTAATTGGAATACACAATGAGGATGTTTGAAAATAGCCAATTGAAGCATTCTCGTTGTGTGTTTAAAAGTTTCACTTAGCAGTCTTTAGCAGGAAAAACCAGCAAACTTAAAATACAGCAACGAGTAATTGTGTTTATTCAAGGCAATATAAAGATCATTTTCCAGAATTAGTCTCTGATGATGAAATTGGCCGATTAAAGCGTTTTTATGAGCATAGTGATGGAAGAGTCTCAATATTTTGGACTTATCAATCTGGCAATGTTTGGTTAGAGAAGCTGACTCTCATTAAGGTGCAAGATGATGGTTATAGCGAATTGTCGTCTATTTCTTTTAACGACGTTGAAGAAAGTACGAAAAAGATTGGCGAACAGCTTGTTATACAATTACGTACATATGATGAAAGTGATCCTCATTGCTGCCCCAGCAAGAAAACCACTTTACGCTACCGTATTTATAATAGTGATTTCGTTAAGTTATAGCCTGATTGTTTTGCTTCAGGCTATAAATCAAGAATTAGCAAATATGGTATTCGCCACGGGGTTTGTTGCTGAACATAAAGGCTTGTAACTCAGATTTAAGTACTTCGACAATATCCGTTGTAAAAGGCGTTCTTATTTCACCAGAGTCTAAATATCTCAGTAAATCAATTTCATGTTTTAGGGCAGACTGAATAGAATAAATAATTGGGTAGGTTACTTTAAACTGTTTATGCGATATCACATTGTCGTGGTTTTCAATCTCAACATAGAAAGTTAATTGCTCATCTTCTTCGCAAATGTCGCTACAGGTGCCTTGCTCACGAATACAATCTAAAACAATATTTCTGATGAAAATATCAAATTCGTTCATTTTAATCCCTCAATATTACACCCATCCTTTGGGTACGAAAGAAATGTAGCAAAAAATAATTACTTTAGCCAATTCAATTTTGCAGCTTTTGGATTAACTCTTTCTGAATGGGTTGGTTTAAAAGCATTAGGGGGTAGTAGTTAGTGGATAGAGAATAGGGTGCTTGAAACAAGTTTCTCGCCTACGTTGTAGCAGCGGCTTTATGCCGCGTCATTGATAAATATTACGAGAAACGAGGTCGTCATTTATGGCGACAAGGGGAGAGGTCGATGCGTTTCTTGCACTTCGTAACTCGATCGTCGTAACTTCCCCCTTTACCCTAGTAACTCGCTAACTACTCCTAAAGCCTAGAGCCCAGAGCCTAAATCCTAGCCCCTAAAACCTCCCCCCTCACAATCTCTGCGCCTTTACTTAGCGCACTGAGCTTGGCGCTTGCTATGTGGCGAGGGAGGGGAGCCATACCGCAGTTTGTACATGGGGAAAGCTTGTCGGCATCAACATATTTCAGGGCTTCTCGTAATGTCTGTGCTACCTCATCAGGGGTTTCGATTTCATTGCTTGCTACATCAATGGCACCAACCATCACTTTTTTGCCGCGTATAAGTGCTAATAGCTCAATAGGTACGCGAGAGTTGTGGCACTCAAGTGAAATAATATCGATATTCGATTTTTGAAGTTTTGGGAATACTTCTTCGTATTGACGCCATTCACTCCCCAATGTTTGTTTCCAATCTGTGTTGGCTTTAATGCCATAGCCGTAGCAAATGTGCACGGCAGTTTCGCATTTTAAGCCTTCGATTGCTCTTTCTAGGCACTTAATGCCCCAGTCATTAACATCATCGAAGAACACATTAAACGCAGGCTCATCAAATTGAATAATATCAACACCCGCAGCTTCGAGCTCTTTCGCTTCTTGATTGAGGATTTTGGCAAATTCCCACGCTAGTTGTTCACGGCTTTGATAGTGTGCGTCATACAAGGTGTCGATCATGGTCATAGGCCCTGGCAATGCCCATTTTATAGGTTGCTTGGTCTGCGAACGTAAAAACTTGGCGTCTTCAACAAACACGGGTTTGCTGCGTGATACCGGGCCAAATACACTTGGTACACTGGCATCGTAGCGATTACGAATGGTCACTGTTTTACGGTTTTCAAAATCAACGCCATTTAAGTGTTCTATAAAGGTCGTTACAAAGTGTTGGCGAGTTTGCTCGCCATCGCTCACGATATCAATGCCAGCTTGTCGTTGCTCTTGTAAGGCAACACGCAGCGCGTCTTGTTTGCCGTCGATAAGTTCTGCACCTTGCAATTTCCAAGGTGACCATAAGGTTTCAGGCTCAGCAAGCCAAGCTGGTTTTGGTAAACTGCCTGCTGTCGATGTAGGTAATAACTTTTTCATTTTTACTCTCATTAAATTGCGTAGTTGGCAGACCATTTTTCAAGTACTGATTGATAAGGCTTAATAAAGTGTTGCTCAGTAAATTTACCTTGTGCAATTGCTAGTTGACTGCGCTCTTCACGGTCGTAGACAATTTGCGTGATCGAGTGATCGGCGTTTCTTAAATTTGGTTGATAGCAACTACCCGCCACGGCATTGGCATTATAAATTTCTGGACGATAGATTTTCTGGAATGTTTCCATGGTGCTAATCGTGCTGATCAACTCTAAGTTGGTGTAATCGTTCAGCAAGTCACCAAAGAAATAAAACGCCAGCGGAGCAACTGTGTTTGGTGGCATAAAATAGCGCACCTGCAAGCCCATTTTTTTAAAGTATTGCTCGGTTAATGACGACTCATTTGGTAGGTACTCTGCACCTAAAATTGGGTGTTGGTTTTCTGTACGATGGTACGTTTTGTTATCAGACACGCTTAAACAAATAACCGGTGTTTTTGTAAAGTGCTGCTTGTAAGTCTCTGAGTCAATGAAGTATTTAAATAGTTTACCGTGTAAGTCACCAAAGTTTTCGGGAATGCTGAATTCGCTTTTCGCTTTATTATGATCAAGCAGCAGTACGCTAAAATCATAATCGCGCACGTAAGATGAAAAGTTATTACCAACAATACCATCGATACGTTCATTAGTTTGGTGATCAATGATATTAGTTTTTAGCACTTCAATTGACGGGAATGCCTCTGTGCTATGTGCAATTTCTAGATCAACTGAGATGATCTCAAGCTCTACTGAGTAGCGGTCGCCTTGCGGGTTATCCCAGTTTGCTAGCGCATTAAAGCGGCTATCAATCATTTTTAATGCATTACGCAAATTCTGCTGGCGACTTTCACCGCGAGCTAGGTTTGCAAAGTTTGTGGTAAGTCGTGTGCTATTTGACGGATGATAATTTTCGTCGAGGCAAATACTTTTAATTGTAAATCTGAAATCGTTGTTCATGGCAATGTATCCTAAAGTCCTGAGATAAATGATTGCTGCTCACCTTCCTTAAATCGCTAGGTCATTAACCTTGAGGTGGCTTGGTATCTATTTATACGTGCCCATCACCATGAAGAAAAACGTTTTTATTTCAGGTAAAACATGAGGCAGATTCATGAATATTTGCTGTTTTAATAAAACATTTAAGAAGGGATAGTGAAAAAATGCTTCAAAGCCAATTTGGACGTCTAGACTTCTGAATTTGTTTGTTCGAGTTGCAGTAATTTCATATAAAACGTGAGTAATATTCACTACTTAACAGGACTTTTGAGAGCAACCCCGTACTTTATTGTTGTTATACTCGTCTTCCTAAACCAACAACACAGACAAATACAATGAATGAATTAATCGTGCTTATTATTGCTTGCGCCATACTTGGTAGCGGAGTGGGCTTTTTAGCTGGGCTATTAGGAATTGGTGGAGGCCTAGTAATTGTGCCTATATTAAGCATGATCTTGCTGCATTTTCAGGTGTTACCCGCAGAGCAAGTGGTGCTGGTGGCAATTGCTACATCGCTTGCCTCAATTCTTTTTACATCTACGTCATCAGCTATCGCTCACCATAAAAATGGTAATGTGCCTTGGCAATTGGCTCCGTGGGTGATGACTGGGGTTGCACTAGGCGCACTTATCAGTGGTTTTTTGGCTTCGCTATTACCTGCAAATGTGGTGCGAATAGTGTTTGCTGTGAGTGTGGTGCTTATTGCATTAAAAATGATTTTCAGCAGTAAAAACGACAGCCAAATATTACACTCGCTACCTAATAAAGGGCTTTTAACGCTTTATACAAGCATCACAGGGGGGCTTTCTGCCATGATAGGCATTGGCGGTGGTGCGGTACTTGTGCCGTTACTGACGTTTTTCTCGGTTGATATGAAAAAAGCCATTGGCTGTGCTTCGGCCTGCGGTATTGTCATTGCGCTATTTGGCTCAGTGGGTTACATCAGTTCGGGCAGCCAGTACTTTACATTAAAAGAAGGCTTTGCTGGTTTTGTTTATTTGCCTGCCTTGTTTGGCATTGTGTGTACTTCGTGGTTTACCGCACCATTAGGTGCAAAAGCAACGCATCATTTACCTGTCTCCACCATCAAAAAGATCTTTGCGGGGCTGTTGGTTATTATGGCTGTAAATATGCTATCTAAATAGTGTTAACGTATTAATTCGACAACACGAAAGTCGTTTGTTAATGTCAGTTAAGCAGTTTTTAGGCTGCTTAACTGCCTTTTTTCGAAAGCTGTAGGCGCTAATTAAGGACTCTTTTTTAAGGAACATGCTATGGATCGTCGGTGCTTTCAAGCGAGTAAAAAAACACTAAGCTCTTTATTTGTTGCTCTATCGCTAATGGCTTTGCCAGTGACTGCTGAGCCTACAAAACCTCTCGAGACTCACCATGCTTTAATGGGCCAAATTCTCAGTGCAAATCAACAAACACCCCTTTCAGGTTTTGCACTTCATGTAATTGTTGATGATGGACATGCTTTTTCAACGGCAAAGCAAAGTAAAGAAAATGCGCCGCAAGTTATTAACCCAAATAGTTTATTTAGAATTGCCAGTGTGACCAAAACCTTCACTGCGGCAACGGTACTTCGTTTGCATGAAGAAGGTAAATTAAACCTTGATACAACGCTCGATAAGTTAATTTCTGACGACTTTTTTGCGCTTCTTGAAAGTGATGGCTATGCCCTTGATAAAATAACGATAAAGCAAGTGCTGAGTCATACGGCAGGATTATATGATCACGCTCAAAGCGATCAGTATTTAGCTGGCATAATGGCAAACCCGCAGCAAGATATTACGATGCGCGAGCAAATTAAAGGGTGTGTAGAGTGGGGCGACCCAGTTGGTAAACCCGGTGAGCGTTTTTCATATTCAGATACCGGTTATGTGTTACTCGGCCATATTATTGAAAGAGTGACAGATTTACCGCTACCTGAAGCGGTTCGCCAATATTTAAGTTTCGATAAAAACCAGATTGAAAATGTGGTCTGGGAACGGGGTGATACGGTTGCTGTGGATGAATCTCGACGCGTACATCAATACTTGCATGGCACCGATACTTTTAATTGGAGCCCAACTGTCGATTTATATGGTGGTGGTGGGCTTGTTGCCAGCCCAATCGGTATGGCTAAATTTTATCAGGCTTTATTTTCAGGTAAGGTCTTCAAACATCCAGAAACGCTCAAACTCATGCTCTCGGATAAAGGCTTACCAGCAGATAGCCCTTACCGTTTAGGTGTATTTGCAAAAGAATATAACGGCACCTTGGTTTATCAACATGGTGGCTTTTGGGGCACTTTGGTGATGTATGAACCAACAACGCAGGTGGTGGTCGCAGGGGCTGTTACTCAGCAAAAAGACTACGCCCAGCTTGAAAAAGTAATGAGTGACTATTTAACTTTACATGCAAAATCAGCACTCTAAACACGCCAAAACCTAAGCTGGCGCACAGATGCGCCAGATTCTTTCTTTAGTTCAATTTAAGCTAAGCCATTAAATAAGAAAAATAACTTGCGCACTTTATATAGCAAAAATATTATATAACCAAATTGTTATGGAGTGAGTCGTGAAAGTTCTCTTTTTATGTACAGAAAATTCAGCCCGATCAATTATGGCTGAGGCGTTGCTTAAACATCATGGTAAAGGTGAGTTTGAAGTATTTAGTGCGGGTACAGAACCTCATGCGGTAGACCTTCGTACGCTTGCGGCGATTGAGCATTTTGGCTTAAAAACCGATGACTTACACTCAAAGCACTTAAATGATGTAACTAACCTGTATTTTGATTATGTAATTACATTGTGCGACAAAGCAGCAAAAGAGTGTGCAAATCGTGTTGATGGTACACATTGCCTTGCATGGGATTTTATCGATCCTAAAACGCGTCCTGAACCTCACGTTTTTGAAAAAACCTTGCAAGAAATCAATGAGCGAATCAAACAGTTTGTGCAATCCCATAACAAAGAAAAACCAGCATCGATTTCGCCAACCACATTTTATAAAGCCCTTGCAGATGATATTCGTTTAAAAAGCTTACTGCTTATCGCCGTTGAGCAAGAGGTTTGCGTATGCGAACTAATGACGGCACTTAACGAGCAGAGCCAACCAAAGGTTTCAAGGCATTTAGCGCAACTTAAAAAACAGGGCATTTTGTCGGATAGAAAACACCAGCAGTGGGTGTTTTACTCTTTAAACCCGACTCTACCTATGTGGATGAAACAAACAATTACCTCGACCGTGGTAAACGAACCAAATTTCATAGAAAACGAGTTAGCAAGGCTAAATGCGATGGGCGATGATCGCCCAACCCGTGTTGCTCGTTGCTGCAATTAAGGACTAAAAATGGGTGTTTTTGAACGATATTTATCTGTATGGGTTGCTGCTGCTATCGCCATCGGTGTGGCGCTTGGGGTGATGTTTCCGCCTTTATTTGAGTTAATAGCCAAAGCCGAAGTGGCGCATGTAAACATTGTTGTTGCACTGTTTATTTGGGTAATGATCTACCCGATGATGGTGCAAGTTGATTTTTCAACAATCAAAGAAGTCGGTAAAAACCCTAAAGGGCTGATGCTCACTTTAATCATTAACTGGCTTATCAAACCGTTTTCAATGGCCGCATTAGGTTGGCTATTTTTTGAAGGGTTATTTGCTGATTTCGTTAGCCCTGAAACTGCGCAAGAATATATTGCTGGGATGATTTTGCTTGGTGTTGCACCTTGTACTGCAATGGTGTTTGTGTGGTCACAACTGACTAAAGGCGATGCAAATTATACCTTAGTGCAAGTGTCTGTGAACGACATCATTATGATTTTTGCTTTTGCACCAATTGCGGGTTTACTGCTGGGTGTATCTGATATTCATGTGCCTTGGCTTACACTGATGATTTCGGTTGTGCTGTATGTATTGCTGCCACTCGTTGCCGGGGTATTAACACGAAAAGCTCTTAATAATTCAGCACAAAATGAGGCTGCTGTGCAGTCATTTTTAGAGAAAATTAAACCTTACTCAGTTATTGGTTTACTGGCCACAGTAGTCTTGCTGTTTGGGTTTCAGGCGAACACGATTTTAGCCCAACCGCTTAACATTGTACTGATTGCCATCCCGCTTGTTTTGCAAACCTACGGTATTTTTGCAATCACTTATTTCATTGCGTTAAAGCTCAGGCTTAAACACAACATTGCAGGGCCTGCCTGTTTAATTGGTACTTCTAACTTTTTTGAGTTAGCGGTCGCAGTGGCTATTTCATTATTTGGTTTGCACTCGGGTGCAGCATTAGCAACCGTTGTTGGGGTGTTGGTCGAAGTACCTGTGATGCTGTCGTTGGTTGCAATCGTTAATAAAACAACACATTGGTTTAAAGAGTAATTGGGGAATCATAATGCAATTACATCCATTTGATATTTTACAGCTAGAAACTGGGGCATTTGTTTTTACCCCTTGCCCTGGCACAAAAGGCGTTGGCTTATCACAGTCTGTTGCTGATTTAAAAGCGGCAGGTGCAAAAGCAATTATTACTCTAATGTACGATGAAGAGCTTATTAAAAATGGGGCGCAGCAGCTTGCAATCGAATGTGAGCAAGCCGGTCTTAGCTGGTTTCAATTACCTATTGTTGATGATGACGCGCCAAGCGAAGCGTTTAGTTTAGCTTTCAACAAACACCTTAACGAGATTCTTGCCATCATAAAAAGCGGTGGTAGCGTGGCTGTGCACTGTAAAGGCGGCTCAGGCCGTACAGGCTTAGTTATTGGTTTATTAATGCATGAGCTTGGGTATGCTAAAAACGACATAGTTAATCAAGTGCAGGCTATTCGCCCTAAATCGTTGCATAACCCAGTACAACGTTCATATTTCGACAACTTTCAAAAAGTAGGAGCTTAACAATGGCAATTAAAGTAGGCATTAATGGTTTTGGCCGCATGGGTCGTTTATCACTAAGAGCAGCGTTTGCATGGGACGACGTTGAGTTTGTGCATATTAATGATCCTGCGGGTGATGCAGCTACATTGGCTCACTTACTAAAGTATGATTCGGTGCACGGTATTTGGCCTCATGAGGTTGAAAGTAAAGACAATGCTGTGATCATCGATGGCCACGAAATTAACGTTACGCAAAATAAAACGATTGCAGACACTGATTGGTCTGGTTGCGATATCGTTATTGAAGCCTCTGGCGTGATGAAAGAAAAGTCACTACTTCAGGCTTATCTTGACCAAGGTGTGAAGAAAGTTGTTGTCACCGCCCCTGTAAAAGAAGACGGTGTGCTGAATATTGTAATGGGTGTAAACGATGATTTATACGATGTAAATCAGCATGATATTGTTACAGCAGCATCGTGCACTACCAACTGTTTAGCGCCTGTGGTTAAAGTATTGCAAGAAAAAATTGGTATCAAACATGGTTCAATGACCACTATTCACGATATTACTAACACGCAAACTATCTTAGATGCGCCGCATAAAGATTTACGTCGTGCTCGCGCATGCGGCATGAGCTTAATTCCAACTACAACCGGCTCTGCAACAGCAATTACACATATTTTCCCTGAACTTAAAGGCAAATTAAACGGCCACGCGGTTCGTGTGCCTTTAGCAAACGCATCAATCACTGATTGTGTGTTTGAAGTGACAAAGCCAACCACCGCTGAGCAAATTAACCAGTGGATGCAAGAAGCCGCAGAGGGCGAGCTAAAAGGCATTTTGGGCTATGAAGAAAAGCCACTTGTTTCTATCGATTACAAAACCGATCCACGCTCAAGCATTGTTGATGCGCTATCAACCATGGTTGTCAACGATACACAAGTTAAGCTGTATGTTTGGTACGATAACGAATGGGGTTATGCAAACCGCACCGCCGAACTTGCCCATAAAGTTGCGCGATCACTACAGGGTTAAAAGCAATGACGCGTTTGGCTAATCTTCCCGTTGATATAAAGCAGTACTTAATTGTCACCGGGAATTACTGGGCATTTACGCTAACAGATGGCGCATTGAGAATGTTGGTGGTACTGCATTTTCATGCGCTTGGCTACTCGCCTTTGAGTATTGCCATGCTGTTTTTGTTTTATGAGATTTTTGGTGTTGTCACTAACTTAGTGGGCGGCTATTTAGGCGCAAGGCTTGGTTTAAATAAAACTATGAACATTGGCCTTGCTATACAGGTTGTAGCCTTGTTCATGTTGGCAGTCCCTCCTGAATGGCTGAGTGTTGCCTATGTGATGTTAGCGCAGGCGCTGTCTGGGATTGCCAAAGATCTCAATAAAATGAGCGCTAAAAGCTCAATCAAAATGCTGGTTGCCAGTGGCCAAGAAGGCACCTTGTTTAAATGGGTAGCGATACTAACAGGCTCTAAAAACGCCTTAAAAGGTGTGGGCTTCTTTTTAGGTGGCTTACTACTGACATTAATGTCGTTTAAAGGCGCAATGCTAACCATGGCTACCGCTTTGCTGGTGGTGTGGTGTTTTAGTATTTATGCACTTAAAAATGATTTAGGCAAAGCTAAAAACAAGCCTAAGTTTAACGAAATATTTTCAAAAAGTAGTTCAATCAATATCTTGTCAGCCGCGAGGTTGTTTTTGTTTGGTGCGCGTGATGTTTGGTTTGTAGTTGCACTTCCGGTGTTTTTATCACAAGCTTTTGGTTGGGATCATTGGACCGTGGGGGCCTTCTTAGCTAGCTGGATCATTGGTTATGGGATAGTGCAATCTTTTGCACCTAAAATCATTAAGCTTAATAAGCAAACATCACCAAGCGCAGAAACAGTTAAGTGGGCATCCTTGCTTGCTTTAGTCACCTTAGCCATTGCCCTTGCTATTGGTTTTGACTGGGCAGTAAAACCAATGCTGATAGGCGGACTGATGTTATTTGGTGTGCTATTCGCGATTAACTCATCTTTGCACAGCTACTTAATTGTTAGTATGGCTGATGCCGATGGCGTGTCACTCGATGTCGGGTTTTACTATATGGCCAATGCCATGGGACGCTTAATTGGTACTGTGTTGTCAGGCTTAGTGTTTCAGCTTTATGGCTTAGCAGCCTGTTTAGCTATCTCACTATTATTTATTGTTATTACCGCCCTTATTTCGACTAAATTACCAAAACAAATTTAGTTAAATCTAAACACGCCCTACAAAGGTAAGCTTTCTTGCTTACCTTTGTTCATGCATAGCATCAGAATAATAAAATCAGTCATCTTCAGGCTTGAAAAGCTCTTCGAGCATTGGCTTTGGGTTGTTTAAAAATGCCTTTGTAATTTGGTAATGCTCAGTATCCTCATAATTTATTTGATCAATAGCTTTTGCAAATAAAGCAAAATAGTACATTATATCCATAGCAAGAATGCTCAAAGTATTAATAACCCAAAGCAAGGAAGGCAATTATGCTTGAACCAAACTATGCAAGCTACACTCTTGAAGAGCTGTTAGATTGCAAAGCGAATATCGACGCACAAGCATGGCCCGAACGCCTAAAAAACATCGAAAACGCGTTGAGTGTTTATGCCAGTCAATCTGCTGAGCACGAAAAACAGTACAAACAAGCGGTGTTTGATGCTTATTGCGAGACGTTACGCCACGATCTAACCATCAGTATCGACGATAATATTCTGTGGTTTTTAAGACCGTTTTCTAAGCAAGCTAAAGATATTACCCCCAGTACCTTTGCTGGCGAAGTTTGCCCACTTTGCAAAGGTAATCTTAGCGCAACCACATGGGCTGCTGGCTGGCAGTTGAGCTGCGAACATTGTGAAGTAACAGGGATTATTGTTGAAAATATTTGCTATTTAAAGTGAGTTAGAAAAGCCTAGCGCAGGCTAGGCTTTGAATGAAAAGGAAAATTAACAGTCTTTTATTAATTGTTTTTAAATTTATTATTTAAATACGACTTCACCATAGTAATGAGGGTCTTTACCATTTTGTTTAAGCATATAAGTGCACTTGACGCCTTTTTTACCAAATTGACCAACAGGAGCATGATCTTTAAGTACATTTATTTTTTGACCATTGAAGTCACAAATAAAGTCACGGATTGAACCTTTAGTCGACGTAAAATCCCCAAGCTTCACTTTATGATTCTTTTTAAAAATAAAAGCTTTGTGAGAATTGCCGTTACGGTAATCGTACATATCTAACTTAAGCGTTGCTTTATAACCTTGCTTTACGACACCTTGGCCATTTGCATCGTAAATAGTGCCTTTCCATGTTACGACTTTATTTTTACCTCGATAATGTTTTGGCGACTTTCCTGTGTCTCCACCTGGCATTAAAGTAAAAGTAATAATTTCGGCATTGCTGCCGGGGCGAGACTTCCATGAGCATTCAATGCCGCTTTTAAATTGATGGTAATTAAGCCCTTTTAAACCAGGCCCTTTAATAGCAGGGCAGGTTACTTTGCCACCAATGCTATCAGAGTACATCATTTTGTATTCTTCAGGTTTTATATATGCTTTGTTATCGCCATTACCATAACGAACTTCATCGTAAGGAATGGTCAAGAAAACTCCTTTAGTGCCGATTTCGCCTCGCAATGACTGCGCACCAAAATTCGGATCGTCTACTGCGTAAGCTGTTGATGTGAAAGCGACAGCAAGTAATGCTGTGCTAAAGATGTGATGTTTCATTGTTCTGGATTCCAAATTCCACAACCCGGCTATCTTCCCATTTCCTTATTTCTTTCAGAGAAGACCCGTGGCTTTCCGTCCCTACCTCACAGTAGGTTTGGCAGTATTAATACATTAGTTTTGTTAAAACATATTTGTATGACTGCATGAACATCTATTAATAGTTCCTAAATAGTGTTCAAAATACCTGCTTTTTAAACGTGGTTTAAATCATATTCCGTGTTCAAGAAATAATGATTGAAAAGAATTGTAGGTGAATAATTATTTAATGCAAAATAATTAGTATAAATTTATTATTCTTGTACCTTAAAGTAGTTATTCTGGATCTGTTTTGGGATCAGTGTGTGTTTTTTGGGTATTTTTTATGATTTTGATTCTAAATTGAATATATTTTCAATGAGGTTCTAGAGCATTGAATTAAAATGTTATTATATTTGAAACGTTTTTTGTTTCTTTAAAGTATACTAATCGGGCAGTGTTTTTATATTAGGCACTGCCCAATATTTTTATTAAGCTTTTTTAACAAACTTAGCGGTAACCATCATTTCACCAACGCCATCAACTTTACAGTCTAATTCGTGGCCTTTTTTATCTAACACGCGGCGGATCACGGCTTTGGTGCCTATTTTAATCACTTGTGAGCTGCCTTTAATTTTTAAATCTTTCGCAACAGTCACTTTATCGCCATCAGCTAATAAAGTGCCGTTGGCATCTTTCACATTGATTACATCATCGGTATCAACCGCATTAGGATCCCACTCATGAGCGCATTCTGGGCATACTAAATTGTTTTGATCTTCATACACGTATTCAGAGTTACATTGTGGGCAAGGAGGAAAAGACATAAATGGCACCATGGTTGATTTTAAAAGGGTATTTTAATGGCTAAGAGTAAACTATGCGAGCACAAGGTATATATTTTATGGCTTAGACGTTCCGAGCGTTTTGGTAATAGAGAATATTCCTCTTAGATCACCAAGCCGATAGCCTGTGGCTAAATCATTTGGGTAATGTTCGTTGAGTGCTTGTTTTACTTCTGGCGCAATTGTTTGGCCATGACAATTGAGGCAAACTGGCGCGACTTTTATTGCTTTAGCAAAGCGAAATTGACCATCTTTATTGGTTGAAAAAGTCACATTGTCGATGCTTTCTGTATTTCTGATCATATCAAGTAGCTGGGCGATTTTTTCAGCTTCCCATTCATCGGGTTGATTATTTGGATTACGGTTTTTAGTGCTTTTACGTGCTACAGTCCAACCATCAGTTGATAAGCTATCGCTAATAGCCGGGGCTTGCATTTTGCACACGTTAATCCCTTCAACTAAACCACCTTGTTTGATTGCAGCAGCCAATGCTGATTTAAGCGTCGTGGCAAATTCAGTTGCTCGCTCCGCTGCTTGGGTTTCTAGAGTCGCTGATTTTGTTTCAGCATAAATACTAGGTGAAAGTAACACAGTACAAATCACAATTGTTCTGAGGGAAAACATAGTAAAACCTTATATTAGATATATCTAATATAGTAGTTTGTTTTTACTATACATGCCAATTTAACCTGCAAAAAATAACGATTCTTTGCACAAAGCCTGCTGGAGTGTTGTTGCTAAATTGGTTAAGGTGAAGAAAATATCTTGAGAACAAAAAAAATGAAAAAACTAATTTACATCGCCGCTTTGTTATTCTCTGCCCTGACATTTGCAGGTACCGCTCCATACAGTGGAGAGATAAGTCGTGATGACTTACTTAAAGACTACTCTGCGTTCAGTGAAGAATACGATGAATACTCACCGAGCAAAGAAGAGTTAAGCACTATAAAAGCACTGCAAGGTAAGCAGGTTTTGGTGTTCTTGGGCACTTGGTGTCATGACTCAAAACGTGAAGTGCCTCGATTTTTGAAGCTTCTCGATACTGCGAAGGTGCAGTTAGGCTCACTTAAATTAGTGGCCGTTGGCTACGACAAGCTAGACCTTGCAGGGTTAGCAAAACAGCACGACTTAATGTATACACCAACCATTATTGTCCTTGATGGCGAAAAAGAGCTTACCCGTATGATCGAAAAGCCAAAACAAAGCTTGGCTTTGGATCTTACGCAACCGGGTCAAACGCTATAAAATCATCAATAGATAAGGGTATTGAAATTAAGTAACCTTGAATATAATCAATGCCTTTATCACTCACCAATTGCCATTGCTCTGAGCTTTCGACCCCTTCTGCGGTAATCGTTAAATCAAGTTGATGGACTAAATCACTCATCGTTTGTAAAAATAAACCATCTCGTGGGTTATCCACGCAGTTACAAATAAAGGCACGGTCAATCTTAACGTTATCTAGCGGAAACTGCTGAATTGACGACAGTGATGAATAACCCGTTCCAAAGTCATCAAGTGATAAATTAAAACCTGCTAATTTAAGTTCATGCATTAGGTTTATGGCGTATTGGGTATTTTGAAATAGGGCGGATTCGGTGATCTCAAGATTAATTTTTTGATTAGCCGGAAATAGCTTAGCTTTTTCTTTACTCAGTCGTTTAACTAAATGCACATCAGAGAACTGTTTACGTGAGAGATTGATCGACACTTTAATACGAATGTTATTTTCAACCATGCGGTGGCAATCTTCAGCAACCTTAGCAACAATCCAACGAGATAATAAATTAATGAGCTCTGATTGCTCAGCGATGGTAATAAACTCCACTGGTGACACAAACCCTCGAACATGGTGCTGCCAACGTACAAGCGCTTCACAGCCAATCAGTGTGCCATCTAGAGCGCTTACAATTGGCTGATAGACCATACTTAGCTGTTCGTTGGCCGCAAGCGCATGGCGTAGATCACTTTCTAGGTTACTTTGTGCGATAAGCTTATCTTTTAGAGATTGGCTATAAACTGTGAACGGTTTTTGTGTGCGAGGGCATTCATTCATCGCAATGAGAGCTGTATTGATTTGCTCAGCCGCATCGATGTTTTGTAAGTGTGGATAACCCACGCCAATGTATAAGTGGTAAAAATGAGCGCTACCAGCGGTTTCAATAATACCGCCGACCTGATGCTGTAATTTATCTAATAGGGCGGCGAGATTTTCATCAAAAATGGCTTCTTTTAGTAATATTAAAAAACAGCCAGGTTTTATGTGTGCGCAAAACGCTTGATGTAAGTCAGAAAATTCAATTAGCCGGTTAGCTATCGTTGTCTGTAGTTCATTTAAGTAATCTTGACCGTAAATATCTTCTAATTGACGATAGCCTTTGATCTCGGCACACAATAAAGTAAGGCCGCTACTGTACTGGTCTTCAGGGCATAAGCTAGCGATATATTTTTCGCTGTAATGGCGATTGGCAAGGCCGGTGATCGAGTCAAAATGTGCTTGCTGGTAAAGCTCATGTTGGCGTTGTTTTTCAGCACTGATGTCTTTAATCGTACCAACCAAGGTGTTGGTTTTAGGGTTCCATTCAGCGTGTTCATGAAACCAGCGTTTTTCTCCATTGAGTTTAATCGTGTACTCAATTTCAGTTGGGCTACTAGGCTTAGTATGAATAAAATTTAAAAACGAATTTTTATAAAAGCTATCGATTTTTTCACAGACATCAGTAATTGATTGCGCTTTGCTTTGTTCTTTGAATAACGATTTAGCTTGTGATGATAATTGCCTAATGCTTTTATCAGGCGACAGATGCCAACTACCTACGCCACTGAGTGACTGAGCTTGTTTTAATTCAAGTGCCTGTTCAGACAGCTCTAAGGTTTGCTTTTGCACAAGTTTTTCGAGGTTTTGCTCATGCTCACGTAACCGACAAGTAATCGTAATCAAATAGCAGCTAACCGATGAAAGTAACAGAGCTATGAGTAGTAATACTAAAAATTCAACATGCGCTCGATAAGCAAACTCGTCTTTAATAGCCACAACCCATTGCTGATTTTCAACATCGAGATTGTAGGTCGACCAGTGGCTTTGCTCAAAACTGTGGTTATTTAAAAGCGGCACGTAGTTATTCGCTGTTTTTTGCCAAACCTCATAGAGGTGAGAGGGGGAGGTGCTCTCAGGGCTCAAATTTGCAATAAATTCTGGAAAGCGCAGCACCGCGATTGCAAACCCCCAAAACTCATTTTGATCAAAAATTGGTAATCGAGCGACTAATCCTTGACCACCTTGAGCCAACTCTTTTGGTCCATCGATTTGCATTTTTTGAGTATCAATGGCTGTTTGTAAAGACTCTTGAATGCTTTGCATCTTAAATAAATCGACACCAATCGCACTCTCGTGACTGGTTAGCGGGTAGCTGTATTGAATTACCCCTTTTGGTGCGAGTTGAATAGTTTGGCTACCATCACTATGAGTTAATATCTCAGTGGCAAGGGTTTCGAATTCAGTTTGTGTGTATGCAAAGTCACGCATTGCGGCGCGAACAAGGTAAGGACCAAGGAGTGCGTTATCGAGGGCTTTTTCAAGTTTATTGCTGTAACTGTTAAGTGCTGCACTTAGCTCAATCTCATGCATTTCTTGTCTATCATAAAACACTTTTAGTGCTATCGCCGAAAACAAGCAGAAACTGAGAAAAAAAGAAGTAAATAACAACGAAAAATATGTAATATTACGCAATGGCGTCTCTGAATTAAGTGGGTATTTAAGTACTAAGCTTGCTTTTAAAAATACTAGTTTAGGGTTAGCTGGTTGTCTAGCGAAGAGCTAGAATTTTAGTTGAATTTTTAGCAAGTTAAAAAAATAATTGTACCTAAATACAATTAATTGCAAGCACAAGTAAGATTAAACACTATGTACCAAGCCGTTATAAAAGCGATAGATGCAGCGAATGCTGTCGACCCAAATCGTGTAAAACAAGATGCTCAAGAGCTAGCAAAAGAGTCTTTATATGCAATGCGTATGACCGACATGCTAAACCGTTTCAACCCACAAGCCGATGAGTTGATGCATATTGCTGCGCGAGGCCAACATATTGAGCGTTGGCGCTCTCCTCGCAGTGATTTTCCTATGGGAAAGCAAGGTTATTATCAATGGCGTACGGCTTTATATGATTTTCATGCCGAGCGTGTAACAGCCCTTATGAAAACGGCGGGTTACGCACCGGAAGAATGTGAGCGCGTATACGCAGCCGTTGCTAAAAAGAACATAAAACGAAACCCCGATAGCCAATTGATTGAAGACATTGCAAGCCTTGTTTTTATTGAGCATTACATGCTTGATTTTGCAAGTAGTAAGCCTGATTACGATGAACAAAAATGGCTGGGTATTATTCGTAAAACATGGCAAAAAATGTCAAATGAAGCACATGACTTTGTATTAGCTGGTAACATCAGCTTACCTGAGCCGCTTAAACCGTTAATTACAAAAGCGCTAAATTAATTATAAAACAAGGATGGTCTATGTTTTGCCCGCGTACTAAAACAGCCCTTGAAGCAGTGAGCATTGGCGACGTTAACGTGTATTTATCAAAAAGCGGTGGCGTATTTTTTGATTTTGAATGACTGAAAATAAGAAGCCTGTACCATCTAAGATACAGGCTTTATTTGCATGCTAAGCGTTAAAGCTTAACCAGCATTTTTCCTTTATTTTTACCTTCGAACAGGCCAAGAAATGCATCAACGGCATTTTCGATGCCATGGTAAACCGTTTCTTCAGATTTAATTTTACCTTCGCTGATCCACGCACCCATTTGCTCAATAAACTCAGGGAACTGATCAAAATAATCAATCACGATAAAACCTTGCATGGTGAGCTTTTTCGAGTTGATATAAAACAGGTTGCTTGGCCCTGGCTGTGCAGTGTCATTATTGTAACCTGAGATCATGCCACAAATAGGAATACGGCCGTAATCGTTCATTACATTGAGTGCTGCTTCAAGGTGATCGCCACCTACGTTTTCAAAGTACACATCAATGCCTTGTGGTGCCGCTTGTTCAAGGGCTTCTGTTAGGTTTGCTACCGTTTTGTAATTAATTACTGCATCAACACCCAACGCTTTAACCATTTGTGCTTTTTCGTCAGAGCCAACCGAAGCAATCACTTTACAGCCTTTTAGCTTAGCAATTTGGCAAACAACGCTACCTACAGCGCCTGATGCAGCTGAAACAAACACGGTATCGGTTTCTTTTAGGCTAATTACCTTTGTTAAACCTGCCCATGCAGTTAACCCAGTCATACCCATAGTACTTAAAAACAGTTGGTCTGGTAGTGGCACGTTAGGTAGTAACGTTAAGTCGCTGCCATCGCTAATGTGCATGGTACGCCAGCCGCTAATATGGCTTACTTTACTTCCTACAGGGAAGTCATCATTGCGTGATTCAATCACTTCGCCGATAGCACCGGCTTCCATCACTTCGTTTAAGTTAAATGGCGCGATATATGATTTACGATCGATCATGCGTGGGCGCATATAAGGGTCAACTGACATCCAGGTATTTTTAATTAACACTTCGCCGTCGTTCAAATCAGGTAGTGATACTTCTACCTGCGCAAAATTAGCCTGTGTTGGTACACCCGTTGGGCGTGAAACTAAATGAATTTGTTGACTTGTCGCCATATAAACCTCGAATCTGCTAGATTAGAATCAATTAATAAGTTGCACAAAACATTTGCGCGCAAACTATTTGCGATCAATTTAATGATCTTTACTATAAAAGGCAATAGATCGTCGGAAAATAATTTGCGCGCAAACTAAATTAAGGCAATAATATGGCTGTATTTCAGTTTAGGGTAGCAGCATGAGCAACAAGTTATCAGACAATGTATGTTTCACTTTATACAGTGCAACCAATGCGTTGATCAGAGCGTTTCGACCAATCCTTGAAGCTTATGACTTAACCTATCCGCAATATATTGTGATGCATTCTCTTTGGTATAATAACCAAGTGAGCTTAAAAGCGCTTTCTCATGACACGCACCTTGATTCAGGCACCTTAACACCAATAGTTAAGCGCCTAGAAAGCAAAGGTTTATTGACTCGTCAGGTATCAAATGAAGATGAGCGTAAAAAAGTAATTTCGTTAACAGAGCAGGGCATGCAACTTAAAGTTGATGCTGAAGAATTAACGGCTAAGTTAATGGCACGCTCAAATATGAGTTTGGAGCGAATCGAGTTATTACGCGAGTTAACCCTTGAGCTGCATACTGACCTAACAAAAACGGACCTTACAAAAAGCTAATCTTCTACTAAACACACTAAAGTGCCTTCAATAGCGCGAACATACGCATAATGCTGGGCGTCTTTTTTAGTTGGCGGGCACAATGGCTCAGCACCAGCAAGCACAGCTTTATCGTAACTTTCGACTAAATTATGGCAGCTGAATCTTAGCTCAAAACCAAGAGCTGGTTGCTTAGGATGGGCGCGAATATACCCTTGCTTGAAGTATGATTGCGCATGCGGGTGGGTCGCAAAAGCAAGTTTTACAGATCCTGTCACAAGTTCACCGTATTCAGCATCGTCACTGATATGGTTGGTATTTAAACCAAATGCTTGATAGTAAAAGTCGAGTACTTCTTCTACGTTATCGACGTAAATAACCTGACTTAAAAAGTCCATTTATGCTGCTCTATTTATTGTTCGTTTATTAAATAAAGCATAGTTTCAGCAATAAAAAACCTTGTAAGTCATACTCACAAGGTTTTTTTAATACTTAAAGCTTAGCTGTAGAAATTACGACTTGTTGCGGTTTTCTTTCGCAAATGCACGGATTTTACGTTTTTGCGATAAAGTCACTTTATTAGTGCGACCCGCGTATGGATTGTCGCCTTCTCTAAATTCAATTTTGATTGGCGTACCCATAATGCCTAATGCTTTACGGTAGTAGTTCATTAAGTAGCGTTTGTAGCTATCAGGTAAGTCATGAACTTGGTTACCGTGGATCACGATACGTGGTGGGTTATAACCACCTGCGTGAGCATATTTAAGTTTTACACGACGACCACGAACAAGTGGCGGTTGGTGATCGGCCTGTGCCATATCCATGATACGACGCAGCATCGCTGTGCTAATACGCTTAGTTGCTGACTCGTATGCTTCGTCTACTGACTCAAATAGGTGACCCACACCTGTGCCGTGTAAAGCAGAGATAAAGTGCAAACGTGCGAAATCGATGAAACCTAAACGACGGTCAAGCTCTGACTTAATACGTTCTTTAACGTAATCGTCAAGGCCGTCCCATTTGTTAACAGCAACAACCAATGAACGACCTGCGTTTAAGGCAAAACCAAGTAAGCTTAAGTCTTGATCAGAAATACCTTCGCGAGCATCAACCACAAGCAATACCACGTTAGCGTCTTCAATCGCTTTAAGGGTTTTGATCACAGAGAATTTTTCTACAACATCGCTTACTTTCTTACGCTTACGAACACCCGCAGTATCAATAAGAATGTACTCTTTGTCGTTACGTGTCATCGGAATATAGATAGAGTCACGGGTTGTACCCGGCATATCGTAAACGATTACACGTTCTTCACCTAAGATACGGTTTGTAAGTGTTGACTTACCAACGTTAGGGCGACCGATAATAGCAAGCTTTACTGGCTTGTCAGCAAAGGCTTGCTGGTTGTCTTCGCCTTCTTCATCTTCGCTGTAAAGATCAACCAATTCGTCATCACTTTCTTCAAGCTCTTCAGCTTCGCCTGCAAGTTCTGCAATAACAGGCTGTAGAGTTGTTTCAAGTAATTGCGTGATACCACGGCCGTGAGCCGCTGCAATGTGATGTACGTCGCCTAAGCTTAACTGATAGAACTCAGCGCAGTATGAGTCTGCATCAATACCATCCACTTTGTTTGCCACAACAAAACATTTCTTTTGTTGTTTACGAAGGTGGTTAGCAATCGCTTGGTCTGCGGCGGTCATACCTGCGCGGGCATCAACTAAAAATAGCACGATATCGGCTTCTTCAATCGCTAGTAGCGATTGCTCAGCCATTTCGGTTTCGATACCATGCTCAGAACCGTCAATACCACCCGTGTCTACCACGATAAATTCATAGCCATCGTAATCAGCTTGGCCATATTTTCTATCTCGTGTTAAGCCAGGAAAGTCGGCTACGAGGGCGTCACGAGTACGTGTTAAACGGTTAAATAATGTGGATTTGCCCACATTGGGTCGCCCAACAAGAGCGATCACGGGAAGCATAAACTACCTCTTAAAAAAACAACAAAAGGCTTCGCCAAGCGAAGCCTTAGAAAAATAACGTTTACTATTAGTAAGTTAGTTTGGAATTTTAACCGCGCTAACTTCACCATCTCTGGTGTATAAAATTAATTTGTCACCGGCAACAACTGGCTCAATAAAGAAACCTGAGCTGTCAAAGTCTTCGCGTGATACAAGCTCGCCCGTTTCTTTGTCTAACCAGTGTAGGTTACCTTCTTGGTCACCTAGTGCTAAGTACTTACCTGCCACAGTCGGACCTGTTAAGTACCAGCCGCGCAGTGCCGGTTGGCTCCAACGTTCAATACCTGATGTTTTATCTAGACCGTAAACAACACCATCGCTATCAACAACATAGATAGACTGACTATCCATCGATAAATCACGGTAGCTGCTGTACTCACGTTTCCAAACAACATTACCAGAACGAATATCAACGGCTGCTAAGTTACCATTATAGGCGATTGCATAGGCATATGGGCCGCTAATTAATGCTTGTGTATCTACATCAACCAAACGTTCAAACTCAGACGCCCCTTTTGGAGAAGCAATTTCAGCACTCCACGCAGAGTAACCATTTTCAGAAATTAATACGCTTAATTTACCTGTTTCAAGGCCTAGTAATACACCACCGTTGGCTACAGTTGGTGAACTTTGACCTCGTAATGTAAGTGGTGGCACTTCTTGTTCAAAGCTCCAACGCTCTTCGCCTGTATCTGGGTGTACAGCTAATAATTTACCTGAGCCTAGGTTTACAAAAATTAGGCCGTCGCCTGCAGCTGGTTTAGCAAGTACTTCGCCTGGCATAGTTTTGCGCCAAACGATTTCACCTGTTTCACGGTCAAGAGCAATTAAGTAACCATGCTCAGAACCAACGAAAATTTTGCCGTAAGCTTGTAAAATACCGCCCGATAGCTTGGCACTTTCTGTGGTTTCCCAAGGCCAGAAGGCTGGGTTTTCACGCACATCGGTTTGCCATAGCGTATCGCCATTTTCAAGCGATAGGGCTTCAACTTCACCTTCGCGGTTTGCTACATACACAACATCGTTATGAATAGCCGGCGTTAAGCGCGAGAAATAGTGCTTAACACCATCACCGATTGATTCTTGCCAAACCACTTCTGTCTCAAATTGATTAACAATTTCAGGCAGTACCAGTTCTTCTTCGTCATCACTGGACGAACACCCAGTCAGGGTTGCGATACACAGAGCAAGTGTTGCCGCTGTTAACTTCTTCATCTTAACCCCTTACGCCGCTGGGCTAGTTTGTGCTAAGTCATCAAGTTTAATTTGTAATAACGGATTGTTTTCAAGGCCGCCATTATCAGCAGCAGCTTGGTATTGGCTGCGAGCTTGGTCTTTGTCGCCTTGTGCAGCATAAACATCGCCTTTTAATTCAGCGACTGCAGCAGCAAATGATGCTGGAAGCTGGGCGTTTAGCGTTGTTAGCGCTTGCTCATATTGCTTTTGTGCAAGGTGAACACGAGCAAGGCGCGTTGTTGCCGTTGCTTTAAGCTCAGGGTTTTGCTCGTTGGTGATGATCCAGTTAAGCTTTTCGCTTGCTGCATCAAGGTCATTCTTGTCAACAGCTTCTTTCGCCGCTACAAATGCTGTTAGCGTGCTGTAGCTTGACTCGCCATTGTCTTTGATAAACGTATCCGCTTTTTCTAGCACGGCACCGCTTTCAACAAGTTGTGTGAAAGAGTCAGATGCTTTCTCAGCTGTGGTGATTTGGTTTTGGTTATAAGCTTTCCAACCATATAAACCACCTAAACCTGCAACAATACCAATTGCAAGTGCTAAACCATTTTCACGGAAAAAGCGTTTGATCGCTTCTTCTTGTTGTTCTTCTGTTGAATAAATTTCCATGCTTACCTCTGTTGCTAGCTGGGCTTAAATAAGTTCAGCTAGTAGCGTTTTCGCTTCTTCTAGTTTTAAGGTGACTTGTTCTTTACGCTCACGTAAGTACTTAATAGTCACAACGCCTTGTTCTAATTCATCTTCGCCGATAATAACTGCGACTAGAGCATCGCTTTTATCTGCGCGTTTTAATTGCTTTTTAAAGTTGCCACCGCCTGCGTGCACCATAACACGTAGACCTGCAACATCTTTACGTAATTGAGCGGCAATGATAGGCGCTTGAATGCTGGCTTTATCGCCCATGGCTGCCAAATATACATCAGCACTACGGCGGATGTCACCTACACTTTCTAGTGCTTGAAGTAATAACACTAAACGCTCAAGACCCATTGCAAAACCTACCGCTGGTGTTGCTTTACCGCCTAGTTGTTCAACTAGACCATCGTAACGACCACCGGCACAAACGGTTCCTTGTGCGCCTAGGCTATCGGTTACCCACTCAAAAACAGTGCGGTTATAATAGTCAAGTCCACGTACAAGCTTTTCATTTACCGTGTATTCGACGCCTGCAGCGTCTAAACGTTCACATAAATTTTCAAAATGTTCTTTTGATTCAGCGTCTAAGTGCTCAGATAGTTTAGGCGCATCAGTTAAAATAGCTTGTACATCAGGGTTTTTGCTATCTAACACACGTAAAGGATTAGTGTGCATACGACGCTTAGAGTCTTCATCAAGTACATCGACGTGTTGCTCTAAGTAAGCAACAAGTGCATCTCGATAGTCTGCACGCGCTTCATTTGAACCCAATGAATTAAGCTCAAGACGAACGTGCTCACTGATACCAAACTCTTTCCATAATTGGGCTGTCAGCAAAATAACTTCTGCATCAATATCAGCAGTGGCAATGCCGAATGTTTCTAAACCAAATTGGTGGAATTGACGGTAACGGCCTTTTTGTGGACGCTCGTGACGGAACATAGGGCCCATGTACCATAAACGTTGTTCTTGGTTATACAGTAAACCGTTTTGATTACCTGCACGCACACACACTGCGGTACCTTCAGGGCGAAGAGTCAAGTTATCGCCATTACGGTCAGCAAAGGTATACATTTCTTTTTCGACGATATCGGTTACTTCACCGATAGAGCGCTTGAATAGGTCGGTTGATTCAACAATTGGAAAACGAATTTCTTGATAACCAAACGATGAAACTGTTTCACGTAAAATGTCTTCTACTTTCTGCCAAATTTGCGTATCGCCTGGCAGACAATCGTTCATACCACGAACTGCCTGAATTTGTTTTGCCACTGATAAATCCTAAATACTGTACTTGCGCTGAAAAAATCGCGCCTCAAGAAAAACTAAAAAATTGACCCGTCATTATACCGTCTAAGCGGTAAAGGTAAACGGCAAACCCAAGGGTTTGCCGAGTATATGCGAATTATTCAACGATTTTGATGTCGATTGGCGTTTCTTTCTCTTTTTTAGCGATAAAGTCGCGCACATAGCCTTCAAGTTGGTCGACAATGTTATCGTTATCGATACGTGCTTTTTGGCGCTCACCATTGATGTATAAGCCAGAGCGACGGTTCGCACCAGCAAGGCCGATATCACTAACCAGCGCTTCGCCAGGACCATTAACTACACAACCAATCACCGACACTGACATAGGCTCAACCACATCTTCAAGGCGCTCTTCAAGCTGGTTCATGGTGCTTACCACATCAAACTCTTGGCGTGAGCAGCTCGGGCAGGCAATAAAGTTAATGCCGCGTGAGCGAATGCGTAATGATTTTAAAATATCAAACCCCACTTTGATCTCTTGTACCGGATCGGCAGCAAGTGATACGCGTAATGTGTCACCAATGCCTTCGGCAAGTAGCATACCTAAACCAACAGCCGATTTAACAGAACCTGAGCGCATGCCGCCTGCTTCGGTAATACCTAAATGCAGAGGCTGGTCGATTTCTTTGGCAAGTAAACGATACGCACCAACCGCTAAAAATACATCTGACGCCTTAACAGATACTTTAAATTGATCAAAGTCTAAACGTTGTAAGATCTCAACATGGCGCATAGCTGATTCAAGAAGTGCTTCTGGTGTTGGTTCACCGTATTTTTCTTGTAAGTCGCGCTCTAATGAACCGCCATTAACACCAATACGAATCGGAATGTTATGCTCACGTGCTGAGTCTACAACGGCACGAATACGCTCTTCGCTACCTATGTTACCAGGGTTAATACGTAAACAATCCGCACCATACTGAGCCACTTTTAATGCAATACGGTAATCAAAGTGAATATCTGTTACCAGCGGGATAGTGACTTGTTCTTTAATGCTTTTAAATGCTTCAGCTGCTTCCATAGTTGGTACAGACACACGCACAATATCGGCGCCGGCATCTTGAATAGCTTGAATTTGTGCAACCGTTGCATCGATATCTAGGGTGTTGGTGTTAGTCATCGACTGAACGGCAATTGGCGCACCATCACCAATTGGTACGTTACCTACGTTAATACGGGTCGATTTTCTGCGTTTAATAGGAGATTCTGAAAACATTGCGGTTACTCTGATAACGGTAAAGTAAATTTAGCTAAGCGATTTTTGGCAAAATGTGAGGTATCGACGGCTTGACCTTGAAAAGTAATATCGACTACTTGGTGTTTGCCTAATACTACATTAAACGGCTGTGGGCCGGTTACTGTCATAATGTAACCTGCTTTTTTAACACCAAAAGCGATGCGATCGCCGTTGCCATCGTGAATTTCTACCCAGCTATCTTCATTGAAGTGCATCACCACTTCGCTGTGCTCAGGATCTGCCTTTTCAGTTTGTGGCTGAGCAGCAGATTGGTTTTGTGATGCAGCTTGATTTTGTGCTTCGTTGCTGGTCGTTGGCGCATCAGCTTCAGGCTGAGCGATTTCTTGCTCGCCTTCAGCGAGTGGTTGAATGGTTTCTTCAGCTGGTGCTTCTACAGCTAAGTCAGGTGAAATATCACTGCTTTCAAGTTGATTTGGCATCGCAGTCGTGACCGGCTCTTCGATATTCTGGTTGCTATTTTGCCACCACCAAAACACAGACGAGCCAATGATCACCGCTAAGATAAAGTAGCTAAACAGCATTAAACGGCTGTCATGTGCTTCTTTTTCTGTGCGGCGAGAAAAGCTCTGCATTTTTGACTTTTTCTCAGGCTCAACGTGCTCAGGCAGTAATTCAAGCATGGTTTGGCTATCGATTTTAAGCTCACGGCAATAGCTTCTGATATAACCTTTTACGAAGGTCGCAGGGCCTAGTAGTTCGTGCTCGTCGTTTTCTAGTCGTTGTAACTGTAAAACTGATAACTTTAATGCACCAGCAAGTTGCTCAAGGCTCATTCCTGCGTCTTCGCGGCGCTTTTTTAGCGCTTGGCCGAGCGTTTCTTGTGGTTGTTCTAAATTGTTTTCTTCATTCATAATGCGTATGAGTCTGGATCTACCAATAAGAGTCTATGCCCAGGTTCTAGGGCGACATCTGGGCTCAATTTGTTCCAGCGCATTAACTGATCGATCAATACGCTATGCTGTGTGGCTATGCTAAAGAGTGTGTCGCCATCATTGATGTCGTGATAAATGTTCGGATCGTTCAAATAAATGCGAGTACCGTTTTGTACACGATCCGATTCTTTTAAGCCATTCCACAGCAAAATCTTCTGTAGTTTAACATTGTATCGCACCGAAATGCTAAAGAGGTTTTCACCATTTTCAATAATATGATACGGGATATTCAGCGCCGGTACATTTGCGTTCAGCATGGGTAAGTTAAGCGGCTCGTTTGTCACGCTAAAGTCAGTGCTATTTGCGGTTGACGCCGTTGTTTGACTGCCACTAAATACGTTTTCGTCTTTTTCTGCTTCGTAAAACACCACAGTGCTGGCATCATTTTTGGTATTTTGCGAGTTTGCTGGCGTTTGTTGTTGAACGCTTGGCGTTTGCGGTGCACCAAATGACACTATGGTCACTTCATCATTGCTTTGCGCGTCTGCTTGCTGCTTTGCAATAACTGGAGTTTGTTCAACTTTACGAGAGGAAACTGTTTGGAAACCTTCGTCAGTTTGCTTTGTGAGCGTCTCTGGCGTTGTATCGCTCGTTTGTGAAGAGGCGAGTGTCTCTGTTACGGGCTTTTCTCCGCTGTCTGAGTTTACCTCAGTAGGCACCTGTTTATTACTTTGCGCTACAGTTTGTGGCTCGGGTTGAGTTTTGTTTACAGTTGGCTGCTCAACTGGAGAAGCTTGTTCATTAGTTGTTGGAACATTTGTGGTCTTTACAAGGCTTTGCCCAGTAGCAGCCACTGACGCCTGTGCAACAACAGCTTGTTTTGCAGGTGCTTTTCTTTTCACGATGCGAATTTTTGGCTGATCTTTGCTAACCGTGCTGTTATCGCTTGAGATTTTCAGTTCTTCAAGCTGCGCTTGACGGTATTTTTCTCGTAGAACTTCAAATTCTGAGCGTTTAGTTTGTCCAGATGAAATGGTTTTTGCTTCTACTGAACCTGGATAGGTTTGTAGAATAATACCTGCCGTTGTTTCAGCTTTTTCAATATGGCCCATGCGTTGCTGAATTAAGTAGCTGAGCATGAGTGCTCGAGGTGTTACTCGGCCTAAAGACTCGTATTTTTCAATGATATCTTCAGCTTTATGAAGATCGCTTTTTGCGTAATACAAACCAGCAAGGCTTATCATTGAAGAAGGACGCTGTGAGCTGTGATTTAGTGCTGACTTAAGGTATTTTTCTGCGTTTTCAAAATCATCAAATTCAATCGCGCACAAGGCTAAGTTTTCGTAACTTTCAGCTACACGGATATAGCTAGGAATTGAAATCGCCTTAAGAAGCTCTTCTGCTGCGCGGTCGTATTCGCCAATGCCACACAAAAATACACCGTAGTTATTTAAGGTGTTCGGATCATTAGGGGCGATTTTTAGTGCGCGTTGATAGGCTTTATCTGCTAGCTCAGGTTCATCAACCTGTTGATAGTAATAAGCTAAAGAATAGTGTACTTCAGGAAGGTCAGGGGCAAAGTCTGCGGCACGTTCTAGGTTATATTTTGCTTGCGAGTTGTTGCCTGTCTTTAAGTACTGTAACGCAAGGGCGATACGAGTACGAGCAGCACCGGTATTATTAATCTTTTTTTCAACAACGGGTCTGTCGCTACCATTGTAGCTGTTTTCTGTAACACACCCTGTTAATGCTATTGCACTAACAGTAATGGCAAGTATAGAACGCATTACCTAATCTCTTCTTTGATTCCGTATGCCTATCTTACCGAAAAGCCTTTGTGTTGCATCTATTATTTTAAAAATAACGAGTTTGTCACAAAGGCTTATCTTTAAAAGTTACGCTTATGCTTGGTGAACATTTACCGCAATAGCGTTATCTTCGCGCATTTTCTTTTTCGCTAAACGTTTAGTACGGTCTACAACATCACCCACTAATTGCCCACAAGCTGCGTCAATATCATCACCACGGGTACGGCGAACAATACAGGTAATTCCCGCTGCTTGTAATACTTTAGAGAAGCGGTCGATGCGGCTGTTGCTCGAACGGCCATATTCATTACCTGGGAATGGGTTAAACGGAATTAGGTTCACTTTTGAAGGTGTACCTTTTAATGTTTTAACCAATTCGTGTGCTTGATCTGTGCTGTCGTTTACACCTTGTAGCATAACGTATTCGATAGTCACATCTTTGTTTGCTTTAGAGCCATCAATATAACGACGACACGCCGCTAAAAACTCTTCGATAGGGTACTTTTTATTAATTGGTACCAGTACATCACGCAGCTCATTGTTTGGTGCGTGAAGTGAAATAGCCAGCGCTACGTCAATTTTCTCTTTTAATAAATCAAGAGCAGGTACCACACCTGATGTACTTAAAGTAACGCGACGCTTTGATAAACCAAAACCCCAGTCGTCCATCATAAGTTCCATTGCTGGTACTACATTTTTAAGGTTTAGTAATGGCTCACCCATACCCATCATTACCACGTTAGTAACTGGTCGCTTAGTGCTATCGCCATCTAAACCAATGTCTTTTGCAACACGCCATACCTGACCGATGATCTCAGATACTGATAAGTTACGGTTAAAGCCTTGTTGTGCTGTTGAGCAGAAAGTACATTCAAGGGCACAACCTACTTGTGATGAAACACATAAAGTTGCACGGTCTTTTTCTGGGATCCAAACAGCTTCTACTTCTTGGCCACCTTGTAGCATCAGGGCGTATTTGATGGTGCCATCACTTGCCTGTTGTCTAACTGAGATTTCAGGAGCAACAATTTCACATTCAGCTTTTAGTTTTTCTTTTAGCTTTTTGTTGACGTTTGTCATGTCGTCAAAATTGTCTACACCAAAATGATAAATCCATTTCATCACCTGATCGCCACGGAATGGCTTTTCACCGAATGATACAAAAAGCTCACGCATTGCATCTCGGTTTAAATCTAATAAATTAATCTTTTTTTCAGTGGCCATGAAACAACCTCAATCAGTGACGGTGGTAAGTAGTTTGGGTGCGCGATTGTACATTATTTAATCGACTTAGTCATTAGCTAAACAGATTTACAATAGGCTTAGCTAATGACTAAAAAAGGGCCCGAAAGCCCTTTTTCTTCTGCATCACAGACTTAGCTGTGAACTCGAAATTAACGAGTACGTGGGCAGATTTCTTCGTCAGCGAAGAAGTATGCGATTTCACGTGCAGCTGATTCAACAGCGTCAGAACCGTGAACAGCATTTTCGTCGATGCTGTCTGCGTAGTCAGCACGTAAAGTACCAGCTAGTGCTTCAGCAGGGTTAGTAGCACCCATGATTTCACGGTTTTTAAGTACTGCGTTCTCACCTTCAAGAACAGTAACCATTACTGGACCAGATGTCATGAACTCAACTAAAGCACCGAAGAAAGGACGCTCGCTGTGCTCAGCGTAGAAACCTTCAGCTTTTTCTTTTGAAAGGTGAACCATTTTAGCTGCAACGATTTTAAGACCAGCAGTTTCGAAACGGTTGTAGATAGCACCGATGTGGTTTTTAGCAACTGCATCAGGTTTTACGATTGAAAAAGTACGCTCTAAAGCCATCTTTATGCTCCAATAATTTTAAATTTAAAAGGTTAAATATTAACGGGCGCGAATTATACGCGCTTTACGTGAAAATTCCTAATTTAATTAAATAGTCATTTGATGGCATTTTCATGAACCCTAACCATGTATAGCAACACGGGTATAAAGTGTGAGCGAATTTTAGCAGTTAAGTACTTGTTGTGGGCTATTTTATAGGCAATTATTAACTCAGGAAATGATAAAACTAATAAGGACAATAATGAAAAATCTTTTACTGGCTAGTTTACTTGCAAGCTGTTTAGCTGGCTGTAATTCAGACTCAAACGATGAGCTTGAGTGCTCTCCTTACCCCATTGCAATCGATATTAATAATTATGTTGTCACCCCAGAGCAAAGCGAAGCTAATACAGCACTCGCCTATGATGCCTATACCATTAAACTAGGTGGTATTGGCGAAGGCGTTTATAGTGAAGGAAATGAGCCCGATCCTGATAAAGAGTATGCAGAGTGTGCTATCCCAGCTTTGGTACTAGGGAGCGCGAACACCATTACAGCGATTAATATTTACTCAAGCGCTGATTACAACAATGAACTCACTGCGGGTACGAGTTTAAATAGCCTTTTTGATATCAAAGAAATGTATAATAGTGATTTTGATTATTACAGTGATGGCAACTATGCCAGTGTTGAAAACTTCACAAACGTATTCCCCACTATTGCACCCATATTTATTGAACTAAAGCCTAACCAAGCTCCTGAAGTTGAAAGTAGCCATATTTTTTATATCGATATTAGTTTTGCAAACGGCAAAACCTTTGCGCTTGAAACTGAAGAAGTTCAGCTGTTTTAAATTGCTATTAATCAGCTATTTTCAGCGGGCTTCTCTGCTGACATACCTAATCTCTACTCGCTTACAATTTGCTCACCCAACTAAGCTAATTGGTATAAATTTACCTTCTCTATAACACATTTAAAAAATGTAAAAACACCACTTCGTTGTTAGCTTTTTGTTCACTTTATCATGGGTAAGCTAATTACCCATGATAAAGTGATGTTATTTTAAATTGTTGAAAATGATTTGTTTTTGCTTTTTTGTGTGAATTTAATCTATCTTTTCAGAGAAAAATAGCAACAATAAAATTGTAATCGAAATGTTAAATTCAAGTGTACAAAACGCTACATGGTTTTTCGTGAATTCCTGAACTAATTCAATCATAAAATATTAGTGAGTTGATTTTTTCTAAACAAAAAATCTTACTTTCATTTTAATTTGAATAATCAAAGGAGAGAACAATGAAACTACGCAGTGCACTTTCTAAGTTGTCATGCGCGTCAGCTTTTGCACTTGGCACTATGCTGACTTTGAGCCCCGCAGCCAATGCAATGAAACTAAAACAACAAAACTTACAAGAGATGGCTGTTGAGTCACAGAGCATTATTGCTGGCCAGGTGGTAAGCGTAACAGATGGTTTTGATAACAATCGTCCCTATACCGAAGTGACTATTCAGGTTTCGTCAGATGCAAAAGGCAAGTTAAAAGACGATTCAAATTACACTTTTCGTCAGTTTGGCCTGATAAAACCTCGCTCTATGGGCAATGGCAAAGTGTATTTAGGCGCAACGCCTGAAGGTTTTTCTAAATGGCAAGAAGGCGAACAAGTGATTGCCTTTATGTATAAGCCAGCATCAATCACAGGTTTTCAAACGACCGTAGGCCTTGCTCAAGGTAAATTTGTAGTGCGCAATGGCAAAGTAGAAAACATTTTTGCTAACAAAGGAGTTTTTGAAGGGTTAGATACCAGCAGCTTATCAGCAGAGCAACAAAATCTCTTAACCACACCTGGTGCAGTCGATGTGGGAGTTTTTATGGATTTAGTAGGTAAACTGTCTGGAGTACAACAATAATGAAATTTTCTAAAATCGCAGCAGCATTAACCCTTGCAACTATTTCAACAGGTGCGTTAGCAGGTGGTCCACTTTATATTCATGAACCGACAATGCAGCCATATAAATGGGATACCTCAAAAGGCAGTATTCCAGTTTGGACTGATGGCGGTCAACTTATCAAAGATAAAGACGGTAACGATGTTGAAACCTTCACTGTACTTGAAAAAGGCACTGTATTTAACGTTGATGTTACCTTACCTGATGGCACAGTCACGGCAAGATCATTATAAATTGAACTTATAGAATATGTAGTGATCAGATCAAGGCATAATAATCACCTTGGTCACG
>NZ_JABVXF010000140.1 GCF_013349995.1 Pseudoalteromonas sp. 0303
ATGCTTGCGTTTTCCATCACTAAGACGATACTATGAGTGTACCATATCTCGCGCAAGGATAGGGGTAGAAAGTGTTTCCACAGCTAACAAACAATTGGGAGTGTGACAACCTTTGTGGACAAGAAAAGGCGATTGGCTGGAATGCATCATCCCTAGCTGGTGGAGCGGTTTGACGATTGAACAGCTCCTGAAAGACGTATGGGCCGCCTCGAAAAAGCTCGCCCACCGTTGGCGGATGGAACACGGCGTCAAACTGAACGGCCAGGCTGTTCCCTGGAAGACGGTGCTCAACGAACGCGACCGGCTTCAGCTTTACGCATATGAGCCGGAGCCGTCGTTCATCGTTCCAGAATATCGGGAGCTTTCGATTTTATGGGAGGACGACCATCTGCTCGTCTTGAACAAAGAAGCCGGCATCGACATTCATCCGTCCGAACCGGGGCAAACCGGCACGCTCGCCAAT
>NZ_JABVXF010000141.1 GCF_013349995.1 Pseudoalteromonas sp. 0303
GTAAAACGTTTCATGAACAAGCGCTAGAAGAATTAAAGCAATCCATTATGGAACATGGGATCATCCAGCCGCTTATCGTTCGCCAAACAATTAAGGGATATGAAATTGTCGTAGGTGAACGTCGCTTTCGAGCGGCACAACTAGCAGGATTAAAAACTGTCCCGGCCGTTGTACGTGAACTTTCGGATGAAAAAATGATGGAAATTGCCTTGCTTGAAAATTTACAGCGTGAAGACTTAAATCCGATTGAGGAAGCGACAGCATATCAATTATTGCTTACAAAATGCAAATTGACGCAGGAAGAGTTGGCGAAACGATTAGGGAAGAGCCGTCCACATATTGCCAACCATCTACGTCTTCTTTCACTTCCAAGTGATGTGCAACAAATGATTGGAGAAGGTACATTATCGATGGGGCACGGTCGAGCATTACTTGCATTAAAAAACAAACAAAAACTTTC
>NZ_JABVXF010000142.1 GCF_013349995.1 Pseudoalteromonas sp. 0303
CCATTAATTGCTGCTGACGATAGCTTTGCTCACTCGAAACTTGATTAATTTGCCCAGCAATGATGCGATCTGCTAAATCATCTCTTTGCTGCTGACGAGCAAGTGTCGCAATAGCTAAAGCAGTATCCGTTGACACAGTTTGTCCTTTTGCAACGTGCTGCTCAAAACGGGTAATGGCCTGGTTACTATTGCCTTGCTCGATATGAGCATTGATCAGCGCCTCTGACAGTTCTGGGTTATCAGGGTAACGTGTTGCAAGCGCTGAGAGCTTAGCAACTCGTTGGTTACTATCACTAAAGCGATTAACGTAATTAACTTGTAGTGCTAACCATTGTGATTGCTCTGCATCGGTTGCGTTACTCGGCAGTTGATAGTCTGCAAACCAGCTATCAGCAGCGTTTTTATCGTTGCTTTCAATTAGCCAATTTGCATATGTCATGTGCCAATATGGGCTCAAAC
>NZ_JABVXF010000143.1 GCF_013349995.1 Pseudoalteromonas sp. 0303
CCATTAATTGCTGCTGACGATAGCTTTGCTCACTTGAAAGCTGATTAATTTGCCCAGCAATGATGCGATCTGCTAAACCATCTCTTTGTTGCTGACGAGCAAGTGTCGCAATAGCTAAAGCAGTATCCGTTGACACAGTTTGTCCTTTTGCCATGTGCTGCTCAAAGCGGGTAATAGCCTGGTTACTATTGCCTTGCTCGATATGAGCATTGATCAATGCTTCTGCCAATTCTCGGTTATCTGGGTAGCGTGTTTCAAGCGCTGAGAGCTTAGCTATTCGTTGGTTACTATCACTAAAGCGATTAACGTAGTTTACTTGCAGTACTAACCATTGTGATTGCTCTGCATCGGTTGCGTTACTCGGCAGTTGATAGTCTGCAAGCCAGCTATCAGCAGCGTTTTTATCGTTGCTTTCAATTAGCCAATTTGCATATGTCATGTGCCAATATGGGCTCAAAC
>NZ_JABVXF010000144.1 GCF_013349995.1 Pseudoalteromonas sp. 0303
ATGAGCCTGAAGTATTTAGCAAGGCCACCAGCGCGATTAGCGGCCCTAACGACGATATTATCAAGCCCAAAAATAGCGAAAAGCTAGACTGGGAAGTTGAACTTGCCATTGTCATTGGTAAACACGCCTCGTATGTAGATGTAGAAAACGCTTATGATTACATTGCCGGTTATTGTATATGTAACGATGTATCTGAACGAAACTTCCAATTAGAACGTGGTTCACAATGGGATAAAGGGAAAGGCTGTGACACATTTGGACCACTTGGTCCATGGTTAGTCACCAAAGATGAAGTTCCGGATCCACTTAATTTAGATATGTGGTTAAAGGTGAACGATACCCTGTATCAAAACGGCAACACAAAAACCATGGTGTTTGATCCAGCGTTTATCGTCAGTTATCTCAGCCAATTTATGAGTTTACAACCGGGTGATGTTATCTCTACCGGAACGCCACC
>NZ_JABVXF010000145.1 GCF_013349995.1 Pseudoalteromonas sp. 0303
CACGTTTTGACGATAAGTAATCGCGAGCGGAAAAGCCGATAATGTTTCCATCGTCTAGTGCGATTTTCATTTTAATCGATTCAGGGTAAATACGAACGCCATCCTTTGCTGTGACGAACGTGAGCATAGCAACGTGATCGTATTGAGTGCTTTCGTACAATTCAAAGTTGTTAAATTTATGTTGCTTTAAAAACTGAAGCCCGCGCATCGTCGCTTCGTTTAAACTAATGTTTTGTTTATTAACAGGACGATTTTCAATGACCCAAATTGGATATCCTCCTCTTTCGGTAATATCCATATACGTTTCACTCTTCGTTTTCGGATTTTTAATCGTCACACTATAAAATGCATCACTTGCACCTTTTCCGCTATGAACGACTTCAATTTTTTCATTCCCTTTTAAACCGAGAAACGTTTTTGCGATTTGCTTTGCTTCTTCTTCCGTAATCTTTT
>NZ_JABVXF010000146.1 GCF_013349995.1 Pseudoalteromonas sp. 0303
CGGTCTTTCTATGTGTATCGTATTTGTTGTCTTACCCGGACGAACAGTGGGCCGAATCGCTTCCTGACTGCCTAGACGCCATCCGCTCGCTTGACGATGAAACCGTCCGTGCGCCGCTTTTGGCAGTGGCCGAACAGCTCGCGGTCACCCCGGCTCGAGAGCGGATGGAGCAATATGTCGAAACATTTGATTTCGGCAAAAAAACGAATTTGTACTTGACGTATATGACAAACGGCGAGCAGCGGGAGCGCGGAATCGAACTCGTCGCCTTAAAAGCGCGCTACGAGGCGGCCGGATTCGCCGTCTCCGATCACGAGCTGCCCGACTACTTGCCGCTCATGCTTGAATGGATGGCCTATGCAGATCAAGAGCATACGACCGCCTTGCTCGCCGATTATGCCGGCCATATCCGCGAAATCGGCGACCGGCTGGCAGCGGCAGGCAGCCCGTA
>NZ_JABVXF010000147.1 GCF_013349995.1 Pseudoalteromonas sp. 0303
GACGGTTCCGTTTGGAAGGACGGCTGTCTACCGGGACATTGCCGCCAGCCTGGGCCGGGCCGGAGCGGTCAGGGCGGTGGGCAGCGCCAATGGGCAAAACCGCTTTGCCATCGTCATCCCCTGCCACCGCATCATCGGCAGCGACGGCAGCCTCCGCGGCTACGCCTGGGAGCTGTGGCGCAAGGAATGGCTGCTCGACCACGAGCGGCGGGTAACCGGCTCGTTTCTTTCGTGAACGAGGTCCATGACGCAACGGGCGGAGCGAGTCAGCCAGCCAGCTTTCGTTTTGCGGTGCCGGACGCTTCCTGTTCCAAAAAGCGCCGGGTCTCCGCCACGACGACGCCGGAGAGGCCGATCAGGCCGATCAGGTTGGGGACGGCCATCAGCCCGTTCATGATGTCGGACAGCGTCCAGACGAGGTCCAGCTTCAGCGTCGCGCCGACGCCCACC
>NZ_JABVXF010000148.1 GCF_013349995.1 Pseudoalteromonas sp. 0303
TCCATCGCTCATTCAAGCGAAATTCGGATATGCGTTAGATAGTGATGGAAAAGTTGGACAAATTATCGTTGCTGCTCCGACGCAAGCAAAGTTGAAAGTGACTGTTCACGGAAAAACAGCGCATGCGGGTGTTGCACCAGAGCGAGGCGTATCGGCAATTACAATCGCCGCGAAAGCGATTGCGCAAATGCCGCTTGGGCGCATTGACGAAGAAACAACCGCAAACATCGGCCGTTTTGAAGGTGGAACACAAACAAATATCGTTTGCGATCGCGTGGACATTTTAGCAGAGGCGCGTTCGCTCGTTCCAGAAAAAATGGAAGCGCAAGTCGCAAAAATGAAAGAAGCGTTTGAGCGAGTAGCGGAAGAAATGGGTGGTCGTGCAGATGTTCACGTGGAAGTGATGTACCCAGGATTTAAATTTGGAGATGGGGATCATGTTGTTGAAG
>NZ_JABVXF010000149.1 GCF_013349995.1 Pseudoalteromonas sp. 0303
GTGTTACAGCTCGTAAATAAAAAGCGCTTACAACACGGCAAAAAAACTTTAGATCCAAAACCACCGAAAGAGGTAGAGAAAGAAGTGATTTGCAGTACCACAGATCCCGATGCAGGGCTATCCGTCAAACATGATCCAAGAGGTTTATTTGCTTACCATGATCATCGGATTGTCGACACACTACACAATTTCATTCTGGATGCCTACGTCACATCGGCAAATGTGCCAGGACATCGTGTGCTCATTGAACGCATCGAGCGAGTCAAACAACGGGTCGGTTATACACCGGAAAATATCGTATTAGACGCAGGCTATTATAATGCACGTCTTGGACGAGAGCTCGAAGACAAAGGGATCCTTGCCTATGTTTCTTATCGCCGATTTCATCGAAAGGAACATTCAAAATGTCGTTCCAGTCAATTCCGTTTAGTGAAGGAAG
>NZ_JABVXF010000014.1 GCF_013349995.1 Pseudoalteromonas sp. 0303
TTTATAACATCAGTTACTGGAAAAAGCAGGAGTATTGAATTATTGATTGAAAAAGATCAGTTACCTGAATTTAAGTAAGGGCAACTGATCAAAATATATGTGAAAGAGTACTAGTTGCTAGTTGCTAGGGAAAAGGGAAAAGTAAAAGGCGTAGGGTTTAAACCTCACGCCTTTTTTAATTTAAGGTGCGCTTGCTTTAAATAACTTCGTTAGTTAATGGTAAGTCTTGGCTTATTTCATTAGCACTTTGTAATGTGGTGCAGGCTATTTCGCTAAGTGCTTCTTGGGTGAAGAAGCCTTGGTGGCCTGTCACTAACACATTTGGAAAGCTAATAAGGCGTGAAAAAATATCGTCTTGCATGATTTCTTCACGGTGATCTTTAAAGAATAACTCTGACTCTTGCTCATACACATCAAGCCCTAGGTGTCCAAGCTTTTTAGACTTAAGCGCTTGAATACATGCTTGAGTATCAAGAAGTGCACCACGAGAGGTGTTAATCAGCATGACACCGTCTTTCATCTTCTTAAATGCGCTAGCATCAATTAAATGATGGGTATGCTCGTTGAGCGGGCAGTGCAAAGAGATGACATCACTTTGGGAAAGCAATGTGTCTAAATCGCATAGTGTGTAAGGGCCTTCACCAGCCATTGGGTCGCACACGAGTACCTTAGCACCAAAGCCATTTAATATATTTACTAGCGCTAAACCGATTTTGCCACAGCCGATAATCCCAATAGTTTTTTTAAACAGATTAAAACCAAGTAAACCGTTTAAATCAAAGTTGCCTTCACGTACTCGGTTAAAGGCTTTATGGGTTTTTCGGTTGAGCGTTAGCATAAGGGCAATACAATGCTCTGCTACTGCTTCTGGGCTGTAAGCGGGCACGCGGCAAACCTTGATGTTATGCTCTTTGGCAGCATCAAGGTCTACATTATTGAAGCCTGCACAGCGCAATAAGATTGCTTTAATGCCAACAGCCGCCATATCTGCAATGACGTGTTTGTCGACCGTATCGTTTACAAACACGCACACTGCATCGAAACCTTGGCAGAGGGGCGTGGTATTGCTGTTTAAGGATTGCTCAAAATAACTGAGCGAAACAGACTCAGCGTATTCAGTTAGATTCCTTTCAAAAATCGGTTGCTCATACTTTTGCGCACTGAATAAGGCCAGTTTCATCATTTAAATTACTCTCTATCACCATTTTGAGGGTTTCGGGTTTGGTGCGCGGGGCATATCGCGCAACGAGTTGACCCTCTGAGTTTATAAGAAATTTGGTGAAATTCCATTTAATTGCACGGTTTTGTGCAATGCCACGGGTATGACACTTTAAATAATTAAATAAAGGATGGGCGTCTGGGCCGTTGACTAACACCTTGTTAAAAATAGGAAAGCTGACATCAAAGTGTTGCTGATAAAAGGCTTTAAGCTCATTGCCATCAAGTGGCTCATTGTGGCCAAATTGATTGCAAGCAAAACCGAGTACGGTAAAACCTTGCTGTTTATATTCTTGATACAGCTTTTCAAGGCTTGCCATTTGCACTGAAAAATTACATTTGCTGGCAATATTGACGATAAGCGCTGTTTTTCCTTGTAACGATTCAAGGCTAAAGTTTTCACCAGATGCAAGCTGGGCATTGAAACGATATATACTATCCATGTTTTACCTGTGTGTTTTTAAACGGTTTAAATGAACTTTTTTTCATTCGCTTTTTAGTTATTCGGTTGAGATAATGAAATTGTTACTAATTTATCACTCAAATAGGTCAGTTTTATGTCAATGAAAGTCGCCTTCATCGGATTAGGTGTAATGGGTTACCCAATGGCGGGTCACCTTGCCAACGCAGGTCATAGTGTGACAGTTTACAACCGAACAACTGCTAAAGCGCAAAAGTGGGTATCAGAGTATCAAGGTGAATACGCTGAAACGCCAAGTGAAGCCGCAAAAGGGGCTGATATCGTTTTCATGTGTGTAGGCAATGATGATGATTTACGTTCAGTTGTTTATGGTGAAAATGGTGTGCTAGCAAGCATGCATGAGGGCAGCTATTTAGTTGACCACACTACAACATCGGCTGAAGTGGCACGTGAAGTTGGTGCTCAAGCAAAATTACAAGGCATCGCATTTTTAGATGCGCCGGTTTCTGGCGGCCAAGCGGGTGCAGAAAATGGTGTATTAACTGTGATGGTTGGTGGCGACGAAGCCGACTTTAATGTTGTTCAACCTGTCATGGCTGCTTTTAGCCGTTTTAGCCAATTATTAGGAGAAGTAGGTTCTGGTCAACTGTGTAAAATGGTAAATCAAATTTGTATTGCGGGTGTGGTACAAGGCTTGGCTGAGGGTTTACACTTTGCAAAACAAGCTGGCCTTGATGGTGAAAAAGTAATTGAAACCATCTCTAAAGGCGCTGCAGGCTCATGGCAGATGGAAAACCGCTACAAAACAATGTGGGCTGGCGAATACGAATTTGGTTTTGCTGTTGATTGGATGCGCAAAGATTTAGGCATCGCTTTGGATGAGGCAAAGGCAAACGGCGCAACTTTGCCGATGACGGCAACAGTTGATCAATATTACGCCGATGTACAAGCTTTAGGCGGCGGCCGCTACGACACCTCAAGCTTATTAGCGCGTATAGAAGCGTTACATAAAAAGTAATATTCATAAAAAACGCGACAATAATTGTCGCGTTTTTTTACATGCTTTGTGCGTAATTATACAACGCTTTTAAAATATGAAGATTTTTCTCGTTATCATCATTTTCATGAGCTAGATTTTCGAGAGTGATCATGAAATCTTGGCCACTGATCGACGGGCTATCTTCACCATGCATTAGCTTGTTTTGGCAATACTGACGCCAAGTGGCTAATTCATCCTGGCTAAGGGTGTGTGGCCAGTTTCGAGCGCGGTATCTAAATAACAAGGTAGCAAACTTTTTATCATCGAAATCAAGCTGCATTGAGGCTAATTGCTCAGGGCTTGCATCACGTATCATAGCAAATTTTGCTTTATCAGCATGGCTGGTAAAACCATCATAAAGTTGATAATCAGGGTTAGTGGTTTCGCCGTAATCACGTTGTTCGTTAAACACTTCGGTTACTTTGTCGCGAAGCTCAGTGTTGGCTTTTAAAATAGCGAGATTTTGTAGGCACTTTTCGCGGTCAATACCTAAACGGGCTGCGTTCTCTGGTAACAAGGTTTTTGCTGGTGCAAGAATAGGGCACTTGTTTAAATGCACGAGTTTTAAGCCTACTGGTGCTTCGTCTTCGCCAAGGTCGCTGTGTTTTGTGTAAAGACGCGTGCGTAGCTCTTCAACTGATAAATCTAATAGAACTTGCGGATCTTCAGTTAAATTAAAGCAAATAATGGCGTTTTTATTGACTGGGTGAAAGCTCATTGGTGCAATCCAGCTGGTGCAGCCTTGGCTTGCCGGAATTCGTGATGAAGTGTGCACCAGTGGTGTCATGTTAAATACATCAACTAAATCAGCCAGTGCTTTTTTAGAGCGTAAGCTAAAGAAGAACTGATACAACTTAGGTTGTTTTTCTTTTATTAATTTTGCCAACGCTATGGTTGCCGTTACATCACTTAATGCATCGTGAGCGGCAGCGTGCTCAATGCCATTGGCAACGGTTAAATGCTCGAGCTTAAAGCTCGGTGTACCGTCTTCTTTGAGCGGCCACTCAATGCCTTCAGGGCGTAGTGCATAACAGGCACGCACTAAATCAATAATATCCCAGCGGCTATTATTGTTTTTGTATTCACGCTCGTATGGGTCATAAAAGTTACGATATAAGCTGTAACGTGTGACTTCATCATCAAAACGGATGCTGTTATAGCCCGCAACACAGGTATTAGGTTGACTAAATTCAGCATGGATCTTTGCCATAAACTCAGCTTCGACTAAGCCTTTTTGCATCGCAACTTGCGGGGTAATACCCGTTATTAAACACGCTTCAGGGTGGGGCAAGTAATCGGCAGCTGGCTTGCAATACTCAATTAACGGCTCACCAATAATATTTAAATCGAGATCGGTACGAATACCTGCAAATTGACTTGGGCGGTCCTTTTGCGGGCTTGCGCCAAATGTTTCGTAGTCGTGCCAATATATCGTAGGGGGTGTGTCGTAGTATTCTCTATTTGCCATGCAATATCCTAAGCCTTTAAATTCAATGTGTTTGGGCTTGTTTTTAGTTCTTCTAGTTACTTCGTGTTTCTTGCAATGATCAAAGGTGTGTATAGTATCGTGTATAATTTTTTTGTAAGTATGTATAAAAATTTAAATGCCATTAAGTGATACTAAACTCCGAAATTTATTGGCAAGAATCAAGAGCTCAGCACATTATCTCACAGAGATAGCTTTAGTGTAAGGATATCAGCAAAAGGAGCATATTATTGTTAATAGGTAAAGTGTCGAGAGTGAAGATAAGCTGTACTAATGGTTTTTATAATAAAGTATTTTGGCGAGACTAAATTGATGGCTATCTGAAAACTAAAAATAATTCTTAAATTTTAGAACGCGATGGGCTCACTTCTTGCCAACTAGCAAAACATAAACATAAAGCGTAACAAAACCTGTTTATGTGATGCTGGTATGCTCGATCACGTTCAATAAATATTGTAATAAAAGAGCTTGATAGCCTCATGGGTTAAAAAATTAAAAACAAAAACATATCTTATTAAATGAAAATATATCAATTTATAGCTGAGGAGAACTCTTGGAATCGTCAAAAATATTTGGTAAATTCCTAAATTGAGTCCAAGGGATGGACTTTGTTTTTAAGGGAATAATATGAATGAATTTGATATCTTTATTAAAAAGATAATACTTCAGTGTATCAAAAATAAAGGCACCTGTACCTACTTAGACCAGCGGGGCCAGTATCTAGTATTCAAAATTGATTTTGAAAATCAACACCATGTTGTGTCACGTCAACAATTCAAAATACTCTACACAATTACTTATTCAATTGAGTCTGCAATTCAGTATCAAACAGAGATACTAAGATACTTAGATTCTCAAGATCAACGGCATTCTTTTATAAGCAGTATAGTCAATGCACTGAAATCTGAAATTGAAACTTTTGTGTATAGTCTAAAGCCTGACGGCCAATTTTTTATTTGTTGACCCAAAGCGCTAGCTCCTAACTAGCGCTTTTTTTATGCGCTTATTCAATGCGGCACAAATAATTATCCCATCTATGTTGTATCGTAACGGTTCTAAAATAAGTAGAGCTTAATCAATATTGTTTTACTTTATTTTGATGCAGCACTTTCTATTAGCTATCAACTGAGTTGTTTTAAGTTTTTGACTCTTTTTTAGAATTTAACTTTTGGGCTCTTATGACAACTGCGTTCTTTAGAGAAGGTTTTGCAACTAACTAGTATAAAAAATGGCCTAACGGTTTAGTTTTATGCTTATATAGGGGCTAGTCGTTAGTTTTTACCCAATTTGTATTTTAGTGGCTCGGTATTTGCTAACGAAAACTATCTTTAACAATGAAGGAACAAAAAAATGACTTTATCAGCTTTATTACTATCTACTTTAGCATTCGACGCAGCACCAGTTTCAAGCTTTGATACAACAAAACTTCAAGGTACTGGTGGAATTATTATTCTAAACCCGAAAAAGAAAAATCAAGAATTACAGGGAACTGGTGGGATAATCATTCTTAACCCGAAGAAAAAAGAAAATTAATATAAAGTAAAGAAAACCAGCTAAGAGCTGGTTTTTTTTTTGCTATAAGATTATGATTATGAACATCTTTAGTAGGATGATTCATGCAATATTTAGTCGAATTATACAATGAGTTGCTTGTAGCAACAGCTGTTCATAAAGTGTTTTCAGTGCAAGTAATCATTGCAATAAGTTATGCAGTTGCTTTAGTCCTATCATTTTACAGAGCCCTACGAAATAGAGAGCTCTTCAGTGATTTCTTATCAATAGCCGTGGTTGTTTTTAAATATCAACTTACATCTCTACTAATGGAAAAAGTACTGATATATGTGCAAGAAACCGGTGAAAGTGGAATTGCTCAAAATGTATATCTGAGTGTTGCTGGGATAAACCTCTTAAGTTTATATATCCTATACAAATTGCATCAGCGATTCAGCTATAAGTATGGCGAGCTGTTTTTAAGTGTATCTAAGCTTACGATCGTAGTGACAATCGCACATTTAATTGTGTGGGTTAAATTTGTTGTCTTAAACATTCAAGAAGAACACGCCTATATACACTACATGTATAGCTTTATTGTGCTCTACATTAGTATTGTGCTTGCTGTTGTAATGTTGTTTCCTGGTCTTTTGAAAACCAAATTAAAACTATTACTTAGTCCAAGCTGGCCGTTCGGAACAAAAACTTAACATTAATTATTAGATGAATTTCAGTCTCATACTAGCATTTATAATGCTTTTTCCTGATGTATTACGGACCAAGTTTGGGTGTATAGTAACATTTAGTTTACCGAGGGATCGTAATGCTTGAACTAATTTACATAGCCATTGCCGTTTTAGCCATCTTGCTGATTGCAAGTACATGGTTGATTGCGCGCAAAAATATCTTTGAAGATCAAATCAGGTCTAAGTCTGTTGAGGTGGTTTGGTGCACGTTACAAGCCGAGTATGAAACAGATATCAGCAAAGCAATTAAACTATTCAATAAAGCTGAACAACTAAAGAGCGAAATTGCAACCTTAATGGGCAATTCACCGCACGCTGCAAACTTTAAATTAGCAGAACCGACTGGGCTTGATAGCGATAAAATAAAGGAGTTATCGCTTGGGGAGCTGCAGCGATACTACGATAAACAAAACAACATATCCGACATTTACGAGAAAATGTACAAAGGTAAGAATTAGTAAAAAGCCAGGTTATTTAACCTGGCTTTGTATTTTGAGCTCTTTTGCTATTTGTTTTAGCTGAATATCTGCAAGTTGACTAAGTGCTTCTTGCGTTTGATTTTCGCCCTTAATTAACCCCGCCATTGATAGCTTTTTTATACTCTTGATAATACCGTTACTCACTGCTTCTAAGAGTGGCCCATCAAGTGTAGCTGTGGTTTGGTTATTACCATTAAGTAGTGAATCAAAGCTAACCTCAGAAGCTTTAGCCACTTTATCAATTAACTGATAAGGAACAGTTGCAAGCTTAATATTTTGCTCACAAAAGCCACGTTGTAATGATAAATGTTGCTCTAATTCTAAATTATTTTGCACATGGCAAAGCGTACATAAGCGCATAAAAATATCACTTACATGCTGTTGCTCAGTGCTAAGCGTTTGATTGAACATAGCATGTCCTTGCACTGCTTTTTTATTTATATTAAACGACTTTTTAAAAAATCTCATGCATAAAGTGATAGTTAGCGAAATTTTTAACTCATAAACAATGCTATTTGATGATACAAGCCAATTCCTAGTAATACATTGAAAGGAAAGGTAATACCTAAAGAACATAACATGGCTAAGCCTATATCAGCATCAGGAATAGCTGCTTTAATAGCCGCTGGAGCAGCAATATAAGAGGCACTAGCAACTAGGCTTGCTAATATTACCACCGAGCCCAGTTCGAGTTGCAGGGCAGTACCCACACAGACGCCGATAGCACCCAATAGATTGGGTGTTATAAGTGCAAATAATGCTAAACGCCAATGATGCCATGGAATAGGACGCAGTGTTTGTGCGGCCATTAAACCCATTTCGAGCAAGAATAACGCTAATACAACTTTAAAGCTGTTTGTTAACAGGCTAGTTACTTGGCTGCCTTGTTGTGTGCCGTACATCATGCCAATAATTACACCACCTACAAGCAGAATCACGCTTTTGTTAGTCAGTGTTTCATGCCATAGCGCTTTGAGTGATAGGTTTTGCCCAGACCCATTTCCAAGACGGCGGAATAGTAATAAACCAACGATGATTGCAGGTAACTCAAGCATTACTAAGTAAAGCGTGACTTCAGCACCCACATTAAGTGAGTTCGATTCGGCATATGCTAAAGCAACGGCGAATGTACCTGCACTTACAGAACCATAGTGGGCGGCAATACTTGCGCTATTAGCAACAGAGAGGTTTAGCAGTTTGTTTAAAACTGGGTAAAGCATTAAAGGTATTAAGCCGCCAAGCATTAACACAGCGCCCATTTCGGGTAAGAGTTGCCAATGTAAATTGCCATGTAGCACCATGCCGCCTTTTAAGCCAATGGTGAGCATCAACAATAGGCTAAGGGTTTCATAGGTTGCTTGCGGAATTTTTAGGTCAGAGCGAAGTAATCCGGCTGTGAGTCCTAAAACAAAAAACATTACAACAATATCAGGCACTTTGTTCTCCTCTTGGTTAAAAGCGCCGCTATTCTAGATAAAAATTCACATAGTAAATAATTAAATAAGTGATAGTATCTTATAGATAATCATCTATAGGTTGGGTTTTATGGACTTAAGACATATTTCTTTTCGCTTACTAGAAGTGTTTATGTGTGTGGTAAAAACGCGATCTATCAGTGAAACAGCAAGGCAGCTACACTTAACGCAACCAACGGTTTCGCAACAAATTAAACGCTTACAAGAAACAGTTAATGAGCCATTAGTGATGGTTAATCAGCAGCGTATACATGTTACAGAAGCGGGTTTTGCATTGTTTCAAACATGTCAGCAGGTGTTTGGTCATTTTGATGATTATCAAGATTACTTAGCTGAACTCAGAGGCGGTGAGCGCGGGCGCTGTAAAATAGCCATGGTTAACACCGCACAATATATTTTGCCTAAGTTACTTGGTCCGTATAGTAATTTACATCCGCACGTTGAATTGCCACTAGAGATTGGTAATCGTGCTGAGGTGCTTGCCCGATTTGAAAGAGGCGAAGACGATATTTATGTATTTAGTCACCCCCCTTCGTTAGAACACGCAAAAGCGGGGCGGTTTTTACAAAATCCTCTTGTATTTATTGCGGCAAATAACCATAAGCTTGCGAGTAAAAGTCATGTAACTTTACATGACTTAGTGAGTGAACGTTTTTTACTTCGCGAGCCAGGTTCAGCTACGCGAATGCTGTTTGAGAGTGAACTGCAAAGCAGAGGTTTTGTCCTTAGCAACACAGTGCAAATGGCGAGTAACGAGGCTATTCGTGTTGCTGTTGGCTCAGGAATGGGGCTTGGTGTTGTTTCGCGCCATGTATTGCCACCTCACGATACGAGTTTTTGCATGCTAAATGTTGAAGATGTGAATTTGGCAAGCCATTGGTATTTTGTGGTGCGCACCGATCGCCATTTATCACATGCGGCGCGCAACTTTTTAAAATTTGCACAACTAAACTTAGAGCAATGTTTAGATGCAAGGTGGGTAACGAATGAGCTAAGCCAGCTAAATGAGAGTTTAAATTAAACTAACAAGTTGTTGCGTTAAAATGCCATGGTCACAACCTGATTACGGCCATTTAACTTCGCTTTGTATAAGCCTTTGTCGGCCTCAGCAAGTAACTCGTTAACATTATTTGTGCCTGATTTATGGGTGATAATACCGATACTGATAGACAGGTTTATTTCATGGTCATTAACTCTCTTGAAGAAATCGATATCTATCATCAAAGCGCAAAGTTTTGTTAGGTTGTTGTTTGCTTGTTCTAAATAATTGTTACTAACGCTAATAAACGCTCGACGATTCAATAAACCGGTTAGCGAATCACGATTAGCAAGGTCACTCAGTACCAGCTCATGCTCTAAGAACATCATTAATGGCCAGATCATGGCGGTTAGTGTGGTAATAACAATATGGCTTATGAGAATAACAGCTAATATTTGTTTCAAGTCTGTTTGCAACAAACCTAGGTAATCACTAAGTAGTAGTGAAAACTGGGTTACCATAATCAAAGCGTGAATGACGAAACACAACTTGAGTAATACTAAATGCATGATGCGTTTAACATGCAACTTGTTGTCTTTGAAAATACAAAGACAATAAGAACGACCCAATAATCACATTCAATAAAATTGAGATGCTGATTATGGTGGGTAAATGCATCATGACTTTCCCTGAAGAATTACTCGACTAAAATCTATTTAATTATTATGTATTAGTTGGGTATTGAGAGCCCGTATATTGTAACTATAGTTTCAGGCTTTCTAATGCCGGCTTCAATGTTGGATAGTGGAAGCGGTAATTGTGACTAAGTAGTTTATTCGGAAGCACAAATTGACCATGAAGCAGAAGATCAGACATTTCTCCCATCATCAATTTTAAAACCCAGCTAGGCATACGTAGCATGGCAGGTCGCGAAATCACACTCGCGAGTGTTTGACTAAATTCATTATTATCAACAGGGTTTGGCGCAGTGGCATTGACAGGCCCGTGTATCTCTTGATGTGAAAGCACAAAAAGGATGAGTTGGATCATGTCGTCAATGTGGATCCACGACATTCCTTGATGACCTTGGCCTAATGGTCCACCCAAGCCAAATTTAAAGGCAGGCAGCATCTTACCTAAAGCACCACCTTGCTTAGCTAATACGATACCTGTACGGAGTAAGCAAACTCGAGTTTGGCTAGATTGTGCTTTTGTTGCTGCATGCTCCCAATCACGGCAAAGAACATGGCTAAATTCAGGATAAATATCATTAAAGCTTTCATCAATTGGCTGGTTTTCTTGGCGGCCATAAAAGCCAATCGCACTGCCAGAAATAAAGGTATGAGGCGGCGATTCACAGCGGCTAATTGCTTTAGTTATCTGTAAGGTAAGATTAATCCGGCTATTCAACAAAGTGCGCTTTTGCGACTCGCTCCAGCGCTTGTTGACGATTGGCTCTCCAGCTAGATTAATGACAGCGTCAACCTCTTCAAAGTTAACTTCATCGAGTGATTTAACAGTGTGTACTTGATGAGTCAGTATGACCGCGGCTTGAATAGGGTTGCGTGTTAGCACAGTAACCTTGTGGTGATTCAATAAAAAAGGGCACAAATGTCTACCAATGAGGCCTGTTCCACCTGTTAATAAAATATGCATAGTGCTGCCTTAATTAATATCTGTGTGTGTTTTTTATACATAGTGATGGTGATTTTTGCAAATATATACGCGTAAAGCAGTAATTTAGATTGGTTTTCTTGTTAGCCAAAAAATGCATGTTTTAATGCTATATCATGGTGTTTTTAATGAAATTTGGCTCTTTAGCCTGTTTTAAGTGTACGCTCAGTAATTTATTGATATGCTAATTTGAACTAGATGCAGTTTTAAGTGACAAGGAGTGACTGTGAACTTTCTGCGCCAATTCCACGATATAGTATCCAATCAAGAAATTGATTTTTCAGACAAAGTAATCAAGTTACTAGAATTTGGTTTAGAGGTATTTGCTCTCGAATTTGCGATTGTGAGTCAAGTTGATGACAAGCTTTATACGGTCATTCATGTTGTCGCGCCTGATGATGCAATCCTGGTTGGTACGCAGTTCGATGTAGAAGGAACTTACTGTGCTCACACCCTTAAAGCTAATAAGGCGCTTTCATTTCATCATGCCTCTAATAGCCGCATTGCACAGCACCCTTGTTATGAAAATTTTCAACTTGAGTCATACATTGGCGCGCCTATTTTTGTTGGCAAAAAGGTGTTCGGTACGGTTAATTTCTCAGCGCCTAACGTGTCAAAACCTTTTAGTGAAGAGTCTCACGATTATGTAGAGTTATTTGCTCAGTGGTTAGGCAATGAATTTGCACGTAATGCCTCATCTGAGAGATTAGTCAAAAAGAACTATATGCTCGCGCAAGTCGAAGAAGTTGCTCGTATAGGCTCTTGGGAGTTCGACCTACTAGAAAATAAGTTGTACTGGAGTAAACAAACTAAAGCAATCCATGAAGTGTCCGTTGATTACTCTCCAAACATTGAAGCAGGTATCGAGTTTTATAAAGAAGGTGAAAGTCGAGATGCGATACAACAAGTTGTTCAAGAGGCTATTGAGCAAGGAAAAAATTGGAATATTGAAGTTGAGCTAGTTACAGCAAAGGGCAATAATATTTGGGTATCAACGTATGGCGAAGCAGAATTTGAAAACGGGCAATATGTTCGTTTAATAGGTACTTTTCAAGATGTAACGAAAGAGGTGTTACTTCGTGAAGAGCTTAAAAAGCAAAAAGTGGATGCTGAGCGTACACTTGAAGACAGAAGTATCTTGCTGGCTAAGATTAGCCATGAACTACGCACGCCGCTTAATGGCATTACAGGCATGCTAACGACTTTACTTTATGAAAAGTCAGGGCAAAAGCGAGAAGAAAAACTCAAAGTGGCACTACGAAGTGCTGATATATTACTAAATATTATTAACGAGGTGCTTGATTTTACCAAGATTAATCATGGTGAGCTGAAGTTGGAACCCTGTCACTTTTTATTAAAAACAGTTTTTGTTGATCTAGCGTCTTTGTACTTGCCTTTATACCAAGAAAAAGACCTTCGTTTTGACGTCGATATTGATATAAGTGAAGAGTGTTGGACTTACTGTGATAACACCCGACTCACTCAAATTGCGTCTAACTTACTGAGTAATGCCTTAAAGTTTACCGAGCAAGGCACTATTAAGTTATACGTATCTGCTAGGGTTCAAAATGACGATGTCATCTTAAATTTAAGAGTTTCTGATACGGGCATAGGCATGACAGAAACCTTTATGAAGTCACTGTTTTCACCATTTACCCAAGAGCTAAATAAGGACCGTAAAAAGGGGGGCACGGGTCTTGGCCTTGCAATAGTGAAGGAGCTTATTGATTATATGGGGGGCACAATAAAGGTCAGTAGCGAATTCCAAAAAGGCAGTTGTTTTGATATTCAACTACCTCTGAAGCTAGGGCAACCACAATCACATGATACGCTGCATACCTCTGATATCGACTTTTCAGCCTTGCCTTTATCGATACTAGTTGTTGATGATAATCAAATTAACCGCTTTGTGTTAAAAGCACACCTAGAAAAGTTAGGCTTAACGGCCGATTATGCCTGCGATGGTATTGATGCGATAAATAAGTGCAAGCAAAACAAATACAATCTGATTTTTATGGATTGCGTAATGCCAGAAATGGATGGTATTGAAGCAACCCGTATTTTAAGAGATGAGAAAATTTGCCCAACGGATAAAACTTATATCATTGCTCTAACAGCCAATACCTCTGCAGATGATAAAGCTGCTTGTAAACAAGCTGGAATGGATTTATTTGTTTCAAAGCCTGTAAAAAATACGGCTATTGAGCAAGCAATTGTGGCAGCTAATGAGCATTTTTTAATGTAAGAAATTGTAGTTTGTGAATACTCGGCTTAGAAACATTATCGCTGGGTAAATTAGTAGTTATTTTAGGCAATTTTCAAATTTAACCTATACTTTTAATGGGTTTAATAGGCTGGATTGCTAAATGGACTACTCAGATAACCGCCGAGACTTTTTAAAAACATTAGGTCTTGGTGCTGTGGCTTCAACACTTGCCTTCAAGGCTCCTTATGTGTTTGCTAAAAACACGCCCACAATTAGGGTTATGGGGACCCACGTAACTCTTCAAGGAGAACTCAGGCAAAAAGCCATGCTTGAGCTGGGTATTAATATTGAATTTACCCCAATGGGCAGTGCTGCGGTGCTGCAAAAGGCAGCATCAGACCCAAGTAGCTTTGACTTATATGAGCAATGGTCAGATTCAATTAATATTCTCTGGCAAGCAGGGGCTATTCAACCTATCGAAACAGAGCGCCTTACCTATTGGGATGAAATCAATCCACTCTCTAAAACAGGTAAAATTGTGCCTGAAGCGAAGTTAGGCGCTGGTGACTCACCCAACAAACTTCTTTACGTGCAAGCAGATGGAACGCTTGCGACTACACCAAGCGATGCAATTAGTTTCTTGCCCTACGTGCATAATGTCGACTCGTTTGGTTACAACACTCAGTTCATAGAGAAGGGGATTCCTTACCAAACCGAGTCTTGGTCTTGGCTACTCGATGAAAAGAATAAAGGCAAAGTCGCCCTTGTTAATGCACCAACAATTGGTATTTTTGATGCAGCTCTGGCTGCCGAGGCGCATGGGCTGATGACATTTAAAGATATGGGTAATATGAGTATTAGCGAAATTGACCAGCTATTTGCAATATTACTGCAAAAGAAAAGGCAAGGTCATTTCGCCGGTTTTTGGACTTCGGTACCGCAGTCTGTTGATTTTATGAAAATGAAGCGCGTTACTATTCAAAGTATGTTTTCGCCCGGTGTTAGTGCCTGCAAAGGGCAAGGTATCCCGGTTGTTTATGCTTCACCGAAAGAAGGTTATCGTGCTTGGCATGGAGTAATGTGTTTATCAGCTAATGCACAGGGACATGTTAAAGATGCTGCTTATGAATACATGAATTGGTGGCTTTCTGGCTATCCAGGCGCATTTATCGCAAGACAAGGTTATTACATTTCTAATCCTGAGCGGAGTCAGCCTCTTATGTCAAAAGCAGAATGGCAATATTGGTATGAAGGGCAAGAAGCATCCATGGATTTACGCGGAACAGACGGCAAAATATCTGTTCAAGCGGGTCAAGCTCGTGATGGAGGAAGCTATATCAAGCGTTTTTCGAATATAGCGGTCTGGAATACGGTAATGCCGAATTATGATTACAGTTTAGATAAATGGTATGAGTTGTTGAACTCATAAGGAGCTACATTGCTAACCATTTTTTCTAGGTCTTTAGCAGCCAAAGTGTTATTGGCATTGATACTCGTTTTACTTGTAATGGGGGCGAGTTATTTTGTCTTGAACAAGCGATTACAAAGAATTGAAACATCTTTTAACGATATAAGCCGCATTAGTAATTATGCCGTGGGTATACTTCGTATAAATAAAGATATTGTTGAAATGCAGCGTGATATTTCAGTTTATGGATTCTCAGGTAGTAAACCCGTATTTAGCAAAATCATAGAGAACTTTGAAAGTATAAAAGCACGGTTAGAAAGCGTTGATTTAACAAGCGATGAGCTTCAAAGCCAAGTTTACCTCAATTCGATGGCGAAGCTTATAAGTAGATATGGCGACAATTTAGAAGTACTTGCAAAGCGCTATGAAATCAAAACACAGCTCGCTGACGTTGAGTTACCGCAAATCTATTTAGAAGCTATTAATGAATTAACCAACCTCAAATTAACTGCGACTAGCAATGACGAGAAGCTGGCTATCACTGAACATCTCAATGTATGGCATGAATTACATCGTGATGCGTCTTTGTTTCTTGCCAAAAAAGATTACTCTAAAAGAGCAGCGGTTAATAAGGCGCTGGCTATTTTATCAAACCAGTCACAAACCAACACTGATCTAAGTAATAACCGTGAACATGCTAAAACATATAAACAGGCTTTTTCGAGAGGCGTGCAGGCTAACCGAAACTATTTAAGCTTGGTTAATGTTGTTATGGCTGGCGATGCTATAGAGTTCAGCACCCTTGCAGATAAACTCAGAGAGCAATCCCTAGCAAAATTACAAAAGATTAAAAGTGAAGCGCAAGAAACAGTAATAAAATCAGACCAAACTCTGCGTTTTCTTGCTGTTGGCGTGGTTATCTACATTATAGCGCTTGCCATCTTTTTCCACCTGCATATATCGCGCGCAATCACACGTTTAACTACAAGTTTTCAATACTTCTTAGCTGGTGATTTATCAGCTCCTATTTATGATTTAAAGCGTAACGATGAAATTGGTGTGCTTGCAACTGCGGCAGATAGATTTCGGGTGTTAAGCCAAGATCTTACCCAAGCCAAGAAAACGGCAGAACACACCACCCAAGTTAAATCAGAGTTCCTAGCAAATATGAGCCATGAAATTAGAACCCCTATGAATGGCATTTTAGGAATGGCGCGGCAGTTGAGCCGTACCAGTTTGTCTCATGAACAAATGAAGATGCTTAATATTCTTCAATCTTCAGGGGCTGGTTTATTGGTAATCATCAACGACATTTTAGATATAAGTAAGATTGAAGCCTCTAAAATTGAGTTAGAGTCTGTACCAATACATCTAAATTCGCTACTAGATGAGCTCCAACATTTATTTAAAGAGCAAGCCCAAAGTAAGCATATTAAGTTGAATATCTCTGTTGCTGAAGAGTATCAACATTGTGTTTTCTTTGCTGATGAAGCCCGCCTAAAACAAGTGTTGATAAACCTTATAGGGAATGCAATTAAATTCACCGAGAAAGGTAGTGTTACGCTAAACGTAAGAATTAATGAGCTAGACGGCGATGATCTGAGCATCAATTTTAGTGTGATTGATACAGGAATAGGTATCGCAAAAGAAAATCTCGGTAGGTTATTTGAAGCGTTTTCTCAAGCGGATAGCTCAATTACACGGCGCTTTGGTGGTACAGGGCTCGGCCTTGCTATCTCAAGTAAGTTACTAAATTTGATGGATGCCCCTTTACAAGTTGAGAGTGAAGTTGGGCAGGGGTCTCACTTTTATTTTGAGCTAAAAACAACACAGGTTATTGAGCAATCTAAGTTTGAAGCCGAAACTAGGCAAGAAAGCGAAGAGGAACAAGTAGACTTTTCAACACTACATGTGCTTGTAGTAGAAGATAATGACATTAATCAGGTTGTTATCGAAGCTATGTTAAATGAGTTTGGTATAAGCTCAATAAAAATAGCAGGGGATGGCGAGCAGGCTGTTGCGCTATGTAAGGAACATAGTGGAGAAAATAATCTGCAAAATAGTTTTGATATTATATTTATGGATATGCAGATGCCTGTACTTGATGGCCCGCAAGCAACAATACGTATAAGAGAAATGCCAGAGTATAGAGCTATCCCTATTATTGCCTTAACAGCCAATGTACTTGAAGCTGATAAGCAACGATGTTTTGCCGCAGGAATGAATGATTTTGTTGCCAAGCCGATTGACTACGAATGTGTTAAAACGGTTTTACTAAAGTGGTCTAAAAGTGAAGTGAGCGCTACGAGTGATTGTTAAAAATTGATTTTAAGTCGCTAAAATAAAAAGAGTTACCTCTTTGGTGGTAAATACACATTGAGGTAACTCTCTTATAGCTAATTAATTAGGTTTAAATGAATTAAACCAGTTTAGCTAGGATGTCATTAAATGTTGAGCTTGGACGCATTGCTTTGAATGCTAACTCATCATTTGGTTGGAAGTAACCGCCAACACTCATTGCTGGACCTTGTGCATCGTTTAATTCAGTAACGATTTGGTCTTTTTGAGACTCAAGATCAGCAGCGATTTGTGTGAACTGTGCTTTTAATTCCGCATCATCATTTTGTGCAGCAAGTTCTTGTGCCCAGAATAAAGAAAGGAAGAAGTGCGAACCACGGTTATCAATCTCTTTCACTTTACGTGAAGGTGATTTGTTTTCAGCTAGGAAAGTACCTGTTGCTTTATCAAGTGTATCAGCAAGTACTTGTGCTTTCTTATTACCTGTATTAACCGCTAGGTGCTCTAAAGAAGCCGCTAGTGCTAAGAACTCACCTAATGAATCCCAACGTAAGTGGTTTTCTTTTTCGAACTGTTGAACGTGCTTAGGCGCTGAACCACCTGCACCTGTTTCGAATAAGCCACCACCATTCATAAGTGGTACGATTGAAAGCATTTTAGCACTTGTACCAAGCTCAAGAATTGGGAATAAGTCAGTTAAGTAGTCACGTAAAACGTTACCAGTTACTGAAATAGTGTCTTTACCTTCTTTGATGCGCTCTAATGAGAACTTAGTCGCTTCAATTGGTGCTAAGATGTGGATCTCAAGACCGTCAGTATCATGTTGTGGTAAATACGCGTTTACTTTTTTGATTAGCTCAGCATCGTGTGCACGGTTTTCGTCTAACCAGAAAACTGCAGGCGTGTTAGTTGCTCGAGCGCGGTTAACAGCAAGTTTAACCCAATCTTGAATTGGTGCGTCTTTCACCTGACACATACGCCAGATATCACCTTGCTCAACAGCATGCTCAAGTAAAGTTGTACCAGCTGTGTCAACTACACGGATTGTACCAGCAGCAGCTACTTCAAACGTTTTGTCGTGTGAACCGTACTCTTCAGCTTTTTGAGCCATAAGACCAACGTTAGGTACGCTACCCATAGTTGTTGGATCGAATGCACCATTTTCTTTACAGAAATCGATTGTTGCTTGGTAAACACCTGAGTAACAACGATCTGGAATTACAAAGCTAGTGTCTTGTAATTTACCTTCGCTATTCCACATTTGACCGCTAGAACGGATTGCAGCAGGCATTGAAGCATCGATGATCACATCACTTGGTACGTGAAGGTTTGTGATACCACGGTCAGAATCAACCATTGCAATAGCAGGGTTGTTGTCGTATACCGCTTGGATATCAGCTTCGATTTCAGCTTTCTTAGCTGCATCTAGGCTTTCGATTTTTGAGAATACATCACCAAAGCCGTTGTTTACGTCAACATCTAGTTCTTTGAAAAGATCAGCGTGTTTCGTGAATACGTCTTTGAAGAACACTTTTACAGCGTGACCGAAGATGATTGGGTCAGACACTTTCATCATAGTTGCTTTCATGTGTAATGAGAACAACACGCCTTTGTCTTTTGCTGCTTGAATTTCTTTTGCAAGGAAAGCTTGAAGCTTAGCAGCACTCATGCGAGAAGCGTCAATTACTTCACCCGCTAGTAATGGTGTGCTTGCTTTAAGAACTGTAATGTCACCATTTTCAGCAACATGCTCGATACGTACGTCAGTTGCTTCTGCAACAGTGACTGATTGCTCAGAACCGAAGAAGTCACCTTCTTCCATGCTAGCAACGTAAGACTGTGAATCTTTGCTCCATGCACCCATTGAGTGTGGATTGTTACGTGCGTACTCTTTTACTGAACCTGGAGCACGACGGTCTGAGTTACCTTCACGAAGTACCGGGTTTACAGCAGAACCTTTGATTTTGTCGTAAGTTGCTTTAACTTTCTTTTCTTCATCAGTTTTTGGTTCTGAAGGGTAGTCAGGTAGTGCGTAACCTTTTTCTTGTAACTCTTTGATTACTGCACGTAGCTGAGGGATAGAAGCACTGATATTAGGTAACTTGATAATGTTAGCTTCAGGTGTTTTAGCCATTTCACCTAATTCTGCAAGTGCATCATCAATACGTTGATCTTCAGTTAAGTACTCAGGGAAGTTTGCAATTACACGGCCCGCTAATGAAATATCGCGAGTTTCAACTTCAACACCCGCAGCGTTTGTATACGCTTGGATGATTGGTAACAATGAATACGTCGCAAGAGCTGGCGCTTCATCTGTTTTAGTATAGATAATTTTTGATGTCATCATCATTCCTAGATAGTTGGCGTAATGTTTGGTAATGACTGCTAGCAGTAACCCTTAATTAGCCATATTCAACAATGCAATAGATAGCCTTGAATTACCAAGCTTAAGTGCCTTGATAAAACAACAGCAAGCAGTCTGTTAGCTGTTGCAACTCAATACATAGTATTAAAATAACCACAGCTGACAGACTGTAAAATTCTTATAGCTCAAATAAGCAAATTATGAAATTAGCCAAAAGCCTTACGTCAAAATGACGAAAAAGCTAAATTTAAGCAACAAGAGTGTAACAAGCTTGGCTCTAAAGGGCTAATAACAATTAAACAATTGGGGTAAAGAAATGGAATTTCAAGGGAAGTGAGAGATATATTTAAATGAGAAGAGTAAGCGAGGATCTTAACAAGGTCGCTCGCTTGATACTCGAATAGGTTTTACCTAAGAGATTTCATCGTTAGGCGCAATATTCGTTGCGTGTAACCCTTTTGGACCTTGTTGCAATTCGAATGTTACATCTTGACCAGCTTTAAGTGTTTTATAACCGTCCATTACAATCGTTGAGTAATGAGCGAATATATCAGTCTCGCTGCCGTCTTCTACGATGAAGCCAAAACCTTTGGCATTGTTGAACCATTTGACTTTTCCACAAGCCATACTTCTACATCCTTCTATAAGTTGACTAATTTAGTTATTCTAAACCGTGTAATTTGCTAGACTGACTAATGATTAATCAATCTATACTTGACTGTAGTTTATTTAGCCAGTCAGTCAAGTGTTTTAGACTATTTTTTAACAATTTATTTATTTTTTTATTCAAGTTTGCTTGAGTTCTAAAGACAAGACTATATTTAATTATGAGTGGCATGAAAGATTCTGGTGTTATTGAAACAGTTCGCGACAGTGAAAAGCAAAAATTGCAACCACCGCGAAAATATAAAGTCATTTTAAATAATGATGATTACACGCCTATGGACTTTGTGATAGAAGTACTAATGACGTTTTTTAATATGGATAGCGATAGAGCAACAGATGTGATGCTTCAAGTTCATCATAACGGTAAAGCAATTTGCGGTGTTTACAGCGCCGATGTAGCTCATACCAAAGCTGAACAAGTTAATCGTTACGCACGAGACAACGAGCATCCACTGCTATGTAGTTGTGAGCAGGAATAAATACCAAGGTAGGGTGAACCAATTAGCCCGTCACAACGGTATATAAATATTATCTCAGTAAGGGGTTGCCAATGCTAAACAAAGACTTAGAACTAACCTTGAATGCGGCGTTTCGCGAAGCGAGAACACGCCGTCATGAATTTATGACCGTCGAGCATCTTTTACTTGCACTGCTCGATAACCCTTCTGCTGGAGAAGCGCTAAACGCCTGCGGCGTTGATATGGGCGCATTAAAAGTCGAATTATCAGATTTTATTGACGAAACAACGCAGGTTATTCCTGATCTTGAAGAAGACAGAGAAACGCAACCGACGTTAGGTTTTCAGCGTGTATTGCAGCGCGCTGTATTTCACGTGCAATCATCTGGCAAAAACGAAGTAACTGGCGTTAATGTGCTAGTGGCAATTTTTTCTGAGCAAGAAAGCCAAGCTGTTTATTTACTTAAAAAATCAGATGTTAACCGTTTAGATATTGTTAACTTCATTTCGCATGGCATTTCTAAAACAGATGACGACATTGGCGGTGAAGACCACGATGACATTCATGAAGAAGTGCAAGAAGTGCAAGGTGAAGAGCCAACTAAGCTTGAAAACTTTACGACTAATCTAAATCAGCAAGCGATTGATGGCAATATTGACCCATTAGTGGGTCGCGACAACGAAGTTGAGCGCACTGTACAAGTGTTATGTCGCCGTAAGAAGAACAACCCGCTCTTGGTTGGTGAAGCTGGTGTAGGTAAAACAGCCATTGCTGAAGGCCTAGCTTATCGTATTGTAAATAAAGAAGTACCTGAAGTGATTGCCGATGCTGTTGTTTACTCACTCGATATGGGCGCATTATTAGCGGGTACCAAATACCGTGGTGATTTTGAAAAACGTTTTAAATCGCTGCTTAAAGAGTTACAAGCTAAACCAGGTTCAATTTTATTTATTGATGAAATTCATACCATCATTGGTGCCGGTGCAGCATCGGGTGGTGTAATGGATGCATCGAACCTAATTAAACCGCTACTTTCGAGTGGTAAGCTGCGCTGCATGGGCTCAACTACTTATAACGAGTTCAAGAATATCTTTGAAAAAGACCGTGCGTTAGTGCGTCGTTTCCAAAAAATTGATGTGCTTGAACCAAGTGTTGCCGATACCACGAAAATTCTTAACGGTTTAAAAGAGCGTTACGAAGAGCACCATGGTATTCGTTATACACAAAAGGCATTGAAAGCAGCTGCAGAACTTAGTGCTAAATATATTAATGAACGTCACTTACCAGACAAGGCTATTGATGTTATTGATGAAGCAGGTGCTAATCAGCGTTTACAGCCCGTTTCCAAACGTAAGAAAACAATTGGCGTGGCTGATATCGAGCTTATTGTATCTAAGATGGCGCGTATACCTCAGCAAAGCGTTTCATCTAGCGATAAAGAGACGCTTAAAAACCTTGACCGTAACTTGAAAATGCTGGTGTTTGGTCAAGACCAATCAATCGATGCGTTGACTTCAGCAATTCGTTTATCGCGCTCTGGCCTTGCTAACGAAGACAAACCAGTGGGTTCGTTCTTATTTGCAGGCCCAACAGGGGTTGGTAAAACAGAAGTCACTAAGCAGCTTGCTAAGTGTATGGGTGTTGAGTTTATTCGCTTTGATATGTCTGAATACGTTGAACGTCATGCGGTCAGTCGTCTAATTGGTGCACCTCCTGGCTATGTTGGTTTTGAGCAAGGTGGTTTGTTAACTGAAGCGGTAATTAAAAACCCGCATGCAGTTGTACTACTGGACGAAATTGAAAAAGCACATTCAGATATTTACAACATTCTACTGCAAGTAATGGATCACGGTACGCTTACTGATAACAATGGTCGTAAAGCTGATTTCAGAAATGTAGTATTGGTGATGACGACGAATGCGGGTGTTCAAGAGACTGTACGTAAGTCGATTGGCTTTACCGAACAAGACCATTCTCATGATGCGATGAGTGAAATCAACAAAGTGTTTTCACCTGAGTTTAGAAACCGCTTAGATAATATCATTTGGTTTAATCACCTTGAGAAAGAGATTATCTTGCAAGTGGTTGATAAGTTCATTGTTGAGTTACAAGCACAACTTGATAAGAAGTCGGTTAACCTTGAACTTACATCCAAAGCAAGAGAGTGGTTGGCAGATAAAGGCTATGATAAAGCGATGGGTGCACGCCCGATGGCGCGTGTTATTCAAGATGAGCTTAAAAAGCCACTGGCAAATGCAATCTTGTTTGGTGAGCTAGCCGATGGTGGTTCAGTTAAGGTATTGGTTAAAGACAAGAAAATCCACTTTGACTTTGAAACTAGCCTAGAAACAGCTTAAGTTGTTTTTAGCTAAAAACAAAAAGCCCAGCAATTGCTGGGCTTTTTGTTTATTAAATGGAATTAAAACTAAGTTAGTTTTAACACCATTTAACAAACGCTTTTAGCTCTTTGTAATAAACACACCTGCTCATTCAAAGCAGCAAAAAGCTAAATCTCTCGTTAACGCACTAACTTAGCGAGCACGGAATACGATGCGACCTTTCGATAAATCGTAAGGAGTCATTTCTACGGTTACTTTGTCGCCAGTTAAGATGCGGATGTAGTTTTTGCGCATTTTACCAGAGATATGAGCCACAACAACGTGACCATTTTCTAGCTCAACTCGGAACATTGTATTTGGTAAAGTATCAAGGACCGTACCTTGCATTTCGATTACGTCTTCTTTCGCCATGTTTAGCGTAACACCTCTTTAATAGTTAAACGCTGCAGATTTTGCCGAAAATACAGCAATAAGTAAAGCTACAGGGCTCAATTTTGTAAATTAAATCGCCAACCACTCGTCGCCAATGTGCTTTTGTGCAGGCAAAAATTGTGTTTTATATTTCATTTTAGTGCATTCGTCGATTTGGTAACCTAAATAGACAAATTGTTTTGCTTGTTGTTTTGCAAATTTAATTTGCTCCATGATCATGATGCTACCAATACTGTATTGCTCATAATCGGGATCAAAAAAGGTATAAATCGCTGATAGGGCATTGGTCATGCAATCGGTTACCGCAACAGCAACTAATTTATCGCCATCTCTTAACTCTATGAACGTAACGGGTAGCCACTGGCAAAACAAAAAGCTTTCGTACTGACTTTGATCAGGCGGAAACATTGAACCATCTTGATGCCTTTGCGTGATGTATTTGCAATATAACGGGTAATATTCTGCGCGTTCGTATTCACTATAACTGACTGTGAAAACCTTATTTGCTTTATTTAATTTGCGCTTTTGGGATTTTGAAGGGGTAAATTGTTGGGCCAAAACGCGCACTGAATTACAAGCATTACAAATAGGGCAATGTGGACGATAGATTTGGTCACCACTGCGTCTAAAACCCAGTGCTAATAACTGTTCAAATTTATCAGGGCAATAACAACTTGGGTCAAGTATAACAAGTAGTTGCTCCTGACGGTCGGGTAAATAACTGCAATCAAATTGCTGGCTTAAACCAAGCCTAGCGGGTAAGTGCTCAGTCATAAATATTAATCAACTCTTGTGGTTGCCACATATCTTTTTTAGGCACATAACTGTGCGCTAATTTAAGTCTAGTTAAAAATTCTCTACGTGGGATAACTTTTGCACCTAAAGTGATTAAATAAGGGTTTTCTAGTTGGCAATCGATAAAATGGGCTTGGTGTTTTTTAAGCCAATTAACTAATGCCCACATCGCCAGCTTTGAGCCATTACTGACTTGATGAAACATTGATTCACCACAAAATATGCCATTTTGCATAATGCCATAGAGACCAGCTACGAGTTCATCTTGGTGCCATATTTCAAGGCTGTGTGCTAAACCCTGATGGTGCGCTTCAATGTAGGCATGCATCATTTGCTCAGTGATCCAAGTACCTTCTGCATCGATACGTTGCTCACGACAAGCATTGATAACGTGGGAAAATGCGTGATTAATAGTGACACGCACAGGAAAACGCTTTAAATGCTTTTTTAAACTGCGACTAACATGAAATTCATTAAGCTCAATAACACCACGCATGCTAGGTGACCACCACATAATAGGCTCATAGTCACTAAACCAAGGGAAAATACCGGTGTTATAGGCATTTTTAATGCGCTCAACTGATAAATCCCCGCCAATTGCTAACAGGCCATCGGGCTCATCAAGGGAGAGTTCTGGGTCTGGAAAATCAACAGTCTCGGGCGAGAGTTGGTATAGTTGCTTGATCATATCAGCGTATCGTTGTTATTTGCTCTGATTTTAACAAAAATTTAGCTATAAAAAAGGGGCTGTTTTACAACAGCCCCTAGTATTTAGTGCTTTAGATCAACTATTTTATAGGTTATCTAAGAAGCGTTCTGCATCAAGTGCAGCCATACAACCAGTACCTGCTGATGTGATTGCTTGGCGATAAATGTGATCAGATACATCACCTGCAGCAAATACACCTGGTACGCTTGTTTGTGTTGCGTTACCGTTTAAACCAGACTGAACGACTAAATAGCCGTCTTTCATCTCTAGCTGACCTTCAAACATGTCAGTGTTTGGCTTATGGCCAATTGCAATGAATACACCCGCAAGATCTAAGTTTTCTGTTTCTTCAGAATCAGTTGCTTTAATGCGGATGCCAGTTACGCCCATTTCATCACCAAGTACTTCATCCAAAGTGCGATTGTAATGTAAAACAACGTTACCGTTTTCAGCTTTTTCTTTTAAACGATCAGCTAAGATTTTTTCACTACGGAAGCTGTCACGACGGTGGATAACGTGAACTTCATCAGCGATATTTGATAAGTAAAGTGCTTCTTCAACAGCAGTGTTACCACCGCCCACAACCGCTACTTTTTGACCACGGTAGAAGAAACCATCACAGGTTGCACAAGCAGAAACACCACGACCTTGGAAGTTAGTCTCTGATTCTAAACCTAAGTATTTAGCCGACGCGCCTGTTGCGATAATTAATGCATCACACGTATATGTGCCTGAGTCACCAGTTAAAGTGAAAGGGCGCTTTGAAACATCAACTTTATTAATATGATCAAAAACAATTTCAGTCTCGAAACGTTCAGCGTGTTCTTTCATACGGTCCATTAATGCAGGACCTGTTAAACCGTGTGCATCGCCAGGCCAGTTTTCAACTTCAGTGGTTGTTGTTAATTGACCACCTTGCTGAATACCAGTGATAAGAACAGGGTTAAGGTTGGCACGTGCTGCGTAAACCGCTGCTGTGTAGCCTGCTGGGCCAGAACCTAAGATTAATAGTTTACAGTGTTTTGCGTCACTCATGGTTTTTCCTAAAAACGTTTCAATACGATGTCTATGCGCCCGATTCTAAGAAAAACAAGACGGATGTAAACAAAAGCCCTGATTATTTTTTTAGTCAAATCGCTAAGCTGTCAAATAATCCTTACTTATTATAATTTAAATAACTCTTTTTGCTCATAAAACAGGCTAATTACAAATAGTTCTGTGATCAAAGTACGGTAATTCATGACCAAGCAATATTTTTTTGGTATGTTTTAGCTAATTTTGATATTAGCTCTTGGTATGAGCTAACTAAACGAACAGGCAATTATGGTATTTTGGCAGGAAAAGCCCGCTTTTGGGCTGACTACAGAAGACGTACAGGTCTTAACCAATGCAAAAGAGTATCGCACTGAACTATTGCGTTTAATTGGTGCAGCGAAAAAAAGAATTTATATTACTGCTTTATATTTGCAAGACGATGAAGCTGGGCGAGAAATATTAACTGCGTTACATGAAGCATCACTTGCTAACCCTGAGTTAGAAGTAAAAGTACTGGTTGATTTTCACCGAGCTCAACGTGGTTTAATTGGTGCGGCTAAGTCTGATGGCAATGCCAGCATGTATTGTGATTTTCAAGAGCAGTATCAATCAAATGTTAAAGTTCATGGTGTTCCAGTAAAAGCCAAAGAGCTTTTCGGAGTCCTGCATTTAAAAGGCTTTGTGATTGACGACACATTATTATATAGCGGCGCAAGCTTAAATAATGTGTATCTGCAGCAAGACGAACGTTACCGTTTAGACCGCTACTTTTTAGTTCGCCAAGCTGGTTTGTGTAATTCGGTCATCGAATTTATAGAAACACATCTTTTAAGCTCAGCAGCAGTGCCACGTATTGATATGCGTCCACTGGTAAAGTTTAATGATATTAAAGTCGCGCAAAAACAATTGATGCGTGAACTTAAATCGGCAAGTTACGAAAGTGCTGCAGAAGCCAGTGCCGGTGAGTTAGGTGTGCGTTTATTTTTAGGTTTAGGACGCAGAAGTAATAAGCTGAATCGTTTAATTAAATCGTTATTCGATACCACAGAGCAAGAACTCGTTCTTTATACCCCTTACTTTAACTTTCCTGCGCCATTAATGCGTTCATTACGCCGTTTATTGAAGCAAGGCAAGCAAGTAACTATTGTGGTAGGGGATAAAACCGCAAACGATTTTTATCTGCCGCCAAGTGAGCCGTTTAGTAAAATTGGTGCATTACCTTATTTATACGAAACCATTTTGTATAAGTTTTTAAAGTCACAAAAACGCCACATCAGTAATGGTAATTTGAATGTTTACCTTTGGAAGCATGAAAGTAATTCTTTTCACTTAAAAGGGATTTGCTCAGATAAGCGCTTACATTTATTAAGTGGACATAACTTAAACCCGCGAGCATGGGGCTTAGATATCGAAAACGGTATTTTAATTGACGACCCTAAGCAGCATATCCTTGAGCAAATAGAAAATGAAAAACACGCTATTTTGCAGCACTGTCGTCGTTTAACAGGTCCACAGGATTTAGAGACGATGGATGACTATCCGGCACCGGTTAAAAAGCTATTGGGGCAGGCTAAACGTGTAAAAGTTGATTTTATTATCAAACGTTTTATTTAATTGAAAATTAAAAAAGCAGCGAAAGCTGCTTTTTTGTATCTATATATTAGCAATCTGCTTTATTTTTGCTGAGCATCTAAAGACTGGCCGTTCACCTCTTTAGAGTCTTCGCTCATCAAGTATAAATATGTTGGCATTAAATCTTCAGGTGTTGCTAACTTATCTCTATCTTCACCAGGGTATGCTGATGCACGCATCGATGTGCGGGTAGCACCTGGGTTAATACAGTTCACGCGAATATTGGTTTTACCCACTTCACAAGCCCACGTTTGCATCATACCTTCAACAGCAAATTTTGAGATTGCATACGCACCCCAGTGTTCACGGCCTTGGCGACCAACACCTGACGAAGTAAAAATAACAGATGCGCTATCAGATTTGCGAAGCAGTGGGAACATGAATTTAGTGATCATCGCTTGTGCAGTTACATTCACTTTCATGATGTTTTCAAAGGTAGAAACACAGAAATGTTCAAGGGGACCTAATGAACCTAAAATACCTGCGTTATTAAGTAAACCATCTAACTTACCGAACTGCATTTCGATGGTTGCAGCTAAGTCACGGTAGTTTTGTTTTGTGGCACCTTTTAAATCCATTGGCACAATAGCCGGTTGTGGATAGCCTGCATTTACAATTTCATCGTAAACACATTCAAGTTTATTGGTTGTTTTTCCAAGTAAAATAACAGTGGCACCATGCTTAGCATAAGTTAATGCGGCAACACGACCAATGCCATCACCAGCACCTGTTATTAAAATTACTTTGTCTTTTAGCGCATTCTCTGCGGCTTTATAAGTATGCATAAACGTACCATCGATTAAATTTTTCATCATTTTACCATAGCAAAAAGCCAAGTTATCGAATTTATTGCAAATTAAGGTGGCGAAAATTGAAACTTTACGTTAACTTTAACTGGTCTAATGTCTCATTAATAACCTAATTACATTAAATTAACTTAGAATGAAGGTAGTAGGATAACTACCTTTAACCCTGAACACACAATAACAATAAGATTTGCGCGGAGCGAAATTATGAAAAAACTGCTACTCTCACTAGCCATTGCGTCAGCCATTACTGGCTGTGGTGGAGGAGAAACATTAGAAGATGTAAAAAATGATAATCCTCCTGTTCTCCCAACCGCGACAGTAAAATTTGACCCAGCTAATAGTGTAATCTCAGTACCGAATGATTTACTGATGAGTGGTACCCTTGATGGTACTTTAAACATGCCGGGTGAATTAGACGACAACAATGTTAGTGTTGAACGTGCAGCTTATGCTGATCCTCAGCTTGCACTTGGTGCCCTTGATGGCTGGTCAACACAAACTCCGTTTGCAATCGATTTAGCATTTCCTGAGGGTATTTCTCTTGATATGACTTCTGCTGCTTCACCAGGAGCTGTGCGTATTTTTGAAGTTGTAATGGGGGCAAGCCAAACAGATGAAACTTGCTCGCAAGTGCCAGCGGGTATTGCTTGTAAATTAGTGTCTGAATTAACCTTTGGTGTTGACTTCATTACTCAAGGCTCTGGTGATGCGGTTGCTGTTATCCCACTTAAGCCATTTAAAGCGGGCAGCACTTACATTAATGTTCTGACAACGTCATTAATGGACTCAGAAGGGCGTTCAATTGAACCATCTTCAACTTATGCACTAGTGAGCGAAGAGACAACACTTATCACTGATTCGCAAAAGTCACTTCAAGCGGTTATCAATAGCTACGAAGATGCTGTGACATCGGGTGGTGCCATCACAAAAGATGAAATTATCTATTCTGCTGCGATGACAATGCAATCAGCAGGTCAAGTACTTGGTACAGTAAAACAGCTTCTTGCTGCAAGCTTAACGCTAGATGCGCTACCTACGCCGATGGTGCAAATTCCTGAGCAACCTGTTATTACGGTTGAGCAAGTATTCGCATCACAAGGTATTACAGGTTTATCACCGGTGTTTGGCGGTGTGCAGTATCAAAAGGGTAGCGTGATGTTACCTATGTATTTAGCAACACCAACAGGCACAACGGTTGATGATTTATCAGCGACTTATTGGCAAGGTTTATGTGATAGTGGTGTTGCTGTGTTAGGTTATGCATCAGCAGCGGGTGACTCATTCCCAACAGACCCAATTAGTGAGACTGATGGCCTTTGTATGGCATTAAGTGATGGTAAGTTACGTGATTTAGGCTTAGATCAAACAAAACACTTAACTAAGTACAACACAATTCCAAAAACACAAAGCATTGCGAACGTGCCAGTACAAATTACTAAACCAATTTTACCTGTGATCAATGCAATACGTGGTCAGTTAGGTATGGATGAGTTAGCAATGCCTGAAGGTGGTTGGCCTGTCGTTATCCTTCAGCACGGTATTACTTCTAAAAAAGAAGATATGCTAGCTATTACCGCACAGCTAACAATGCAAGGCTTTGCAACAGCTGCAATCGATCACCCTATGCATGGTGAGCGTGGTGTAGATGTAGACGGCGACGGTACTGACGACTTTAATGCCTCTACAGGTTCTGTATTAAGCTATATGAACTTACAGTCATTATTAGTAGCGCGTGATAGCTTACGTCAATCAGTTGCTGATTTACTTGGCTTACGCTTAGGTCTTAACTTTACAGGTGCTGCTGATTTAAATGCACAAGATGTATCATTCTTAGGTCATTCATTAGGCTCGGTAGTTGCTCCAGCATTTGTTGCTGTGACTAATGCTCCGCTAGCTGACCAAGTTGATCCAATGTTCAACGTTAAAAGTGTGGCACTTGCCAGTGGTGGTGGCGGTATCGCCAGCTTCTTAATTGAGTCAAATACATTTGGCCCATTTGTACAAGGCTCGGTATTACTTGCTGCTGGTATTGAAGAGTCAGCTGAGTTTGGTGCGTATGCTCAAAATGAAGCGTTATCAAACTGTGGTTCACTTGCGTCTAATCAAACTGCTTTCGTTACGTGTGCTTATAAAGAATATATTGGTTCACTAACGGTTGCTGGTGAAACTGCAAAACTAGCAAATATTCAAAGTGTGATCACTCAGTTTGCTTTTGCTGCGCAAACAGCACTTGATAGTGGTGACCCTTCTAACTACGCAGCATCTGTTGCAGCACTTGGCACGCCAGTGTACATGAGTGTAGTGGTTGGCGATGGTGCTAACAACAATGCTGATATGGTTATTCCACCTATGGTAGCGAGTAACCCAATTGCTGGTAGCTTACCTCTTGCTAACCTAATGGGTTTATCAACCGTGGCTGAAACACAAGGCCCAACAGCTGATGCAATGAGTTATGTGGTTAAATTTACTAAAGGGCACCACAGCTCAGTGTTAACACCTGCTGCAACGGCAGATTCAGGTGCAACAGCTGAAGAAAGTGCAGCGGCAACTGCAGAAATGCAATTGCAAATCGCGACTTTCCTAGCAAGCCGTGGTCAGTATCTTCAGGTGACTAATCCAGAAGTTGTTACTGAATAATCGAAACCTTACTAATTAAGTAATAACCAATTAAGTAAAAAGCCACATCATGTGGCTTTTTTTTGCTTTAAAGCGTGGTAAATTGTGCCGATGCATTAATAAATGGAGAGTTTGATTGGAATTTTTCTATGAATATGGGTTATTTTTTGCAAAAACCCTGACATTTGTCATCGCAATTGCTGTGATTGTTGCCATTATCATGGGCGCTGCAGTGAAACCTAAAGCGAAGAAAGGTGAGATAACGATTGATGATTTGAGTGAGCAACTTGATGATCTGAAACAAAGCTTTATCGAAAATACCCTTTCAAAAAAAGAGCTCAAGGCTCACCAAAAACAGCAAAAAGCTGAGACTAAAAAACAGCAAAACGACGAACCTAAATCACGTTTATATGTGATTGATTTTAATGGCAGTGTTGATGCCCACGAAGTAGAAAGCCTACGAGAAGAAATTACCGCTATTTTAACCATTGCCGACAAAGAAAAAGATCGCGTGCTGGTACGCCTTGAAAGTGGTGGTGGTGTGGTGCACGGCTATGGCCTTGCTGCCTCTCAATTACAACGCTTACGTAATGCTGGCATTCATTTAACTGTTGCTATTGATAAAGTAGCAGCAAGTGGTGGCTATATGATGGCCTGTGTGGCCAATGAGATTGTTGCAGCACCTTTTGCAATTGTTGGCTCGATTGGTGTTATTGCGCAAATTCCTAACTTTAATAAAATCTTGAAAAAGAATGATGTTGATTTTGAGCAAATCACCGCAGGTGAATACAAGCGTACGCTAACTATCTTTGGTGAAAATACCGATAAAGGTCGTGAAAAATTCAAAGAAGAGATAGAACAAACTCATGGTTTATTTAAAACTTTTGTGAGTGAGCAGCGTCCATCTCTAGATATTGATACTGTTGCAACCGGTGAGCATTGGTTTGCTACCCAAGCGTTCGATAAAGGCTTAGTTGATAAGATTGACACAAGTGATGATATCTTATTGAGCCAAGCGAAAGAGCGTCAAATTTATAAAGTTAAATACCGTATTAAGAAGAATTTAAGCGATAAGCTAGCCGTTGGTTTAAGTTCTGGAGTAAGTAAAGCGGGTGTTAGTTTAATGTCACGTTTTAAAGGCTTAAATCCATAACCTGCTTTAAAATACAAACCGCAATAAAAAACCCGCTAACTTAGCGGGTTTTTTATTGGCTGCGAATAAGTCTTTACTTAATTGACTTATGATAGTCCTCTAAATCTTTAGCGGCATTAGGGTCGTTAAATACGTCCTCATCAAATTCACCTTCAGATTTTGCAACCACACAGGTCACCATACAATCACCTGTAACGTTCACAGCGGTACGTGTCATATCGAGTAAACGGTCAACACCAATGATGATAGCAATACCTTCTACAGGCAAGCCTACTTGGTTTAAGACCATAGCTAACATAATAAGACCAACACCTGGCACACCAGCTGTACCTACAGAAGCAAGTGTTGCAGTTAAAATAACCATTAAGTAATCAGAAATCGTTAAATCAACAGAAAATACCTGTGCGATGAACACGGTCGCAACACCTTGCATAATTGCTGTGCCGTCCATGTTAATGGTTGCGCCTAGAGGCACAGTAAACGAAGCAACTGAATTGTGCGCACCTAATTTTTTGCTCGCAGTTTCAAGGGTAATAGGCATAGTTGCACTTGAGCTAGATGTACTAAATGCAAATAGGCAGGCGTTTTTCATTTTCTTTAAAAACGTAATTGGGTTAAGGCCGGTAAATAACTTTAACAAGACACTGTAGTTAACTAAACCGTGGAATAGCAGTGCAAATACAACCACACCGAAGTATAAAGCAAGGCTCTTAATTAGCTTTAAGTCGATGGTTGTAAAGAGTTTTGCCATCAAGAAGAACACGCCATAAGGTGCAATGTTCATAAGTAAGGTAACTAGCTTTAAAATAACAGTGTTTAAGTCTTCAAAAACATTTGCAACACGTTGGCCTGCTTTACCGCTAAGGGCCATAGCAACACCGAATAATAATGCAAAAACAATAACCTGTAGCATGTTACCACTTGCCATGGCATCAATAGGGTTAGTTGGGAACATACCAATGATAACTTGCGCAAGAGTTGGTGCTTCTTTTGCACTGTAGTTAGCATCCGAAGGTAAGTTGATTCCTTCACCTGGGTTAACTAACAAGGCTAAGGTAATAGCAACAGTAATCGCGATTGCGGTCGTTGCTAAATAAAGCAAAATTGACTTACCGCCTAAACGGCCTAATTTTTTAGGGTCGCTTAAGCTACAAGTACCACAGACTAATGATACAAAAACCAGTGGCACCACAAGCATCTTTAAGCTTGCAATGAAAATTTGACCACCAACATGGAAAATACCATCAACAAAAAATGCTTTAATTGGTAAAGAGAATAACCCTAGTGGAACAAGGAAATCATCTTCACCCGCTAAAATGGCTTGAAAGATAAAACCAACGATTACACCCAGTACCATACCTACCATGATACGAGATGTAAGGCTTAAAGATCGTACTTTTGACATACACCTAGTCTATTTTTTTATAAATTTTGCCATAGACTACCAGCATGAAGATTTTTATACAGAAAAATTCGATAAATAGTTAAATAATTTCGTTGCCTTTAAAGGAAAAAAATTATGATCTTCGTTTAATTTTTAGGTTAATATTAGGTAAACATACATATAAATAAGAAATAGCTAACTAGGGAGAGGGCGATGCCTTTATTACGATGGCTAAGTATTTTGTTTTTCAGCTCATTGTTAGCCGCCTGTGGCGGTGGTGGGTCATTAGACAGCGATTCATCTGATAGCGGTGACGGCACAACAGAAGAGCCGAACTATGTTGTGTCTGTTCAAGGCTACAACCAATCTTCATCAGAAGAAGCGAATACTGTAACAGCTGATTCACCTCTAACTATTGCGGCAACGCTTACGAATAGCGGTGAAGCTGTTGTTGGCGAAGTAGTCAGCTTTAGTCTTAATGGCGATATTGGCTTGCTTGATCCTGTATCTGGTACTGTGTTAACGAATGCGGATGGTGTGGCATCGATTACTTTAACAGCTGGCAATACTGCAGGGGCTGGCATTATTACTGCAACATATGCTAATGACGAAGATACTTTTACCGATACTTTTGGCTTTACATCAGATGGTTCTGAAACAGATGACTCAAGTGTTAGTGGCAGTATTACTCTTGATGTGTCAATTCTAGACAGCGCTGGCTCGCCATTTACAGTTGATAACCCTGTTAGCAAGGATAATAAAGGGACGGTTACTGCAACTTTATTAGAAGAAGAACAGCCATTACAGGGGCAGCTAATTTCTTTTACAACAAACTATACAGGCAAAATCACTCCTGTATTAGGTACTGCATTAACTGATGAAAATGGTGAAGCTTCAGTAACTTTAAGCAGTGGTGATTCTAAAGGGGCCGGTCAAGTTGTTGCTACATATACGGATGAAAGTGGTAACACAATCACTAAAATCGCAGGCTTTATTTCAAATGGTGATGATGCCCCTGTCGAAAGTGCCGAAGCTGAACTTGATATCAAGCTGTTGCAAGGGTGCGCAACTAACTGGGAGGCTAATCGTAATACAACATCACTGGAAACAACTTACCTAGCTTCAGGTTGTACGGTTGTAAATCAATTCTCATCTGACGAACTCATCGACGTTATGGTCAAAGTGACAGATACAAGTTCGGGCGACGGTATTGACGGTATTATCGCTGAGCTTTCGACTGATCTTGGCGCTTTATTACCAGAATCAGGAAAGGCGCTCACTGACAACTTCGGTTTTGCAATTTTAAAACTACAACCTGGCGCAAATAGTGGTGCAGGTGAAGTGTCTGTTACTGCTAAATCGGTGAGTGCATCAAAAGCATTCGAAATTGCAACTGCAGAGTTAACTGTAGAAATTTCAAATGGCTTATATAACAAAGTAGACGATACTGGCAATGTTATTGCTGACGAATTTGTGCCACTTGCAGCTGGCGCAACAACGGTTATAACTGTCAGTATTTATGATACTGACGGCGAGCTGTTTGTAACGCCATTAGATGTTGAGTTTACATCTGGTTGCGTCGAATCAGATCTTGCTGTTATGGATGAAACCGCTACAAGCATTAGCGGTATTGCAACCGCGACATACAGAAGTAACGGCTGCAACACAACACAAGGTGATACGGTTACAGCAACAGTCCTTACCGGTGGAACACCAAAAGTGGTATCAGTGAATGTACCTGTATCAGCCGCTGCTGTAAGTTCGATTGAATTTGTTGAAGCAACCGAGAATGTAATTGCACTAAAAGGCACAGGTGGCGTATCTCGCAAAGAAATTAGCCAACTTACATTTAAGTTAACAGATGAAATTGGTAATACGGCTAAACAAAAGCGCTTAGATTTTCGTTTAAGCTCTACCAATGGTGGAATTTCACTCTCTGAAGTTACAGATGCAAGTGGTTATTCTCATGCCAGCGTGTCAACCGACTCAGAAGGTTTAGCTCGAATTCAGATAAACTCTGGTTTTGTACCTCAAGCTGTACGCGTGCAAGCATGCTACATACCGGATGAACTTATCCCTGAAGATCAAAATGATAATGTGACTTGTTGGAAAGAGCTTTATGACGAATGCCTTCTTGATGAAGCAGATCGAAATGCTAATGTATCATGTCCAACAGGTGAGCTTTCGTTGGTTTCATTAGATGAGCAAGTAACAAGCGTATCTGATCTTGTTTCAATCAGCTCAGGCCTTCCTGATAGTAATAGTTTCACCGCCGCACCAACGAACTTTAATATCGAAGCATTAAATTATAATGGTGATCTTGAAGAAATTAACGTTTATCTAGCCGACCACTTTAATAACCCTGTGCCTGATGGTACATCTGTATATTTAACAACAGAAGGCGGTGCTATAGGAACAATTGATGGCACAGAGTTTAACCCTCAGCTGGAATGTAATACAGTCGATGGGCAATGTGTTGCTCAATGGCGCTCTCAAAATCCAAAGCCATTTACAGAAGCTAAATGGGGTAACAGAATCAACAGCGTTAATCCAAAAACTGATGCAATTAACTGTGATCTTTATTTTGGAGCCGCAGCGCCTTGTATGGCAGGTATTTTAAATGCAGCGTTTGATGAGGATGGTGTGCCATTAGGTGGCCGTGCCACAGTTCTTGTAACTGCAAAAGGTCAAGAGTCATTTATCGACATTAATGGCAATGGCCGCTTTGACACCAACGAATATTATAGCGGCTATGACCTGACAGAAGCATTTATCGATCATAATGAAAATGGTTTTTATGATGGTTTAGCAGCAATTTACGACCCAGTTACTGCATCAGTGATAAAGGCCGCTGAAAATTGTCAAGAAGGTGCAACTGATGATCCGTGTAGTCCAGAAAATACGAATGCAGGGCATTTTGAAGAAAATTGGGATATTGATCTTAATGGAATGCATACACTCGCTGATGGAAAATATAATGGTTTAGTGTGCCGAGAAGAAGCAACAACGCCTTCAGATAGTGATACTTTTGAAAGCCTGTGCACTAAAGAATTAGTTGATATTCGAGATTCGTTTGAAATCATTATGTCAGGTAGTACAGCTTATTCTCGGTTTGTTGTGACAAAAAATGAATTGCGTAGTCGATTTGCAGCTGCTCTTGCTGAAACAACTGAGGATGATCCTACAGTTTTCACAGATAATGCAATGCAACTTGCTAGGGATATTGAGGAATGTAATCCTATCCGACGTTTTCCTGCAGCTGATGAAAAAGGTGCATTTGTTCTCGATTTAGAGGAAACAGCTGATACTAGTTATTGTGATGTGAGAAATATCAACATTACAACTGCTGATTCTGGAACTGAATTAGCCGCGTTAACTTTCGCAGTCTATTACTCTGATATTTTTAATAATCCAATGCCTGCAGGAACGAGTGTATCTGTAACTACTGATAATGGTGAGTACAGTGGTACTGATGGTTTTGAGCTTCGAAATTCATCAGCAACAGCAGCGTTTGGTGAAACTTTATCAATTAGTCGTGAAGCAGAAGGGAATGACAAAGCAGAAGGCTTTTTAACTGTTGAATTTACAACAGGGAAAGGCAACATTTCTACTGCTAGAATTGCAATTAGTGACGATGGCTAACAAGTAGTTATTTGTTTAAATTTAAAAAAATGCCAACCAGAAGGTTGGCATTTTTGTTGCTGTTCTATATATTCCCCTTGAAATTACCGCAAAACACCACATTGACTAAATTAGCAACAAAAATTGTTTAATTATTCACTCAATGAAGAAAAGTTTCTATTAAAAGCTTGTAACAATTGGTGTTTGTAGATATACCTATAAATATTCGTGCTCCAATGTTAAAAAATCATACTTATTTGTTTAATGTGATGGATATACATTTATAAGGGCAAAAAACTTTTAAAATACTCGGTCAGAAATAGGCAGCTATGGGCAAATCACTTGTAATTGTAGAGTCTCCAGCAAAGGCAAAAACAATTAATAAATACTTAGGTAACGATTTCATCGTAAAGTCCAGCGTTGGGCATGTGCGTGATCTACCAACTTCAGGTTCAGGCAAAACGAAAACTGCAGCGACGAAAACGCCTGCTGAAGTTCGAAAAATGTCACCAGAAGAAAAAGCTGCCTATAAAAAGCAACGCGATTATAAAAATCTTGTTGCTCGCATGGGTATTGATCCTGAAAAAGGCTGGGAACCACATTACGAAGTCTTACCGGGCAAAGAGAAAGTTGTTCAAGAATTAAAAAAACTTGCAGAAAACGCCGATAAAATCTATCTCGCAACCGATTTGGATAGAGAAGGGGAAGCGATTGCATGGCACCTCGAACAGATTATAGGTGGTGAACCTGAAAAATATAAGCGAGTTGTTTTTAACGAAATCACTAAAAATGCGATTCAGCAAGCATTCGAAACACCCGGTGAATTAAACACTGACATGGTTTACGCGCAACAAGCGCGTCGTTTCCTTGACCGTGTAGTGGGCTTTATGGTGTCTCCATTGCTATGGGCTAAAGTGGCCCGTGGTTTATCAGCCGGTCGTGTGCAATCTGTTGCAGTGCGTTTACTTGTTGAACGTGAACGCGAAATCAAAGCATTTATTCCTGAAGAGTTCTGGGATATCCACGCCGATGTTAAAAATACAGAAGCAGCTTTACGCCTAGAAGTGACCAAACACGCTGACAAGCCTTTTAAGCCAGTTAATGAAGAGCAGGCGATGTCTGCCGTTAGTCAACTTGAAAAAGCTGACTACAAGGTCATTAGCGTTGAAGAAAAGCCTAGTAAGAGTAAACCAAGCGCACCATTTATTACTTCAACCATGCAACAGGCAGCAAGTACACGCCTAGGTTATGGTGTTAAGAAGACCATGATGCTGGCTCAACGCTTATATGAAGCAGGTCACATTACTTATATGCGTACCGATTCAACTAACTTATCGAAAGATGCGGTTGAAATGTGTCGTGATTACGTGACAGAGCAGTTTGGTGAGAAGTATTTACCGAAAGCACCGATTAGTTATAGCTCAAAAGGTAATGCTCAAGAGGCGCACGAAGCGATTCGTCCTTCTAGTGTTACTGTGTTGTCTGGTCATTTAGACGGTGTTGAAGCGGACGCTAAAAAACTCTACGAATTAATTTGGCGTCAGTTTGTTGCCTGCCAAATGGTTCCAGCAGAATACGATTTAACAACTTTAACGGTTGGTGCCGGTGATTATCAGTTAAAAGCAAAAGGCCGCGTACTTCGTTTTGATGGTTGGACAAAAGTTCAGCCAGCTGTTCGTAAAAAGAACGAAGAAGATCAATCACTGCCTGCGGTTAAAGAAGGTGATGTACTGACCCTTGTTGAGTTAGATCCTAAACAACATTTTACAAAGCCACCTGCACGTTTTAGTGAAGCAAGTTTAGTTAAAGAATTAGAAAAGCGCGGTATTGGTCGTCCTTCTACGTATGCATCAATTATTTCAACGATTCAAGACCGTGGTTACGTGCGTGTTGAAAACCGCCGTTTCTTCGCCGAAAAAATGGGTGAGATTGTTACAGACCGCTTAGTTGAAAACTTCGAAGATCTGATGAACTTTGATTTTACCGCTAAGATGGAAGGTCGTCTGGATGATATCGCAGAAGGCGAACGTGTTTGGACACAAGTACTTGATAAATTCTATGCGGACTTTTCAACTCAGCTTGAAATTGCCTCTGGCGACGAAGAGCACGGTGGTATGCGTCAAAACCAAATGGTTGAGACTGATATCGATTGTCCAACCTGTGGTCGTAAGATGGGTATTCGTACTGCATCAACCGGTGTGTTCTTAGGTTGTACAGGTTACAACCTGCCACCGAAAGAGCGTTGTACTACGACCATGAACTTGGTGCCCGGCGATGAAGCCATTGCGGCAGACGTGGAAGACGTTGAAACAGAGTCACTAATGCAAATGAAGCGTTGCCCAATTTGTGAAACGGCAATGGATTCATACCTGATTGACGAAACACGTAAGTTACATGTGTGTGGTAATAACCCTGCGTGTAAGGGTTATATCGTTGAACAAGGTACCTTTAAAATTAAAGGTTACGACGGCCCTATTATCGAATGTGATAAATGTGGCTCAGATATGCAGTTAAAATCGGGTCGTTTTGGTAAGTACTTCGGTTGTAGTAATGAAGAGTGTAAAAATACACGTAAGTTACTTAAAAACGGTGAAGCTGCGCCACCAAAAGAAGATCCAGTTCATTTACCTGAACTTGAATGTGAAAAATCAGAAGCTTACTTTGTACTGCGTGATGGTGCATCAGGTATTTTCTTAGCTGCAAATACCTTCCCTAAATCACGTGAAACACGTGCGCCAAAAGTTGAAGAATTAAAACGTTTTAGAGATCGTATTTCTGAAAAGTTCTATTACCTTGCGGACGCACCTGCAAAAGACCCTGATGGTAATCCTTCAGTCGTTCGATACAGCCGTAAAAATAAAGAGCAGTATGTAATGAGTGAAGTAGATGGTAAAGCCACAGGCTGGACTGCTCACTACCAAAATGGCAAGTGGGTAGAAGAGAGTAAAAAGAAAGCGCCAGCTAAGAAAAAAGCGGCGGCTAAAAAGTAAGTTTACATCTATCTAGATTATAAAAAGGGGTTGCAGTTGCAACCCTTTTTTATGCTTGTATGGCATTGCTAATGTCGTTTTTTACCAATATTTGCTTTTAGGCTGTTGTTATTCTGTCATCAACATCAAGACAGGAGATTCAAAATGCAAACACGTTTATCACAACAGCAGGTTTATTCACTCAACCCAGGACTTGTTAAACATTTAACTGGGCTCAGCGCACTGCCAGAAGATACAAACATAACCGCGAAGCTCGCTGATTTAGTAAGACTAAGAGTGTCTCAAATTAATGGCTGTGGGTTTTGTCAGCATATGCATTCAGCAGAGCTGAGAAGCCAAGGTGAGTGTCAACAGCGACTTGATGTACTAGCCGCTTGGCGTGAAGTCCCGGTGTTTTCAGAACAAGAAACTGCAGCACTCGCTTGGGCGGAAGCCTTAACAAATATCATTGATAAACATGTTGAAGACGATGTTTACAACCAAGTGTCTGCTATCTTTAACGAAAAAGACATTGTTGTATTAACGACGGTAGTACTTGAGATAAACAGCTGGAATCGCATAGTTAAAGCGTTTCACTTTATCCCTGAGTTAACAGAATAAGGAATGGTCATGAAGTTTACACTCGCACCTAAAGTTAATGCGTTGGTGAATATCATATCAGCATGCGCCTTTTTCTTTGGTAGTACCTTATTTTTACCAGCATTTATAGAGTATGCCACAGTGGGGGTGGTGTTATTCATGGTAGGTTCGTTATTATTTTTATTAAGTGCATTAGCTGATTATTACAGTCATTAAAAACAAAAAACCGGAGCGCACATCATTGTGTCATTCCGGTTTTTCTATATTCTAAGCAGGCGTAAAATTAGATTTGTACGTCTTTTACTTTTTTATAGCCTTCAGCTTCAAGCTCATCGTTTAAACATTTTAATACGTATGGCTTTAATTCTTCGTTGCTGATGTCATCATCTTTTGCCCAGTTTAAACACATTTCAGTGTATTCTTTGATCATTTCAGCTGATGCTTCAGGTGCTTCGTTAGCGATTGCATTCGTTGCTGACACGCTTAAAACAGGTGCCAAAATTAGTGCTAGCAATGCTTTTTTCATTTAATTATTCCTAATCAACAAAAGTAATTATTACCGGCTAAATTGCACAGTAATGGTGCGCAATGTGTATTTCACTTTGCTTGAGTGAATTTATAAACTAAATTTCAAAAAAAGATAACGAAAAATTTTTATCGTAAAGATAAGCAAAAAATAACCACTCTTTTTGCCTCTAATGCTGGTAATCGTAAGGTCAAAACACGTATTATCGCGCTAATTTTAAAAGAAAAGTGAACTAACTTATGTCTGAACAAGTGACTCATTCAAAAATAAAGAAAGTACCAACCAAACTAGAGCAAGTTGTGGAGAGTTTTATCTTTCGCTCGCGTTGGTTATTAGCACCATTCTTTATTGGCTTATTAGTCGCTGTGGTATTACTGCTGCTAAAGTTCTTTAAATATTTATACAGTATGGCCTTAAATACGTTCACTGCGTCAAACCAAGAGCTTTTGGTAGGTATTTTGACTTTAGTTGACACTGCGCTACTAGCAGGGCTTTTGCTTATCATCATTTTCAGTGGCTACGAAAATTTTGTGTCAAAGTTGAATATAGACAACCATGAAGACAGGCCTGTGTGGATGGGTAAAGTTGGTTTCTCGGGTCTGAAGATGAAACTGATAAGCGCTATTGTCGCTATATCGGCTGTGGAGCTTTTAAAAGTCTTTATTAGCTCGAACAACCATTCAACAGATGAGCTACTCTGGAAGGTGTTAATTCATGTCACGTTTGTGGTGTCGGGGGTGTTGTTTGCGCTCACAGATTACATTAATAGTAAAACCATGAACCACTAATCCCACGAATAGTAATAAAAAAGCCCTGCAATTGCAGGGCTTGGTTTTTAACAACTGATTATTAATTCAGGGTTGCGTAAAAGCAACCGAACCCGGGCAGAGTGACTGTATTATTGTTTAATTCAGCTGTGTGATGAGAGATCTCAGTATGCTGTGAAGACACAGTATCAGAGATTGTGAGTTCACTACTTTGTGCGCCTAAGTTGAATGCACAAAGCATTTTAGTGTCGTTAAGCGTTCTATAAAAAGCAAGCACTGGCTCTTGCGTTTCGATAAATTCAATATCGCCTTCTAACAATACGTTCTTATCTTTACGCCATGCCATAAATTCACGATACGCATTCAAAATTGAATCTTTATCTTGATCTTGCGTATTTACGGCGACTGATTTGTGCGCATCGCCCACAGGTAGCCAAGGTTTTACTGTTGAGAAACCTGCTTGCTCAGCATCTGCTGCATCCCATGGCATTGGTGTACGACACCCGTCACGGCCTTTAAAGTTTGGCCAAAATGTAATGCCATATGGGTCTTGTAAGTCTTCAAATGCAACTTCAGCTTCACCTAAACCAAGTTCTTCACCTTGGTACATACAAACGCTACCACGTAATGAAGCAAGTAGGGCTGTTAGCATCTTACATTGCTGAGGCTCAATTTTTTCACCTTGACTCCAACGGCTAGCAACACGTTCTACGTCGTGGTTGCTAAATGCCCAACATGGCCAACCTTCAGTCATGCGCTGCTCTAAAGTGCTTACTGTGGTACGAATATATTCCGCGCTATAGTCGTTAGTAAGTAGCTCAAAGCTATAGCCCATGTGAAGTTTGTCACCACCTGATGTGTATTCAGCCATGGTTGCGAGTGAATCTTCAGATGAGATTTCTCCTAATGCAACTGTGCCAGGGTACTTGTTTAGTAGGGCACGAATGTCCTGCATAAAACTAAGGTTTTCAGGTTGCGTATTATTGTAGTAGTGATACTGGAAAGCGTAAGGGTTGTCTTCGCTAAAGCCTCGACCTTGACGTTTCTCTGGTGGCTTAGCCGGATTATCACGTAATTGAGCATCGTGATAGCAAAAGTTGATTGCATCTAAACGGAAGCCATCAACGCCTTTCTTAAGCCAAAACTCAACATTATCTAATACTGCTTTACGAACTTCAGGGTTATGAAAGTTTAAATCTGGCTGCTCAGCAAAGAAGTTATGTAAGTAATATTGACCACGACGCGGTTCCCATTGCCATGCAGGGCCACCAAAAATTGATAACCAGTTATTTGGTTGTGTGCCATCAGGCTTTGCATCAGCCCACACGTACCAATCTGATTTGTCGTTAGTTTTATCTTCACGGCTATCAAGAAACCATTGATGTTGATCTGAGGTATGGCTCAATACCTGATCAATAATGATCTTAATATCACGTTGGTGTGCTTGCGCAATGAGTTCATCAAAATCGTCAAGGTTACCAAACAATGGGTCGATATCACGATAGTCACTGATGTCATAACCAAAGTCTTTCATTGGTGATTTAAAGAAAGGCGAAACCCAAATAGCATCAACACCTAGGCTTTTAATATAATCAATACGATCAATGATACCTTTGATATCACCAATGCCATCGCCATTGGTGTCTTGGAAACTGCGCGGGTAAACTTGATAAATAACCGCACCTTTATACCACTGCTTTTGAGCCATGTTTTTCTCCATCGTGACACTCAGTGTATGTAAACTGTTAGGCAACCGTTAATGCAATATGTTGCCGGAATGTCAAAAGCATACGTGAAGGGTGAGATACTGTAAAAACTCTGCATACGTATGCACGCCAAATTCATCTTTGTTCTCAGTAAAATTTATTAACTTGATTTAAAAGTAAACAACTCGAATTTCTATCAATAAAATTTACCAATTAGGTTTGCTGGGTTTTAATTATGATCGCGAACGCCAGCTTGGTGCATAATATAGCTGGCTTACACCATAATGGTGCAGGGGCTATATTGGTAAGACCAATTATCATTGGTATAGACTAGTACCTTTAATAATTGCGTTAAGTCACCATTTAAGCGAGATAAATGGCTTAGTACCTATTTGTGTAACCAAATTAGGGGCGAAAATATAGCGAAAATGTTTCAATACTATTAAATCACACAATAAAATTGATAAATCACTTATATTCATATGGTTACAATTCTATTTTGTAAAAATGTTGTTAATGTTCGTGGTGGTGGACTACGCTGAATACGTATGCATAAATTTGTTAAGAAAATAATCAGAGCGTTAATATTCAATTCGACAACAAAATCAGTCAGCGAATTACAGCTATTATGTTAATGAATAACTGCAACACGTTGGCATTACAATTTGGGTAATGGGAAAACATCATGTCTATGTTCAAACCAAGTATATTAACTCTGGCTTTAACAGCCGCAGGTTTAAATAGCTTTGTAGCTTATGCTGCAGAAGAAGACCAAAAAGCAAAAAACGATAACGTTGAAGTTATCGAAGTAAAAGGTTTTCGTGGCAGTGTTGTAGAATCTATTAATACTAAACGCTTCACTCCTGAAGTTGTTGAGTCAATCTCAGCAGAAGATATCGGTAAATTACCTGACTCATCAATCGCAGAATCAATCGCGCGCCTTCCTGGTTTAACAGCACAACGTCTAGACGGTCGAGCTAGCCGTGTAAGTGTTCGTGGTTTCAGTGAAAACGAAAGTGCAACAACATTCAACGGTCGTGAGCAAGTTTCAATCGGCGACAACCGTGGCGTTGAATTTGACCTTTACCCATCAGAAATTATGAGTGGCGTAACGGTATATAAAACTCCAAGCGCAGGCATTGATGCTGAAGGTATCGCTGGCGTTATCGACATGCAAACTGTTAAACCTTTAAGTAAAGGTGAGCAAGTTATCATGTTCAACGGCCAATACGAGCAAACGGGTTTTGACAAATTAAACCCAGACGGTGACGATAAAGGTTTCCGTGGTACGGTATCTTACATTGACCAATTTGCAGATGACACAATCGGTGTTGCATTTGCTTACAACACGATGAGCTCTCCAAACCAAGAAAAACGTTGGAACTCTTGGGGTTACCCTGAATTTACAGGTGAAGATGGTAATACGTATTCAATTTTAGGTGGTGCTAAGCCATTCGTACGTTCATCGACTCTTGAACGTGATACAGCCATGCTTGTTATTGAAGCTGCGCCGACTGATCGCCTAAACATGACATTTGATGCTTTATATGTAGATTTCTCTGATGAGAAAATTTTACGTGGTATTGAAGTGCCATTTGCATGGGGCCAAGGTTCAATTGACCCAAGTTCAGCTGTTGTTGACGCAGATTCTGGTTTCATCACAAGCGCAGTAACTGAAGGCCAACGTGTAGTTGTTCGTAATGACTACGAAGAGCGTAACGCAGAACTAACTCAGTTTGGTTTTAATGCAAAATACGACATCAGCGATGATTGGTCAGTAGAATTTGACGTAAGCCGCTCTGAAGTTGAGCGTCAAATCTGGAGTATCGAAAGCTACTCAGGTACAGGTCGTGGTGATGCAAATGGTGTTGCTGATACGATTGGTTATGAGTTTGACGGTGGTAACACTGGCGCACAATTCAGCCATAACCTTGATTACAGCGATTATGACTTAATTCAACTTGGTGGCCCATTATCTTGGGGTGCAAGTGCTGCACTTAACGATAAGTACGGTCTAACTGATACTGCTTATCAAAATACTGCGCAAGATGGTTTCATCAATGCGCCAGAAATCAATGATGAACTAAGCACATTGAAGCTTGCGGCTAGCAAAGTACTTGATAACGCTTACATCAGCCGTGTGTCATTTGGTATGTCATACCGTGACCGTGAAAAGAGCAAAGTGTCTGAAGGTTACTTCATGACACTAAAAGACTTCTCTTTATCAAACCCGGGTATGCTATCTATCCCAGAGCAATACCGTTTAGGCACAGCTAGCCTTGATTTTATTGGTATGGGCAACATGGTTGCTTATGATACCAACGGTTTAGTGAATGATGGTTACTATAGCCTTCTTCAAGAAAGCTTAACTGATTCAAAACACAAGACACAGTCTTGGACAGTACAAGAAGAAGTGACAGCGTTTTTCGCTCAAGCTGACATTAATGCAGAGCTGGGCTCTATCCCTGTAACAGGTAACGTTGGTGTGCGTTATGTGAAAACTGAACAGTCTTCACAAGGCTTCGCGGCTAATACTGTGGATGGTTTAGTTGTTGTATCTCCAACAGATGTAAGCCATGACTACAGCCACTTCTTGCCAAGCATCAACTTATCGTTTGCAATAGATGAAGAGCAAACTGTACGTTTTGGTGCGGCAAAAACGATTTCTCGTGCTCGCTTAGACGAAATGAACTCATCAGTTAATGCTTCTTACAATCAACAACCAGATGAAAACGGTAACTACTGGAGCGTATCAGGTGGTAACCCAGAGCTTGAGCCAAAAGAAGCAACTGGTTTTGATTTAAGCTATGAAAACTACTTCCATGAAGAAGGTTACTTCGCTGCAGCTGTATTCTATAAAGATATCACTCAGTGGATTTTTGACGGTACTTATGAAATCGACATGAGCGGTGTAGCTGACCCGTCTACTGGTGAAATCCCTGAAACTTCAACAGGTACAGGTTCAGGTAAAGTGAACGGTGGTTCTGGTGACCTATGGGGTTACGAGCTTTCATTAACTCTACCATTCACTATGTTCAGCGAGTCACTTGATGGTTTTGGTTTAATCGCAAGCCATACAGGTGTTGAGCAAGACTTAACTGACCAAAATGGTAACGATTATGAGCTACCTGGTCTATCTGACCAAATCGATAGCTTAACAGTTTACTTTGAGCGTAACGGTTTCCAAGCGCGTACTAGCATGCGTAAGCGTAGCGACTTTAAAGGTGACGTATACGGTTTAGGTTTTGCGACTACACAAGTTGACATTAAAGGCGAAACAATTTGGGATGCTCAAGTTGGTTATGACTTTAGCGAAGGCGGTGTAGAGAGCCTTGACGGTTTATCTGTAACATTCCAAGTACAGAACATCACAGAAGAGCCGTTCACGTCACTACAAGGTGATAACTCACTTCAAGTACGTGACTACCAAGACTACGGTCGTACATTCCTGTTAGGCTTCAGCTACAAGCTGTAATTAGCTAAAATAGTGATAGAAAATTGCCCTTGTGATTTGTTTTACAAGGGCTTTTTTATATCAGTGAGCTACACTCAATGAATTGAAATTGGCGTTAGGTGTACTATGGAAACAAAAAAAATAACCAAGGTCGTGATTGCCGGTGGTGGTACTGCAGGTTGGATAACCGCTGCATTACTTAATAAAGTGCTGGGCAAAGTAATTGATATCACGCTGGTAGAGTCAGCAGAGATTGGCACTGTTGGTGTAGGCGAAGCAAGCATCCCACCTATTTTGCATCTAAATGGTGCGCTAGGCATTTCTGAAAAAGAATTTATTAAGGCTACTGGTGCCACGATAAAGCTTGGTATTGAGTTTGAAAATTGGCGCAGCCAAGACCACAGCTATATGCATGCCTTTGGTGAGATAGGTAAAGATTTTCCGTTTTGTGAGTTTTATCATTTTTGGCTAAAAGCAAATCAAGCTAATAATGCGTCTGATTTTTGGGATTTTTCACTTAATTATCAAGCTGCAAAAGCGCATAAATTTGCTCACCTCAAACACATTCCTAACACTCAATTGGCGGGCTTACATTATGCCTACCATTTTGATGCCACTCGATATGGCGAATTCTTAAAGGAATTAGCGCAATCACGAGGCGTAAAACGCATTGAAGGCAAAATTGAATCGGTTAACCAATGCCATGAAAGCGGGTATATTCGCTCTTTGCTACTTAAAAGTGGCGAGCAAATAGACGGCGACTTATTTATTGATTGCACCGGTTTACGTGCTTTATTAATAGAACAAACTCTTAATACCGGCTTTGAAGATTGGTCACATTGGTTACCATGTGATAGTGCGATTGCGGTGCAAAGTGAATCAGCTTCTGATGCAATTCCTTATACACGTTCAATTGCAAGAGACTCGGGTTGGCAGTGGCAAATTCCATTACAGCACCGTGTAGGCAACGGACTTGTGTATTCTTCTCGTTTCTTATCAGATGAAGCGGCAAAGCAACAGCTCTTAGAAAACCTACCTGCTAAACCTCTGACAGAACCCCGCGTTATTAAGTTTAAAACAGGTCGTCGCTTAAAACAGTGGCATAAAAATGTAGTATCAGTTGGCTTATCAAGCGGATTTTTAGAGCCATTAGAATCGACCAGTATTCATTTAATTCAAAGTGCAGCTATTCGTTTAATTAAGTTTTTTCCTCATCAAGGTATTAAACAAAGCCTTGTGGATGAATTTAATCAACAAAGTAAAACAGAATTTGAGCGAATTCGTGACTTTATTATTCTTCATTACAAGATTACTGAGCGTGATGACAGTGCGTTTTGGCGTTTTTGTAAAGGCATGGATATTCCAAGCAGTCTTAAAAAGAAAATTGAGCTATTTAAAACCAGTGGCAAACTCATTAGAGAAGACGATGAGCTATTCGCCGAAGTTGCGTGGCAGCAAGTGATGATAGGGCAAGGGCTAATTGCAGAGGATCACCATCCATTAACTGATGCGTTATCAGATGAGCAATTAAATGAGTTATTTAGCAATTTAAAAACCTTGATTAACAGCACTGTCGAGCAGCTGCCGAGCCACAGTCAATTCTTAGAAAAAGTACAAAATTAATTATGAGAAAAACACAATCATTTTTAGCGCTAACGACCGCATTTACACTTTTTAACTCAACAGCAAGTTTTGCTATTACTGCGTCACCAGAAAACTGGTGGGTAGGGATGCAAAATGATTCATTACAAGTCATGCTTTACGATAACAATATTGCTAACAAAACGTGGCAAATGAAGCCTTACAAAGGCGTTGAGTTTAAAGGGGTGACAACAACAAATAACCCTAATTACGCGTTTTTAGATTTAACCATTAGCGATAATGCAAAGGCGGGTACACTGACTTTTAAAGCTAAAGATGGCACAGAATTTACTTACCCATTAAATACCCGTGATAAGCAAAGTGCCAATCGTCATGGCTTTACAAATAAAGATACACTTTATTTAATCAATCCTGATCGCTTTGTAAATGGTGACCCAAACAATGACACCGTTGCTGGTATGAAGGAGGCTGCAAACCCAAGTTTTAAAGGAGGTCGACATGGTGGTGATATTCAAGGTGTTATCAATAGCCTAGATTATCTTGAGGACCTCGGTGTGACTCAACTTTGGTTAACACCAGTGCTTGAAAATGACATGCCAAGTTATTCTTATCATGGTTATGCTATTACTGATTTTTACAAAGTTGATCCGCGTATGGGCAGTAATTCGCTTTATAAAACCTTATCTGCAGAAGCGAAAGAGCATGGTATCGGCTTAGTGATGGACATGGTACTTAACCACTTTGGTTCATCACATCAGTGGATGGCTGATATGCCTACTGCTGATTGGGTTAACTTTGATGGCAAGTTTGAAAACGGTAAAAATTCAACCAGTCACGCCAGACAAACAATCCAAGACCCTCACGCAAGCCAATACGACAAACGTCAATTTAACGATGGTTGGTTTGTTGAGTCTATGCCTGATCTAAATCAGCGCCAGCCGTTACTATCAACGTATTTGATTCAAAATGCCATTTGGTGGATTGAATACGCCAACTTAAGCGGCATTCGTGTTGATACCTATTCATACTCAGATAAAGCATTTTTAGCCGATTGGACTAAAGCGATTATGACCGAGTATCCAAACTTTAATATTGTTGGCGAAGAGTGGACAACCAACCCGGCTATTGCATCTTATTGGCAGCGCGGCAAAGTCAATAAAGATGGTTATACCTCTGATTTACCAAGTGTGATGGACTTTTCATTACAAGAAGCCTTAATCCAAGCACTTAACGAAGAAGAAAGCTGGAATACAGGTTGGGTAAAAGTATATCAATCGCTGGCTAATGACTTTTTATATGCTGATATAGATAACATTTTAGTGTTTGCAGATAACCATGACATGAGCCGTGTTTACACTGAGCTGGGTCAAGACCTCGCAAAAACTAAATTAGCCATGACGCTGCTGTTAACAACTCGTGGTATTCCACAAATTTACTACGGCACTGAGCTGCTGCTCGATAACACGCCAAGCAATGACCACGGTGATATTCGTATTGACTTCCCTGGTGGGTTTAAAGGTCAAAAAGCGAATGCCTTCACAGGTAAGGGGCTTTCAGCTGATCAGCAAGAGATGTTAGCTAGCATGAAAAAACTGCTTAAGCTGCGTCAAGAAAAACCAGCGTTAAGCGAAGGTCGTTTAATGCATTTTTCACCCAAGCAAGGCGTTTACAGCTATGTGAGGGACCACAATGGCCAAACTGTATTGGTTGTTCTTAACAAAAACCAACAAGCCATTGATTGGGATTTAAACTACATGCAAGAAGTGCTGAAAGGCAATAATAAAGGAAGCGATTTAATCAGTGAAAAACGCGTTGATCTTGCAGCGCCAATCCGCTTAAAAGCTATGCAAGCACGCTTAATCGAGCTTGAATAATTGCAACTAATAGGCTGAATACGTATGCATTTACTGTCCGTATGCAGCCCTTAACATTAGTATGAACTGATATTTACAGAAAAATGAAGTAATGATGACAACATACAAACTAACTGCGTTAGTAGTGGCTTCGGTTTTAGGTTTAACTGCCTGTGGTAACGATGCGCCAGTACAGCAGAACACGCAACAGCAACAATCAGAATCTAGCCAAGCAGCTATCTCTAAGCCTGTGGTTTACCAAGTATTCACTCGATTATTTGGTAACAGTAACACCACCAATAAACCGTGGGGCACATTAGAAGAAAATGGGGTAGGTAAATTCGCTGATTTTAATGATGCAGCATTACAAGGCATTAAAGAGCTAGGAACAACACATGTTTGGTACACTGGTGTACCGCGTCATGCTTTAGTAACTGACTATACCGAATACGGTTTATCACAAGATGACCCTGATGTTGTAAAAGGCCGTGCAGGCTCACCTTATGCAGTGAAAGACTATTACGATGTTAATCCTGATTTAGCAATTAACCCTGAGCGCCGCTTGGAGGAGTTTGTAGAGCTAATCAATCGTACTCATAAGCACGGTATGAAAGTTGTTATTGATATTGTGCCAAATCACGTAGCGCGTAATTACGAGTCAGTCGCCAAGCCTGAAGGCGTAAAGGATTTTGGTGCTGAAGATGACACGACGAAAACCTATGCTCGGGATAATAACTTTTACTATGTAACAGGGCAGTCATTTCAAGTTCCTACCAGCGATAGCTACCAAGTCTTAGGTGGTAACCCGCATCCTCTTGCAGATAATCAATTTGCCGAAACCCCAGCTAAATGGACGGGTAATGGGGCCCGTGCCGCTAAACCTGACATTAATGATTGGTACGAAACCGTTAAAATCAATTACGGTGTGAAACCAGATGGCAGCTACGACTTCCCGACGCTACCCGCTGATTACGCAGATAAAGATTACCGTGCGCACTATGCATTTTGGCAAGATAAAGATCTACCAAATAGCTGGTATAAATTCCGTGATATCGCGCTTTATTGGTTAGATAAAGGTGTTGATGGTTTCCGTTATGATATGGCCGAGATGGTGCCTGTTGAGTTTTGGAGCTTTTTAAATTCATCAATCAAGATGCAAAAAAGCGATGCCTTTATTTTGGCTGAGGTATATAACCCAACGCTTTACCGCCCATATATCCAACAAGGTAAGATGGATTACCTTTACGACAAAGTCGGTTTTTACGACACGGTTAAAGCTGTGATGCAAGGCAAGCAATCAGCGGATACTATTTTCGATATCCAAAGCCAAGTGGCGGATATTGAAGAGCATATGCTGCACTTTTTAGAAAACCATGATGAGCAACGTATTGCTAGCCCAGATTTCGCTGGTAGTAGTGAAAAAGGTAAGCCAGCGATGGTGGTATCTACATTGATGTCGCGCTCGCCAACCTTACTTTATTTTGGTCAAGCTGTCGGTGAAGATGGCTCTGAGGACGGTGGTTTTGGCGACCCAACGCGTACCAGCATTTTCGATTATATGGGTGTACCTGCGCATCAAGCATGGATGAATAATGGTAAATTCGATGGCGGTGCGCTTTCAAAGCAGCAAGCTGATCTTCGCGCTTACTACACCAAGTTGATGTCGTTAAATACACTTCCTGCCATTGTTGGTGGTGACATGCAAGCGGTTGAATTGACAGGCTCAGAGCAAGTGATTGCCTTTACGCGTAAGCTAGGTCAACAACTGGTGCTTGTAGTAAGTAACTTTTCAGAAAACCCACAAAATGTTGAGCTTACTCTTAACCAAACGTTGTTACCTAAGCTTAACCACAGTGGTTTAACGTTAACTGATAACCTAGAAAATCATGCCGACATTGTGATTCCTGAGGCATCTACTAAGGCGCCAATTCAATTACAATTGAACGGCTTAAGCAGTGCAGTATTTACCTTAAAGGCTGACTATGAATAATAACAAACCAACGCTAAGCTTTTGGCAAATATGGAATATGTGTTTTGGATTCCTTGGAATCCAATTTGGCTTTGCATTACAGAACGGTAATGTAAGCCGTATTTTTCAAACCTTAGGTGCCAATGTTGATGATATTCCAATTCTTTGGGTTGCAGCACCATTAACAGGCCTTATTGTTCAGCCGATCATCGGTTATTGGAGTGATAAAACATGGAATAAGTTAGGTCGTCGTCGTCCGTTCTTTTTCTATGGGGCTATTTTAACAACGTTATCGTTATTCATTATGCCTAACTCACCAAGCCTGTGGATTGCGGCGGGTATGTTATGGATCATGGATGCGTCAATTAACGTAACTATGGAGCCATTCCGTGCTCTTGTCAGTGATAACTTACCGAAAAAGCAACGTGCAACTGGTTATGCAATGCAAAGCTTCTTCATTGGTGTTGGTGCGGTTGTCGCTTCTGCATTACCTTGGATGATGACTAACTGGTTCAATATTGCTAATACTGCACCTGCAGGGCAAATTCCAGATTCTGTAAAATTCTCTTTTTACTTTGGGGCAGTAGTATTAATTATTGCTGTGTTTTGGACTGTCTTTACTACTAAAGAATATTCACCAGAAGAACTTGAAAGCTTTCATGAACAAGAGCAAAGCGATGACTCGGGCGATGTTCAAAGTGATGTAAACTTTAACAAAGGCGCTGCAATCTTTACGGTTCTTGGCCTTGTAGTACTTGGTATTGTTACGGGTCTATCGCTTGAAAAAGAGCTTTATTTACTTGCTGGTGGTTTGATTAGCTTTGGTGTTATTCAATTTATTGCCGGGGCTTTAAAGGCTAAAAACGCAACCAGTGGTGGCTTTTATCAAGTTGTGAATGATGTATTCACTATGCCAGAAACAATGAAACAATTGGCTTGGGTACAATTTTTTAGCTGGTTCTCATTGTTTGCAATGTGGATTTACACCACATCGGCAGTAACTAGCTTCCACTACGGCAGCAGTGATACAAGCTCTCTTGCTTACAATAACGGTGCGGATTGGGTTGGTGTATTATTTGCCGCTTACAATGGTTTTGCTGCCATTGCAGCACTGTGTATTCCGGTTATCGTTAAAAAAGTAGGGCTAAAAATGGCTCACGCTATCAACCTAGTGCTAGGTGCATTGGGTCTGGTCAGCTTCATTATTATCAAAGATCCAAGTTTACTGATCTGGCCAATGATTGGAGTAGGGTTTGCTTGGGCGTCAATTCTATCTTTACCATACGCAATGTTAAGTACCTCAGTACCAAGTAAAAAAATGGGTGTGTACATGGGTATTTTTAACTTCTTTATTGTTATTCCGCAGCTTTTAGCAGCAAGCGTATTAGGCCTAATTTTACGTCACTTTTTTGATAATCAACCGATTTATGCGTTAGTGCTAGGTGCAGTGTCATTCGTACTAGCAGCGGTCGCTGTACTGCGCGTTAAGCAACAATAATAAGGACACACCATGAAAAAATTTAATCTCATTACAGCAAGCTTGTTAGCGTTAGGTTTAACAGCTTGTAGTTCAGAGCAATCAGTTAATACAGCAGTTGAGCAGGTGTCTGCGCCAGGAGCACCGGGTGTTGAGCCTTTTTGGGCATACTCTGGTAAAACGGGTATTGGTACCTCTTACGAGCAATACCAAGACGGCCACTATAGCGACGCAGCTGCTACAGGGAAAGTATCAAAAGTCTGGTTTTCAATCGCTAAAGGCATGATCACAGAAACCATGTTTGGTTTAATTCACCAAGCACAAATCAAAGATATGCAGTTTGTTGTAGTTGGTAAAGACTTTACCGTAACAGAAAACGATGATCTCGATGTAAGCATTGATTATTTATACAAAGACGATGCGGGTCGCCCATTATCGCTTGCTTACAAAGTCGTTAGTAAAGATAAACAAGGTCGTTTTACTTTAGAAAAACATATCTTTACAGATCCAAACGGCCAAACATTGTTTGTTCGTAGCGTATTTAATACCGATCTTGAAGGTGTGAAAGCCTACGTTAATGTAAACCCTTACATTGATAACAACGGTTTAGACGATTTTGCAAAAGTAACTGATAAGGGTCTAGTTGCTTGGCAAGATGATAGCTTTTTATCTTTACAAGCCGCTAAACCATTTAAGCAAGCAAGCGTTGGCTTTACGGGTGTAAGTGATGGCTTAAAAGAGTTAAAAACATCGCAATCACTCTCAACGACTTACCAAAATACTGGTGATAAGTCGGGTAATGTAAGCTTACTTGCAGAGCTTGGTGAAGTATCAAAAAACACCACCTTTGATTTAGCTTTAAGCTTTGGTAACTCTGAAGCTGCAAGCTTAAAAGAAGGTCAAGCAAGTTTAAATCAAGGCTACCAAAAAGTACTTGCTGCATATAACGGTGAAGGTGTTGCAATTGGTTGGCAAGACTACTTAGCAAGCCTTGAGCCTTTGAGCACATTAACTAACAGCACCGCAGATAATGGTAAGTTGCTTTATACCAGCGCCATGGTGTTAAAAGCGCAAGAAGATAAAACTCATGCTGGTGCTTTAATTGCGTCACTTTCTAACCCTTGGGGTGAAACAGTATCAGCCAAAACAGGTTCTACCGGTTATAAAGCGGTTTGGGTACGTGATTTCTATCAAGTAGCAATGGCATTTATGGCCATGGGTGATACACGTACCGCAAAAACGGCGTTTGAATATTTAGAAAAAGTACAAGTAACAGATAACACACCTGGCAATGGTGGTGACACGGGTTGGTTCTTACAAAAGACTCATGTTGATGGTGAGCTTGAGTGGGTAGGTGTTCAGCTTGACCAAACAGCAATGCCAATTATGTTAGCGTGGAAACTACATAAAGCTGGCGTACTTAGCGATCAAGAGCTGACAGATTGGTATGGCAAAATGTTAAAACCAGCTGCTGATTTCTTAGTTGATGGTGGCCTTGCGAAAATTCTTTGGAATGACATGCAAATCACACCGCCAGCAACGCAACAAGAGCGTTGGGAAGAACAAAATGGTTTCTCTCCATCAACAACTGCAGCGGTTGTTGCAGGCCTAGTGACAGCTGCTGATATTGCTAAAAAAGCAGGTGACACTAAAAATGCAGAGCGTTACCTAGCAACGGCTAAAACTTACAACAGTGAAATAGAAAGCACGATGTTTACGACACAAGGTAACCTTAAGTCTGAAAATAGCGATGGTGAATATTTCATTCGTATTGGTCAAGACAAAGATCCAAACTCATCAACCACACTTAACGCCAATAATGGCCGTGAAGGCTTTGATAAAAAGCAAATCCTTGATGGTGGTTTCTTAGAGCTTGTACGTTACGGTGTTCGTGATGCACTTGCGCCAAGCATTGTAAAAACATTACCAGAGTACGATGACGAAACCTTAGTCGATAATCTGCAAGTGCGTTACACCTTTAATTTTGCTGATGGCTCAGGTTCATTCCCTGGTTACCGTCGCTATGGTAACGATGGTTACGGTGAAGATGAAGTGACAGGTAGCAACTATGCCGAAGGTGGTAACAACACCCCTGGTCAACGTGGTCGTGTATGGCCGTTTTTCACAGGTGAACGTGGTCACTATGAAATCGCTGCTGCAAACGCAACTAATAGCCTTGATGCGATGAAGCAACAAGCGATTAAAGACACCTATGTAAAAGGTATGGAAGCATTTGCCAATGAAGGCATGATGTTACCTGAACAAGTTTGGGATGGCGTAGGCAACAATAAAGCAGGCTATCAGCTAGGTGAGGGTACAAACTCAGCCACACCACTGGCTTGGACTCACGCTGAATACATTAAGTTACTCCGCTCAGTGAGCGATAAACATGTATGGGACCATTACCCCGTTGTTGAAGACGCATTGAAGTAAAAACGTAATTAACATGCCCAATATTTATTGGGCATGTTGCTTTTGGCAAAAGGAAAAATAATGTTAAAAAATCTAGCCTTATGTGCTCTATTAGCAGTAAGTACGCAAAGTAAAGCGGATGACTATTTGCTTTACTTTATGGGCGGCCAATCAAATATGGAAGGGTTTGGCTTTAATAAAGATTTACCTGCGCAGTATAAAAAACCAGTTGAAAATACCTTACTCTTTTTTGGTAACCCGGTTGCTGACAACACCAAGATCAACCAATGGGATAACTTTCAAACTACCGTAAGAGCTGCGTTAGCTAACAATGATATAGATGGTGATGGTGAAGCCGATACTTTAGTCCCAGCAGGGATCATTTGGATGCAGGGTGAGGCAGATGCCTATCATGAGCAAGCATCTAAGGTTTATTTAACTAATTTAACAAGCCTGATGAATGATATGAAGATGACTTTTGGCAATAAAGAGTTACCAATCATACTTGGCAGAATCGAAGACTCTGGTAAAACACCTCAAACACGCATGATGCCATATATAGAGAGTGTATGGGATGCTCAGAAAAAGTATGTTCAATCAAATGCTAATGCTCATTTAGTCGCCTTTGATGAGCCTGTCGAATTCATTGAAGATAAATGGCACTATAAAAGTAATTACTATATAAAACTAGGTAACCTTTTTGCAGAAAAAGCAGCCGAAACATTAGCTAAGTAAGCTGTTTTTAAATAACTACTTAAATAATTAAACCGCCGAATTAACCTCGGCGGTTTTTTGTTTATAATAGGGCCAAATTTAAAATGGAATTTACCGTGAATAAGCGAAATTATGTTCTTTTTATATTTATTTTCATTGCTTTCCCTGTGTGCTTAATTAAAGCTGAGTCAGCTGAGCTTAAGCCATTTACAACGGATGGTTGTAGTTCATTTCCTGATGGAACCTTGGCTCACAAAAAACTGTGGTTGGCGTGTTGTACAGCCCATGATCTAGCATATTGGCAAGGCGGTACTTTCAAGCAACGTGAGCAAGCTGATATAGATTTAAAAAAATGTGTTGCTAAGGTGGGTGAGAAAGAGATTGCTATCTTGATGCTTACTGGTGTCAGAGTGGGTGGAACACCTTTTTTACCTACTAGCTTTCGCTGGGGTTATGGCTGGCCATACCCCAAGTTTTATGGCGAACTAACAGCGCAAGAGCGCTTACAAGTTGAAAGCCGTTTAGCCGAGCTTAAAACTGAGCAAATTAAATAACCTATCGTTTATCTAACTTCTTTACAGGTTTTTGATGCATCGTTGATAGCAGCTGCTTCAGCGCTTTTAGCAAAACGTGATGACATGTAAAGTCCTAATTGATGGTCGGGCATTTTAATGCGTGTAATGCCATTAAAGTGGTGAGGCTCGATATCTTTTGCAATCACAGCAGGAAGAGCTGTTATACCAGCTCTGTTCTTAGCCACAAAATCAACGGCTTGTTGCCATGTACTGACTTGATGTTCATGGCTTATCGATTCATTTTTATCAATGCCTAAATATTTAAGCATTAAGGTACGTGCCCCAGTTCCGCGTTTATAGACGATACCATTCAAGTCTGCCTGTCTGCGTAAATTCTCGATACTCAAATCTGGGTTAGTACTGTGGCTGATTAGCTCATATCCAACTTGATAAATTGTCTCTGAGCGAGTCGCAAATAGATCTCTCTGTGGTAACAATAAAAGTGGCATGGCAATATCAACTTCATTGTTTTGCAGCATTTTGATAAGCCGTGCTTGCGGTACAGTGATTACGTCGTAGTTGCTATCAAGTTGATTGATAACGCAGCTATAGGCTGATTTTAATTCACCGTGAAATTGTTTGCGTGAGTACTTTAATGACTCGCCATTTTCACTTGATATACCAATTGTTATTTTTGCAAAACAAGTGTGAGTGCAAAACAGTACAAACAGGATAAGAGGGGCAGTAATAGAGCCTTTTAAGTCCATTTAATAAATCGAGAGGGTGAAACTTGAGTGAAATTTACCAGTTTAAATAGAACTGGACAAGGTAAGGGGCTTACAGTGCAAATACATAAAAATCTAAGTGTTTTATTGAGGTATTAATTAATTTTCTTAATAAACAAAGGGGTGGAGCTGTAAGTTGGTTGCTTACAGCTCGATTTACCTGATTATAATCCTGCTTTTTTAGCGCGAGCAGTGTGTAGCTTTTTGTAACTTTCGATTAAACGAAGGTGTCTATCTAAGCCCTCAAGTTTCATGCTGGTTTCTGTTAAACCATAGAACATTACATCGCCGTTGATTGAGCCAACGACTGCATCCATCGTTTCTTGACCAAACATACGGGTGAAGCTATGAATGTAATCTTCAATCTCAAGGTCATCGCTGAGTGCAACTTCTAACGTTGCATGCATTGCTTGGTAGAATAGGCCGCGTTCAACAATGGTATTGTCGTTATACTGTAAGAATGCTTCAACAAGCTCCATTGCTGCTTCTAAATCACCAAGTGCTAAGTAAATAAGTAGCTTCAGCTCAAGAATCGTTAACTGACCCCATACTGTGTTTTCATCAAACTCAATGCCAATTAAGGTTATGATATCTATGTAGTTATCTAGTTCACTTTCTTCTAAGCGCTCAACTAAATCCGCAAGTTCATCTTCTGATAAACGATGTAGGTTTAAGATATCTTCGCGGAAGTTAAGTGCTTTATTGGTATTGTCCCAAATCAAGTCTTCCACAGGATACACTTCTGAATAATCAGGCACTAAAATACGGCATGCAGTACCAAGGTCTGAGAACTCAGCAATGTAAGCTTCTTTACCTAAGCTTTCTAAAATACCGAATAAGCTCGCTGTTTCTTCCTCATTGCTACCAGAGAAGTCCCATTCAACAAAATCATAATCGTGTTTAGCGCTGAAGAAGCGCCATGAGATCACGCCAGTTGAATCAATAAAGTGCTCTACAAAGTTTTCCGGTTCAGAAACTGCCATACTATTGAACGTTGGCTTAGGTACATCGTTTAAGCCTTCGAAGCTTCTGCCTTGTAATAACTCAGTTAAGCTGCGCTCTAACGCAACTTCAAAGCTTGGGTGCGCACCAAAAGAAGCAAATACACCGCCTGTTTTAGGGTTCATGAGTGTTACGCACATCACTGGGAACTGACCACCTAGCGAGGCATCTTTTACTACAACAGGGAAACCTTGTTCTTCAAGACCATTAATACCCGCAACAATACCTGGGTACTTGTTTAAAACCTCTTGAGGTACGTCTGGTAAAACAATTTCTTGCTCAATGATTTGGCGCTTAACTGCACGCTCAAAAATTTCAGATAAACACTGTACTTTTGCTTCGGCAAAGTTGTTACCAGCACTCATACCATTACTTAAGAATAAGTTTTCAATTAAGTTTGACGGGAAGTAAACCGTTTCACCGTCTGACTGGCGAACATAAGGAATAGAGCAAATACCACGTTCTTTATTACCAGAGTTAGTATCGATTAAGTGTGAGCCACACAGCTCACCATCAGGATTATAAATTTCACGGGTATAATCATCTAATATGCCCTCTGGTAGAGAGTCATCATCAGTCAGAGCAAACCACTTTTCATTTGGGTAATGAACAAATTCGCTATTGGCAATGTCTTCACCTAAGAATTGATCATTATAGAAGAAGTTACAGTTTAAGCGCTCAATAAATTCGCCCAAAGCTGAGCATAGCGCGCTTTCTTTGGTTGCACCTTTACCATTGGTAAAACACATAGGCGAGGCTGCATCACGAATATGAAGTGACCATACATTTGGCACAATATTACGCCAAGAAGAGATTTCGATTTTCATCCCTAACTCTTCAAGGATGGCCGTCATATTTGCGATGGTTTCTTCAAGGGGTAAGTCTTTACCTAAAATAAAGGTATTACTGTCATCACCTGGTTTTGCCATCAACATTGCTTGCGCGTCTGCTTCGATGCTTTCAACAGTATCGATTTTAAATTCTGGGCCAGTTTGAATAACACGTTTTACTGTACAACGCTCAACAGAACGTAAAATACCCGTGCGGTCTTTCTCAGAAAGGCTTTCTGGTAACTCAACCTGAATTTGAAAAATTTGGTTATAGCGGTCTTCTGGATCAACGATATTGTTTTGCGCCACACGAATACCATCTGTCGGGATATCGCGTGAATTACAATACACTTTAATAAAATAAGCCGCACACAATGCAGAAGATGCTAAAAAGTAATCGAATGGACTAGGTGCAGTGCCATCACCCTTATAGCGAATAGGTTGGTCTGCAATGACAGAAAAATCATCAAACTTGGCTTCAAGTCTGAGGTTGTCGAGAAAATTAACTTTAATTTCCATTAAAAAATTCCACCTTTGTGCGCGTTGTTATCTAAAGCTTTGTTTGCCAGATAAGCGTTTTCAACATAATAGGCGTAATTATCTGCTTTTTCGAAGTAATAGTCTTGGGTAAATCGAAAAAAAACTAATTTTAATGCAATAAGTTTCTGGTTGGGTAAGGAGTAGGCGATAACAAAGCTGTTATCGCTAAAAATTAAACACTCGAACCGCGAATAATTAAACGCGGTGGTAAAAGGGTATTCTCTACATCTTCACCACGAATAAGTTTGAGCAGGTTATCGACCAACATTTGTCCGGCGAGTGTGGTGTCTTGCTGAACGGTGGTAAGTGGTGGATTTACAAAGCTGGCAACAGCAATGTTATCAAAGCCAACAACGTGTACATCATCAGGAACCTTGATTTTTGCTTCTTTCAAGGCGCGAATAGCACCAATAGCAATAAGATCACTGGCGGCAAACAATGAGTTAAAACGAATGTTATTTGCTATGAGGGAACGAGTCGCGTGATAGCCAGATTCTTCTGTCGAAATCGCATTCGCCATTTTACGTTCGTTTAAAGCCACGCCTTTGGCTAAGAATGCATCTTTAAAACCTTGGTAGCGAGCAAAAAACTCAGGGCTATGATCAGAAGCATCACCGATAAATGCACAATCAGTTCTACCGGTTGCAAGTAAATGCTCAGCTGCTAATTTACCACCGCCGTAGTTATCGCAGCTGACCGTTAAATCTGGGCGGTTGTCTACGCTGGCACCCCAACAGACAAACTTAGTGTGTTGGTCAATTAAGGTTTTAAATTTAGGTTGGTAATCAAGGTAATCACCATAACCAAGCAGTATTAAGCCATCTGCACGGTGGCTGTCCTCGTAATCGGCTTGCCAATCAGAGCTGCTCGACTGAAACGATACCAGTAAGTCGTAGCCTTCTTTTGCACAAGCTCTTGTAATACTGCCCAGCATCGCTAAAAAGAAAGGGTTTATCTGTGATTCATCCGAAGTGGGATCTTCAAATAATAACAGGGCGAGGGTACTACTTTGTTGAGTTCTTAAATTACTGGCATTTTTATCAACTTTATAGTTGAGTTGTTTTGCTACCTCATGAACACGTCGACGCGTTTCTTCGTTGACCAAAGGGCTATTTCGCAGCGCGCGAGACACGGTTGACTGCGACACACCCGCATAATGTGCAATGTCAAAAGATGTCGCCTTACCTTTCATATGGTTACCAAATAACAGAAGTAGTAATTGCCATTTTCGGCTATTTAATATTTTTTTCAAGCTATTTGTGACAAGTGGCGTGTGTGTGGCTGTTCTGTACACAGCTAGGCATTTTTTATGCGTATATAAATGCTTTTTCGATACTTAATACGCAGGTTTTATCAATAAATACGTATGCATGCACAAATAATGAAAATTTTTATTGATCCTAATCTGACACCGGTGTCATAATGTCACTGTTTTATCATTTTGTTGTCAAAACGTATTTGGCTGCCCATTCATTTGGGCAGCATTTTTTTAATACAAAAGATAGCTTCTTTGAGGCAATGACCCAAAGTTTAGCAGACACAGTGGCTTTGCCATTGAAAACTAGAACAATAAGCGGCAACTAGCTTAGACAAATAGAGAAAACATCATGAACACACAGACAACTACAGAATTCGCTCCTATTCTTGTTGCCGATATCGGCGGCACTAACGCTCGTTTCGCTTTAATCACTGACTTTAATGCACAAACTAACCAGTTTGTTATCGAGCACAATTTAACTTTTCCAAGTGCAGATTTTGGCTCTTTAGAAAGTGCGATTAACCAGTACTTCAGCCAGATTTCGTTTCTTAAGCCAAGCCGCGCATGTTTAGCGGTAGCAGGCCCGATTAAAGCAGGCCAAGTTCACTTAACAAACCTTGGCTGGCACTTTAACGTTGCAGATTTAAAAGCAGAGTTTTCATTTGAGCAACTTGAAGTAATCAACGACTTTGCAGCATTTGCTTATGCGGCGCCTTATTTAGATGATTCGCAAAATATGGCTGTTAAAGCAGGCCAGGCTGATGAAAATGCGAATATCGCAGTTATGGGGCCAGGTACAGGTTTTGGTGCTGCGTGTTTAGTTCGTACATCACAAGGCAGTGCTGTACTTAGCTGCGAAGCAGGGCACATTACCCTTGCAGCAGTGACAGAGTTAGACCGCCAGTTAATCACTGAGCTTAAAAAGCAGTTAAATCATGTATCTGTTGAGACCGTGTTCTCGGGCCCAGGTATCGCGCATTTATACCGAGCTATGGCAGCGGTAAAAGGTGTTGAAGCAAAGAATCTAGATGCTGCACAAATTAGCGAGCTTGCAACCACTGGTCAGTGTGAAGTCTGTGATGCAACACTCAATCAATTTTGTGACTGGATTGGCAGCGTAGCAGGGGACTTAGCCCTGACATTTGGCGCATTAGGTGGCGTATTTATTGGCGGTGGTATTTTACCTCGCATGCAACAACGTCTATTATCTAGTCGATTTGTTGAGCGTTTTGCAGACAAAGGCATTATGTCGCAATATACTTCACAGATCCCCGTTACGCTTGTAACACAAGACAACATTCCATTCATTGGTGCTGCTGCGTGTATACATGTTAAAAGTAACGCGTAATTAGCAGTTGGATGTAGAGCGGATGAAGAAAGTAACCATCAACAGTGTCGCCAGCTATGCCGGTGTATCGAAAAAAACAGTGTCTCGCGTGCTCAACAATGAGCCTAACGTGAGTGATGCAACGCGCGAAAAAGTACTCAAAGTATTTAAAGAGCTTGATTACACACCAAACCCAATCGCTCGTGGTTTGGCACAAAACCGTAGTTTTATTATTGGTTGCTTGTACGACAATCCGAGTAAAAGCTATATTACCCGTGTGCAAACCGGTGCTTTAGCGGCATGTCATGAGCTTAACTACAACTTATTGATCCACCCATGTGAATTACGCGGCGAAGAATTAATTAGTAACATTGAGCAATTAATTCAAACCTCACGTTTAGACGGCATTGTACTGACCCCACCATTTTCTGATTTTCCTGAACTTGTAAGCTTTTTAAAGTCGAAAAAGATCCCGTATGCTCGCGTCGCATCTGCGGTACTTGAAGACGACTCTATTTCGGTAAGAAGTAACGACGAGCAGGGGGCTTTTGAAATAACAGAGCATCTTATTAAGTTGGGTCATAAAGAAATTGCCTTCATTAAAGGTCACCCTGATCACAGTGCGACAGAGCAGCGTTTTAAAGGTTATCGAAGAGCGCTTGCGTCAAATGGTATTGAGTTTGATGAACGCTTAGTTGAAGAAGGTAACTTCAGTTATCACTCTGGTGTTGATAGTGCCCGTACAATCTTAGATTTAAACCCTCGCCCAACAGCAGTATTTGCATCAAATGATTACATGGCAGCGGCGGTATTAAAGCTTGCTACGCAAATGCAGTTAAGAGTGCCAGATGATATTTCTATTGCTGGGTTTGATAACGCACCAATTGCACGTCATATCTGGCCAGGGTTAACGACCATTGCACAACCAGTTGAAGAAATGACTCAGCAAGCAGTTAAGCAATTGATCACTCATATTGGTGATCCACAAGAGTCGCCTTATCAAGTAACCCTTGAAGCAAAACTCATTACTCGAGAGTCGACAGCAGCAATTAAATAAATTTCATCTTGTTTTTTCACAGTAGCCCGAGAATGAGTGACGCGTTTTCGGGCTTTTTTATTTAGGACTTAAAAATTTCATAAAAACGTTATAAGTAGTTGTTTTTAAGTAAAACAAACCTCAAAGCTTGTCTTGTCTATAGGCCTTTGATAGTGGTACTTCACATGAATTCTACTCATATTCTACTAAAATTAAATTGTTCATTATTTGGTCATTTAAAAAAATTAAACTAAATTTAACAGATAAGGTTGACACCGGTGTCACAGTCATGAGTTAATACAGTGACACCGGTGTCAGGTTGGTTGTGAGAGACAGCCTGTCAGCGTACCTTTGAACGGGTAAATCAAAGTTGCTCAGTACAATTATTTTCGTGGAGTCTGTAATTGTTACTGAGCCTTTATCCTCTAACTATAGAGATGAGTCGAATTTATATGTTGCATCCTCGTATTCAAGAAGTCACCGAACGCGTTATCGAACGCAGTAAAGAGACCCGCCAAGCTTATTTAGAGCGAATCGCGCACGCAAAAAAACAAACAAGAGTTCGTGCTGGTTTAGGCTGTGGTAATATTGCACACGTTATGGCTGCTTGTAGCAGCGATGACAAAGCTCGTTTAAAATCAGACGAGCAACCAAATCTAGCTATCATCAACGCTTATAACGATATGCTTTCTGCGCATGTTCCTTACAAAGACTATCCAGAAATCATCAAAAGCCTTGCCACTAAGTTTGATGCTACAGCACAGGTTGCTGGTGGTGTACCTGCTATGTGTGACGGTGTTACACAAGGCCGTGATGGCATGGAGCTTTCATTGTTCTCGCGTGACGTGATTGCAATGTCTACTGCGGTTTCTTTATCGCATGACGTGTTCGACGGTGTTTTCTGTTTAGGTGTATGTGACAAGATTGTCCCTGGACTTTTAATTGGTGCCTTATCATTTGGTCATTTACCAACGTATTTCTTACCAGCCGGTCCAATGCAATCGGGTATCCCGAATAAAGAAAAAGCACGTGTTCGTCAAAAATTTGCACAAGGCTTAGTAAGCCGCGAAGAGCTTTTAGAAGCAGAAAGCGCATCGTATCACAGTGCCGGTACTTGTACTTTCTACGGTACCGCAAACTCGAATCAAATGTTAATGGAAATCATGGGCCTACATTTACCAGGTAGCTCTTTCATTAACCCTTACACAGAACTACGTGATGGCTTAACAGGTCATGCTGTGGAAACCATGTTAAAGCAGCTAATCGAAACAAAAGATGCTAACTGCCTTGCAGACGTAGTAAGTGAAAAAACAATTATTAATGGTTTAGTTGGCTTGTTATCAACAGGCGGCTCAACAAACCACGCAATCCACCTAGTAGCTATCGCCAAAGCAGCGGGTGTAATCCTTACGTGGAAAGACATGGCTGACTTATCAGAAGTTGTGCCACTTCTTACACGTATCTACCCGAACGGCTCAGCAGATGTGAACCACTTCCAAGCAGCCGGCGGTATGGGCTTCTTAATGAAGCAACTACTTAGCAAAGGTTACTTACATAACGACGTGAAAACGATTGTGGGTGATGGCTTAGAAGCATACACCACAGAGCCAATGCTAGATAAAGATTCATCAGTGATCATGACTAACAGCACTGGCCCAAGCAAAGTTAAATGGGTAGCGTGTCCAGAAAAATCACACGATGAAGAAGTGTTACGTCCGATTGATAACCCGTTTAGCAAGCAGGGTGGTTTACAGCTTCTTACAGGTAACCTTGGTAAAGCTGTTATTAAAGTATCGGCAGTGGCTGAGTCACACCAAGTTGTTTCTGCGCCAGCTAAAGTATTTAGCTCCCAAGGAGAGTTACAAGAAGCGTATAGCCGTGGTGAATTAAACACAGACTTTATTGCTGTAATTAAAGAGCAAGGTCCAAAAGCGAAAGGCATGCCTGAGCTTCACAAATTAACGCCAGTAATGGCAACACTACAAGACCAAGGCTACAAAGTGGCGATTGTGACTGACGGCCGTATGTCGGGTGCATCAGGTAAAGTTCCTGCTGCAATCCACTTAGCACCAGAAGCGGTTGAAGGTGGTGTAATCGCAAAAATTCACGAAGGTGATTTAGTGACGCTTGATGCACCAGCGGGTGTATTGAAAGTACACGTAAGCGATGAAGAATTAGCAAAACGTGAATTACAACTTAGCCAACCAAGCCAAACATATGGTACAGGCCGAGAGTTATTCGCAGGTTTCAGAAATATAGTAAGTAGTGCAGACCTAGGCGCAAGTGCCTTTGGTTTAGAATAATAATACGCCGTTACTGGGCTATGAGGAACAAACAATGAGCATTGAGAAAATTTTATCATCGGCACCTGTGGTACCGGTTGTTGTTATCGAAAAACTTGAAGATGCAGCACCCCTTGCACGTGCGCTTTATAACGGTGGCTTAAAAGCACTAGAAATTACTTTACGTACGCCGATTGCGGCAGAAGCTGTAAAGCTAATGAAAGAAGCCGTACCAGAAGCATACGTTGGCACAGGTACCGTGGTTGATAAAGCGACATTTAATGCATCTGTTGAAGCCGGTGCTGACTTCATGGTTAGCCCAGGTGTAAACGACGAATTATTAGCACTGGCTAAAGAAACTGATATTCCATTTTTACCAGGTTCAGCAACACCAAGTGAAGTAATGAAATTAGCAAGCCATGGCTTTAAGTTCTTAAAGTTTTTCCCTGCAGAAGCAGCAGGTGGCACTGCAATGCTGAAATCAATTGGTGGCCCTTTACCACAAGTAACTTTTTGCCCTACCGGCGGAATTAGCCTTGAAACAGCACCGAACTACCTGGCACTTAAAAACGTAATCTGTGTAGGTGGTACTTGGATGCTAGATAAACAACTTATTGAAAACAAAGACTGGCAAGCCATTGAAGCGCTTGCTCGCCAAGCAAGTGAAGTAAAATAATTAACGGGAGATATTAGAATGATTAATGTTGCAATTAATGGCTATGGACGTATCGGTCGTAACGTATTACGTGCCCTTTATGAGTCAGCTCAAAACAACGAAATCAAAATCGTTGCAATCAACGATTTAGCACCAGCAAATGTTAACGCGCATTTAACTCAATTTGACTCAGTACACGGTCAATTTTCTCAAAAAGTAACACTTGCTGAAAACACCATGCTAATTGGTAATGATGAAATTACCCTTACACAAGAGCGTGATCCAGCAAACCTTCCTTGGAAAGCTCTAAACGTAGATATCGTTTTAGAATGTACTGGTTTATTCACTTCACGTGACGCAGCGGCTAAACACATTGAAGCGGGTGCTAAAAAAGTAATCGTTTCTGCACCAGGCACGGACATGGATGCAACAGTTGTTCATGGTGTTAACAGCGAAGTATTAAACGCTGACAGTAACATCATTTCAAATGCATCGTGTACAACAAACTGTTTAGCGCCAATTGCAAAAGCAATCAACGACACAGTAGGTATCGAGCAAGGTAGCATGACAACAATTCATGCTTACACAAACGATCAAAACTTATCTGACGTTTATCACCCAGACTTATACCGTGCACGTAGTGCAACTCAGTCAATGATCCCAACGAAAACAGGCGCAGCTAAAGCGGTTGGCCTAGTGCTTCCTGAACTTGCGGGTAAACTTGACGGCATGGCAGTACGTGTACCAACAATCAACGTTTCTTTAGTAGACTTAACGTTTGTTGCTAAGCGTGAAACAACTGCAGCAGAAATTAATGAAGTCGTTAAAGCTGCATCAGAAGGTGCAATGCAAGGTATTCTTGAATACAACGAACTACCGCTTGTTTCTATCGACTTTAACCACAATCCTGCGTCTTCAATCTTCGATTCTACCCAAACTAAAGTAGATGGTAAGCTTGTTAAAGTGATGGCTTGGTACGATAACGAGTGGGGTTTCTCAAACCGCATGTTAGACCAAGTTAAAGCGCTAGGTCAGTTCTTATAATAGAACAGTAAAAGTTTAAGCTTTATCCAACAAAGCCACGTTTATCGTGGCTTTTTTGGTTTTTGCTGGATAAAAGCATTTATTCACAGTATCTTGTCTTTAAATATTTTTAGGGACAGATGATGAATAAATTTTTAATACCTTTATGCCTCTTGTTAGTGTCTTGCTCATCAACACAAGATAAAAACCTACCCGATTTTAATATTCCCAAAGATGTGATAACAAAAGCAAAAGACGACTTCAGACGATCTGATGATAAAATTTTATTTATGATGATGGTTAATCAAGCGGGTGATGTAGTCAAAGTCAGTGTATTGGATAATAAGCTGCAAAATAAGCAATTCTTAAATATGTTTAAAAAGAATATGTATAACCTTAAATATCCAAAAGCTCAGCAAGGGGACCCTGAATTTAGAGAATTCATTTTACCATTTGGTGTAAAAACTGAAGTAGAATTCTATGGTTAATCCCAGTTTATGAGGAAATAATGAAAAAAATCTTATTAACTACTTCACTCTTTGTAATGTCGTTACTGCCTAGTTATGCTTCAGCATCAGAAGAAGCTCAGCAACTTGCAGTGTGTTTAACTGATTCACTAAATGGTAAAGAACGGAAAAATCTCGCTAAGTGGATTTATCTGGGTATGTCGACGCATAGTATAATTAAGCCTTTCGCGAACGTTACAGAGCAAGATATGGATGACACTAATCGCTATGTTGGTGCGTTAGTTACGCGTTTATTAACTGAAGACTGTCCAAAGCAAGCTAAGGCGGCGATAGAAGTCGGCGGTCAGGGAGCAATGGAAAACGCATTCGGTATTGTCGGTGAAGTTGCAATGCAAGAGTTAATGGCTGAGCCAAGTGTGGGTAATGCTTTAGGTGCATTTGATAAATACCTTGATCAAGATAAGTTTGATAAAGCATTTCAGTAGTACTAATAAAATTGCATACGAACATATCAGATTCAAAAGGTTGCAATTCTTCAAATGGTAGAATTATCCTTTTGAATATCGAAGGTAACGAACTTTTGTATTCGTTACTTTAGTTTGCTCTAGCAATTTTGCAAAAAATATTATTTTTCAGGTTTTTCTACATGTGAATAGACAGTATCGAGGGAATTCCCATCTTGCACCATATTTCTCTTGTATATCATCATTAGGATAAATCTCATCAAATCTTTCAATTATAAAACCTGACTCAATCAATTTGTTAAAGTAGTCCGACAAAGGTCTGTGGTGATATGGAACATCATAAATTGTATTTTCTTGATCTTTAGTAATTTTAAAAGAAACATTTTTTGTAATTGGAGTTATGTAATTATATTCATTTCCAAAAAAACCTTTATATGAATTATAAAAGCAAGGGTGTGGAATCGAAAAAATAAAACTAGCACCTTTTTTTAAGTGGACTTTTATTGATTCAAAGAAACTAAAAATATCATCAACCACGTGTGCAACAAGATGAGAAAATGCAAGCTCATAAACCTTATCTCTTTTCAAGTCAAAGGAAGTACAGTTAAAAAGCCTTATATTTGTATCTGATAAGACATCCTTTGCTACATTATACATTCCTAATGATGGTTCAATTGCTGTTACACTCAGGCCTATAGTGAATAATTCTTTAGATAGATGACCAGTCCCAGCTCCGACTTCTAGGATCTCAGCTGGTGAAAGCATTTTAATTTGATTTATTAGGAGAGGCTTAAATACTTCATTGAAAGTTAAATCTAATCCAGATTCAATCTGTTCTTTTCGTATTTGTGCAGAATTACACCATCTATGAGGCATGTGATAACTCCTTTGACTTTCTTATTATATCTTTTGCCATCGCTATAATTTGAGGGCCAGAGTTATTGTCAAAAATTGTAATTTCATGATCCGGATGAACACCTCGTGCTATTGCTAATTTTTCAGCCCCACTGCGTTCCCCATTAACTAAAGTAAATCTAGCTTCTGGAGAAAACTTTTCATTTGTGACAATAAAAGTAGCTCCCTTTAAATTATCTACTAGAGGTGTATTAACTTCCTTGGGCGTGATGATTTCAATTCTAATACCATTATCGATTTTCTCTTGGAGAATCTTTAATAATTTCTGATCTCCCGCCAACCAAGATACTCTATTACTGACTATCGTAGCGCTTGTTCCAGTTGATATAAAGCTCTCCATAAATTTAATAGTGTCATTTGGCTCTTTATCTATTTGGCTGTCAGGAAGGTATTTAAGACCTTTCTTTGCTAGAACCAATACTACCGCTACTATTTCTAAGATTACAGAACCTATTAAAAGTTCGAGATGAGGCAATTCATTCTGGTTAGAAAAAAACCATACATATGCTATACCAATAATAGCCATTAGAGCTGTAAGACCAGTAATAGTCAAAAATAAATAAAGAGTTCTCCTTACTAGAGCCTGCATTAACTTTTCTCCTAAGTATTAGTATTTATAACCAAAATGTTCTATATCTTTCTCATAGGCAACTTCAATAAGCTTTTTACTAAAAGGTGTATAATACTTTCTATAATTTTGATGAGTTGACCTGTTTGTATGTGGTAATTTTGCATTAACCCCAATTTTATTGCATACGATACGAAAGTCTTCATTTAATTTTTCAAATTTTCCTACAAAATTAACTGCAATCTTTTCAGAAGAATCACAAATCATATTAAATTGTAAAATTCTTTCCTCAGATACTCTCCATTCTATATATTCATCAAAGCACTCAAATTTTGACATCCAATCATATGCATAATGTTCTGGTCTTTGACGAATATAAAAGTAGTTTGACACCTGAATATCCCAAGGGTTACGTACAAACGAAAAGCTAAAGTACTTACTAAAATTCTCATTCCCGATGTAATTGATTATTTCTTTCAGCGATGCATGCTTTGGGATTTGGGTTTTATCATTGTTAGTGTAATTGGAAAGTGATTTTCGAACACTTGTACCACCCGCTTTCCAAATGTGAACAAAAATAAACTTGTGAGTATTAGATATAAGCATTATTCCCTCTGAAGCAATTGTATTGGCTTAATTCATAAAGCTCTTAGAGAGCCAATTTGTATTTCCTTTTTTATCATCCAATAAGATTTATTATTGATGATCTTGGAAAAATATGTTTATTCAATAGTTACTGTAGAGGGGGTTTTTAACTAATGACATATGAAATTTCCTTTTTATATTCCTTGGTAAGAATTTCTCTTTTTCTTAAAGGTGAGTTAGTTCTTATAAAAATGCTTATTTATATTATTAATCTATTTAAAGCTGTATTGTAAAATAAAATTTAGTGTTAATAACTTAGTCAACTTAAAATTTCATGAGGGTAAGGATGTTTAATAAAATTAAACTTTTATTCGTTAATAAGCTGTATAGGTCAATTGCATTGGTTTTAGTCATTTGGCTGGAATAAAGCTTTATCTGTTAAGGCTAAAAACGCTTTCTTGAACTTTGAAAAACATAGTTTGTGCTATAGGCCAAAGGCTTCATACATTATTACAATGCCTGCATTGGTTATTCATTACCTACCTGAACGAGTTATCGTTATGGGTTTTCTGAGCTTGGTATCAATTTGTTGTGTACACATGTTCGTGATGGCTTAGCGTATATTTGTTCCTAAATTCTTCTGTGTTAAGCTGAAAAAAATTGATAAATGGATTTTTATAGCATGGCACGTCTTTATCATCGGCTATTTAGGGCTGAGCAGTTTTAAGTGGGTGAAGGGATGTTAAAGCAGCAGGTGTTTCCGTTTAACAAGCAAAAATAAACCCTCACAGAGGCTTTATTTATAATTAACGACACTCATAATCGCGAAACTAGCTCAGAAAGGCGAGGGCGTTTGTCTGATTTGAGTCCTAAGCACTCTTGAGCTATGTCAGCAAGCATTTTGGTAATGTCGTTCTGTTCTGTGACTACAGTCAGTAAATCATCGATGAAATAACCAAGGGCACGTACTTCAATGCCTTCTAATAGCAGCTGTTGATTAGGCGTCAGCATTGATAAGTCAGTTGCAGCACCAAAGTCACCAAATAATAACTCGCCATGTGAATTGATCATGCTGTTATGGGCATAAATGTCACCATGGCTTACTTGTTTTTGATGCAAATGGGCAAGGGTACTTGCCATTTGCTTGACGATTTTTAGCACCATTTCTGGCGCGTACTGGCAGTTGTCTTCGAATGTGTCTCGGGTACAAGTTGCAAGGGAGGGCGGCAAACCAAGATTCGTGAACTCTTTACTGATAAGCTCCATCACTAAACCAAGTTGTATCTCTTCATCAACATAGCCTAATGCTTTAATGAGATTTGGATGCTCACTTCAATGTTGATTCCTTTGGGCTAAAAGGTAAAAGGCCAACTGGGTTGGCCTTTTTAATTAAAACTGTGCGTTGTGGTAAACGTTTTGTACGTCGTCACAGTCTTCTAGCATGGCTAAAAAGCGTTCCATGACTTCAACGTCTTCACCTTCAATGGGGGCTTCTACTTGCGGCACAAAAGCAATTAGATCTTCGTGGAAATCAGTAATTCCCATTTCTTCAAGTGCTGTACGGGTATTGTTGTACTCAGTATGTGGAGCGAATACAGTCACTTTACCGTCTTCAACTTCTACATCTGTTACATCAACATCAGCCATCATTAGTGCTTCTAAAACAGCCTCGTCATCATCACCATCAAATACAAAAATAGCGAGGTGATCAAATAAGTGTGATACTGAGTTTTGCGCACCAATTTTTGCATTCGCTTTTGTAAAACAAACACGTACGTCAGCAAAGGTACGTTTGTTGTTGTCGGTTAAACAGTCAACAATGATCATACAGTTGCCCGGGCCGTAACCTTCGTAGCGAGTTGCTACGTAATCTTCGCCGCCACCGCCTTTGGCTTTATCGATTGCACGCTCGATTACATGCGTAGGTACTTGGTCTTTTTTAGCTCGCTCAATTAAGCGACGAAGCGCTAAGTTGCCATCGGGATCAACACCACCATTCTTAGCGCAGATATAAATTTCTTTTCCGTACTTTGAATAAACTTTGGTTTTTGCACCCGCAGTTTTTGCCATTGAGTCTTTTTTGTTTTGATAAGCTCTGCCCATCTGCGTGTTGCCTTTTTGTTATAGATAAAAATAAAGCGGTTATTCTAATCATTTAAACTACTAGTTAACAGTGTTTATTCTTCGCTTTGCTGTAACTGCCACATTCGTGCGTATTCACTATTCGCTGCAAGCAGTTGATGGTGCTGACCTTGCTCAACAACCTGTCCTTGTTTCATAACAATAATTTTGTCTGCGTCAGTAATTGTTGATAAACGATGCGCAATGACTAAGCTGGTATGTCTTTGTGCAACTTCACGCATCGCGCTGAGAATGGCTTGTTCTGAATGCGAATCTAGCGCCGATGTTGCCTCATCAAATAATAAAATGGGTGAACCCTTTAAAATGGCTCTGGCAATTGCAATGCGTTGTTTTTCACCGCCTGATACTTTTAAACCGCGTTCACCAACAAGGGTTTTATCGCCTTTATCTAGGCTGGCGATAAATCCATCTAAATGGGCAAGGCTTATGGCTTGATCAATTTCATCTTCGCTTGCCGTTGGATTTCCGTAAGCGATGTTTTCGCGAATGCTGGTATTAAATAGCACGGTATCCTGCGGTACGATGGCAATTGCTTGGCGCAAACTTTCAAGTGTCACTGTGTTGATTGCTTGCTCATCGATATAAATTTTACCTGCATCAACATCATAAAAACGGTAGAGCAGGCGGCTTAGAGTACTTTTACCTGCGCCACTGGCACCCACAATCGCCACTTTGCTGCCAGAAGTAACCTCAAAGCTTAAGTTATTTAAAATTGGCCTTTGTTTGTCGTAACTAAACGACACATTTTCAAATCGAATAGCAGCTTTGGTTGCATTTAATGGTTTTGCATCTTTGTCATCGCTAATGGCGGCTTTTCGATTTAACAGCCCCAGCATATTTTCAAGGTCAGTCAGCGCACGGCGTATCTCACGATAAACAAAACCTAAAAAGTTAAGTGGTAAAAATAACTGGATCATATAAGCATTGATCATTACAAGCTCACCTATTGTCAGCTCTTTATTGACCACTGAGCTGGCACCGAGCCACATTAGCGCTGTTATAGCCGTGGCTATAATAAGTGCTTGTCCTGAATTAAGCGCAAGTAATGATAAACGATTTTTAAGCCTTGCTTGCTCCCATTTAGCTAAAAAGCCGTCGTAGGTGCTCGCTTCATAGTGTTCATTGTTGAAGTACTTAACGGTTTCGTAATTTAGTAAGCTGTCGATTGCACGGGTGTTTGAGTTGTTATCGGCAGCATTTGCTTCACGAATAAATCGGTTACGCCACTGAGTTACAATCACAGTAAAAGCAATGTAACTAGCAACCGCAATTAATGTGACCAGTGCAAACCAAGGTGAAAACAAGGTTGCAAAAATAATGGCTACTGTGATTATTTCAAATAGGGTTGGCACAATATTAAACATCAAAAAGCGCATTAAAAAGCTGAGGCCACTTGTGCCACGCTCTATATCGCGACTGATACCGCCTGTTTGCCTGTCAAGATGAAAGGCAAGTTCTAAACTATGCAAGTGTTTAAATACTTTTAAGCCAATATGGCGCATTGCGTGCTCAGTAACACGGCCAAATAACGCATCGCGTACTTCACCAAAAAATACACTGGCAAAGCGCAGCAAACCATAAGCGATCAGCAAGGCAATAGGAACGCTTAATAGCGGGTTGATACTCGCATCAACCGCGTCAATTATTTCTTTTAGTGCCCAAGGCATCAGCAATGTGGCGCCTTTTGCAGCAATAAGCGCTAAGACGGCTAAAATAACCCGGCCTTTAAAGGTCATTAAATAGGGCCAGAGTGTTTTTATGCTTTGTGATAGGTTCATTGCATCAGGCGATCTCGTCACCTGTTCTTTGCGGCTCATTCCACGCATGGGGGTCTCTTAAAAATCAATTTGATAAAAATAGGCAAAAGCTTTCGTGTTTTAGGCAAGTGTAATTTGTTAATTTACCTCTATACTGAATGCATTATACACAAGCGCATTAGCAAATTAGTTAAATGCATGAGTAAAACACGAAGAAAACTAAGGAGTAAGCATGAAAACCGTCGGTTATGCAGCACATGATTCTGAAAAACCATTAGAGCCGTATCATTTTGAACGCCGTGCACTTCGTGATGAAGATGTATCAATTGAAATTCTATATTGTGGCGTGTGCCATTCAGACTTACACACCGCAGAAAACGACTGGGGCTGGACTCAGTACCCAGTGGTACCAGGCCACGAAATCGTTGGTCGCGTCCTTGAAGTAGGCAGCGGCGTTACTAAATATAAAGTGGGCGATAATGTTGCTGTGGGTTGTATGGTTGATAGCTGTTTAAGCTGTGATCAGTGTCATAACGGTGAAGAGCAGTTTTGTCGCGAAGGTATGGTAGGAACTTACTCAGGACAAGACCGCATTAGTGGTGAACTCACTCAAGGTGGTTATTCAAAACACATTGTGGTGCGTGAAGAGTTTGTACTAAGTGTGCCTGAAGGCTTAGACCTTGCTAAATGTGCACCAATTTTATGTGCGGGTATCACAACCTATTCGCCACTACGCACTTGGAATGTCGGCCCTGGTAGCCGTGTTGGTGTGATTGGTTTAGGTGGTTTAGGGCACATGGCAATTAAAATCGCAGCTGCAATGGGTGCACATGTTACGGCGATTAGCCGTAGTGATAAGAAAAAACAGCAGGTTTTATCTTATGGCGCAAAAGATTTATTGGTATCGAGCGATGAAGATGCCATGCAAGCGCATGCAAATCAATTTGATGTGATCATTAACACTATTCCGGTAAAACACGACTTTACGCCGTATATTCCGCTTTTAGATATTGATGGTACGCAAGTATTGGTTGGTCAAGTAGGTGAGCTTGAAGAGACTAACTCAGTGCCATTATTAATGGGGCGTCGCCGTGTTGCATGCTCATTGATTGGTGGTATAGCGCAAACTCAAGAAATCTTAGATTTCTGCGCGTTACATAATATTTTACCTGAAGTTGAAATGATCAAAATGGACCAAATTAATGACGCTTTTGATAAGTTAAAGCAAGGTGATATGGCCTCACGCTTTGTTATCGACATGTCATCATTAGAAGTTTAACAAAGTTAAATTACTAAGCGGGCCTAATTAGGCCCGCTTTTGTTTTAGTCACTTTTATTTAAGTAATACCTTGTGTTTTATTTTTTTACCCCCATTATACCCACGGTATCTACTTAATTTATTGGTCAGTTCTTGTTACGGTTTTTTTCAGTCATTATCTTGCTATTTACTGTGTTCTTTAGCGCACAGAGCATGGCTATGCCTGACACTCACTCACACTTTGCTGCGACGAAATTGTTCCAAGTCGAGCTGACTAAAACCCCAGTTATTTCCCAAACTCATACAGTTGAACATCCTAAACCGGTAGAGCCATCGGGGTTTGATACCTTAGTGCCGCGTTTAACTGCCAGTAATTCATCATTATTTCTTTATCACAGTCAGGTTGATCCTGATTACGAGCTATTAATTGAATTCTTTGCTGAAGACTGGAGAAAAGAGCACTTTTTAGCGCCGCCAGGTGCTGTGCGTATGATCCCATGGTTTGCATTAGCCACTCAACGTAAATCCCGCATTAGTGGTTGGAAAGACGCTAATCTTTTGTACAAAGCCAATACGACCTACCATAGCTAAACGACTTCCTTCGTTACTTTTTATTTTTTGGAATTAAATTTTTACCGGCTGACAATGCCGGAAGGAAGTCATGTATGTCACATAAATCTAAGCCGGCGCTATGGCGTCGACTAAAAATGAGTTATGTCGCTATGATAGCGGCGTGTATTTTATTAGCGGTTAGCGCACTACCTAACCTTTACCCTAACAAATCTTGGTTGCACATTAGCTTGCCAGATCAAACAGTGACGCTGCAAAGTGTGACAACGTCACTAAATCAACACGGTTTTGAAGTGACTGAAGCCAATGATAGCCAAGCAAAACTGGCTATTTTATTAGCTGAGCCGACTCAAAGTGCCAATGCGCTGAGTTTTATAAAAACGCAATACCCTCAGCTAGAGGCTAAAATTGTTGAGCATGCGACAAGCCCTCAATGGCTTCAGCAGCTGGGTCTCTCACCGATTAAGTTGGGACTCGACCTAAATGGTGGGGTGTTATTTGTGCTTGATGTTGACCTAGATAAAGCAATGCAAGAGCACTTAAACAGTGTGTATCAACAAACTAAATTGACGCTTCGTAAAGACAAAATTCGTGGGATCCGTGCAAGTGAAGTAAAAGAAGGGGTTGAACTACAAATTTTACCAAGTGGCGAGGATCAACTTGCAGGACTTGTCTCAACGTTACAAGCTCAATTCAAAGGCCTGATGGAAACTAAATCAACAACGAATAACCTAACCACGGTATTACTGCATTTTAATGAGCAAAGCCAAAACGAATTCAATAAACAAGTTATGGCGCAAAGTTTAACAACCCTGCGTGGTCGCATTGAAGAGCTTGGTATCACTGAGGCGGTAACGCAAAGACAAGGTAAGCAGCGCATTCGCATTGAGTTACCTGGTGTGCAGGACCCATCAGAAGCGAAACGTATTATTGGTGCAACTGCGACCCTCGATTTTTATCAGGTCGTCGAAGTAGGTGGTAAAGCGTTTAATGTACAAGGCGGTGGCGTTGTTAATTTAAATCCGATGGCTATTTTTTCAGGTGATCACATTAATAATGCCAGTGTTGGCAAAGATGAATGGGGCAAGCCTTTAGTTCAGCTCAGTTTAGATTCGCAAGGTGGCGATGCGATGTCTACTTTTTCGAAGCACAACATAGGTAAGCCAATGGCCACGGTGTATTCGGAATACTCACGTGATGCAAATGGCGACGTTGTTAAAAAAAGCGAAGTGATCAATGTGGCAAACATTGCCCAGCATTTAAGTTCTCGTTTTAGCATTACTAATATGAAAAGCTCTCAAGCAGCCTACGATTTAGCGCTTTTACTACGCGCAGGGTCGCTCACAGCGCCAGTGACAATCGTTCAAGAACAAACCATAGGCCCAAGCTTAGGCAGTGAAAACATTGAGCACGGTTTAGCTGCGTTAATGCTGGGTATTGGTATTACCCTTGCGTTTATGGCGCTTTGGTATCGTCGCTTAGGGCTGATTGCCAATATTGCTTTATTGCTTAATCTAACGGCTTTAGTTGGTTTAATGTCGTTATTGCCGGGGGTTGTGCTGACCTTACCGGGTATTGCAGGGCTTGTTCTGACGATAGGGATGGCAGTTGATACCAATGTGATTATCTTTGAGCGAATAAAAGAAGAGAAGCGTAAAGGTCGACCTACATATCAAGCGATTGAACAAGGCTATAACCAAGCATTTACGACCATTTTTGATGCCAATGTGACTACGATGATCACGGCAATTATTTTATACGCCATTGGTTATGGGCCGGTGAAAGGCTTTGCAATCACGTTAGCGCTTGGGCTATTAACCAGTGTCTTTACTGGCGTTTATATTTCAAAAGCGCTTAGCCAAACACTCTACATTAAACTAACTAATTTGACGGGGGCTAAAGCATGAGCTGGTCAACATTAACTACAGCGAGTAAAGCACGCGTTTTAGGGCTAGTTCTAAGCTGTGTTTTAGTCATCGCGAGCCTAGGTGTTTTATCTGTAAAAGGACTAAACTTTGGCCTTGATTTTACAGGTGGCTACATCACTGAAATCAACACAACGTCAGTCACGACAATTGCTGATTTAAAGGCAAAGTTAAGCCCAGAGGTTGCGAGTAAATTAGCTATCAGTAAAGCGGGTGAATATCACTTTGTTTTAAGAGAAGCACCAGAGGCTAGCAAAGCGAGTACTTGGCAAGCAGAGCTGAATGAGCAAGGCGTCGACTATAGCGTATTATCTAGCTCATTTTTAGGCTCACAAGTGGGTGATGAGCTTTTTGAACAAGGCTGTTTAGCTTTATTTGCAGCGCTGATTGCAATTATGGTTTATCTTGCCGTGCGCTTTGAATGGCGACTCGCAGTAGGTTCGGTGGTTGCACTGTTACATGATTTAATCTTAGTGCTTGGCTTGTTTTCCTTACTTGGGCTTGAGTTTAATTTAACCGTGCTGGCGAGTTTACTGGCTATTATTGGCTATTCATTAAATGACTCAATTATTGTTGGCGACAGAGTCAGAGAGCTTTTACGTATTCAGCCAGACAATCAACGCATTAACACCCATGTTGTGATTAACGATGCAATTGGTTCTACCTTAACACGTACGTTGATCACCTCAGGCACAACACTTGCGACCATTGCCTGTATTTGGTTGCTTGCTGGTGCTGCATTAACGGGCTTTGCCATTGCGTTATTTGCAGGCATTGTGGTGGGAACCTTCTCATCGATTTGTATCGCCGCTACCTTGCCGCAGTTATTGGGGTTAAGTTCAGAAAATTACACCCAAACACTGGATGATAAAACCAAAGCCTATATGGATATGCCGTAAGTCAGTTTTATAACTTACTTTCATCAGCCGCTATTTTTCCATAGAATAGCGGCTTTTCTGTTTTAACTGCTTTGATATGAATAAAACACACGTAATTGAACATTTACGCTTTGCGCTAGAGGCACAACTGCAAAACGCCAAAGCAGCGGCAAAAGCGGCTCATGACGCTGCAACTCACGAAGAAAGTGTCGCTGAAACTCAATACGATACCTTGGGTTTAGAGGCTGCTTATCTAGCGCAAGGGCAAGCTGAGCGAGTTAATGAATGCTACCGTGACATACAAGCATTCAATACAGTGTTTAAAGAAAGCGAATTTAATAAGGTTCGTGAAGGTGCATTAGTGTGTCTTACCGATGAGAAAGATAACGCCAAATGGTTTTTTATGGGCCCAAGTGCTGGTGGCTTAGAGGTCACCGTAAAAGAGCAACCGATTTATGTTGTAACCCGAGAAGCGCCGTTAGGTAAGCAATTGATTGGAAAGTGCCTTGATGATGAAGTTGAACTCTCTATTGCTGGCAAAAAACAGTTGTACGCCATAGAACAGTTAATTTAATTATTGGTATTTTTAATCAGTAAATTTCATCTTCAAGTAAAAAATATCTCGTTGGTCACAAAGCAAAAAAACCTCTATAAATCACATCAAGCTTAAGGCTTATACCAATACGCTTAATTCCCAATTATTGCGTATTGGTATTTCAAGCACCCATCTAGTTAAGTGAAGTTTAGCCTCATGCGTTCACTTAATTGGCTGGGTGTTTTTCATTTTATCTATGGCTTAATTTAGGAAAAGTCGTGTTTAAAACCTTGATTGTGGTTGATAACAATGAGCAACGTATTGCTCAAAATTTCGAAAATGTCATTACCTTTGACACCTACTTACGTGATTACCCAAAACATAATGAGCCAAAAACACGCATTTTAAACTTGTGTGATACAGGGCAGTATTTAAGTAAAGGTTATTATTGTTCTTTGCTTGCTGAAGCAAGAAAGCACCAGGTATTACCAAGTGTAAAAACAATTAATGCGCTACGTAGCGATGAATACAGCACGCGTCATAAAGCGCTTGCTGGTGGCACTGTATTTTTTGGTCACACAGATAAAGAACAGCAAAGTAAAGCAACCAAAGCATTATTCTCGCAATATCCTGCGCCTATTTTGGTGTGTGATGAGCAAGGTGTTGTAAAACAAGGCACAATTGCATCATTAGATGACACAGGCTTTACGGAGTTTGTAAAACAACTCAGTAGCTTTACTGAGTCTGTATGGCGTATTCACGATAAAAAACGTCGTTACCGTTGGGATATGGCTATATTGGTTGATCACCAAGAAAAGGTGCCGCCAAGTGATAAAGATGCCATTGCTAAATTTATAAAAGCAGCCGCTAAGCACGGTATTTATGCTCAAGCACTGACATTTGATGAAATTACCAATATTGCACAATTTGATGCGTTATTTATTCGTCAAACCACAGCCATCGACCATCCAACCTATCGTTTAGCGAGTAAAGCACAAAGCTTAGGGCTAGTGGTCATTGATGATGCAGAATCGATACTGCGCTGTTGTAATAAAGTGTATTTGCACGATGCCTTTAATTATCAAAAAGTGCCGAGTTTAAAAACTCACGTTGTGGCTGATACAAGTGAAGAGACAATTGAAATTTTAGAAGCAAACTTCAGCTACCCACTGGTATTAAAAATGCCAGAAGGTTCTTTCTCAAAAGGCGTATTTAAAGTTACCAATCGTGATGAGTTAGTTGCTAAGTTAACTGAGCTGTTTGAGTTCAGTGCACTGGTGCTTGCGCAAGAGTACATGTACACCGAATACGACTGGCGTGTCGGGGTGTTAAATGGCCGTGCAATTTATGCGTGTCGTTATTTAATGGCCCGTAATCACTGGCAAATTTATAACCATGATGCAAAACGCTTCTTCTCAGGTGGTTTTGAGACCTTGCCAACCTTTGAGCTACCTAAAGTGGTACTTGATGCAGCATTAAAAGCCTGTAAAACAGTGGGTAAAGGTTTGTATGGTGTTGATGTTAAAGAGCATCAAGGTAAAGCATACGTGTTAGAAGTGAATGACAACCCAAGTATCGACCATAAAGTCGAAGATGCCTATTTAGGTGATGAGCTTTATATGATCATTATGGATGAGTTTAAACAACGCCTAGAAGCACGAGGCCGCGGTTAATGAACGCATCTGTTTGTCAAATCCGCTTTGCACAGGCCACGGATTTGACAGCTCTTGTAGCCATTGAAGAGCAAAGCTTTAGCCAAGATAGATTAAGTAGCCGTAGTTTAAAACGCTGGATCAGCGCAACTCACGGCTTATTGATGGTGGCTGAAGTAGATAATCAACTAGTTGGTTATGGTTTAGTGTGGTGTCACAAAGGGACGCGCCTTGCCCGGTTATATTCACTGGCGGTTTTGCAATCGCAGCAAGGCAAAGGGATTGCTTCACAGATACTTCTTGCGCTTGAAAATGAAACGGCTAAACGGGGCCGTTTATACATGCGCTTAGAAGTTGCGGTAAACAACCAATCAGCAATTCGCTTATATGAAAAACTGGGTTATCAGGTGTTTGGTCATTACAGTGATTATTATGATGACCATAGTGATGCCCATCGAATGCAAAAAAACATTCGTCGTAATATCGAATTTAATGCTGATAAACACACGCCTTGGTACCAGCAAACTACCGAATTTACCTGTGGCCCAGCGGCGTTATTAATGGCAATGTCATCATTGAATGATACCGCAATGAGCCAACTCAAAGAGCTGGATATCTGGCGTGAAGCCACGACTATTTTCATGACTTCAGGGCATGGCGGTTGTCACCCTCTAGGGTTAGCACTTGCAGCAATGAAACGTGGTTTTAAAGCCGATGTTGTTTTAAATACCCGTGATACCTTGTTTATTGATGGTGTAAGAAGTGAAAAGAAAAAAGCCATTTTGCATACCGTACACAATCAGTTTGTAGCCGAAGCGATAGCTGCAAAACTGCCAGTACGCTATCAAGAGTTAACCTTGGCTACCATTGAAGATTGGCTTGCTGAGGGTAAAGCGGTGGTGTTATTGATCAGCACTTATCGATTTGATGGTAAAAAGTCACCCCATTGGGTGTGTGTAACGCATATTGATGAGCATTGCTTGTATGTGCATGACCCGTTTTGTGAAAACGAAAAACAATTGGCGATTGATTGTCAGCATGTACCAATAGCCAAAGCCGATTTTAGCAAAATGGCTAGTTTTGGCTCATCACGGCTCAGTACAGCGATGGCCTTTTATTTATAATTTTGATTGTTAGTTTGATTTGGAAGTGCAGTGACACTGAGTAGTTTATTTGATATTGCCCCTTATTCTTGGTCAGCAATTGGTAGCGCCGCTTTTTGCGGCGCAATTATTGGTATGGAGCGTCAATTACGTGGTAAACCTGTGGGTATTCGAACTTCAGCGCTCATTGTGTTGGGTACTTATTTGTTTCTATCAACAGCGTTTATGTTGCATGGCGAAGATATTGATCATTCACGTGTAGTTGGCCAGATCATTACTGGTATCGGCTTTTTAGGTGCAGGGGTGATGCTTGCAAAAGATGGTGCGGTAGTTGGTGTAACATCTGCTGCAACGATATGGGTATTAGCATCAATTGGTGTTGTTATTGCCACCGACAACTTACTAGCTGCAATAAAACTATCGGTGCTGGTGGTGGGTATTTTATATGGCGTAGATGTACTTGAAGCTAAGTTTAAGAGCTTAGGGCGCGGTGTACATGCCCGTGTAAAACGTTATTCAAAGTTGTATTATCGAAAAGAAAAGTGAAGTCTATGAACCGTTTTCCTGCAATGCTGAATATGCTTATCAAAAATGGCTATGCCATAACAGGCTATGAAGACAGAGGCAGCCCACAAACTAGTAAGATTTTATTTACGAAAGACATTTAAACTTATTAGCTTACTTTGGCAAACTAATTAAAAAATGGGCGCCTACATCACTTTCTTGTACGCAAATATCGCCTTGCAGTTGTTGGCTAACTATTTTCTTCGCTATGCTGAGGCCAAGCCCTATACCTGATTGGTTGTTTTTACCTTTATAAAATGGGGTGAAAATTGAGCTTAGTTCAGTGCTGCTGATACCGGTGCCGTTATCTGTGTAGTGAATTTTTAACACCTCATCAAAATCAAAAATATCAATTTCTATTAAAGGATCTGTAATATTGTTGAATGCATGCTCAATTGAGTTTTGCAATAGAATAAACAGCACTTGCTTGAGTAAGTCTATATCAACTTCAAATTGGTTATGCGGGTTTTGATAATTAATATCTAATTTGATATCGCGATGTTTTATTTGCTCTTCTAAGTGCTTATACAATGACTCAGAGAGTTGCTCTAACGTCATGATTGTTTTACTTGATTGTGATTTGGTATACAACAAATCTTGTAAAATACGTATCTTATAAGCAGATGAAGTTAAGTTCCTGTCAAGTAGTTCATTGGTATTTATCAGTGTCTCTAAAGTATTTTGCAGTGCTTGTTGACTAAGCTGTTTTTTTATCAGTCTGGTTTGTGTTTCTTTGACAGCAAGCCGGGTAACATCAACTGCTGTAATACAGTTACCAAGTGGTGTGTTGAGCTCGTGGGCTATTCCTCTAATTAAAGTGGCCAGTTCAGCAAATTGTTGTTGTTCAAACGCTTGTTTTTGCTGATGCAATAATTTCAGTTGGGTTTCGAAGCTTTGCTTAATGGTTTCGAGTAGCTTTATCACGGACTCGTTGTATTCATGGGGTTTGCTATCAAGGATACAAATTGTGCCAAATGGGGTGGTGTCTCCTGCACATATTGGCAAACCTAAATAAGAAATCATATTAAGCTTGATATCAGGGTTTTCTTTCCAGTCTTCATCAATAAGTGCGTTGGGAATATTCAGTAATTTTTGGGTTTTTACGACATGTTCGCAATAAAGGCCTGAGTCATCTAGCTCTTCACTGTCACCAATTCCATAAGGGTTATCTTGGTTATCGTTTTTTGAAAACACACTAATAATATTATTTTCTACCTTCATTACTAAGGCGACGGGCACATCAGCAAACAAGGCTAAAACTTCGAGGGTTTTATTCCAACTTTGCACTAACTCATCATAATCAAGCTGATACATTTTTAGACTCAAACAAATACCTATACAACTGACTAAAAGCTTAGTAATAATTTTTAATTCAGCAACTTAAATATGATTAATCTGACCTTGGCTTAGAACATTTCCGGCATTTTAGCTTTATCCAAATAGTTTTCGTCTAACGACTTTGCGATATTCACTAGGTGTTTGTGAAAGCACTTTCTTGAATACCCGGGTTAAGTGACCTTGGTCGTTATAACCAACTTCCAGTGCAACTTCTTGAATAGACAAATTTGAAGAGGCTAATAACTCTTTTGCAGTTTGTACCCGCAACTGTTGCCAATACTCCACAGGAGTTTGGCTGGTGGCTTGGCGAAAACGGCGAGTAAAAGTACGGTAGCTTAAACTAAATTGTGCTGCAATTTCTTGCAGAGTCAGTTCAGAGGTTAAATTGTTTTTTAGCCAAAATTGAATTTGTGCGATGAGTTCATCTGGGTGTTTATCGACGGCACCCTCAAGGTAGCGCTGATCTTCATAGGGCTTACGAATTTCATGGGAGAAATTACGCTCAACATGTTGTGCCGCTTCTCGTCCGTAATATTGACTAATAATATGCACAATAACATCGGCAAGGGCATTTAAACTCGCAACTGTATACATGCGCTCAGACTGTGTGATGAAAAAGTCAGGCTTAAGCTGCACTTTAGGGTAGTCACGTTTAAATTGCTCTGCGTAATGCCAGTGAGTGGTAGCAGGGTGGCCATCCAATAAGCCTGCTTCTGCAACTAAACAATTACCAGTGCCTACACCAATGATATGACTGCCTTGTTGCCAAGATTCACCGAGCCAGTTCACCAAACTTTGTTGTTTGCTCACCACAGGACGCGGGTTTCGCCAAATCCCAGGCACAATAATCAAGTCACTAACAGGCGCTGTGACGGTTTCGCAATCGGGCATAATTGAAAGCCCAGTACGATTAGGGATCGCTTTTAAACTACTTGCCACTAAATTGATGTTTAGAGGTTTAAATTCGTTCTGCTGACGATGGCTTTTTGCAAAGGCCTCACCAGCTCTGAGCATTTCGATAGGCAGGGTTAAACTGGTTATTAATAAATGAGGATAAACCAAAATACTAATTTCAATGGCTTTTACTTGTTGAAGTTTCGTCACTCAAATTGCTCCGACCAGTTGTTTTTGGCCTGTTGTGCATGTTATTTGGCTATTTAAGCATAAAGCGTGTTAATTAATCCATTTAAACTTGGCTTAATTCTCATAACACGTTTTCTCAAGGTTTTTTATGACAGCATTACCCGTTATTGTTGGTATGGGTGGTATTAATGCCGCTGGCCGCACTTCTTTTCATCAAGGTTATCGTCGTATCGTGTTAGACAGCTTGGACGCTAAAGCCCGTCAGGAGACATTTTTAGGCTTAGCGACATTAATGAACTTAGTCACTCTTACTGAAGGTGTACTTAAAGATGCCCAAGGCAATACCATTGCCGAATCAGACATCGAAGCTAAGTTCGGTGAAGAAATTTTAGCTGGCACACTTATTCGTAAAATTGAAAAAAACCACTTCGATGTGGATGCGACTCCATGGCAGCAAAGAATGACGTTAACAGCGTCAGGTGAACAGCAGATTGTTTTTGAAACGCGCCGCCGTGATTTACCAACTCCAGTACCAAGTGCTTGGCAGGTTGAAGAATTAACTGATAAAAAAGTTAAAGTCACAATTAGTGCTGATCTTGCTATTAAACATGACAGTACGCGCGATAATCCAATTAAAGCGGCCGGTCAATTACCAACAGGTTTTGAACCTTCGGCTATGTATAACAGCCGTTATCAACCAAGAGGCTTGCAAGCGACTATCTTTGCCGCAACCGATGCGATTCGTTCGACAGGTCTGCCATGGCAGCAGGTAATGAATAGCGTTGAGCCTGATCAAATTGGCACTTACTCAGCTTCTGTGGCTGGTCAAGTTGATGATGAAGGATTTGGTGGACTTATTCGTGCGCGCCAGCAGGGCGACCGTGTGAGTACAAAACAGCTTGCACTTGGCTTAAACACCATGTCGACTGACTTTATCAATGCTTATGTAACAGGCAATGTGGGCACAACCTTTACTACATCAGGTGCATGTGCAACGTTTTTATATAACCTGCGTGCAGCTGTAAACGATATTCAAGCGGGTCGTACGCGTGTAGCTATTGTGGCGTCTGTTGAGTGTGCTATTACACCCGAAATCGTTGAAGGTTTTGGTAATATGAGCGCACTTGCAAATGAAGAGGGCCTAAAGCGCCTTGATAATACAGATGTGGTTGATCATCGCCGTACCAGCCGTCCATTTGGTGAAAACTGTGGTTTTACAATTGGTGAAGGCGCACAAGTTGCTATATTAATGGATGATGCATTGGCATTAGAGTTAGGCGCTGATGTGTTAGGCAGCGTTGCAGATGTGTTCGTCAATGCCGATGGTATTAAAAAATCAATTACAGCCCCGGGCCCAGGTAACTACATCACGATGGCAAAATCTGTTGCACTAGCAAACAGTATTGTTGGCCAAGAGGCGGTACAAAAGCGTAGCTTTATTTTGGCACATGGCTCAAGTACACCACAAAACCGCGTAACAGAATCACTGATCTATCATAAAGTGGCAGAAACATTTGCAATTGATAATTGGAAGGTTGCTGCGCCTAAAGCGTATGTTGGCCATACCATTGCTCCAGCTAGTGGTGACCAATTAGCTATGGCATTAGGTGTGTTTAGTCACAATATTATGCCGGGTATTACGACAATCGATAAAGTGGCAGATGATGTGTATAGCGAGCATTTAGACATTCGTACTGAACACTATCAATGTGATGCAATGGATATTGCCTTCATTAACTCAAAAGGCTTTGGTGGTAATAACGCAACGGCGACTGTGTTATCACCGGCAATTACATTAAAGATGCTTGCAAAGCGTCATGGTGATGAGGTTATGGCGCAATATCAAGACCGTCATACTCAGGTAGCCAAAGCGCAAGCTGACTATCAACAACACGCTGATTTAGGTCATTATGAGCTAATTTATCGTTTTGGTGATGGCCTAATTGATGAAAATGGCATTGAAATTAGTGAAGATTCAATGACAATCCCAGGTTTTGATAAAAAAGTTTTATTATCAAAACCAAACCCTTACCAGGATATGTTTTAAGATCAAGGCATGTTTAAGCACATTCTTGACAGCAAGGCGCTTTTAAAGCGCCTTTTTTAGTGCTATAAATGTTCCTATCTAAGGGATTTGGAGCCATTATCATGATTAAATTCACTAAACTCGCAGCACTTTGTTCACTTATCGCATTACCAACACACGCTTTAGCGCGAGACGTCAATGACTTAGGTGTTGATGTTCAAGCTGCTACCTCTGCCTATATTGTTAAAAATTCAAACAAACGTTACCCAGGTAGTTATAACGGCTCTCGTCTAGAAGGCTGGGCATTAATGTCTTATGTGGTTGATACACAAGGTAAGGCAAAAGACATTGAAGTGATCATGGCATCTGATACTCGGGGTAGTGAAGAAAATGCAGAGAAATACTTAACCAACTTAGAGTTTGCACCTGCCACAAAAGAAGGCAAAACCGTAGAAGGGGGTTACCTGTTTTCATTTGAAGTAGGTAAGTATTTTAATGGTTACTCAAATGATAAAGCGAGCCGTGGTTTTATTAATGAATACGATGAAATCAATAAAATGCTGCAAGCAAAAGAGTTTAAAAAAGCTGAGCAAGCATTGGCTGAGTTATATAAAGACCATACTAAAAACACCTCTGAACAAGCATTATTTGCATGGTTGAAAAGCCAATATTATTATCATCAACAGCAATGGTTTGGCTTTGATGAGCAGTTGTCTGTAGCCTATTTACTGCGAGCTAAGTTACCAACAGATATACAATATTTAGTCGCTAAAAGTGCTCTACAATGGTACAGCTTCAAGGGCGATTTTAATCTTGCTTACAATGCTATTTATGCGTTAGATAATATCGAGGGTAAACAGTTTTCAGAAGAAAACAAACTTGCCACTATCAAGCAAATTGATGACCTATTGGCGCGAACACCGCAGATTAATTCACAAATCAATGTTTCAAAAGATAAGCTGTCATATTTATCTTTATCTCGCGGTTCAATCAAAATTGAAGGCGCGAGCGATGTTTCTAAATTACAGATCCGCTGTGCAGATCAAGTCATTGACCTTGAAGCAAGTGAATCGGTTAATTATGTCATTGATGAGCAAAGCAGACGTTGCGGTTTATTAGTAAAATCTGCAAGCCCTGCTGAGATTAAAGTTAAACAAACTGGCTATGCCATAGTTAACTCAAAATATGACGCGAGTTAATTGTTTACTTTAAGCGCTTAACATATCTTAGTGTTACGAAATTAATCAACGCCATTAAAAAGGCGATTTCGTAACGACTAAATGCCACAGCAATGCCAATAAGTCCCATGTTCCAAATACTGGCTGCTGTGGCTGTTCCATAGGTAGAGTTTTTGTTCTTCAAAATGGCGCCACCGCCAATAAAACCAATACCCGTGATAATCCCTTCGAGTACTTTTGATTCTGCCTCTGAACTTGTTAAAACAGACATGCCCACTAATGCATAACCACATGATGCAACAGCGACTAATGGAAATGTTCGTAGACCTGCACCATTACTGGTTTTTTCTCGATCAAAAGCCATTGGAAGGGCAAGTAAATAGGCAATACCTAGATGAATTAAATTATCGAGAATTTCGTACCAATCAATATTAAAGTCCATGCTTTGTTCCTTGCTATAAAGATTATGATAGTTTTGCAATTTCAATACCCGATCAGCAAATTAAATAAAATGAGGAAACTAGGGACATGTAGCCGGGTATTTAAAAACATGCCTTGCTATAATTTGCGATTTTTACGCAGTGCTATGTCATTTTTTCAGCCTTTTGGCTGTTTGAATTTCAGCCATGCTAACAGTATGCTAAACACGCTGACAAAATAGGCTTCACATTGAAACATTCCATCTCCTCTCTTGAAAAAACCGCGCTTGCACTGTGTATGTTTGGTGCACTGATTGCTGTGATTTTGCCTGATGTTATCACTGAGCAAGTTCAGCCGTTTGTACAAATGCTGTTAAAATGGAGTGGTAGTAGCTTTTTCTTATTGGTGAACTTTTTATTGTTTGCCATCATTATTTTAGCCATTAGCCCACTCGGTAGCCGTAAAGTAGGTGGTGAGCAGGCTGTTGTTGAGTATTCAAACTTTGGCTGGTTTGCCATGTTGTTTGCAGCAGGAATGGGCTCTGGCTTGGTTTTTTGGGGCGTAGCAGAGCCTGCGTTACATTCTCTCGACCCACCACTTAAACAAAGCTTATATCCAGATAGACTAGCCAGTAGCCTCGCTTTAACCCTAGTGAATTGGGGCGCTCATGCTTGGGCACTTTATGCTGTATTTGCGTTAGTGCTTGGGGGATTAACACAATACAGTGGGAAGTCAGGAGATATTTGTGCCCCTGTTTTAACTGCGCTCGGTAATCGCATTGATAAGTCTGCAAAATTTACTGTGTCGTTTATTGTAAAGTTAATTGCGATAATCGCTATTTTTTTTGGTGTCGTCGGCACCATAGCAAACTCGACTTTACTGATCAGTAAAGGTGTTGAAATAGAGTTGGGGGTTACTTCAACTTTATTAGTGGGTTCATTAATCGTTTGTTTGTTAGCAGTTATTTATTCGCTGTCGGTTAAATTTGGATTACGACGCGGGGTACAGTCACTAAGTATATTTAACGTACTTCTAGCATTTAGTCTGCTTTTTTGGTTGCTACTAGTTGTGCCAATTGAGCCTATTATAAAGATTGCTTTAGATGGAACCGGCTACTATTTACAGTTGCTTGCAACTGGCACTTGGCAATTTGATAGCCAATTAAAAGCGCCGGACTGGGCGGCTCATTGGACATATAACTATTATTTTTGGTGGTTAGCGTGGGGGCCATTTGTTGGTGTGTTCCTAGCCAAAATTAGCCAGGGGCGTAAAGTTTGGCAATTTATTTTGGCGGTTGTGTGTATTCCAACTTTAGTGACTATTATTTGGTTTGCGACCTTTTCGGGGGCAGCAATTGAATGGGATAGACTTAACCAAGCGGGCATTTTAGTTGCTATAAAACAAGATTACAGCCAAGGCTTATTTGTATTTTTTAATCAACTAGACTGGCAAGGAACCGTGTTTATTTGGTTAAGCTTATTACTACTGTTGATATTTGTTGCCACATCCGCTGACTCTGCGATTTTAGTCATAAGAGAGCTGGTTGACTCTGAGCAAAGTAACCGTGTGACACTCTACGCATGGTGTCTAGCACTATTCATATGTAGCTTTGCATTATTGCTGCTACAAGATGAGCCATTAAATCGCAGCGTTGCAATTCTAGGCGCTTTACCTTTCTTGTTAATATTCCTATTGCAGTTAGTTGGGTTTCTAAAAGAGTTTATTCGCGATATTTGTGATTAGTCTACAGTTTTTTACAGTTAAATTACCCGTTTGTTATTATGCTTAGAAAATAAGCTTAAGTGTATTGGAGGACCGATGCTTAAATCTTTGTACGTAATACTATCTCTTAGTTTACTCAGTGGCTGTACTGCAGTTGGCTTAGTTGCAGATGGAATTGGCGGGCGCGCTAGTCAAGCACAGCCGGCAAGCGCTTATGCAGATATAAAAGATAATGACCGAGTTAACTATGGCATGACTATGACGATGCTAGGTTATGAAATCGACAAAGCGATTATTGAAGGCCTAGAGAATGGTAGCAAAGATAAGGATGTTGAGCTTAAATGTCGTCAAATTAGTCGCGCAGTAAAAGAATGTGTTGAGGTTAAAGCTGAGCCAAAAAAAAGACCTACGTTAATGGATAGTTTTAACAATGAAGATTAGCTTTTCAAAACTTGTTATTTGCTTAGTTAGCTACCAATTAGTGGGGTGTACAGTGGCGGGGTCAATAGTCGATGGCTATGCAAAAAACTCACAACCAACAAATCTTGCAACTACAAATGCAAATCAAACTAACAGTACTGTAACCGATGCTGAAGGCTTTTCATTCGCAAAGTTAGGCTTTGAAATTGATAGCGCTGTTATTGGTTTACTCAAACCAAAAGAACAACAACCGCAATTAGTTTGCAGGCAAATTACACGTAGTATTAAAGAGTGTGAGGAAGTTAAGCCCCCACACTAAAAATTAAGTATTAATCACAGATACTTTTGATGAAACATCAGGTGTTCGTCAATAAAGCTGCTGATAAAGAAGTAACTATGATCATAACCCGCGTGCATGTTGATCTCAGCTGGGTAATCTTTTTCGTTTACGACAGCAAATAAGTTCTCAGTTTTGAGTTGCTCAGTTAAGAAGTTATCGGCCTCACCTTGATCAATACGCATCGGTAAATAATCATCAGCGACGGCATTTTTCATTAATTCACAGCTGTCGTATTCAAGCCAACTTGCTTTATCACTACCTAGGTAATTACTGAACGCTTTTTCACCCCAAGGGCAATTAATCGGGTTCACAATCGGGCTAAAAGCACTGGCGCTGACGTATTGTTTAGGGTTTTTAAGTGCAATCATCAATGCGCCGTGACCACCCATAGAATGACCAGCAATGGCTTTTTTGGTCGTCACAGGGAAGTGCGCTTCAATAAGTGCAGGTAACTCAGAAACCACATAGTCGTACATGTTGTAGTGCACATTGTAAGGCGCTTGAGTCGCATTGACATAAAAACCAGCACCTTGACCAAAATCGTAGTTTTCGTCGTCAGGCACATTTTCACCGCGCGGGCTAGTATCTGGAGCGACAATCGCAATACCTAGTTCAGCCGCTTTTTTAAATGCTCCGGCTTTTTGCATAAAGTTTTCATCTGTACAGGTTAAACCTGACAACCAATACATCACTGGCACTTTATTCGTTTCGCTGGCACCTGGCGGTAAAAAAATCGCAAAGCGCATAGCACAATGTGTGCTGCTAGCTTGGTGGGTATATTGTTTATGCCAGCCACCGCTGACTTTTGTTGAGCTTATGTTTTCTAGCATAACCAAATCCTTGAAACAAAGGCGCTAGGTATCAACCTAGCGCTAAATTAAAGATTAATAATGAATAACTGAGCGGATGCTCTTACCTTCGTGCATTAAGTCGAAAGCTTCATTGATATCTTCAAGTTTCATGGTGTGTGTGATGAAATCGTTTAACGCAAACTCACCGTTCATATAGCGCTCAACAATCTCTGGTAATTCAGAGCGACCTTTAACGCCACCAAATGCACTACCGCGCCATACACGACCTGTTACTAGTTGGAAGGGACGAGTAGAGATCTCTTGGCCTGCACCTGCAACACCAATGATTACTGATTCACCCCAACCTTTGTGACAACATTCAAGAGCAGAGCGCATTACATTAACGTTACCGATACATTCAAATGAGAAATCAACACCGCCGTCAGTCATTTCAACGATAACTTCTTGGATTGGTTTGTCGAAGTCATTTGGATTGATTAAATCAGTTGCACCTAGTTTAGTAGCAAGATCAAACTTACTGGTGTTGATATCAACACCAATGATACGGCTTGCACCCGCCATTTTTGCACCGATAATCGCCGATAAACCGATACCACCTAAGCCAAAAATAGCGACTGTATCGCCTTTTTGAACTTTTGCTGTTTTAGTAACAGCACCCATGCCGGTTGTTACACCACAACCAAGTAAACAAATTTCTTCAAGAGGCGCTTCTTTGCTTACTTTAGCAAGTGAAATCTCTGGTAATACAGTGTACTCAGAGAAGGTAGAGCAACCCATGTAGTGATAAATTGGTTGACCATCTTTATAGAAACGCGTTGTGCCATCAGGCATTAAACCTTTACCTTGCGTTTCACGTACCGCAGAGCATAAATTTGTTTTGCCCGATTTACACATTTTACACTCGCCACATTCAGCAGTGTAAAGAGGAATAACATGATCGCCTACTTCAACATGTGTTACACCTTCACCTACGGCTTCAACAATACCGCCACCTTCATGGCCAAGGATTGCTGGGAAAATACCTTCAGGGTCTTCACCAGATAAAGTAAATGCATCGGTATGACAAACACCTGTAGCAACAATCTTTACAAGCACTTCGCCTTTTTTAGGCATCATTACATCCACTTCTTCAATTGATAGTGGTTGATTTGGACCCCAAGCGATAGCCGCTTTTGATTTGATAAAATCAGTCATAACGTTCCCTTATAGTTGTTGGAAGTAAGTATTAAACTTAGTCTATTTTATTTGTTTCTCAATGAATGATAATCTTCGTTTTATTAAAACACTTTTACAGTATGGTAATAATGAATCGTTGGCACGGAATTGATGAGTTTTTAGCGGTAGCAGAAACAGGCAGTTTTACAAAAGCAAGTAAACTACTGGGTATGTCAGTGGCCCATGTAAGCCGGTATGTGAGTCAATTAGAAGAGCGATTAAACACACAATTGTTAACCCGAACAACCCGTAAAGTGGTGCTAACGCAAGAAGGGCAGGTGTTTGCGCATCAAACTAAACAATTACAGCATGCCATGGATGATGCCACGGCACTGCTTGCAGAGCAGCAACTGACACCAAAAGGTAGTATAAAACTAACAGCTCCTGTGATGTATGGTGAAAGTTTCATCATGCCTGCGGTACATTCGTTTATGCAAAAGCACCCAGATATTGAAGTGATCAGCCATTTAAGCAATGAACAAGTCAATCTACTAGAAGATGGGTATGATCTCGCTATTCGCCTTGGTCATTTAAAAGATTCATCTTTAAAAGCACGGCGCATTAGTCAGCGCAGGCTTGTTATTTGTTGTAGCCCTGAATATATCAATAAATTCGGCCAACCACACAGTGTGAGTGAATTACATCAGCACAATTGCCTGATTGGTAATAACAGTTACTGGCGGGTAAAAGAGCAGGGCCAAGACAAGCACATCAAAGTGGCTGGATGTTTAGCCTGTAACAGTGGTTGGGCATTGGTTGACGCTGCAATAAAAGGGTTAGGCATCGTGCAATTACCAGATTACTATGTCAATGAACACCTAGCCGATGGCAGGTTGACTGCTGTTCTTTCGAATGTTGCACCGGCACCTGAAGGGGTATGGGGGGTGTATCCACCAAGGCAGTTTATCGCAACCAATGTAAAAGCATTACTTGACCATTTGGTTGCTACTGTTCAAGTATCAGATTTATAATTATTTTTTACAATTTCGCGCATCCCATGCTAGCTAAATCTATGCTAATATGAGCGCATATTTAGCCCTTGGAATACCCATAATTTATTATGTTTCAACCTGTTAGCCTTTTTATAGGGCTGAGATATAGTCGCTCCTCAAAGGGCAATGCCTTTATCTCATTTATTTCATTTTTCTCTATCGCGGGCATTGCTATTGGTTTAATGGCCTTGTTTACAGTCAGCTCAGTAATGAATGGCTTTGAAAATAACCTTAAAACCAACATGCTTGGTTTAATTCCCCATATTGAAGTATCAGCCGAAGATAATTCGAAAGAAACCATGTTGCAGTTAAAGCAGCAACTAGCAAATTCTCAAGATGTTAAACAAGTTAACCTATACCGCCATGGCGAAGCCATTTTACAAACTAACCAAGATTTGCACGGCGTATTGTTACAAGGCCTTTATGATGAAGGAAGCTCCATCTATAACGTAAAAGATAAAATTGTTGCCGGCAATTGGTCACAAGTGATGGACAGCAACTACCATATTGCAATTAGCCGCTACTTGAGCCGCAAATTGGGTATTTCTCTTGGGGATAAAGTACGGGTGATCATGCCTAATGCCAGTTCGTATACCCCACTTGGTCGAGTACCGAGTCAGCGCTTGTTTACCGTTGCTGCCCTGTATGAAACACAGTCTGAAATTGATATGTCATTGGCATTTACCAGTGGCTATTCGTTAGGCAGAGTTTTAAAACTAGCAAAATCAGCAGCACCCAATTTGAGTGTATCGCTTTATGAACCATTTGCTGTTGAGCAAGTATTGCAATCTCAGTTAGCTATTTTAAACGATTACACTGTGACTGATTGGCGAGCTAGCCAAGGCACATTATTTGCCGCTGTGGCAATGGAAAAGCGCATTATGTCGATGTTACTTGGCTTAATCGTGCTCGTTGCAGTGTTTAATATCGTTTCAGCATTAACCATGATGGTCAGCGAGAAGCAAAGTGAAGTCGCTATTTTACAAACACTGGGCTTAACTCCGTTACAAGTACAGCATGTGTTTATGATCCAAGGCTTATATAACGGCCTTATCGGTACCAGTATTGGTGCGTTACTTGGTGTGCTATTAAGTAGCAACATTAATGAATTATTGAATATGTTAGGCATCAATTTACTAGCGGGCGTGAGTTTACCCGTTAAATTTGATGTTATGAGTTTGAGTTTTATTGCCGCAGGGAGTATTGCGATGAGCTTTTTAGCTACCTTGTATCCTGCCAGAAAAGCTGCAAAAGTGAATCCAGCAGAGGTATTACGTTATGAGTGATTTAGTTATCAATTGTCAGCAGTTAAATAAAGTATATCAAGATGGCGATAACGAGGTTGCGGTATTAAAAGGGGTTGATTTAGCACTTAATCAAGGCGAAATGCTAGCTGTTGTAGGGAGCTCTGGCTCAGGAAAAAGTACCTTATTGCACATATTAGGCACCTTAGATAACGAAAGCTCAGGCAAGGTTGAAATTAAAGGTCAGCAGGTTTCTAAATTAAACCGTAAACAACAAGCCAGTTTCAGAAATGAAAATTTAGGTTTCATTTATCAATTCCATCATCTATTAATGGAATTTACTGCCATTGAAAATGTTGCAATGCCATTATTAATTAAAGGCTTAAGCGCAAAAGCGGCAACCGAAAAAGCCCGTCACATGCTAGATAAAGTAGGGTTATCTCATCGCAGTGAACATAAACCTTCGGCGTTATCAGGTGGTGAGAGGCAGCGGGTTGCAATAGCACGTGCATTAGTAACCGAGCCTGCTTTGGTGCTTGCCGATGAACCAACCGGTAACTTAGATAAACAAAACGCAATTAAGATTTACGATTTAATTAAAGAATTAAATACTAGCTTAAAAACCAGTTTTGTTGTGGTAACCCATGATTTAGAACTTGCAGATAAACTAGGCAAAATTGCCTATTTAGATGATGGTAAACTCGCAATTAAAGAGTCTCAGCATGTTGCTTAGTGCCTTTATTTCAAAACGCTTTCGTGCCCATAGTGGCCAAAAAGACGGACAAAATGGTTTTGTTAGTTTTATCGCTAAAGCATCGACAATCGGCATACTTTTAGGTGTCGCTGTGCTAATTGTTGCTTTATCAGTTATTAATGGTTTTGAGCAGCAGCTAGTACATCGCCTTTTATCGGTTGTACCTCAGGTTGAATATGTTGCCCCTAACAAACCAATCAGTAATTGGCAGTCAAAAGTTGCTCTACTACGCTCTCAAGCCGGTGTAACAGGTGCTGCGCCGTTTATTAGTGTCAACGGCATGGCGCAATATAAAAGTGAGTTAAAAGCAGTTGAAGTGCGTGGTGTAAGCCCTGAATTTGAAAACCAAGTGTCGGCGTTAAACCAATTCACAGAAGGGCGCTTAGTTAGCCAGCTACAACAAGAAGATGTGCTTTTAGGCCAACAAATCGTTAACCGATTGGGCCTTAAAATTGGCGAACCAGTTACCTTATTAATCCCACAGATAAACCAGCAAAGTAACACTTTATTGGCTCCAAAGCGTGTTAGCTTGAATCTTGCGGGTATTATAAAAATGGGTGGCCCAATTGATGAAACAGCGGCTTTCATTCGCCTTGATAAAGCGCAAAGCGTGTTGAGTTTTGAGCAAAACCAAGTAACTGGTTTACGATTACAAGTAGCTGATGTGTTCGCGGCCCATCAAACAGCGATGCGTGTTGGGCAAGTTATACCAGATTATGTCTATGTATCGAGTTGGTTTAGAACTCAGGGTAGCTTATATCAAGATATTCAAATGGTTCGTACTATTGTGTATATCGTGGTGTTTTTAATAATTGCGGTAGCGAGTTTTAATATTGTTTCGTCTTTAGTGATGGAAGTACGTGAAAAACAGGCAAACATCGCAATTTTAAAAACCATGGGCGCACAAGATAGCACCATTTTAGCAACCTTTGTGATGCAAGGTTTTACACAAGCTTTAATTGGTGTGATCTTAGGCACAGTTATCGGTGTAATGCTTGCGTTAAACATCAGTGAACTGTTCACTTGGGCAAGTAACTTATTTGGCGATAACCCGTTACAAGGGGTTTATTTTATTGAGTTTTTACCCAGTAAATTAGTTTGGCAAGATATTGTTATCACGGTGATTGTTACCTTTGTTCTCGCTATTTGGGCTACCTTATATCCTGCGTGGCAAGCAACCCGAGTTGACCCTGCAAAAGTACTGGGTAATTAAGGAGTGTTTATGGATAAGCAAAGGATTATCGATTTCTGGTTTAATGAATTAGGACCAGAAGCTTGGTATCAGCAATCAGATGAAGTTGAATCAGCAAGCTGAGCAATTGTTTAAAGGCATGAGTAATTATGAATTTGAACTAAAGCACAAAGTGATTATTGATAGGTTTGGTCGCTACCCACATCGCAATAAAGTTTTAGGTCGTGAATCAACCCCTGAAGAGCTGCAATTTTTAACAGAGCCTAACTCTTCTTTCTGAGTTGATTGAATAGTACGCAAGTAAATTTAAATGCTCTTTGATTGCCCGTAAACACTTGCACAGCGCCATTTTAAACCTTAAAGTGTCAGAAATGTTGTAAAAGAGTAACCACCATGGAACAAAAACAAGCAAGACCATTAACACCAGAAGAACAAGCCGAAGCGCAAAAACAAAGTGTTATTTGGCAAAGAGAATGTTTCCAAAATGCACAAAAGCATTTAGCTGAAAAAGGCGTTATTCCGCAAACTGTTGTAGAAAAAGAAAGCCGTTTTATTGCCCCATTAGTAGCGATTTGGAAATTTAAAGCACAAAACGGTAAGAGCTATTGGGTGATCACCGGTCGTTTACCTACCGATCACGCTGAAGCAAGTGCAGCAAACAATGCACGTGAAGTATTACGTTATTTCTCTATGCAGTGGCAGATGAAGGCTGATCAGCTAATGCAATCAGGTGCGGTAGATAAAACTAAAGTTGATTTTGCTAACCTGTTAATTAACCGTGCTCACGGTTTATATGAGCTATTTGAAAAAGAAGAAATGTGGCAAAACGAGCCTGCATAACTTCTAATAAAAAAGCTGAATAATGTTATTCAGCTTTTTTAATTAACATATACCTTAATGCACCAAAGTGAATGGCCGCGTATCAAACTGCTTAATAGGGCAGAGCATTCGTTGCCTTGGAATACCAGCCTCCATAAATACTAAGCCATCAGCCGAAAAGCCATTTCGTTTAAATCTATCTACTTCGTTCAATATGCAATTAATGCTGACGCAATCACAGCCTTGCTTTTCAGCCATGCCTACTAAGTAATTCAATAATGATTTGTAAACCGAACGGTTACGATGCTCAGGTAAAACGGCAATACGGCCAATGAGGCCATCACTACATAAACGCCCGGTTGCAACCGGGCATTTACACTCATCTGTAACGAGTACGTGGTGTGCTGTTTTATCTAGGTGATCAAACTCTATGTGTTTAGGGATATGTAATTCGCATACAAATACCCGTTCTCGGATTTGTTGTAAGAGTTCCTTGTCGATACTCCATTCAACTTCATCTATATGATAGCCCATAAACACACGCTCCTAACAAAACCAAACACCCTCATTTAAAAGTGTAGTAAAGGTTTTCAAGAAAATGTGATTATTTTTTGAACTATTTATATCAGCAGAGGTCAAGCAGGTTTGATCTGTGAGCTTTGTTATTAATTCAAGGTCAGTTAAATCATGCATATAATTAACACCATTAATACTTAAAAGTATTTTATCGTCAATTACTTGATAAATGGCACGGGTACCACCTAAACGCTCAAAAACAACGTCTTCATCTTTGAGTAAGTCATTTACGTCATCTAGTGTATATGGCTCCTCTAAAGGCGCTAAATCCATGTCATGTTTTGGCTGACTCATACTGTTACCAAGCCAAGTCTTGAATACTGCGTCATCATTAATCGCAGCAATCATAAGTTGCTTTACTTTTTCCGCTTCAGTTTGGTTAAGTTCACCTTTAGATGAACGCAACTTAAGCTCTGCATCACCATATCGTTGATTACCAAGCTCAGTATCGATGAGGTGATCGGCAAATTGTGATAATAAATCGCGTTGGTTTGGCGCTCTAAAACCCACAGAGTAATTAAGTGCATTTTCAACTGCGTAACCTTCATGTGGGCAACCCGGTGGAATATAGAGAATATCTCCCGGCTCTAACACACAGTCGATCACGGCAGGAAATTGCTCAACTTGTAACAGGCTCTTATTTTGTGCAAATTGCTTTAAGTTCGCATCAGGTAAACCAACTCGCCAGTGGCGTTTTCCTTCACCTTGAATAATAAACACGTCGTATTGATCTAAATGCGGACCCACGCCACCACCCGGGGTAGAGTAGCTGATCATTAAATCATCGATACGCCAGTTTGGAATAAAGCGAAATGGCTCAAGTAGTTGCGCTGCATCGCTATGCCAATGGTCAACTGCTTGCACCAGTAATGTTGAGTGCTTTTCAGTTAGCAAGCTAAAGTCTTCAAAAGGACCATGGTATGCTTGCCAATCATCTGAGTGATTGGTCACAATACGTGATTCAATGCTTTCCTCCATGGCAAGACCGGCCAATTCTTCGGGCTCAATCGGATCTGCAAAATCCTTGAAGCCTTGCTTTATAAGTAATGGTTTTTTCTGCCAATACTCAGCTAAAAATTGCTCTTGGGTTAATGAATTGATGGTTAATTGATACATAACGTGACCTAAGCGAATTGATATAAAAAAAGCGAAAGGAAGGCCTTTCGCTTTTTTAAGTCTTAATTTGAATTTAAGCTAAGTTGTCGATGAACTCAACAGCACGACCAATGTAATTAGCCGGAGTTAATTTTTTCATTTCTACTTTTGCTTCTTCAGGTAACTCAAGACCATCGATGAAATCAGCCATGATTTCTTGGTTTACGCGCTTACCACGAGTAAGGTCTTTAAGTTTTTCATATGGCTTTTCGATACCATATTTACGCATAACCGTTTGGATTGGCTCTGCTAGTAATTCCCAGTTTTGGTCTAGTTCTGCTAATAAACGCTCTTCGTTTACTTCAAGCTTGCTAACACCTTTTAATGTCGCTTGGTAAGCGATAAGTGTGTAGCCCATACCAACACCTAGGTTACGTAACACTGTTGAGTCAGTTAAGTCACGTTGCCAGCGAGAAACAGGTAGTTTTTGCGCAAGGTGAGTAAAGATAGCGTTAGCAATACCTAAGTTACCTTCAGAGTTTTCAAAATCAATCGGGTTTACTTTGTGAGGCATAGTTGATGAACCAATCTCACCTGCGATTGTTTTTTGTTTGAAGTGGTTAAGTGCAATGTAGCCCCAAACGTCACGGTCAAAATCAAGTAATACAGTGTTGAAACGTGCAACTGCATCGAATAACTCAGCAATGTAATCGTGTGGCTCGATTTGTGTTGTGAACGGGTTGAATGTTAAACCTAGGCTCGTTACGAACTGCTCAGCGTGGCTGTGCCAATCGTAATCTGGGTATGCACTTAGGTGAGCGTTGTAGTTACCTACAGCACCGTTGATTTTACCTAACATTTCTACGTTAGCAATTTGGTCACGTTGACGCTTTAAGCGCATGTAGACGTTTGCAAACTCTTTACCCATTGTAGAAGGGGTAGCTGGTTGACCGTGGGTACGTGTCATCATTGCAACTGACTTGTACTCAACTGCTTTTTCTTTTAATGCATTTAGAAGTTGGTCACAGTATGGAAGTAATACTTTGTCACGCGCTTCGGTAAGCATTAAACCGTGAGACAGGTTATTGATGTCTTCTGAAGTACATGCAAAGTGAATGAATTCGTTAACTGCGTTAAGCTCTGCGTTATCAGCTACTTTTTCTTTAAGTAGGTATTCAACTGCTTTTACGTCATGGTTAGTTGTGCGCTCGATCTCTTTAACGCGTGCTGCATCAGCTTCGCTAAAGTTATCAACAATGGCATTAAGTAAAGCATTAGCCTCGTCGCTAAATGCCGGTACTTCTTTGATTGCGCTAGCTGCAGATAAAGCTTGTAACCAACGAACTTCAACAGTTACACGGTATTTGATTAAACCAAATTCGCTGAAAATACTGCGTAGTTCCGTGGTCTTGCTGCCATAGCGACCATCTACCGGAGAGATAGCGGTTAACGCTGAAAGCTCCATAATGACTCCTAAATTGTCTAGTTTGAACGATAATTAAATTGATTGTTTAGCAATGGCGAGGATTTTTCTTTTTGCAAAGAAAAAGTGACGGCGTTTACCGCCCATTTGTCGCCATAACACGGCACTACGAATTCCGGCCAATAATAGGGCACGAATTTTGTTTTGCGTGAGCTGCTGTTTTAATAACTCTGGCTTGCCATACACTTGAATACGATGCCCAAGGGGGCTTAGCACCGATGAGTAAATATCAGCAAGCGCTGCTACTACAGTATCATCTGTGATAGCAAAGTGGTCGAGGCGACGTTTAACATCATCAATGCGACGACCTAATTCATTTAAGCTGTTTTGTTTTGAACTTAATGCACGTTCTAATTGCATTAAACCACCCACATATTTTACGATTTCGACGTCTTTGTCTGCGCCGGCAGAAAGCTGTGCAATCAAAATGCGATAGCCTTCACGTAAATTATGTTTACCCTGATACACGTCTTCAGGGCTATTTGGTGATGTTTCGACAATACAGTTTAGTAATTTTTCTAATTCGTGATCACTGCCTTGGCCAAATTGCGCAACTTTTTGTACTTGTTTAGCAACTTGACACATGGCAGCTAAAGCCATGACTTGGTGCTCTGTCATTATTTGATCACCGAATCAATAATACCACCACCTAAACAGACTTCGTCAGCGTAGAATACGGCTGATTGGCCCGGTGTCACTGCTTTTTGTGGCTCATCAAATAATACGCGTGCCATACCATCTTCACCAACAAGTAAAGTACAGCTGATATCTTCTTGGCGATAACGAGTTTTAACAGTACAGCGTGTGGTCCCTTTAGGGCCTTCGCGGTCAACCCAGTGAAGCTGGTTTGCATTTAAACCATTGCTGTACAGGCGAGGGTGGTCTTTACCTTGACCAACTACTAATACGTTACGATCAACGTCTTTATCAACTACATACCAAGGTTCACCCGAACCTTCTTTCATGCCGCCAATTAATAGACCTTTACGTTGACCAAGTGTGTGGTACATCAAGCCTTCGTGCTCACCCACTTCATTGCCATCGGTATCTTCAATTTTACCTGGCTGTGCTGGTAAGAATTTTTGTAAGAAGTCTTTAAATTTACGCTCACCAATAAAACAGATACCGGTACTGTCTTTTTTATCGTGAGTGATTAAGTCTTGCTCTTCAGCGATGCGGCGTACTTCAGGCTTAGCAATATCGCCAACAGGGAAAAGTGTTTGCGCAATATGCTCATGGCTTAGAGTGTATAAGAAATAGCTTTGATCTTTGTTGTCATCAAGGCCACGACACATTACAAATTTATCACCGCGCTTTTCACGGCGAACATAGTGGCCAGTAGCGATGTAATCAGCACCAAGTGCTTGTGCTGCAAATTCTAAAAATGCTTTGAATTTGATTTCTTTATTACACATGATGTCTGGGTTTGGTGTACGGCCTGCCTTGTACTCTGCTAAAAAGTATTCAAACACGTTGTCCCAGTATTCGGCTGCAAAATTTACAGTGTGAAGCTCAATACCTAGCTTATCGCACACAGCTTGTGCGTCTTGTAGGTCTTCAGCTGCAGCGCAATATTCATCATTATCGTCTTCTTCCCAGTTTTTCATGAACAGGCCTTCAACTTGATAGCCTTGTTGCTTTAATAAATACGCTGATACAGAAGAATCAACACCGCCGGACATACCCACGATGACTTTAATGTGACTATTTTCGCTCATAATATTCGCTGTCATTTTTTAACTGCTATGGAAAGGCCGATATTATATACCCAAACCACCTCAAGATGCGAGTTTCAGTTGGAATTAAAAGCGATTTAGGCAAGGCATTGATTGCAAGTAATAGTGGTTTGGGCATAGCAAACTTTTAGACACCCAAACCAGCCAAAATCACAGTGGTTATTGGTAAATCAAACTAAGTGGGTAGGCTTTACCAGCTAAATGATCTTCAATGCATTTTAAAACCAGAGGGCTTCTAAGCGGCAGGCTTTTAATTTGCTCAAGGCTAAACCAATCTGCGCTAAGAATGTCATCATCTTGGGGAGATGGTTCAAATAGCTCTGGGCTATTAAAAGCAAAGCTAAAACGCATATAGTGAACGCCATTTGCGGCATGCAAATTATAAATGCCAACAAGGTGACTGGCATTAAGGCTAATGCCTGTTTCTTCAATAAGTTCGCGATGAGCTGCTTCTGCTAAGGTTTCATTGGCTTCTAGATGACCCGCAGGCTGGTTATAGCAAATATCACCTGTGTGTTTATCGCGCTCTTTAACAAGTAAAAATTTGTCTTGGCATGTGACGATGGCGGCCACTGTGACATTTGGTTTATGCATCAGGGTTGTTCACTACTTTAAACTGGCCATTCTCTAATCCATCAAGGGTATAGTTACCAATGCTGTAACGAATTAATCGCAAAGTAGGGAAGCCAACATGCGCTGTCATACGGCGAACTTGGCGATTACGGCCCTCAGTGATAGATATTTCTAACCAACTGGTTGGTATGTTTTTACGCTCGCGAACGGGCGGGGTACGTGGCCAAATTGACGGCTCGTCAATACGCCTAACCTTGGCAGGCTTGGTCATTCCATCTTTAAGCTCTACGCCTTTGTTAAGTGCAAAGATAGCCTCATCAGTAACATCACCTTCTACTTGCACCCAATAAGTTTTAGCTGTTTTTTTATTGGGTTCAGTGAGTGTGTGTTGTAATTTACCGCAGTTGGTAAGGAGCAACAGTCCTTCGCTATCTCTATCTAAGCGTCCTGCTGCATACACATCTTTAATAGTAATAAAGTCGGCAAGCGTTTTACGGTTTTGGTCATCGGTAAATTGGCAAAGCACATCAAATGGTTTGTTAAATAGCACCACTTTTCGCTGCTCAGGGCTAATTGCTTTTTTAACTTGGCGTTTTTGAGTCGGCCTTGAATAAGTTCGTCCGCTGCTGCGACGTGGTTTGCTATTGGCTTTATTAACCATTAAATACACCTAGCCGGTTTAGGTAAACCTGCAATTTTAGTCGCTTGCTTTGCTGGGCCTTTAGGGAATAGCTTATACAAATACATGCTATTACCTTTTTCTTCACCTAGCTTTTGGGCCATTGCTTTGACCAGCATGCGTATTGCAGGGCTGGTGTTGTACTCTACGTAAAAATCACGCACAAAATGCACAACTTCCCAGTGCTGCTCACTTAAGGTAATGTTCTCTTGCTCAGCAATAATGGGTGCAAGATCTTCACACCAATCGTTTGAATCAAGTAAATACCCTTGTTTGTCTGTTTCTATCTGTTTGTTATTAAATTCAAGCATGGTTTACCAAGTAATCGTGTTTTTTGCGTTTAAAGTCATTTCTACAAACTGCGCGTAGTTTATTGCGATATCGCCTTGATTAAATGAAATATCACGGGCTGCAGCATCTTCTTCAAGTAAATGAATTGCTGAAGAGAACTGCTTAAACTGCATGTTGTTATAACAAGCGTCACTAACAAGAAGTACTGTATCTTGCGAAGAAATTAAATTTGCCAACATATTATTGCAATAGTGAGCTAAGGGTTTTGAAAAAATATGCAAGGTACTCATAAGGTCACCACTTGATGCTGTTGGCTAATTAAGTCTCGCTGTTGCTCAAAGTTAGCTACTTTAACATCGATAATCAGACTATCTTCTGAAAGGTTAAAATCCATCAACGACTTTTCACATACATATATGTTTTCAACATCGTATAACTCAAGGGTTTTAATGGTTTTAAAATAGTTTTTAATGCCAAGTTGCTCTGGTTGTTGATTTTTTTTCAAAGCTAAAACTGCCTCACCACTTAGAAGCCAACTAATGTTTTGTTCAATAGCGGCAAAAATTAGTGTCGTGTCGAGTGATTCACGAATATGTTGATCGTCAAATGGGCTATGTTGGCTTATTACTAAAATGTTTTTCATTTAAATTGCACCCATTTATCCGCTTCACTGACAAGCATCGCAAATTCTGCAAGCCCAGCGACGGTAAACACGCCTGTGTTATCGATATCTAAGCCACGCTTTTCAGCAGCAGTGACACATAGCAGTAGAGGGATCTCTTGCTCACTTAACGACTGCCACAAACGATTAATTGGAAGCTCGTCGCTGGCAAGATCTAAATGGTTACTTGCGTGGTAAACACCAGCTTGATAAAGAAAGATAGCTGCAATTGAGTGACCAGAGTCAAGACAGGCCTGTGCAAATTTAATTAGCCGTTGAGTTGTGTCGTGATCGGTCGGCGCGGTATGAAGAGAAAGTACAAATTGTGCCAAAACGCATCCAATAAAAAAGCCCCTAGAAAGGGGCTATTTTAGCAGAACTATTTAATTAGTCATCACTTGCACCAAGTAGGTGAAGAAGAGACGTAAATAAATTATATACGTTCAGGTATAAAGCAACTGTTGCGCGGATGTAATTAGTCTCGCCGCCATTAATGATACGGCTAGTGTCAAATAAGATTAATCCAGACATAATTAGTACAACAGCGGCATTGATAACCATAAAGGTAATTGAGCTGCCAATAAATAAGTTAACTAGGCTTGCAATAATCACCACGATTAAACCCACAGTTAAAAAGCCACCCATAAATGAGAAGTCTTTTTTAGTGGTAAGCGCATAAGCCGACAAACCAAAGAAGATTAACGCAGTAGAGCCTAACGCTTGCATAATAAGCATAGGGCCATTTGGCATTGCAGCGTAGTAGTTAAGCATTGGACCAAGTCCTGCGCCCATTAAACCTGTGAAAACAAATACCCAAGCAACACCTGAAGCACTGTCAGCCTTTTTGTTAACAACAAAAAGCACACCAAGTGAAATCAAGCTAAATACTAACCCCATAAAATAAGGTAGATTCATTGCCATTGATATACCTGCTGTCACTGCGCTAAATGCTAGTGTCATCGCCAGTAAGAAATAGGTATTCTTTAAAACTTTATTGGTTTCAATAGTCGACATTACCGGTCTTGCAGTATTGTACGATTGATTAAACGCCATTGTTAGAGCTCCTTTAAATGAACTTATACGTTCGTTAGTTCCAATTATTAAACTGAACTAAGCCTATCAAGAGTTATATATTTGGGCAAACTATTGTGGATCAATAGACAAGATAAATAATCGAAAAGTTCAATGTTGCGCACAATCTAAACGCTGTTGTACTAATGCTGAGCAAATTAATTGTTTTTTAATCACTTAAACAGTTTTTTGAAAAAAAAGCTTCACAAGCACGGCCGCTTTATCTATTATGCACGCCGTCGGAGAGATGGCAGAGTGGTCGAATGCACCGGTCTTGAAAACCGGCAGGGGTTTGTAGCCCCTCTAGGGTTCAAAT
>NZ_JABVXF010000150.1 GCF_013349995.1 Pseudoalteromonas sp. 0303
CGCAACGTCTCTTCCGCCCCACGAACAATATGTGGAAAAATATAATCAGAAATGTATGTCGTTAAAATCGCCACTGTTTTCACTTCTTGTTTTCCTATTGAATTGGGCTTAGAAACGAACGTCCCACTCCCTTGAATTTTATATAACCATCCTTCATTTTCTAATTCACCTAATGCTTGTCTAACCGTGTGTCGGCTTAGTTGAAACTGGTTCGCAATTTCATGTTCTGTCGGTATTTTTTCATTAGGGCTTAGCTTCCCTGATTGAATCCAAGCTAAAATTTCTTGTTTTAATTGCAAATATTTTGGCATACTTTTTTCTTTCATAACGCTCACCTCGTTAACATATTGACGCTACCTGAACATATTAAATAGCCTACACCCATTATATCAATTTTTATTTGTACGTATATATTTGATAAAAAAACCGACTCTG
>NZ_JABVXF010000151.1 GCF_013349995.1 Pseudoalteromonas sp. 0303
CGATTCGCCGCATCGCTGAACGATTTATGAATAATCCGGAACTCGTTCGTGTGAAAGCGAAAGAAATGACTGTTCCAAATATTGAACAATATTATATTGAAATTCAAGAAAAGAAGAAGTTTGATACGTTAACGCGCTTATTAGATATTCAATCGCCTGAATTAGCAATCGTTTTCGGAAGAACGAAACGTCGCGTCGATGAGCTAGCGGAAGCACTCAACTTGCGTGGCTATGCGGCAGAAGGCATTCATGGCGACTTAAGCCAAGCGAAACGCTTATCTGTATTGCGTAAGTTTAAGGAAGGTTCCATCGATATTTTAGTCGCAACAGATGTAGCAGCGCGTGGTTTAGATATTTCTGGTGTCACACACGTATACAATTTTGATATTCCACAAGATCCAGAAAGCTATGTTCATCGTATCGGTCGAAC
>NZ_JABVXF010000152.1 GCF_013349995.1 Pseudoalteromonas sp. 0303
TTTAAATCCGCGAAGCGTTAAAGCGCGAATCGGGGTCATTGGGATAAGGGAAATATACGAATAATTCCCCTCGTTTTTAACCGTATGTTCGCCGCTTCGATAAAGCGTAACGACGTTTTGGCGATCAATTAATTCAATTTGTCCATCTTTTCCTTTAAACAAAAGCTGTACGTTCCCGAATAAATGGTCAAGTCGTCCGCCGGTCACCCCAAACAAACGAATTTTCGTTGCCTTTTGTTCCAGCGCCCAATCGAGCGCAATGTCTGTGTCGGTTTGATCTTTTTCCGCTGGCCATATGTCGATGTGAGGTAATTTGTTTTTCAATTGTTGTAACTCTTGTTCATCAATTGAGTCAAAATCGCCAAATGCTCGCTTTGGCATGATTCCCGCATCAAGCAACGCTAAAACGCCGCGATCTACTCCTACC
>NZ_JABVXF010000153.1 GCF_013349995.1 Pseudoalteromonas sp. 0303
ACTTGTGCAAATGATTGGTCAAGGCCATATCGTGTTTTAAAGAAAGATGGCACATATTTATGCGAAGCGGGAAGGACAATATCTTTAGATATGACCGTAATTCCCTGGAATGGGGAGTACTATGTAGTCTGGTCTCAGAGGGAGTTTATACCACAGGATCTTGGAGCGTGGCTCTATATTGCAAAAATTGATCCAAATGAACCTTGGAAATTAGTTTGCGATCCGACAGTACTTACTAAACCTGAGTATGGGTGGGAAAATAACAATGTCTTTGTGGTTGAAGGACCATTCGCTCTAATTAGGGACAATAGGTTATTTTTAACATATTCTGGATCATTAATAGATGAAACATATGTTATAGGGCTGTTGACGGCTGAAAAAGGTTCGGACTTAATGGATCCTACTTCTTGGAAAAAGTGTAACTA
>NZ_JABVXF010000154.1 GCF_013349995.1 Pseudoalteromonas sp. 0303
GCTTGATTCCTCTCTATGTTCTGTGCATTATGCATCATAGTCACGCTTCTGGTAGTTTGCTAGAAGCGTTTTTCTTTTTACTACAACATATGGAGGGACTTAAAGTGATTAAGAAGTATTTTCAATTCGATGAGCTCGGCACGAATTACAAAAGAGAGATCATCGCGGGCTTAACGACGTTTTTATCGATGGCTTATATTTTATTTGTTAATCCAGCTGTTTTATCGTTAAGTGCTGTACCAGATTTGCCAAATGAAATGAGAATGGATCAAGGGGCAGTATTTACGGCGACGGCGATTGCAGCAGCTGTTGGATCTTTACTCATGGGATTAATTGCACGCTATCCAATTGCACTTGCGCCGGGTATGGGATTAAATGCTTTCTTTGCTTTTACTGTTGTATTGACGATGGGGATTCCGTGG
>NZ_JABVXF010000155.1 GCF_013349995.1 Pseudoalteromonas sp. 0303
CATTCGTCGCACCGATAAACGCCCAATAAAACGGAAATAACGAAATGAGCGCCCCAATGGTCAGCGTCACGTATAAACCTATTTTTTTCATCGCTCATCCCCCGATACTTTAAACTGAATAAAGCTCAAAATAGCAATTAAAACGACAATGACATATGCGATGGTTGAGGCGTATCCAAAGTCAAAATAACGAAAACCTGTTTGATATAAATACATTCCTATCGTTAACGTCTCATCGCTCGGTCCACCTTTTGTCAACGTATATGGTTCATCAAATAATTGGAGTGTCCCAATCGTTGACAAAATTGCTGTAAATAGAATGACTGGCTTTAGTTGTGGAATGGTAATTGGAAAAAATTGCCTTACCCTGCTAGCACCATCTATACTTGCAGCTTCATATAAATCTTCAGAAATATTTTG
>NZ_JABVXF010000156.1 GCF_013349995.1 Pseudoalteromonas sp. 0303
AGTATTAAAAGCGCTAGAAGTGGCACGCAATGAAAAACTAATCGGTAAGTCGCTAACGGCGCACGTCATTTTATATCCGACTGACGACACGAAAGCGCTCATCGATTCAATTGAAGAAGATATGAAACAGCTATTAATCGTTTCCGCGTTTTCGATTGGTGGAACGTTTGCTGATGCACCGAGCGAGGCGCAAACATTTACGAAAACAGCGATTGTCGTCAAACAAGCGGAAGGAAAAACGTGCGCACGTTGCTGGGTCGTTACACCGACAGTCGGCGAAGATGCAGACCACCCAGAGCTATGTCCACGTTGTGCGACAATTGTCAAGCAATAACACATATCCCCCCTCTCTTTCAAGGGGGTTTTTGACTGTTCATGATAAATGTATAAATATTTATAAAAATTTTGTAAAAA
>NZ_JABVXF010000157.1 GCF_013349995.1 Pseudoalteromonas sp. 0303
TTTAAGTAGTCGGTGTGTGATACCGAGTGAATGGATGCTATTGGTCATTCTGACTCGCGCGGCTTACAAGCCAACCGGCTAGCGTTTCAAAGTCATCATTAGCAACGCTGTATGGAGCACAGTTAATTGCCACATTTCTAAATGCAGTTGCTTCTTTGATGACTTCATCTTTGTTGATATATAAAGGTGCAATTAATGGTAATTCAGTTTGCCAAAGCTGCAATAAATCTGATTCAAGCTCAGAGGCTGAATTATATTTATTGGTTAAAAAATAATGCTGCCATGATGATTCAGCCTGCTTTAGAGTGTTTAAACGTTTGAAAGCAAAACTGTGACAAATTGCATCACAATTAATAATCTCAAGGAATATATCGTCTTCATTTAGCGAATAGCGGTGCACATCAACATGGGC
>NZ_JABVXF010000158.1 GCF_013349995.1 Pseudoalteromonas sp. 0303
CTCTACCCTTTCCCTTTATTGTACCATGGCATATACATGTATGACATCAATCTTTTCCCTTGACATAACTTTCAAACCTTTATAAAATAAAAAACAAATTGTTGCACCGAACGATTGATAGCAAGCTCGTTTTATTGTTTTGCCATAGCGTTTTCGACATGGCCACATGGCGAAAACGAAAGGGTTAACATTGAGGCGAGTTAAGCTAAAAATACATCGGTATGTTTCACTTCATCTATACGTGAGGCATGCCGTTTTTTGTTTCTAAAGGGGGATCAACGTGAAAACAAAAGGAGAACTAGAAGATCAAATTAGTCGCGCGCTCACCCAATGGGAAAAAGAATATTTAGGCCGCGGTCCACTCTCTGTGAAAACAGATATTTTACGAAATATGGTGATCGTGCAATTAAG
>NZ_JABVXF010000159.1 GCF_013349995.1 Pseudoalteromonas sp. 0303
TCACTCCTTTGTAGTCGAAGGTGTCCCAAGTATGGGACACCTTTTTTGATGATGTTTGGCTAGTCCACAATGCCAAGCCGCAGATCATTTTGCTTTCTTCTCTTTCGTTGACAGTTGGCACTCTTCATTGGCCGTTTCGATACATAGCAACACGTATCGCTCACGATGCGAAAAATGTTGCCGAATGACGGTGGAATGGAAGACATCGGCAAAAGCGGTGCGCAACGTCGGACGGATGTCCTCCCTCATGTCGGATTGACGACCGCTTCCTTTTCCTCTTCAAACAGCTGCCGGCGCTGCATATTGTCAAACAGGGCGGTCATCGGACAAAAACGGGTGATCCCTTCTCCGACTTTCATCGCCCCAAGCAAAGCGGCCCACAAATAGGATGTGCACCATGGCCGCCGG
>NZ_JABVXF010000015.1 GCF_013349995.1 Pseudoalteromonas sp. 0303
TTGTAAGCAGTCCGCCGTGTCGGTGGATGCGCATTATAGGGAGATCCGAATTGAGATCAACTGTTTTTTGAAGTTTTTATGAAAAAAATGACTGTTCGCGCAAAATACGAACGAAACGGGTAAAAATAGCACTAAAAAAGGCCCTGAAGGGCCTTTTAACGTTATTTTACTATGAGCTTCCAACCTACTTTTGCTTGTAGCTTGGACTCTAGTTGCAGCTCACTGGCCATTAATGGGTGATATTTTAACCAATCACCATCAAATGTCAGTGCGAGGGTGTTTTCATTTACACTGAGATCAATCGCTGGTAGTACATCATCTTGGCGACGCATTGATAAGATCACGGCGATCCGCACAACTCTTGTTAAACATTCTGCGAGTACTTGATGACAGCCTAAGTGAGCAAAGCTGTTTTTAACAAGATCAGCACGATGTTCACTAGCAACAGCTGTGATCAGTTTATGCTCAGATTGCGAGAACCCTGGCATATCTGTGTTTTCTATAATGTAAGCCGTGTGCTTATGATAAAGCTTATACTCGATCAGTAAGCCAATCTCATGCAGTTTTGCAACCGTTCTTAATAATGCGATTGCGTTATCATCGATCGACTGCCATTGCCCCATGACGCTTTTAGCCAATTGCTCTGCTAGTTGCGCAACACGACAAGCCTGTTTTTGATCTACATGATAACGATTCATTAAACCATCAACAGTACGCTTGCGGATGTCATGGTTATGAAGCTCTGGCACCATGCTGTATAAAACGCCTTCACGCAATGCACCGCGCGCAAGACCCATTTGTTTTATATCTAACGATTCAAATAAGGCGATCAATATAGCGAGGCCAGAAACAAACACTAGACGGCGCTCTTCGCTCAAGCCTGGAAGCTCAAGATCAGCAATTGTTTCAAATTGCACTGATTGCTCTTTAATAGCGAGAAGTTTATCAAGCGTTAAAAGCTCATCTTGATTTTGTGCAACCATGATTTCTTGAATCGCTTGCACTGTACCTGACGCGCCGCTCGCAATTTGCCATCCGGTTGCTTGGTATTCATCGACAATTTCTGTAACCACTTCACTTGCAGCTTTAATTGCAGCAGCAAAGTTTTCGTTACTGAGCTTTTGATCTTTGAAGTAGCGTTCTAGGAAGGTAACACAGCCCATATGCAGACTTTTATAATGCAGTGCATCAAAACCCTGACCGATAACAACCTCGGTACTGGCTCCGCCAATATCGATCACTAGTTGTTTACCGCTGCAAGCTGAGGTATGCGCCACACCTTTATAAATTGTCTTAGCTTCTAGCTCACCGCTGATGACATTGATTTTATGACCAAGGATCTGTTCAGCTTTATGCTTGAATACATCAGCATTAGTAGCAAGACGTAAAGTTGCGGTCGCAACTATTGTGATGTTTTTCTTTGGTATGTCTTGCAGACGCTCAGCAAACAGGGCTAGGCATTCCCAGCCTCGTTGCATGGCTTCAGTGCTGAGGACATTGTTTTCATCAAGCCCTGCAGCAAGCCTTACTTTACGTTTGACTCGACCGATCGTTTGTAGACCGCCAGCAATCGATTTAGCGATCAGCATGTGAAAGCTATTTGATCCTAAGTCGATTACTGCATACACATTTTTTTGCGGTTGAAGTTGCCCCACCGTTCAAAAACCTCTAGTTACTACTAAGTCTTCAATAGCGGTCGTTTATTACGACCGTGATTTCTGGTAACTATTATTTGGTCGACGTCCGTTGTTGTTACGACTACGTGGGCCTGTAGAATAGTTCCGCTTTTTCTGAATAGTAGGCTTAGTTAAATCATCAAGCAATGCACTTTTATCATAATGTGATAATGGAATGCTGTGTTCTATATATTGCTCAATTTCGTGGAGATTATAGGCATACTGTTCACAGGCAAAGCTAATAGCGTGTCCTGATGCACCAGCACGTCCGGTACGACCAATACGGTGTACATAGTCTTCACAATCATCTGGCAAATCAAAATTAAATACATGACTTACTTCTGGGATATGCAAACCTCGCGCTGCAACGTCTGTTGCTACTAAAAAGTCTAAATCGCCTTTGGTAAATTGAGCCAAAATTGATTGACGCTTTTTCTGGTTTACATCACCGGTTAATAATCCAACTCGGTGACCATCGGCTTTCATCCATGCATAAACATTCTCACAACTGTGTTTCGTATTTGCAAACACAATCGCTTTATCTGGCCATTCTTCTTCAATCAAAGTTAACAGTAACTTAATTTTGTCATCTTGTGATGGATGGAATAGCTCTTCTTGAATACGCTTACCTGTTTTTACATCAGGCTCGACTTGTACATGCTCAGGGTTAGTCATATGTTCAAACGCTAATTCCTGCACGCGATAAGACAAGGTTGCAGAGAATAATAGATTTAGTCTCTCAGACGTTTCTGGCATACGTCTAAACATATAACGAATATCTTTTATGAAGCCTAAATCGAACATACGATCCGCTTCATCAAGCACTACAACCTCGATTTCATTGAGGGTATAACAGCCCTGTTTATATAAATCGATTAGGCGTCCAGTAGTGCCAATTAAAATATCAACGCCTTTTTCTAGTTGTGCACGTTGTTTTTCGTAATCTTCGCCACCATATACTAATCCTAAGTTAAGATTACAGTGTGGCGCTAAAATTTTTGCATCTTTGTGTATCTGAATCGCCAGCTCCCTTGTTGGGGCCATGATCAGGGCTCTTGGATGTTTACTAGATGCTTTGCTAGATTGTAATAACCGATGGCACGTGGCAGTTAAAAACGCCAACGTTTTGCCTGTACCTGTTTGCGCTTGGCCCGCAATATCGCGGCCTTCACAAATAAAAGGTAGGCATTTAGCTTGAATGGGTGTGCAATATTCAAACCCATTTTCGGTTAAACCGGCAACCACTTCCGGTGCGATAGCAAAGTCTGAAAACTTTTTATCGGTCAAATGTGTCTTAGTCATAGCGTTTAAGCATAACGTTTAAACTTGCAATAAGAAACAAGAGTGTTTAAATACGCATTAAATATTTCGCCTAACTAATCGGAGATCGCAATGAGCGAGAAAATTATTCAATTAACTGACGATAGCTTTGAAGCTGACGTACTACAATCAGACAAACCTGTACTTGTTGATTTTTGGGCTGAATGGTGCGGACCTTGTAAAATGATCGCCCCTATTCTTGACGAAGTAGCTGGCGAGTTTGATGGCCGAGTTACCGTTGGTAAACTTAACATCGACCAAAATGCAGGCACACCACCAAAGTTCGGTATCCGTGGTATCCCTACATTACTTCTTTTCAAAGATGGTCAAGTTGCAGCAACTAAAGTTGGTGCACTTTCTAAAACTCAATTAGTAGAGTTTTTAGAAAACAACATCTAATGAAAATATAGAAAAAGGGCTTTTTGCCCTTTTTTTAGCTTTATTTTGTTTAAAGACTGGACGCCTTGCTAGTGACCTGCTAGTTTATAAAGCCAACTAATCCTTAGTTATACCAACAAACCTCACTCATGTATCAAACGATGATTTTGAGTATGACAATTGTAATAAAGAACCCACCAATATGCATTTACGCGAATTAAAAGACAAGTCTATCAAAGAGCTTGTAAACTTAGCTGAGTCCATGGGGCTCGAAAACGTAGCCCGTTTAAGAAAACAAGACATTATTTTCGCCATCCTTAAAGCGCACGCTAAAAGCGGTGAAAACATCTATGGCGGCGGTGTACTAGAGATCTTACAAGATGGTTTTGGTTTCTTAAGATCATCAGAAGCATCTTACTTAGCCGGCCCAGATGATATTTATGTATCACCGAGTCAAATCCGTCGATTCAGCATGCGTACTGGTGACTCTATTTCAGGTCTTATTCGTCCACCTAAAGACGGTGAACGTTACTTCGCACTATTAAAAGTAAATGAAGTAAACTTCGACAAACCTGAAAACTCTCGCACAAAAATTCTGTTTGAAAACCTTACCCCACTACACGCAAACGAACGTTTACGTATGGAGCGTGGTAACGGTAGTACTGAAGACATTACAGCACGTGTACTTGATTTAGCCTCTCCAATTGGTAAAGGCCAACGTGCGCTTATCGTTGCTCCGCCAAAAGCGGGTAAAACGATGCTACTGCAAAACATTGCGCAATCAATCAGCTACAACCAACCTGATTGTGAGCTTATGGTGCTTCTTATCGACGAGCGTCCAGAAGAAGTAACAGAGATGCAGCGTCTTGTTAAAGGTGAAGTAATAGCATCAACGTTTGATGAGCCAGCAAGCCGTCACGTTCAAGTTGCTGAAATGGTAATTGAAAAAGCGAAGCGCCTTGTTGAGCACAAAAAAGATGTGGTTATCTTACTTGATTCAATCACGCGTCTTGCTCGTGCTTACAATACCGTTATCCCTTCATCAGGTAAGGTATTAACTGGTGGTGTTGATGCGAACGCATTACACAAACCAAAACGTTTCTTTGGTGCAGCTCGTAACGTAGAAGAAGGCGGTAGCTTAACAATTATCGCAACAGCCCTAATCGATACGGGTTCGAAGATGGACGAAGTTATCTACGAAGAGTTCAAAGGTACAGGTAACATGGAATTACACTTAAATCGTAAGATTGCTGAAAAGCGTGTATTCCCTGCGATTGACTTTAACCGCTCTGGTACACGTCGCGAAGAGTTACTCACTAAACCTGATGAACTTCAAAAAATGTGGATCTTACGTAAAATCGTTCATGAGATGTCAGAAATTGACGCGATGGAATTCTTAATTGATAAGCTTTCAATGAGCAAAACCAATGATGAATTCTTTGACTCGATGAAACGTCAGTAACGATTACTAGTTTTTAAAAATGCCTGTTTAATACAGGCATTTTTTTTGCGTAAAACTAAGGACATAACACCTTAAAAGTTATACTTTAAGAGAATAAGTTTATTGGTAATTAATAGAAATTTGTTCTATACATTATAGGGTTAAAAGGTAAGGATCCCTCAATGACTCGCATTAAAGTAGCTGTAGCTCTATTTATAGTAAGCTTACTTAGTTGTATTGCTAGTTTTGCCGTATTTGATTTTTCTACTGCTGCTATGGCTGTGCTTACACTTGTTGTAATCATTCCATGGCTTGCTTTGATTGCTTTTGTTTATACAAAAGATCAAAAGCAACAAGACTATTTAAGCTACTTTGTAACACAGACGGCTTCTGAAAGGGGTATCGATTTTACTTTTCGCTTTGACGAAAACGATAGCAAGCTGCCAAATGCGTGTCATGCACTTAACGCAGGTTTGACAATGGCTGAGCATATGCTTGGCGAAATATATGCATCATCGGCCCGCTTGTTACCTATGGCTGATGCACTGCGTGACACTTATGCGTCAATGACTCAAAAAGCCACGATACAAGATGCCCACGGTATTGATTTAGCAAATACGATTAATCGAATGATTGAAGTATCTAAAGAGCTGGATAGAAGTCTTGAACAAATATTAAGCTCAGTATCAGATGCCACTAGATCAGTACAACAAACCCGCTTAGACACAGATAAAAGCCAAGCAAGTCTTATCAAGCTTGCCGATAATATCAATCTTACCAGTGAGCAGATTATTTTACTTAAGCAAGACAGTGATGCGATTGGCTCAGTTATTGACGTTATCAATAGTATTGCCGAGCAGACTAACTTACTTGCGCTAAATGCTGCAATTGAAGCAGCTCGAGCGGGTGAACAAGGTCGAGGCTTTGCCGTGGTCGCTGATGAAGTACGAAACCTAGCTGCCCGTACTAGTCAATCGACACAAGAAGTGCGTGAGATGGTTTCTAAAATTCAGCATAGTACTGAACAAGCAAATTCACTAATGCAAACTGCACTTAAAGAAACCGAGCGCACGGTAAAGCTCTCTGAAGCATCAACTAAAGAAACCAATAAAATTGAACAAGCGATGCTTGAAATTAATGCGTTTTCTGAAAGCGTTCATGAGCAAGTAGCGATGCAAAGTCAAATGTCAGATGAAGCACAAACCAGTATAGATGCTATGGTTGAACTTAACTCTGATGCACTTTCAAGCTCACAAATACAAGCTGTATCGAGCAAAGACTTGGTGCGCCTTGCACACTCTTTAGATGAAAAACTATCAATGTTTCTGATCACTCACCCAGAAACCAATCAAGAACAGCGTGTTGATCGCTCTAGGTTCGAAATGACTCAAGAAGTTGAGCAAATTCAAGACGGTGATATAGAACTGTTTTGATCAACCGATGCGTTATGCAGTTGCTCAAGCAGCTGAGCAACTAAGCTTGTTAAGTCAGTAAGCTTATCTTGCTTTAATGCCGACTCAAGTGCCATGGCACTCATCGCGACATCATCTAACTCAAACATTTTAGCTGCACCACCTATACGGTGAGCATCCTGCTGTAAGTTAAACAATTCATGAGCTGCAAAGTGCTGTTGTATCAATGCGCTTTCATGCTCAAAGCTATTGATAAAGCTTGCCACTAAGTCACTCATATCATGCTGGGATTTAGTTGTGGTGCTGTCTTTTTTGCAATGCTTCGCAAGTTGCGTGTAAAACACTTTTTTATCAATTGGTTTGGCAAGGTAACCTGTAAAACCAGCTTCAAGGTAACTGTCGATTTCATGGCTAATTGCATTAGCCGTTAATGCATACACAGGCTGGGTAAAGCCACATTCTTGTAATAGCTTGAGCGCCTGTAAGCCATCCAATACTGGCATTTGAATATCCAGCAGCACCACATCAGGGAATTCCTTGAGACAATGCTCAACAGCTTGCTCACCATTTTCAACCGCAATCACCTCAAGGCCCATCGACTCTAAATAACGAGAAATTAAACGGCGGTTATCTGGGTGGTCTTCGGCAAGTAACACTTTACCTGATAGGCCTTTTGTTGCTGGCTGGACATACTTTGCAAGCTCAACTGTTTCCGTGCTTGGAGTACGCTCTTTGCACGGCAAGTAAAACGAAAATATGCTGCCTTTATTTAGCTCACTTTCAACACTGATATAGCCACCCATCATCATCGCAAGCTGTTGCGATAGGCTTAAACCAAGCCCGGTGCCCCCAAAGCGACGGCTGATGCTATTGTCGCCTTGCCTAAAACATTCAAAGATTTGCTTAAGCTGCTCAGCGTTCATACCAATACCGGTGTCAGTTACACGAAACCATACGCCTTGCTCTACTTTATAGACTTTTAACTCCACTTCACCTTGATTAGTGAACTTAATTGCATTGGCACATAGGTTGATAAGAATCTGTTTAATGCGGGTAAAGTCGAGCTGACTGTAAAACTGTTCGCCAAGCTCATTATGAAATGAAAAGTTCAGCCCTTTATCTTTGGCTTGACCACTAAGCATAGAATGAACATCAGTAAGTAATCGAACTAAATCCCCCTCTTTTAGGCTTAACTCTAGCTTGTTAGCTTCGATTTTACTGATATCAAGTACGTCATTAATCAGCTCTTTTAAGTGATCGCTTTGTTTTTGAATAACAGCCAGCTCATCGTTTAACTGCTCTGGTTTATAATAACCATTCATCAAATTATCGGTTTGGCCTAGGATTGCTGTTAAAGGTGTACGAATTTCATGGCTAATATTTGCTAAAAACTGACTTTTAATTTCATTAGCGCTGCGTAATTGTTCTGCGGTTTCTTCAAGCTCTTTGGTGCGTTTAGCAACCATTAACGAAAGTTGCTCTTTTGCCCCTTTTTCAATGTTACGACGATAAATAGTAATACCCGTCACCACTATCATCACAAACAAGATAAATAGCATAATGCCCAACTGACGTTGTTTAGACATTTCGAGCTCTTGCACATTCTGTAGCTGCTTTAATTCAACAATTTCTTGATTAAGCTGACTTGCTTGGATTTGGCTTTGCAGCTCACCCATAGACTTTAATAATTTTAGGCTTTGCTCGCTTTTGAAAGCGCGAACAAACTCATCAAAACTAGCAACGGCTGCTGCATAGTCACCCTTACCTGACTTAATTAGGGCCATCATTCCGGCGCCGTCTTGTACTCTCAAATCATCTTTATATTGTTTAGCCATAAAAACTGAGGTAGTCAGAGTGGCCTCAGCTTCAGTGAGCTTTCCTTGTAATAACTCAATTTTTGCTTGCGACAATAAGCCAGCTAGCTCTAATGTTTTATTATCAATTCTTTTTGCAAACTCAACGGCTTTTTCTGCATGACTTAAGGCAAGCTATAAATCACCGGTGCGCAGATACACATTAGCAATATTAGCGTGGCGTGAAGAGAGAAAGTAAGCGTTATTCGTTTCTTGGTAGTAGCGCAAGGCACGCTGATAGTAGTGTAAAGAAAGTTGATACTGGCCAAGCTCTGAGTAAGCCACTCCCATATTGCCATACGACTGAGCAACGCCATCTTCATCACCTAATTTTTGGAAAATCTCTAGCGTTTCTCGATACATATCAAGCGCAATATCATAGCTCGACAAACGAATATAAATACCCGCTATATTGTGTAAAATATCGGCTTTATCTTGCTCGCTACCATGCTCTTCATAAATTTCTTTCGCTTCTTTGTAATATTTAAGTGCTTGATCCATATTGAACATGTCAAAGTAAGCAAGGCCAATATTACTGAGTAAGTTTGCTTCGGCAATTGGCTCTGGTAGTTTTTCTGCAACGCTTAATGCCTTGCTATAAGCAAGCACCGCTTGTTGCATCAAGCCTTGATAATAATAAGTGACGCCTTGCATTTTTAGGCTACGAAAATAGCGATTTGGCGTTGCTGTAAAACTAGTTACTTGCTCTGCCAATTGGTAGTTTTTTACCGCCGCAGAGAAATTACCTTTATCTAAAGCAAAGTCGGCAAGCTGCATGTATATATCGAGGCTTAGTTCTTGATTTGTCGTACTTTGATTAAGCAGCTTTTTGGCAAGCTGTTGCTTTTCTTGCCATTGCTCGGATTGGCTAAATTGCTCTATCAGCGAAGTGGATGCAAAGCTAGACTGCGAAACAAACAAACTACAGCTGAACAATAAAGCAGTGAACAAGCTTACACGCAGTGATGTGAACATATGGCGAAATCCCTTAAAATCAACTTAGCCTGAAAATGAAGTTATTTAAGCTCGGCTAAATGCATTCCCTAGTATCTAAAAACATTAGCGTAGTTTCAAAAAAGCAGCTGTGATAGCGTATACCACTGTAGATTACACTAAAGATAGGCTTGCGAACAATGGTTAACCCACTGATTGATGAGATTTTTTACCTTCTTTTGGAACAGCCTATTTGGAAGGTTCATACGCTTGCCAGCGCACTTAGTGAATCAGGAAAAATAAAGCAATTAGATAATGACCCACAAAAAGATCTGTTTAAACGCAACTTTTTAGTTATGAATGGTCTTTATCAACTACAAGCACAACTTGCACCTGAGCAACATCTACAGATTGCGTCACTTCACATTGAACTTGTTAGTAAGCAAACGGGTAACGCATTAGAAAGTCATGATCCACTACGGGATTACTATTTAGATTGGCAAAACTTTGATACAACGAGCGATGAAATAGATGCGTTGTTAAGTGATTTTTGGCAGCGTTTTTCGTCATTTAGCCCAAACAAGGGCATTCACTCATTACCTCAGCAGCAGCTATTACAATTACTAAAGGCATGGCAGCTACCTACTGATTTTTCAGAAAAACAGTTACAAAAACGTTGGCGACAACTGGCATTAAAACATCACCCTGATCGCCAAGGCTGTGCAACTGAGTTTAAGAAAATACAACTCGAATATGAGCAACTTAAAGTAAGCTGCTCATAACTCAACAATTTACCTGCTCAAACGTCGCGCACGGATCTTGCGTTTTTTAATATTACCTTCAGTCAATTTACGTAACGCAGGTTTTGCAGCAGCTCGCTCAACAGCAATAAAGGCAACATTATCAAGTACGTTAATTTTACCTACCTGATGACCGGCAATTCCCTCTTTACCTGTTAATGCTCCTAAAATATCACCGGCACGAATTTTTTGCTTCTTGCCTGCATCAATCATAATAGTTGCCATGGTTGGCTTATAAGCGGGCTTTTCTAGCAAGCTAAATGGCGGAATTGGTTCAGGGTCAAAATCACGCTCGTAGTGGTCGCCAATTTGTGCCACTTTAAATTGCTCAGCTTCACCATAAATAGAACATGCAATACCCTTTTTACTTGCTCGACCAGTACGGCCAACACGGTGTACATGGGTTTGTGGGTCATGCGCTAGGTGGTAATTCACTACCATGTCCATATCGTTGATATCTAAGCCACGCGCGGCAACATCCGTTGCAACAAGAATACAGGCGCTTTTATTAGCAAAGCGAATTAAAGTACGCTCACGTTCACGTTGATCTAAATCACCGTGCAAGGCAACAGCACTAAACCCTTCAGCGTAAAGGTCATCACAAATCTGTTGTGTTTCAACCTTGGTGTTACAAAAAACCACACAGCTTTCTGGTTGGAACTTCAACAACAACAGCTTCAATGTGTTAAAGCGCTGTTTATTATTATCTAGCTTGTAAAAGTATTGCTTGATTGTGCTTTTTGTTTGCTCTTCTTCTACCTTAATCATTTCTGGGTTGCTAAGCACTCGCTCAGCTATCGCAGCAATTGATTTTGGATAAGTCGCACTAAACAATAATGTTTGGCGTTGGTTAGGAATGCACTCAACAATAGCATCAAGGGTATCTTGGAAGCCCATATCTAGCATTTGATCAGCTTCATCTAACACTAGGGTCTCGACATCATCTAAACGCAATGTGCCTTTGCGAATATGGTCATCAACACGACCTGGAGTACCAACGATAATATGCGCACCATGCTCTAATGAGCCAATTTGTGGACCAATAGAGACACCACCACATAAAGTTAAAACTTTAATGTTATGAATACCACGGGCAAGCTTACGAACTTCTTCAGCTACCTGCTCTGCTAACTCTCGGGTTGGACATAAAATGAGAGACTGAATACGAAAGCGTTTCACATTTAACTTAGCCAGCACACCTAAACTAAATGCAGCCGTTTTACCCGACCCCGTTTTGGCTTGGGCAATAATATCTTTGCCTTGCAAGATCACTGGCAAACTTTGCGCTTGCACTGGCGTCATTTGCGTATAACCTAAAGTTGATAAGTTATCGGTTAACTCTCGCGGCAAAGCCAAAGATGAAAAAGCAGTAGCAGTCACAGTAATATTCCAAACTTGATAATTGAGGGACATCCTCGAAGATGCTGTGGATCATAGCAGAGAATGTGCTGTTTCTCTAAACGAAAACACTGTTCAGCATATTTAATTCATATTTGCTTACAGTTTGCTGCTTTCTAACTCTCTGCATTTGTTCTAGTTTATTGATAGCAACCTTCAGGAAGAAACTATGCTTCTATTTAATACCGCTGCAGCTGATGTTTTCTATAAAAAACAAAAAACGTGCCCTCACTGTCATAGTGAACATTATTCTTTAAGCAATCACAGTAAAGTTTTGCGCTTTACTATTTTGCCAATCATGCCACTTTCTATTAATTATCAAAGACAATGTGATGACTGTGGCTATGTTACTCCTGCACCTTGGTATTCATTGCCCGTCTTAGAGTTAGCGTCGTTCATAAAATACTTTATTGGTCTATTCATTATCGTTTACCTATTAACAAATGCATTAATCGGTGCGAATGAACAAACTGAAAATGAGCAAAATTACTTAAACGAGCCAAAGTTATTTGATACCTATTTTGTCTATTCAGATAAATTTACTGGCAAACCAAAGCGTATAAACAACTTAAAAGTAGCTCAGCTCGTTGAATTCGATGACAAGGACATGACTTTTAGAGTTGCTAACTACACTTACAAATACAATAAAGACATCGAAATTGCCATGCGTACCAGCATGCTAGTTCAAGATGATTACTTTTCTAGTAAAACCCTGACTTTCAGTAAGTCACAAATAAAGCAGCTTTATGATGAAGGCAGCATTTATAAAATTATGCGACCTGAGCTTTATAGTTTATTTGGTGGTTTTGTTATGCACCCCCCTAGACCTAAGCCTTTATATACGGGCGTTAAGCTCGATAAACATAATCAGGAAGGGATTACTTACTTCAAAGATGGCTTATACGAGGAAGCGTTGAAAAGTTTTACTCTGTCTGCGGAAGATGGTTATGCATGGGGGCAGTTAAATTTGGGTCAGATGTATCGTGATGGCCAAGGGACAGAAGTGAATAACGAAAAAGCAGCTTACTGGCTCAACAAAGCTACCTTACAAGGGAATCCTAAAGCAAAGATTGAGCTCGCAGAGCTATGCTTGAGCTACGATTGTAGTAAATTGAATACTCAATAATCTATTACCCATAAATATCACACATAAGAAACCAGCCAAATTATATGGTTCTCACTATTTACTTTGAATTTGTTATGTTATAACATTTTTGTAGTGGCGTAGTATTTATACTCTTTTAAAGCCGAGTTACTCTCTCTGCTCTGCTTTTGAGATTACGCAGCCTGATGAAAGAATCATCTTTTGAGTTTGTATAACTTGAAGGAAGACCTTGCACACTAGCACGCTTACGTTCCCGTGCTAAATCCTTGCCGGCGAGCTTGCTCGCCGGCACTTTTCTTTTAAAGCTTTAAATGATCATCTAAGAAAGCCAATACTTTTTTATAGTAAAGAGTTCGGTGCTCTTCTTTATAAAAACCGTGGCCTTCATCATCTAGAATAGTGATTTCATATGGGTGCTTAGCTTTTTTCAACGCTGCTTCTAATGATTCTGCTTGCTCAATTGGAGCTCGTTCGTCTTCACCACCATGCACAATAAGCACAGGTGCTTTTAGCTTATCGACATTATAAGCAGGCGAGAATGCTTTTAGTTCTGCCTCATCAGTACCAATCACTGTTTTAAGGTAATTAATACCATAGCTTCGGGCTTGCGTGTCACCTTCTTCATACATAAGAGGCAAGTCGTAAACCCCCATCAGGCCAATTGCGCATTTGAACATATCCGGCTCGATAATCGCGCTTTGTAGTGCTGAGTAACCACCGAAGCTGGTTCCCATAATACAAATATTATCTTTATCAACTGTGCCGTCATTAATTAATAATTTCACACCATCAATAATATCGTGTTGAATATTTTGCCCCCACTGGCGATAGCCAGCTTCTTGGAAGTTCATACCAAACCCTTCCGAACCTCGAAAGTTAACCTTTAATACCGCCATACCTTTATTGGCTAACATTTGTACTTCTGGATCGTAGCCCCAGTTATCACGTGCAATTGGGCCACCATGTGGCATAACAACTAAAGGTAAGTTTTTCTCAGCTTTACCATTTGGCACAGTTAAATAAGCAAGAATTGTTAGACCATCGCGGCTTTTAAAACGCAGTGGTGTGGTTTGCGCCATATCATCTTGGTTTATCCAACCACGTGCAGAAAATAGCACTCTTAACTTATTCTTCTTTGCGTCATACAGATAATATTGCCCAGGGTTGATATCGCTCGATGCGAAAATAATATTTTTTGAATCGTCTTCTGTACTGCTGACTAGCTGTACTTGACTGCCTGGCAGTGCGCCCAATAAATCTTTAAGACGCTGTGATTTAGGCGAATTGCTATCAACAAACGCATAGCTTGGGTAGTCAGCCTCAGTTTCTATTGCAAATAACTCTTTAGAGATTTCATCAACCCAAATATGCGACGGCGAAACATGCTTATCTTGAAAGATTTTCGTCACTTCTTTGGTTTTTAGGTTAATTTTAATAAGGCTTTCTGCTTCTCCACCTTTTGATGCAGTGGCATAGACAGACTCACCAGATTTATCAAACGCCTTTAATGAGATATCGGTGTAATTAATACCTTCTAAATCAAGCTCTTTCCAAAAACCGCCTTCAGGCTCTCGCACATGAATTGTCGCATTGAGGTAATCGTCACTTGATACAGCGATACGAACATTGCCATCATGGTCTGTTAAAAAACGTCCCATAGGTGCAGGTGATCGCGTAATTAGGGTGCGCAGACCGCGATAAACATCGACTTCATATACAACGGTAGTTGGTTCATTGGTTGCAGTCCATGGGTAAGTGACAACCAAAACTTTTTTATCATCATGAAGTAAGGGATCTAAAAGGTATGACGTTCCTTGAACTGGTGTTTGCTTTTTTAACCGAGTACCAGTTTGCTGTTCACCATGATAACCAATTACGTATGCGCCACGGCTACCATCGACGTTCACGGCAAATAACTCACCATAATAAATAGGGGTATTTTGCCAACCTTTTAAATACTCTTTTTCAAGAATAACTCGTTCATTGTTAACCCAATGGTATTCGCCAACCTGTGCATTACCCGGAAAAGCAACCGCATGGGTCACTGCAAACTTGGTTGTATCAACAATGATGAGTGAATTCTTACCTTCGTGCTTTTTAATAGCTGCGACATAATTGCCATCAGGAGAGATGGTTACACGACTAAAGTCATTACCTTTACTAAAATCTTCTACAGATAATTTTGCAGATTTAGCGAAGCTGGTAAATGACAGCGTAAATAACGCTAGCCCCAGCATAAAAGTGAGGTATCGAGACATGATTAACTCCATTTAACGATTTAATTGTTATATTTAGCTGAACAATGTTAAAGCAAAGACCCTGTATTTACTATAAAAACCTAACAAATAAGGGCCTATTTAATACTTTCTAACGACGAATTTTATGCCCAAACTCAACTACTAACACAACGATAATTCCGGCTACAACGCCTAATAATCCATCAAATATAATCGGCGTAGCCAGCTCACCTGTTTTACCAAGTAAACCCGTTACAAACTCAGCGCTACCCTGTTGGGCGTGATGCAAAACGGGGATGCCATGTACCAATATGCCTCCGCCAACTAAAAACATAGCAACCGTTCCTGCAAAGGCTAAAAAGCGCATTAACTTAGGCGCTGCAGCAAGTAAAAACTTACCTACTAGCTCTTTAAACTTACCGCCACTTTGCTGCGCTTTTTGCAGTAAATACAAACCAGCATCATCAAGTTTAACAATCCCGGCAACTAACCCATACACGCCAATGGTCATAATAATTGCGATTACACTGAGCACTAAAGCTTGATTCACCAGTGTTGCGCCAGCAACCGTGCCTAGCGTTATCACGATAATTTCTGCAGAGAGGATAAAATCAGTGCGGATCGCCCCTTTCACTTTTTGCTTTTCGTATTCTTGTAAGTCTTGTTGTTCAGCCAGAGTTTCATCTTCTTGTTGAGCATGACCAAACAGCTTTTCGATAATTTTCTCTGCACCTTCAAAGCACAAAAACAGCCCGCCAACCATTAACAGCGGAGTAATTAACCAAGGCAACCAAACACTAATCAATAATGCTGCGGGCACTAAGATGGCTTTGTTAATAAACGAGCCTTTTGCCACAGCCCAAACTACAGGCAACTCTCTATCGGCAGTTACCCCTGTGACTTGCTGAGCATTAAGAGCTAGGTCATCACCTAACACCCCTGCTGTTTTTTTTGTTGCGACTTTACTCATCGTCGCAATATCGTCTAAAAGTGTTGTAATATCATCAAGTAAGGTTAGTAAATTAGTGCCTGCCATGGTAGTTCCTTGCCCATTAAATACACTATCAACATAACTTATCCTACCATTTTCACCAACGGTTAATTTTTCTTTGTTAGGCTTATAGCTCATTCAAAAATAGAGGTGTTTCTATGATTAAACCACTTCTCTCAGGGCTCGCATTAGTTACCTTGTGCGCGTGTGCTGAGCAAAGTGCACCGAGCAATTATCAGTGCGATGAAACGCTTAGCGCCAGTATTGTTGAATACAATGATGAGGAAGCAAGACTGACATTTAAGGAAAGTGAATTTTTACTCAATCGCCAAGTAAGCGGCTCAGGGGTTAAATACAGTGCCGATAATGTGCTGTTTTGGTCAAAAGGCGATGAAGCCATGTTGATTTTAAAAGGTAAAAAGTACCAATGTAGCTTAACTCAGTAATAGCAAAAGCTTTCGTGGCTAAATTAGCTTAATCAGTGGTTTTGAGTATAATAGCGACAGTTTATTCAGCGTTTAAGCGGCTATAATGAAATATAAAGATCTTCGCGAATTTATCGAGTTATTAGAACAAAAAGGTGAATTAAAACGGATCAAACAAGAAATTGATCCTTACCTTGAAATGACCGAAATTGCCGACCGCACGTTACGTGCCGAGGGCCCTGCTCTGTTATTCGAAAACCCTAAAGGCCACACTATTCCGGTTCTTGCCAACCTTTTTGGTACGCCTAAGCGTGTTGCAATGGGCATGGGTCAAGATGATGTTAGTGAACTGCGCGAAGTGGGTAAGTTATTAGCTTTTCTAAAAGAACCTGAGCCACCTAAAGGCATTAAAGAGGCACTAGGGCAAATCCCAGTATTCAAACAAGTACTGAATATGCCAGCTAAAGAAGTAAAAAAAGCGCCTTGTCAGCAAGTTATACTTGAAGGCGATGATGTTGACTTAACTAAGCTGCCTATCCAACATTGCTGGCCGGGTGATGCTGCTCCCTTGATCACATGGGGTCTAACGGTTACCAAAGGGCCTTATAAAAAGCGCCAAAACTTAGGCATTTACCGTCAACAGCTATTGGGTAAAAACAAAATTATCATGCGTTGGCTATCGCACCGCGGTGGTGCATTAGATTTTCGTGAATGGTGTAAAGAGCACCCAGGCGAACCTTACCCTGTATCTGTCGCATTAGGTGCCGATCCTGCGACAATCCTAGGCGCTGTAACACCAGTACCAGACACCCTAAGCGAATATGCGTTTGCTGGTTTACTACGCGGTAGTAAAACTGAAGTTGTTAAATCGGTTTCAAATGACCTACAAGTGCCTGCTACCGCAGAGTTCGTGCTTGAAGGTTATATTATGCAGGGTGAAACAGCACCAGAAGGCCCTTATGGCGATCACACAGGTTACTATAACGAAGTAGACGAGTTTCCGGTGATGACGGTGACTCACATTACACATCGTGAAAACCCAATTTATCACAGCACTTACACAGGCCGTCCACCAGATGAGCCAGCAGTACTCGGGGTTGCTTTGAACGAAGTGTTCGTGCCAATTCTGCAAAAGCAATTCCCGGAAATTGTAGATTTTTACCTACCACCTGAAGGCTGTTCATACCGTATGGCTGTGGTCACGATGAAAAAACAATATCCAGGTCATGCCAAGCGCGTGATGATGGGGGTGTGGTCTTTCTTGCGTCAATTCATGTATACCAAGTTCGTGATTGTTTGCGATGATGATGTAAACGCACGCGATTGGAACGACGTGATCTGGGCAATTACCACGCGTATGGACCCTGCTCGCGATACGACGATGATCGAAAACACGCCAATTGATTATTTAGATTTTGCATCACCAGTTTCTGGCCTTGGCTCAAAAATGGGCATGGATGCAACCAATAAATGGCCAGGCGAAACAGATCGTGAATGGGGTGAGCCCATTGTCATGGATCCAAAAATCAAAGAACGTGTTGATGAATTATGGGACAGCTTAGATATTCTCTAGGCTGTGTCTATGTTAAACTGCTCAAAATTTAACGGTTATGAGTGCGATTCATAACCGAATTTGCTTCTGTGCTTATAAAGGTAAACTATGCAAACACTACTCGCTGACGTTGTTGCGATCAGCCCGCTTACAGACCACGTACATAAGGTCATTTTGAAACCACAGCAACCTGTGTCATTCGAGGCAGGCCAATATATGCAACTAGTATTAGGCGAAAAAGATAAGCGTGCCTTTTCTATTGCAAGCCGCCCGTCGCAAACTGAACAGATTGAACTACACATTGGTGCCGCGGGTGCTGATTCGTATGCAATGCAAGCGCTTGACCATTTACGTCAAGCTCATACAGAGCAACAGCAAGTTAATGTTGAAGTGGGCTTAGGTGTATCACAGTTGCGAGTTGAGGGTGAGCGCCCAATTATTCTACTTGCTGGCGGTACAGGTTTTTCTTATGCCAAATCAATGGCTGATCACCTTGCTGAAATCGGCTGTGAGCGTCCTGTATTATTTTACTGGGGTGTACGTGAGCAAGCTGCACTTTATGCTCATGATGAAATGCAAGCATGGGCAAACAGCAACCCACATTTCCAATACATTCCAGTAGTTGAAAATGCGCCGCAAAGCTGGAATGGCAAAACCGGTTACGTCCACAAGGCTGTTATGGAAGATATCGTGTCTTTAGAACCATATGATATATACATGGCAGGCCGCTTCGACATGATTGGCGTGGTTCGCGATGATTTTATTAATCATGGTGCGGTACGTGAGAACATGTTCGCCGATGCATTTGCATTCATTAAATAACTAACTCATACCGGTTATTTTTAAGGCATCCAATTGGATGCCTTTTTTATTTGTTTTACCTATCGCCTTAATCCGTCTAAACGATTTCACAAACTGCATTTCCTTGACCATACTCTGATTAGAATAACGATGGGGAGAGACCCAAATGCTAAATACAAAAGTACAAGACTTTATGCAACGTAAGTTGCCACACATTACGCCTGAAACTGAAATGACCACCGCGATTAGCGAGCTGCAAAAGTTTAAATTACTAGGCGCACCTGTATTTGATGACAACAAAAGCCTAGTTGGCTTTATTTCTGAACAAGAGCTGCTGCAACCGCTCATGCAAAACAGTTATTTCTGTGATGGTGTAGTGAAGGTAAAACAGCTAATGCGCACCGATGTTGTTACCGTGAGTAGCGATCAAAACATCATTGAGCTGGCTGATGGCATGCAAACTGGAAAGCCAAAAAACTACCCAGTTATTGAAGATGGTAAGGTTGTTGGCATGATCAGCCGGGGAGACGTGCTCAAGGCATTGTATGAAAACTATGTCTCATGCCAAGAGCACCAAGTGTAAGTTAGCTGCTTAACGATTAACAGCTAACTGTTTTAAAGCAGCTTTATCTGCATCGCTTAAATAAGCAATTTCAAGCGCATTAGCTTGCGCTTTTTCCATATCGGCTTGGCTTAAGCCTGCCGCAGGTGCTGCTACTTGATACTCATACGCTATTTCAATACCTTCAACTGCTGGATCATCAGTATTAATTGATGCCAAAATACCATGATCTAAGAAGGTTTTTAACGGGTGTTTTGCAAGCTCAGCAACAGTACTGGTTTGAATGTTACTGGTTAAGCAAGACTCAATACCAATGCGCTTATCACGTAAGTAATCCATTAGAGCAGCATCTTCAATCGCTTTTACACCATGACCAATACGCGTTGCACCAAGCTCGTTAATTGCTTGCCAAATACTTTCGCTACCGCGTGCTTCACCAGCGTGAATAGTAGCAGCTAAGTATGCATCGTGAACTTGCTTAAAGTGATCAACAAATAACTCACCCGGGAAACCAATTTCATCGCCAGCTAAATCAACCGCTACTAAATCATTTTTAAAAGCAAGTAGCGCATCAAGCTCTTGCTGACAGATTTTGGTGCCATATGTACGCGACATGATGCCGATTAAGTTAGCTTTAATTGGCGCGTTTTGGCACGCACTTTTTACACCATCAACCACCGCTTCGACAACTCCTTGCGGGTGTAAGCCTTGGCTTTGCGCCATATAATATGGACTAAAACGAAGCTCAACGTAATCGAGGTTTTGGGCAATCGCATCTTCAACGTTTTCGATAGCAATACGACGACAAGCATCGTAATCACCCAGTACTTTTACACCCCAATCAAGTTTTTGTAAAAATGCCACTAAATTTGGTTCAGGGTCGATAACCTGTACGTGCGGAATAAGCGCTTCAATGTTGTCAGCAGGTAATTCAAGATTAAACTGACGACCAAGGTCTAAGATCGTTTGTGGGCGAACATTACCATCTAGATGACGGTGAATATCAAGCAAAGGGAGTTTGTTATTGATCATAATTAGCACTCAGGTTCAGTAAATTTGCGCGGATCATACGTACCCACGGCGATATTTCAAGTTTAGATGATTTTATTTACTTTTTTGAGGTCAAATGTCTGCTTTAATGGCCGCTAACATTATGCAAAAAATGCCACAAGGTTTTAAAAAGTTTATCAGCATCAATTGGTTTAGTTAAATAACCATTCATACCACTGGCTAAACCTTTCTTAAGATCATTATCGTGGGCATTTGCCGATAAGCCAATAATCGGTAAATCGGTGATCAGTAACTCGTTGCGAATAACCTTAGTCGCTTGTAAGCCATCCATATTCGGCATTTGAATATCCATGAGTACAAGGTCATAGCTTTTTTCACTGATCATCTTAATAGCCTCGTGGCCATCTTTAGCGATATCAGGTTGGCAACCTTTAGTTTTTAAAATCGAACTCGCCACATGTTGATTCAATGGGTTATCTTCAACCAATAAAATTGCATCATTGGCAAATGAAACAGCAGTCACATCAATATCAGCTAACTCATCATCACTATGAATCACCTCTTCAAGAGGAGACTCAAATGGCAGCGAAATTGTAAACGTTGAACCTTGCCCCTCAGTGCTAGTTAGGCTTATCTCGCCTCCCATCATAACAATGAGTTTTTGACAAATGCTTAAGCCTAAACCTGTGCCACCAAAACGACGAGAGGTTGAGCTATCGGCTTGTGAAAATGGTTTAAACAGGCGCTGCTGAGCCTCTTTACTGATGCCGATGCCTGTATCAATAACACTAAAGTAAGTAAATTCACCCTGCTGCCAAATACGTAATGTAATCGTGCCTTCTTGAGTGAACTTCACCGCATTGTTTAACAAATTCAACAATACTTGTTTTAAACGAATTGGGTCGGTGTGGATCAGTAAGTGTTCAGAAGCATCAAGCTCAACTCTAAATTCTAAAGAGCGTGAGTTAAGCTCAAACTGCAATAAGTTAGTCAGCTCACTAACCAACGCATTCACATCAATAGGCTCTTGATGTAGCTCCAATCGCCCAGCTTCTATTTTAGAAAAATCTAAAACATCATTGATTACCCGTAATAATACATTCAGTGCACCATCGGCTTGATCAATATAACCACGGGCTTGTTGCCAGTCAGGCTCTTGCATTGCTAAATAATGCAAACCCTTAATACCATTAATAGGCGTGCGTATTTCATGGCTCATATTCGCCAAGAACTCACTTTTAATTTGGCCGGCTTTATCGGCTTTTAATTTTTCTTCGCGAAGGCTTTGAGTTTGCTTTGCCACTTGCTGACGAATTTGAATATTAGTACCAGTTACAGAAATCAAAAAGGTGATCAATAACCAAACAAACAGCATACCGACTATTTGCGCCAACCAATAAGGCAACCATGACGACTGTGCAACTGACTCCCATAATTTTACCTGCCAAACGCGCTCACCAATAATAAAGTTGAAGCTCGCAATAGCTGTTGTACCTACACGGTGTGGACTGTAAATTTCGACAGGATTACTGCCGTCAGTAACATCATAGAAGCTGGCATCTATATCAGTGTTCTGATTAAAATTAAGTGTTTGTGCTAACACTTCTAAATTGACCACGGCGACAACATAACCTCTAAACCCGACCTGATGATTAATGTCTGAGTAAACAGGATTAAAGAATAAAACGCCCTTTTCGTTTCCATCACCTTGCATCAGGGTAATAGGCTCACTGACGGTGACATTTTTAATTAACCGAGAGTCTGTTAATGCTTGTTTGCGTAACTCGTTTGAGGCTAAGTCAAAACCCTGCGCGGTTTCGTTCCCTGCTAATGGGTGAATATATTGCACCGGAAAATAAACCGTTCGCTGACTCACTGGCTGCCACTGCCCTGCGGCATTTTTTTCTTTCACGTAATAGTCAGCGCCGAGTTCATCACGCAGTAAATTTTGATAATTATTTAGTTGTGAGTGAATAACCTTAGGCGCCCACTCAAGGGCAAGAATTTCTTCGCTGTATTGTAGTTGCCTTGATGTGAAGCGTTTAAATTCATTCAAATCAACCATATCGCTACTAGCAAAAAAGGTCGCTAATAAAGATAAGTGCGACTTAATTTCATCGACTTTATGTTCAAGGTTCGTGTGAATAGCACTGACTTTAGCTTGCTGGCGCTGAAAGTCTTTGTCTTTTTTTACACTGGCTGCTCCATAAAAGCTGACACAAATAACCACGTAAATTAATAGCGACGGCACAATGATTTGCAGCCGTTGGCGAGTATGGTGGTAACTAAATGCCGCTAAAATTAATGGCGTAAATATCAGTACCCCAATGCTATCGCCAATCCACCATGCGATAAAATTATTAAGCGCCGCATAACTCGGAATAACATTGTTAATGACCAGTAAGCCGGTGCCAATTGATGCAGCAATCAAGCTACACAAAGGGCCGCCAATCATTAAACCAAGCATACTTTGCTTTAATGATGATAATTCAATCGGGCGTTTAACGACATGAATGATAATGTAATAGGCAAGCCAAGCTTGGAATGTAGATGCAGTTGTTACGCCAATTGCCTGCAGCATCATTTGCCAGTGAAAAATATCAGTGGCTTTATCAAGGTGAATAAGGTTTACAAAGAATGCCCCTAGCAGAACCCCTGGCAAGACACGATTTCTAAGTAGCAAGATACTGGCAAGCGCAATACCTGAAGGCGGCCATGCTGCAACCGCATAGCCATCAATCGCCAGCAATGAATTACTTAAGTACCCTGTAAGAAAGTAAGCAAGTGCAATGCTTATTGTCAGTGTAAATAAGTTCTTCAAGCCATCGCTCCTTTGCTGGCTGGAGTAAAATTATTGATAGAGTACCAATGCTTTTTCTGGTTGGGCACTCTTACTGTAGCTTAGCACCGCTTGCTGCAAATAAGCATGGCGATTATCTGCATTAAGCGCTTTATCAAACACTCGCGCGGCTAAGTCGTATTCACCGTGAGCATTAGCTAAACATGCTAGGGCTAGTAATAAGTCTGTATTTTCGGTGTCTTTTTTTAATACATCCTGCAAACTTGATTGCAGCTTGAGTGCATCGCCAGCGCTACTAGTACGTAAAATACGTGCTAAATCTTTATGCTGTAGCGGTTTTTTGATCATTTTAATTAAGCTTAGCTCAATTTTGTTTAACTCACCTGCCTTCGCCATCGCCGTTAAATAGCTTACCTCTGCGTGTGGCTTCAAGTTTTTGGCTAATTGCTCATAACGCTCAGTTAAATCCCCGTTTGACTGGGCTGCAAAGTAAAGGTCAAACAGTTGTTGCCATTCTTGCTCTGAAAGTACTTTTTTGCGTAATAAACGTGGCATAAAGTCATTAAGTGCCGCCCACTTTTGCTCTTGCACTAAAACATGGGCATACATTTTAAGCTCTAAACGAGAGGCTTTTTTACGTTCAGCTAACGCTTTAAGGTCAGCAAAAATAGTGCTGGTTTCGCCGCTAGCAATCCATAAATTAGCCACTTTTAGCTGCTTATCTTGGCTTATTTTATCAAGATAGCTAATTGCTTTTTCATTTTCATTATTCGCCAGTGCCGCTTTAGCTAGAAGCGCAAAACGTATATCGCTCCACTTTTCTGCAACACTGTTGTTATCAAGTGCAAGCTCAAGCTCCGTATAATCGTTATTTATTAAGCTCCATACACCTTGCTCAATAGCCGCTTGTTTACGCTCTTCACTGCGAGCAAAAAAGCGATGACGAGTGTGGCTATACAAAGACCATAAATAACGACTCAATTTATAAAGCACGTATATTGCAGTTAGTGCTAACAGTAAGAGTGCAGTAACGCCCCAAATAGTGCCTTCAATGGTTGTTTTATTAAAGGCAATTAGCACATAACCCTTTTGATCAATAAAAAAGGGGGCAATTCCCAAGCAGACGGCTATCGCAATAATAATTAATAAAAAGCGGATCATTGCGCCCACTCCTTCACCTGCTCAGTACTTTGCAGTGACACTTTTGGGCTAAAATCGAGTTGCTCTTTAGAAAGCTCAGCAAGACTTTTTAAGGCCGCTTTTGTTTGTGCATCATCTTGCTTAAAGTAATCTTTTACCAAGCTATGTGCAGCATCAACAGCACTAAAATACACACTGCTTTGTTTACTTAATACAGCGTCTTGCGCTTGAGCTAAGTATAAACTTAGGCGTTGCTTTACTAGGTGACGCTCTTGCTCACTTAAAAATGGTGCGATAACCACATCTTCACGTGTGCGCACTTCTACAAAGAAGTCTTTAAACTGCTGCCACGACTTCGCAAGGTTTTGACGCCACTCGCTAACATTTTCACTTAGTTGATTTGGGTCTTCTTTGACGACTTCTTCAGGTAGAGAAATAGCATTAAATACCAATTCATCAACTTTTTGATTAATGCCATGCAGTTTTAAATAAATTGCTTCAACAGCTACAGGTTCTATAGCATGCAAGGTTTGCAAATCTTGGTGAATTGCTTGGCGAATAGCTCCAGTGCCAGGGTGCTCTGCAAGCAAGCTATCTAAGCGAGATAACACAGCAGCAGCACCTTGATAATCGTGCTCTGCCCACAATTTAAACTCGGCCATACGCTGCAGGCTTGTGACTTCTTGCGGATTAAGCGTGAAAGTTTGCTGCTCGGCACGTTTTAAAGCCGCTTGTAATTGCTGCTGCGTTTGCTCAGCACTTTCATTTAGCGCCTCAGTGACTTTTTGTTCACTGTTATAAAGCGAGTGCTGCATTGTTTGTTGTGCACTTTTTAATGCATCAATTTGCTGCTGTAAACGTTGATTTTCATCTGTCAGCTCAGTCAATGCCACAGCCGATTGCTGATCGCTATTTAATTTTAGATAAAACTCATAGCCAACTGCACCAGCCACTAAAAGTGAAATAAGTAACGCTAAGCTACCTGTTTTGCTGATGCCTTTTTTAGCTTGTACGGGCGCTTTCGCCCCAGTGTTTGCCGTTTGCGCTTTTTTCTCTGGCTGTGCAGTCACTGACTTTGCGGGTTGTTTTGATTCTGCTTCACTCATTTTGCTACCTTGCTGATTAATGCAGGTAAACATAGCGCCATCGCTCGCCCCTGCAGCAATATGTATCTGTGTTCTTGCGACATTTTGTTGCTTTAAATAGTCAGCGATACGCTCACTAGCAACGAAAAATTGTCGCTCTTTCAACCATGCAAGCTGAGACTCATTTAAGCCATTAAAAATGGCATCCACCGCTGCATTACTGGTAATGACTATACCTTCTACATCAATTGTTTGCCAGTGGTCCATCCACTTGCTCGGTTCGCTCTCAATTGCGCTCCGCTTGTAAACAACCAACTGATTTAATAAAGCACCACGTTGTTTTAAGGTTTTTGCTATGGTCGTGCGCCCACCTTCACCTTTCACTAAAACGATGTTACTTAGTTCAACATCTTGTAGTGTTTTTAATTCAAGCAGACCTTCTGAATCATGCTGTTTGGGCACTGCGGCTCGTCGCCCAAAGGCTTCATAAACCGCATCAGCCGTTTGCTGACCGACCGCATAAAGTTGCGCTGCTTTGTTGATGGTTGGTGTGAGTTTTAATAAGGCATGCACGGCATCTTGCGAGATAAAAATGATTTTATCGGCATTTTCTAGCGGCGCGAGCTCACTACTATTTACTGTGAGGTAATCTAAGGTAAGGACTGGACACAGGGTTGTTTGATAACCCGCCTGCTGAAGCTCAAGAGCAAGCTCAGTGCCTTTTCCTTCTGGACGAGTTATCAAAATATGCATATTAAGCGTCTCTATATACTTCAGCTAAAATTTTATCAGCACCTTGCTCAAGTAACTTTTCAGCAAGTGTAATACCTAACAGCTCTGCGTCAGCCACTGGACCTGTCACTTCATCACGCAGCATTTGGCTGCCATCAATAGCGCCCACTAAACCACGTAAATGCACTTGCTCACCATCAACCAATGCAAATGCACCAATTGGCACTTGGCAACCACCTTCTAAACGGCGATTCATAGCACGCTCAGCATTAACACGAATACGTGTTTCATTATGTTCGAGTGGCGCTAACAGTGCTTTTGTCACTTCATCATCAATACGGCACTCAATACCCACAGCACCTTGACCATTTGCAGGTAATGATACCTCTGGCTCGATAAAAGCTGTAATACGCTCAGGCATTTCTAAACGAATTAGACCCGCTGCAGCTAGGATGATTGCATCATATTGACCATCATCTAGTTTTGCTAAACGAGTATTAACATTACCGCGTAAATCACGAATGTCTAAATCTGGGCGAGCTTCGCGAATTTGGCATTGGCGGCGTAAGCTTGATGTACCAACAATAGCGCCTTGTGGTAACTCATCTAAGCTTTTGTAGTTGTTTGATACAAACGCATCGCGCGGGTCTTCACGCTCACAAATTGTGTGTAACGCTAACCCTTCAGGAAACTCAACAGGCACATCTTTCATTGAATGCACCGCGATATCTGCACGACCATCAAGCATGGCTTGCTCAAGCTCTTTTACGAATAAGCCTTTACCACCAATCTTGGCCAATGGTGTATCAAGGATAATATCGCCTTGCGTCGACATAGGAACCAACTCTACCGTTACATCGTCGTGGAAGTGCTCTAGTTGAGCTTTTACAAATTCAGCCTGCCATAAAGCAAGTGCACTTTTACGGGTAGCGATACGAACTAGTTTTGTTGTCTGTGTCATGAAAAATCCAATTAATTATCAGGCTGATACTAAATATTACTCAGCTAAAATTCTAAATTCTTTTTGGGCCAGTAAGTTGCCATCTGCGTCAATAACTTCAACACGCCAATCACCTAGTTGTTCTGGCATAATGTTTTTCGTTGAATAAGTACGAAAACGTGGACTACTTACGGCCAATTCAATCGAAGCAAGCTGTTGACCTTGGTAATACCATTGGTGACGAACAGTTTGCCCTTGCAAATTTCTAAGCTCGCTAAAAAAGCTCAGGCTATTGCTTATTTGCGCTAATTTTACATCGTTTTTTAAAACGTTTACTGGTTCTCGATCAACAACATCGGTTGTTAATACCGCGCGGCTTACTTTATCTGTGTCTATTTTAGCGCCAATTGCGACACTGGCAATATGTGCTGACTGCGAAAACTGCTGCTGAGCATCAGGATCTGCAGCAATCTCTACTTGCTGTTCAGTTTGTGGTACTTCTTCACCATCAAGGGTGACAGCTGGTGTTTCAGGTTGTTGCTCATCAACAACCTGCTCACTGTCGATCTCATTCTCTACTGTTGTAACGTCAGGTTCTACAATGTTTGAACTCACAACCTCTGCTTCAGCAGTTTCAGTGTTATCAGCCTCCGGTGTTTGCTCATTCATTGACGAAGCATCGACTTCTTTTGGCTCTTCTTGCTCAGCGTCATTTGAAGGAGCTTGTAATTCAGCATTTGTAAACTCTGCTTGCGGTTCATCTTGCGGTGATTGTTCAGCATTTACAGCACCAATAAAGCTATACACTAAAATAGCCAATGCTACTAAGATAACACTGCTAACCATAAAAATGCGTCGCCAATGCCATTGGTAAGTCACTGCTGTAGGAGTTGAACCTGCCGATTCAACGGCATTCATATTTGCTGTAATTACAAGTTTCTTTGTCATGTTGGCCTCTAAAACCAAAAATTAACTCAAGCGAGCAATTAACCACTCACGAATAGCCATTAACTCTTCACCACAAACTTGGTGCGCCATCGGATAGTCTTGCCAGCTTACTTCCATGTTATTAGCGCTAAGCACGTCAAATGCTTGTCTGCCTGCGCTATGCGGTACCACATCGTCAAATCGACCATGTGCCATAAAAATATTTAACCCCTGCTGCTTGGCTTCATCGGCTAATTTTGCAGGCACACACATGTAGGTTGAAAGTGCCATTACACCCGCTAATTTATAATCTAGACGTGGCGCTAAGTGCAGCGATACCACACCCCCTTGCGAAAAACCGGCAAGAATAATTTTGTTAGCAGCAATTCCTTTTGCAATTTCTTGGTCAATAATTGCAGCCACTTTTGCAGCAGATTCACGCACTCCTTGCTCATCAGCACGCTTATCTAAATCCATTGATTTAATGTCGTACCAAGAGCGCATCGCCATGCCACCATTTAAGGTGACCGGTTGTACTGGCGCATGTGGAAACACAAAACGCACGCCAAGCTCTTGTGGTAAAGCAAGTTGCGGTGCAACTGGGGCAAAACCATCACCAGAATCACCTAAACCATGTAGCCAGATAACCGTTGCTTTGTGATCGCCTTGCGCTGGATATTCAACAAACTCTAAACTCATAGTTCAGAACGCCATTCAATTGTTTGACCTGCTTGGCGAGTTGCCGCATCACACATAAATTGCCAAAACTCTGCACCCGAGCGGTTATCAATCCACTTATCGTCGCGTAGTTCAAAATGGTGACCATTAAATTTAGTCGCTACCCAAACTTGGTGTAATGGTGCTTGCTTGTTGATCACAATTTTACTGCGATCAGGAAAGATGATTTCTAAAATACCTGACGCTGATTCATAGTCTAAATCGGCATCACATTCATCGATTTGCTCTTCAATAGTTAGCATTAATGCATCGGCTAGTGTGTGGTATTCATGATCAGTCATTTTAATGTCCTTTAACTGGCTTTAAGCCTAGATCTGGGGGCAGATTGTGTACATCAAGTGTAACAGGAATAAATTCATCCGCGAATAGCTGCATTTTTTAAATATTCTGTTACTCTGCGATTATAAAGCCAGCAACCGTATTAATCTAATGAAAGAGACTCATAGCCAAAAATTAAAAACCATTTTACCTCTAAGCGCCCTTCTACTAACCCTAGCAGGTTGCGGACAAAGTGGTGCTCTTTATCTGCCAGATGATACTAAGCCGCCTGCAAAGTCTCAGCCGCAAGCTGATCCATCCGAACAACCAGAGCAAAAACAGGACCAATAGATGGACTTTTTTAACTACAATAATAATCAGCTGTTCGCTGAAGACATCGCTGTCAAAGAGCTTGCCGAACAATATGGTACGCCTTGTTATATCTATTCACGCAAAACCTTTGAACGTCATTATCTAGCTTTTGCAGACGCTGCTAAGTCACATAAAAGCTTGGTGTGCTATGCCGTAAAAGCCAACTCAAATATTGCCGTACTGAATATTTTAGCGCGACTTGGGTCAGGTTTTGATATCGTTTCAAAAGGTGAGCTTGCGCGCGTTATTCAAGCAGGCGGAGACGCAAATAAGGTTGTATTTTCTGGCGTTGCAAAAACCGCTGATGAAATTGCCTATGCACTTGAATTGGGGATCAAGTGTTTTAACGTTGAGTCAGTGGCTGAGCTTGAGCGAATTTCAAAAGTGGCAACGGATCTTAACTTGGTGGCACCGATTTCGATTCGGGTAAACCCAGATATAGATGCAAAAACGCACCCTTATATCTCAACCGGTTTGAAAGAGAATAAATTTGGTATTGATATTCAAACTGCGGTAACTGTGTATCAACATGCAGCATCATTACCCGGTTTAAAAATTACCGGTGTAGATTGCCACATCGGTTCGCAGCTAACGGAAATAAAACCTTTCTTAGCAGCACTTGAAAAAGTACTGACTCTTATCGAAGAGTTAAAAGCGGTTGGCATCAAGCTAACTCACCTAGATATCGGTGGTGGTCTTGGCGTGCCTTATAATGGCGAAACGCCTCCTCACCCAAGCGAGTATGTTGATAAAATTACCGCTCGATTAGCAGACTACCAAGATTTAGAACTTATTTTTGAACCTGGTCGTGCGATTGCAGCCAATGCAGGTATTTTAGTTACTAAAGTTGAGTTTATTAAACAAAACCAAGACAAGTTCTTTGCTATTGTTGATGCAGGCATGAACGACATGTTGCGTCCATCGCTGTATCAAGCTTGGCAAAGTATTGTACCAGTTGAGCCTCGCGCAGATGATACGCCTACTTACAACTACGACATTGTCGGCCCTGTCTGTGAAACCGGCGACTTTTTAGGTAAAGACCGTGAGCTTGCACTTCAAGCCGGTGACCTTTTAGCGCAGCGCAGCGCTGGCGCGTATGGTTTTACCATGAGCTCAAACTACAACTCACGCCCTCGTGTTGCAGAGATTATGGTGGATGGTCAGCAGAGCCATTTAATTCGCCAACGCGAAACCTTAGAAAGCCTTTGGCAAGGTGAGAAAATTTTACCATAAACGTTTTTATAACCGGGCAGCTCTGTGGCATGATTAGCTCAGAGCAAACCCGAATTAGAGCGTTATGTTAGTTAATTTTTCAAAAATGCACGGCCTAGGTAATGACTTTGTCGTTATTGATAACATTACTCAAAATGTTTTTTTATCACGTGATCAAATAAAGAAGCTGGCAGATCGCCATTTCGGCATTGGCTTCGATCAACTGCTTATGGTTGAAGCCCCTTACTCTCCTGATCTCGATTTTCATTATCGAATTTTCAATGCCGATGGTAACGAAGTTGAACAATGCGGCAACGGCGCGCGCTGTTTCGCTCGCTTTGTACGTATGAAAGGCCTGACCAATAAGCATAAAATATCGGTTTCAACAAAATCTGGTAACCTCACGCTTTATATAGAGAAAGATGGCCAAGTAACGGTAAATATGGGCCACCCCAGTTTTGAACCGAACAAAATCCCATTAAAAGCCAGCAAGCGTGAGTTGACCTATATTCTTCGTACGGAAGAACACACTGTATTTAGTGGCGCAGTGTCGATGGGTAACCCACATTGCGTGTTAGAAGTTGATGACATTCATACCGCAGAAGTCGCCACCTTAGGCCCACTCCTTGAAAATCATGAACGCTTTCCACAACGCGCAAATGTTGGCTTTATGCAGGTAATTTCGCAAGATCACATTAAACTAAGAGTGTGGGAACGTGGCGTTAGTGAAACCTTAGCCTGTGGTACAGGTGCCTGTGCTGCGGTCGTGGTTGGTCAAATTCAGAGTAAACTTGCGACTACCGTACAAGTTGACTTACCCGGCGGCAGTTTACAAGTGCGTTGGCAAGGCGAAGGCCACCCTGTACGAATGACAGGCCCTGCTGAGCATGTTTTTGATGGACAAGTGGCACTATGAGCAAACTAACAGAACAACAAATTGCTGAATATTTAAAAGCACACCCTGATTTTTTTATTAAAAACCCTGATGTGCTCGCCGAAGCTGAACTACAACAGCAAACGGCGGGAACAACCTCTTTGGTACATATCCAACAGCGCCAATTACGCGAACACAATACGTTATTAAAAAATAAGATTGATCAGCTCGTTGAACAAGCAAAAGAAAACGAGTTAATTTACCGCTTATTTAGCGACTGTCATCGTCAGTTATGGACTAACTACGACTTTACGACACTGGCTAGCAATTTGCGCAATATTATTTGCACTAATCCATCCATTAACGAATGCCACTTAGTTAAGTACGATAAAAAGTTTGATGAATTAATTGCTCACCGCCTGCAAAACGACGGCATTTACTTGGGTCGAGTAAGCCAACAAGAAAGAGACTTACTGTTTTCAGACACGACTCAATCGACAGCTTTATATTTAATTGGTAACACGAAACACCCTGTGGCAATTTTGGCGTTTGGTAGTGATGACGTAAACCACTTCGAACCGGCAAAAGACAGCTTTTTTGTCCTTGAGTTTGTGCGCTCATTGCAACTGCGCTTATTGGAACTCGCATGAGCGATGTGACGACGCCAAACATTGATGAATTAAGTGATGCTTGGCGTACACCCATCCAACTTTTTGCAGATTACTTACGCTACGAAAAACAATACTCAGCGCACACAGTAAACCAATACACGAGCCAGCTAGGATTTGCAGCTTTGTACTTTAGTAAGCTATGTGAAGACTGGTTTGCTGTTCAAGGTGAGCATATTCGCCGTTACAGCATGCAAATGCGCAGCAAACAATTGAGTGGTCGCACAATCAGTTTAAAACTGAGTTGTATTCGCAGTTTATATAAATTTTTAAAAGCCAAAAATATAGCCAGTCAGGCACATTATCACAATCCAGCAGAAGCCATTAAAGGTCCGAAGTTTTCCAAACCTTTACCCAAAAATTTGGACGTTGATCAAATGGCTAAGCTACTAGAACTGCCCGATGATGAGCCTTTAGCTATTCGTGACAAAGCCATGATGGAATTAATGTACTCATCGGGTCTGCGTATTAGCGAGTTAGTTGGTGCTAACATACAAGATATAAACCCGACTGAAGGCGAAATTTTAGTCCGTGGTAAAGGTAACAAAGAACGTTTATTACCTGTAGGCAGCAAAGCGCTCAGTGCATTAAAAGCATGGCTGAAAATTCGCCCTCAATTTGCACATCCTGATGAAATAGCCGTGTTTGTTAGCAGCCAAAAAAAGCGAATTTCCGTACGCCAAGTTCGCCTTCGCATGCAAGAGTGGGGTATTAAGCAAGGGATCAGCTCGCAAGTGCATCCGCATAAATTACGCCACTCATTTGCGTCACATATCTTAGAATCATCTGGGGATCTGCGTGCCGTACAAGAACTGTTAGGACACAGTAGTTTGTCTGCAACGCAAGTTTATACACATTTAGATTTTCAGCATTTAGCTAAAGTGTACGATAATACCCATCCACGCGCTAAAAAGCGCTCAACATCAGAGTAAACCCTTGTCATTATGATCCGATTTAACCGTGCCCTATCGCCAGTTTCAGTTTTAAGTTTTGATTTAGACGACACACTTTACAACAACCATCCGATCATAAAATCAGCCTTACAAGCACAAGCTGATTACCTCGAAGCGCTAGACCAATGGCCAGCCGATAGCATGAGCTACTGGTTAACATGCCGCGATAATGCCTTAAAACATGATGCAACTTTAATTGATGATGTTACGCGCTGGCGACAAGCTGCATTACACTATGCCATGACCGATCTGGGTTTTTCAGCAGAGCAAGCTCAGTTGCATGCCGAAAATGCTTATCAGGCATTCGCTGATGCCCGCAGTCAAATAACCGTGACTGATGAAGTGCTTGAATTACTTGCTAACCTCAGTAAACACTACCGCCTCATCGCCATCACCAATGGTAATGTCGAAGTAGAAAAGTTTAACCTTAATGGCGTGTTTGAGTTAGTTTTACAAGCTGGCCCACATGGAAAAGCGAAGCCGCATAGCGCCTTATTTGATAGCGCAGCCAAACACTTAAAGGTGCCTCACAAGGAAATTTTGCACATTGGCGATAGCCTAGATACTGATGTGCAAGGCGCCAATAATGCCGGCTGCCAAAGTGTTTGGCTAAATAACCAAGCAACGCAATATCGTTATCAAGGATTAGCTGATATTGAAATAAACAATATCATGTCGCTCAATCATTTAGTTAAAAAGTAACGACTTTCAAAGATTTATTTTATGCTGAGTAAATAGGCAACGAAGATTTAAAACAGGTGGGCGAAACGGATGAATGCTTTACTTAAATTAATATTACTGTGTTCTCTTTGTTTAAATGGTTACTTTATTTGGCAGCTTTTTAACCCAGCAAAGCCTGTAAAAATAGAAACTGTCGCACCAGCGCCTAAAGTACAAAAAGGCACGGTCTTACCTGCCCACTTCCAGCAAGCAGTTGCACTATTTAGCAATCAGTTATTTGATAAAGCCGTCGCTGAGTACACTCAATTACTTGTGAATGAACCTCGCTATGCAAGGCAGCTAAAGCAAGCTTGGCAACAGCAACTAGAATCATGGCTTTCCCATAAAAAATTCACTTTAAGTGAGCAATTTTTAACGGCCTTTTTAAATAGCCACCCTTACGATGTCACCATGCTTGAACTTGAAGCTAAGCGTTTAATCGCACAAGGTGATACCCAACAAGGTATTATCAATTTACTGGCTCTTAGCAACCAGTTAGACAGCAATGATAAGCAACAGCTTAACAAACAAATAGACGAGCTAAGCACATCCTATATTGATGAACTTATTGCGACGCAACAATGGCAAGCTCTACTTAATAGCAGTCAACAATGGCTTGATTACACGCCTGGCAACGCGCAGTACTTATATAACTATGCATTAGCTAACTATCATTTAGAAGATTATGTCGCGAGCCAAATAACCCTAGATCAACTGCCTGAAGATCATGACTATAAACAACAGGCCGAGCAATTACACCTATTGATTCAACAAGCCTTAGCAGGTGTTGAAGTTATAAAATTAACCGCTCGAGGTTCACATTATTTAGTAAACAGTATTATCAACGATGATATTGAAACCGAACTGATGGTCGACACAGGCGCTAGCTTTACTGTAATCAACCAAACATTATTAAACTCGCTTAACACCCCAGCCAATTTTCTTGGCACACTTAAGGTAAACACAGCTAATGGAATTGTTGAAGCACATCGTTATCAGCTCGAATCATTTCAAGTCGGTCAACAACGTATTAGTAATTTTGAAGTGCTGGTAATAAAAAATCATGCTGGCTATGGCTTATTAGGTATGAACTTTTTAGAGAATTTTAAGTTTAATATCAATCAGCAAGTGAATGAGTTAGAGTTGATAAAGAACAATTTTTAAGGACAAGCAATGACTCTTAACGAATTCCTTGCGACATTAGCAAGCACACCACAGCAAATTGAGTTTACCGATACCATGGCGGTTATAGACAGCAATTATGATTTTACCCCAAGCGGTTTTAACAATCATGGCTTGCTTAGCGAAGCAAATGAAAATAATGGCTCATGTAAAATTTTTGCCTTTGCAAAGCTTAATCAACTAAGTAAACAAAACACCCTAGATTGCTTTGGCGCGTTTTATCGTGATGATGTGTTGCCCAATCCTGAAGGGCAAGACCATATGAACATTCGCACTTTCATGCTTGCCCCTGAGACAACGCCTTTCTTAGGTGTTACTTTTACCGAGCAAGACGTGCTTAAAGCGAAGTGAGTAAAGCTGATATTTAAAGGCTTTTTTCCATAAAATAACGGCAGCCGTCGAGTGGGTAGTTACTCATTTCGTATTTAACTTGGTAGCCGTTGTTTTCGTAAAAGGGTTTAGCTTGGAAATCGAGCGTATCAAGTTGTGCGGTGTTTGCACCAAGCGCTTTAGCTTTACTCTCTAATTCAGCGAGTAATCGTGTCGCAAGCCCTTTACCACGAGTCTTATCATCACACCAAAGCCAGCTGATAAGTAGCCAGTTACCAAATACTTGGCCATGAATACCAGCTACAACAATGTTATGTTTATTAACGAACTTAAAGCCTAAAGGAATACGCTCGGCATTAAAATGCGCGGCGTTGAAAGCAACAATATGTTCTCTGAGCTGGTTGTTTAAATCAGCTGAGTCATCACTTTTTAATTGATACATAGCATACCTATAAAATGTTATGACTCAGTATACGCTTATATCGTTAATCAGTATAAGTGGTTCTTACCATAAGGTACTTCGAGCATATTACTCGCCAGCTTTTCGGGCTGACCGCACATCTCATCATAAGCACTGGTGTGGCGTAAAACCATATCGCCATAACTTAGGTGATCAAGACGTTTTTGAATGTGCAACGGGCTAATATCACGAATAAACTCACCTTGCTCATCAGTGACATAATATTCAACGTTATTGATGACCACAGACACCTGATACAGTGCCATTTCCAACGAGTGAAGGATAACCTTTTGCAGTGGCTGATGATCTGCAAGCTCTGATAACTTGATAGGCATGTGCGTTCCTCTTTGATGGTGGAACTATTTATACGTGATTTTGGTATACTGTGATCAAATTAATTGTACAAAAAGCATCCATGACTGAAAAAGTGCGACTCGCCAAATTTATTGCCCATGCAGGTATCTGCTCTCGAAAGCAAGCATCGCGCTTGATTGACCAAGGTGAGGTAACAGTAAATGGTCGTGCTGCAAATCATATAGATCATGTTGATGAGCACGATGATGTGATTGTACTTGGCGAAAAAATATCAGAAAAAGCGCCACTCACCTACTTTGCGTATAACAAACCCGTTGGTATAGATTGCAAATTAAATGCTGACGACCCAACCAGTCTTATTCATAGTCTACCTAAAACCACTCGGGTTTACCCAATTGGTCGGCTCGACAAAGACTCCCGAGGTTTGTTGATTTTGACCAATGACGGTGAGTTTTGTAATCAACTGATCCACCCTGATTACCACCAACCCAAACGCTATTTAGTTACGGTAGATAAGCCCCTTGATGGCGACTTCTGTGAAAAAATGGCGAGCGGTGTGCCTGTCGATAAACAAATAACCCTCCCTTGCACGGTGACTCAAGTCAACGAAACGCAGTTTTGCATCGTCTTAAAACAAGGCTTAAATCGGCAAATACGAAAAATGGCTCGTTTTTGTGGCTACAAAGTCATCGATCTGTACCGCACAGATATCGCAAAGCTATCACTCACTACGCTGAACTTGCCCGAAGGACAGATAGTCAATATCAAAAAATGTGACATTCTCTAGCAAAAAAGTTTGCATTAATTGATTACGCGTGTAATCTTAAATTAAAGATTACATCTGTAGGCATAAAAATGATTGAACTTTCTAAAGCTGAATTCGAAGTATTAGATGCGGTATGGCTTGGCTACCCAGCCACGGCAAGTGAAGTAATTGCGCGTTTAAGTGACGATAAAGAATGGCACGGAAAAACCATCAAAACGCTACTAAGCCGTTTAGTTAAAAAAGGCGCACTTAGCTTCGAGAAACAAGGCCGCCAATATAACTACACTCCTTGCATCGCCCGTGAAGAATACACATTAAAAGAAAGTCAAAGCTTTATTGAGCGCTTTTTTAATGGCCGTATTGCGCCATTGGTGAGTGGTTTTGCTAAATCAGAGCAACTCTCGCAACATGATATTGATGAGCTAAAAAAGGTCATTGATGACTGGGAAAAACAGCAAAAGTAAGGCTTTGTTATGTTAGATGCATTTTTTAATTGGCTGTTAGAACAACAGCTTTTGATCTCATCTGCAATTTTGTTTTTATTGCTGCTAGAGCGAAAATTATTGAGCCAATTATCAGCACGCTTGGTTTATACGCTGTGGGCACTACTACCTATTAGCTTACTGTTAGCGAACCTGCCAAATCACTTAAAGCCGATACAAAACGACTTTATCAGTAAGCTGACTATCACGCCAAACACAGCAATAATGCCGCAGTTTACGCTCACTTGGTTTGCTATTTATGGCTTTATTAGTGCAGCACTGCTGATCACTGCCATATATTTTCATTTCCGCTTTTTAGCAAAACTGCAATTAGAGCCAATTACGGTTGTTCATCACAACAGCCAAAGTATGCGCTTATACCAAAGCAAACAGGTGAGCTCCCCCATGGTTGTAGGCGTTATTAACACCAAGTTAGTACTGCCTACAAACTATCAAAGCCACTACGATAGCCATGCTTTAGCGCTTATTTTAGAGCATGAATCTGTGCACATTAAACGTAAAGACAATCTAATTAATGCCATCGCTTTGAGTGCCACTATTGTGCAGTGGTTTAACCCAATCGCTTGGCTTGGCTATGCAAGCCTGCGCCGTATTCAAGAGCTTTCATGTGATGAGCAGGTACTCAAAAATAAATCGACAGAGCAACGAATTTTATACAGTAAGGCATTAGTGCACTGTGCAAGCTTTAGCAGAACAGGCTTAATGGCTTATTCACAATACGGAGATAAAAACACCATGTTACAACGTCTAAATCAAATAAAGCAGATCGACAACAGCTCATTTATCGCAAAAACAGCGTTAGTTATTTTTACAACGGGCATGCTTAGCAGCTTTGCCATTGCAAAACAGCCTATGTCAGTTGAAAAGACAAAAGACTATCAAGCGGTTATGCGCGTAGAGCCGATATACCCAATTCAAGCTGCAGAGCAAGGCATTAGCGGTTCAGTCGTTTTGAAATACGATATTTTACCAAGTGGCGCCACCAGCAATGTTAGTGTGGTAAGTGCAGAGCCTGAGAATGTTTTCAATCGAGAAGCGAAAAGAGCCTTAAAACAATGGCAATATGCGCCGTCTGAATCTGGCTTTAAAAACGCCTTAGTACAACTCGATTTCGCCTTAGACGAAAACTATCAAGCAAAGGATTTAATTGAGAAAATTAAAGTTAGCTCTAAGTAAGAGAAGCCATTAAGACCCTAAAGCAAGCGCCTTATTTAAGCCGCTTGCTTTGTGGTTTTTAACTCATTGCCTTGTGACTAGAGGCAAACAGCAATCATCGCCACAGCACAAACATAACCAACAAGCCAAACTAATGAGCGTAAAATATCCTGGTTTATGTAGTAGAAAATACAATACAACACGCGGGCGATAACATGCATAATCGCCAGGATTTCAGTCACCTGATAGATATTATTACTACCGATTACCACCGCCAGCGCTACTGCAAAAATAATCAGAGATTCAAAGCTATTTTGATGTGCTGCTAATGCACGAGCACCAAAGCCGGTTAGTTTAGCTTGTTGTTCACGCGGATGCTTATTGTCGTAGCCTGACAACTTATTTTGTGCAAAAGCCACGGGGGCTTTAGCTAAATAAGGTATGAGCACTGCGATGAGTGCGCAGATAATCAATGTGGTCATGATACTTCCTTATCTTTTAACTGTAATAGCTCACCCTACCGCAAACAAAAAAAAGCCGCTACTTAAAACAGCAGCGGCCAGCAATAGCATCATTGTCACTATAGTCTAAAGCCAACATAAAAGCCCTGCGGCATATTGTCACAGCTGAGTTTTTCTCAAGTTGGTCGATAAGCTAATGCTCTCATACTTTGGTTTTGTTACTCTAAGCGCCTCTCCTTATTAATTTATTTTCAATATGACTTGGATTTTCTTAACCATTTTTGCAGCTTTTATGCAGTCGTGGCGCAACGCTCTGCAAAGTAAACTCAGTGCAACAGTGAGTGTTGCCGGGGTAACGCTTGCTCGCTTTATCGTTGCCAGCCCAATTGCTGCTCTGTATTTATTTGTACTTTATCAGTATCAAGACGCCGCACTTCCTGATTTTAACCTAGCTTTTATTGGCTACATTGTTGGCGCCAGTATCGTCCAAATCGTTGCCACTGGTTTGATGGTAAAACTGTTTAAAATGAATAACTTTGCAGTCGGTGCAGGGCTTGCTAAAAGTGAAGCGCTAATGGCGGCCATTTTAGGTGTAATGTTCTTTGGCTCAGCACTATCACTGCTAGGTTGGGTTGGCGTATTTATTGGTGCAATTGCGGTATTGCTATTAAGTGGCATCGCGAATATTAAACACTTTAATTTGGGCACTGCACTGCTTGGGCTTGCTTGTGGTACTTCTTTTGCTCTTTCATCTTCATGGATCCGTGAAGCAAGTTTAAATTCAGGGCTGACTTTCCCGCACTCGGCCGCTTGGGTATTGGTACTGATAATCAGCTTACAAACGTTGATGCTGTGCGTTTATATTGCCCTCAAAGAGCGCGATACATTTAAGAAAATGTGGCATCACAAAGGCACCACGACCGCTGTTAGTGTGTGTAGCTGTTTAGGTTCCATCGGTTGGTTTAGCGCCATGAGCTTGCAGCATGTTGCTTATGTAAAAACACTGGGGCAAATTGAAGTATTTTTTACCATTATGGTATCGATTCTTTGGCTAAAACAACCGCTAAAACGCCAAGACACGGCGGGGCTTGTGTTAATTGCACTGGCTGCCATTCTGGTAATGCTACCCAACTAGGTGCGTTTCTAGTCATTAAAAAAGCGGCTATTGCCGCTTTTTTAATGACTAATTTTTAGGGTTATTACACCACTAATTATCAGCAGTACTCCGGCAATGCGGCCAAATGTGGCGGCATCACCATAAAATAAAATACCGACCAAGAAAGTGCCCGCTGCACCGATTCCTGTCCATACAGCATAGGATGTCCCCATCGGAATATCCTTCTGCGCCAACCACAACATAAAGCCACTAGCGACCATAAAGGCGATGGCTATCGCAATGCCTAACCAGCGACTGTCTGGCTGTTGAGACATCTTAAGGCCAACAGGCCAGCCAATTTCTAATAGACCTGCGACAATTAAATACAACCACGCCATTAGTGATCTCGCTTTTTCAAGATCACGTCATACAAATCTTCACGGCGGTCTTTTAAGTTCCTGACGGTACCTTCACTGTGAAGAATTTTCAGTTTATCCATATCTAAATCACTAAATAACAGCATTTCGGTATTCGGTGTTGCTTCATTCAAGGTCGCATCATGCGGGAACGAGAAGTCAGAAGGAGTAAGCACTGCTGATTGCGAATACTGTACGTCTAAACTTTCTACCTCTGGTAAGTTACCAACCGAACCTGCAATCACAACATAACATTCATTTTCAATTGCACGTGCTTGCGCACAATGACGAACACGTAAGTAACTGTTTTTAGTATCCGTCCAAAATGGCACGAACAAAATATCCAGCCCTTGCTTAGCGAGAATACGCGACAGCTCAGGGAACTCAACATCGTAACAAATTTGAATACCGACACGACCCGCATCCGTTTCAAATACGGCAATTTTGTCACCACCTTGGATCACCCAATCATTTTGCTCATGGGGCGTAATATGAATTTTGCGCTGCTCATCAATTTTACCGCTACGGTGGCATAGGTAGCTGACATTATAAATTTTGTCATCTTCAGCAAGCGGCATGGAACCTGTGATAATATTGGCATTGTATTCAACCGCCATGCGCGACATCGCATCACGGAATGTTTCGGTGTACTCGGCCAGATAGCGAATGGCTTCCGTTTGATTACTTTGCTCAGTGAGACCCATTAACGGGGCATTGAAAAACTCCGGAAACAGAATAAAGTCACTTTTATAGTCAGACACCGTATCAACAAAGTATTCCACTTGCTTGAGCAGCTCCTCAACAGACTCAACACAGCGCATTTGCCACTGTACGGCACCGACACGGACAATTGATTTGGTCGACTCAAGTACTGTATCAGTCGGCTCAAACATAATGTTATTCCACTCAAGTAAAGTGGCATAACCAACTGACTCCTGATCTTCAGGCAGATATTTTTTAAGTAAACGTTTAACTTGGAAGTCATTAGATAGCTGAAAGCTTAAAATCGGATCGTACAGTTCTTTATGGTCAACTTTTTCGATGTACTCCATCGGCGACATCTCTGCACTGTGATTGTAATAACGCGGAATACGCCCACCCGCTAAAATAGCGCGTAAGTTATACTGACGACACAGCTCTTTACGTGCATCGTATAAGCGACGACCCAATCGCATCCCTCGGTGAGTTGATGAAATCACTACATCTAGACCATAAAGTGCATCACCTTCAGGATCACTAAATACTCGGTCGTGACCATCAACAATATCTTCGTAGGTATGTGGGTTAGAAAAGCGCGCGTAATCGACCTGTACACTCAAGGCGATACCCACTAAAACACCATCGTCAACAATGCCTATTTGCCCTTCCGGAAACTGGTCTATCAACCTAAAAATAGTGTGACTTGGCCAAGCACCTCCAAGCCCTGGGTACGCTTGATCCATGAGGGTCTTTATTTGTGGGTACTGTTCTTTGGTTAGATTACAGATCTCTAAATGCGTTTTTTCCGCCGGCATAGCTACTCCTTTTAAGGCACGAGAGAATAATCACAGCAAACATTGCTCAGCATGTTTCTTGATTAGCTTTAACTAGAGTGGCATCAAATGCCCACTCTGCCAAGCCCCAAAGCCTAACAAACATGATGTGAACAAACGCTTAGCTTCATTCATAAACATCAGCGACAAGCGTTTACAAAGCAAATTCGAGCAATTATAAACCTGCATTGCTCAACTTTTCATCTATAATTATGCTACTCTCCGCGTGTATTTGAGGTTGGATTGATCAAACACTTATTAAAACAATCAAAGCAATCTGGCTTAGAAGAGATTGAACACGTAAAATTTCTGATTATTTGTAAAATCGCCTATTTCGCGCTGATAGTTCATGTATTGCTTATCCCCGTATTTGCTCACATAGGGGCTATTACGCTTGCTTTAGTGAATATTTTGAGTGTGCTTGCTTGGGCAAGCGGTATTTTCTTAATTAAGCAAGGACTGACTTCACTGGCACTTAGAGTATTTTGCCTTGAAGTAATTATTCATGCGGTAATTGTCTGTGCCACCCTTGGCTTAGGCGCAGGGTTCCAGTTTTACCTATGGACCGTGTCTTGTATTTTAATGATCGATTATCAATTAACCTTTAAGCGTGCAGCTTTATATAGCTTAGTGATGATTGCGATATTCGCCCTGCTATATGTATTTTTTTCAGATGTTCAGTACGGCTTTGCTTACCCAGAGTTACTACCACATGTAAATGTAATCAATATTATTATTGCCGGTTTACCTATGGTCTATGGCATGGGTCTAATCAGAGAAATCACTTTGTCACAAAGGGTTGAGTTAACAGAAATGGCAGCCCGCGACCCTCTCACCAAGCTCTATAACCGCCGTTTTGCTAAAAAATTAATTACCGCAGCACATCAAAAAAGTATTGAGCAAGAGAGCAATCTTTGTATTGTTATGGCTGATATTGATAAGTTTAAAAGTATTAACGACAATTACGGCCATGATAAGGGAGATACAATACTCATTAATATTGCGAAGCTAATTCGCCAATTCATTAATGATGACGATATTGCCGTACGCTGGGGTGGCGAAGAGTTTTTAATTTTATTAACCAACACTGATGCAAAACAAGCCTTCGCAAAAATTGAAACTTTACGTATCAAAATCGCCGAACTAAAAGCGCATCATGAATTCCCTGATCTCAATGTCACGATGAGTTTTGGGCTTATTGAATGGCAACCGCTCGCTTCAATAGAAAAAATGCTGCAACACGCCGATGAAGCGCTGTATAAAAGTAAGCATGCAGGGCGCAACCAAACAACTATTGCTAAAGGCCATCGCCCTGCTTTCAAAGATGCTGATGCGGTTAATTAACCGCATCTATGGTGATACTGTGGGCAATCTCCTGCGGTAATAATGGCGTTAAACCATTACTGACATAATCGTTAAACCCGGCACGATAAAATTCTGACAATGGATGTCCCGACTGCCCACCCGGAATAGCCATTATAGCTTTATCTAAGTGCCCAGGTTGAACAATAAAGCGCTGTGAAGCACCAAAGCTACGTCCTTGCACCGAAGGCATAAAAGTATCACCAAACCCAGGCTCCGTAGGCATATTCAATAAGCTTTTCAGTGCGGGTATTTGCTTGGCAAATGGGTGCTCAATCACTAATTCGTTAACCTTGCCCCACTCCCAGCTATGCGGGTTGTTACCATACTGCTCGGTTAGTTTAGTGATAACGCGGTCAAAAGCTCCTATCATTTGTTGTTGCCAGTTTGCATACTCAGGGTTTAACCATGCCTGAGGCTGCGCTTCGATAAGTTGCCAAACAGCAGGTTCTAAGTCTCGTTTTACTGGTTTTAAGCTACTGTCGAGGGCTTTTAGCTTATTCTCTAATGGGCTAAATAAGCCGTTAATCACTTCACTGCGGTAGCGCTTTACTAAGGTGTAGCCAATTGAGTCGCTACAAGCACACGCCTGCCAATTATTTAGCTCTTTTAAATACAGGGCATATTTATCGCCTGCAGTGCTAAGCTGTTTGACCAGCAGTTTATGCCAAGCCGTTAAGAAACGCGCTTCGTTATCATGTTGTAAGTCATAAAAATCTTGTTCGTTGAACTGTTGTTTTTCAAATAAGCGGTCGCGAATTTGTGCCGAGCGAGCCCCCATGGCATAAGCACCATTACCAAAGCGCTGGTCATCCTCTGCGGAAACAACGCGTGAGTTGCCCGTCCATAAACGGCCACTTTCTGGGTTTTTAACAAATGGGCGCTGGGTTTCGTTTTCGTGCCACTGTGCAGGATACGCTTGCTCAGCCACAGCTAATTGATGGGGCTCTTTACGGGCAGGCACGGCTCCCATATTCTTCCAAGCTGCATTACCTTTATCATCAACAACCATCAGATTTTGTACAGGAATACCCACCTCAGCAGCAAGCGCTAGTGCATCATCAACCGTGTTTGCCTGCTCAAGCTTAAGTAACTCCATATCAACCGCATACTCATGGTGAGCAACCCAACTTAGTGCATAAGGTTTGCCGTTAATTTCTTTAACTGGGCCATACTCACTCATGGTTAAAGCGTAATTTTCGATGTTGCCGTCATTGAGTAAGATAGGTTCATCTATCTGCCAGGTTTTCTCTTTACTCTCAAGGGCTATCCAATCGGCTGTATCTAAATAACCATTGGTGAATCCCCACGCTATCTTATTATTAGTACCAACAACAATGGCAGGAGCGCCTGGTAAAGACACGCCAGTGATTTGCTGCATTTCTCCATTGAGTGGGTAATTGAGCTGAGCACGGTACCAAATGATTGGCACAGCAAACGATAAGTGCATATCGTCAGACAACATCGCAGCACCAGTTTCAGTTAACTGCCCAGTAACCGCCCAGTTATTACTGCCTAACTCTTTACGGTCTGCAATTTCAGTCATAGCCCATTGAGGGTCTTTGAGATTAGGAATACCGCCGTCATAAGGCGCTAATTGGCTGTTGTCGAGTGCCGCTTGATAAAGGCTAGGCTGAGTAATAAAGTCGACCATCGCCTTACCATATAAATCTTCGATTTCGATCAGTGTTTTGTCGCGCTCAAAGGTGGCCGTTTGTAAATCTAAATACATACTAAAAATGATTAGTAAGCTGTCTTCGCTTTGCCAAGGTTTTGCTTCAGCGCCTGTGAGTAAATATTCAAAGCTATCGAAACCCACTTGCGCATGGCCTTCATTAACCCCATTCGCGTACGCTTTTAATAGCGCTTTATCTTTAGCAGGTAACTGCGCGACAGCAATCTGACTGCGTTTACGTAACTGATGAAAGCGCATTTTTTTATCAAGCCCAACCGCGGCTTTGCCAAATAACTCACTAAGCTCACCTGCAGCATTACGGCGCAGTAAATCCATTTGAAAGAATCGGTCCTGACCATGAGCAAAACCAAGAGCATAGGCTGCATCTAATCGGTTTTCGGCATGAATAATAGCTTGCCCCAACGTGTCTCGCTCAATCTTAACTGATTGCGAAATCGCGTCGCTTTTACCGCGACCATCAAGTGCCGGTAAACTTAAGTTTAGTACACCATAAACAAGCCCGGTTGCGAGTAACACCACCACGAACAAACCTATGAGTAACCATTTGATTATCTTAAACATGCCAATTATCCTTGCGCCAGAGTAACACTGTATTAACCTGGTATATTAACCTGAGTTTTGTGAAAGAATAGTGTTGCGATACAAATAATTGAAATTAGTACTCTTAGTTTGCTGTTCATTGTTAATTACCAAAGAAATTGTCTATAGTAGGTAGATAGTATAAAACCTGATATTTCTCATGCCGCTAGCGACCGATACAGATAATAAAAAACTACAAAAACTGAAGCTAGCCTTCTGGTTTTCACTTGCCTGTATCATCGTGATTGGCCTTGTAATCGACCAAATTAATTACAGCCGCGAGAAAGATGCTTTTCGAGCCCAGGAGCTGGCAAAAGTAAGCGCCTATCGTGCAGAGCTTGAAGCCACCTTAATATCTAACATTCAACTTGTACGCGGCTTGGCGGTTGCCGTTTCAGCCGAGCCCAATTTAGACCAAAGCCGCTTCACGCAAATTGCTAGCCCCTTATTTTCAACCTCCTCAGAGCTTAGAAACATCGGCGCAGCCCCTGATATGGTTATTCAGATGACTTATCCTCTTGTGGGTAATGAGAAATCTATCGGGCTAAACTTTTTAGAAAACCCAGCGCAGCGTGATGACGCAATTAAAGCGCGAGATGAAAACCGTATTGTTATGGCCGGCCCCTTAGAGTTGGTGCAAGGTGGTCAAGCATTAATAGCAAGAATGCCCGTATTCACTCCACCAGAACTCACTTTTTGGGGGCTGCTGTCAGTTGTCCTCGATATAGATAAAATCTACACAAACTCGGGGTTAATCGCGCTAAGTCAGCACTATGATATTGCCCTGCAAGGCAGGAATGGCCTTGGTGCTAAAGGTGATTTTTTCTACGGTTCACAGGAAGTGCTCAACACCGACCCTCTGAGCTTTAGAATTAACTTTCCAGGTGGTGAGTGGCAGATGTACACCACACCAAAATCTGGATGGCAGCCACCAAGTTCTGCTATTTGGCCGCTTAGACTGGCCATTATTTTATTCTGTATCTTGTTTGCTGGCGCCTCTGTATTCTTTTTACGCATGGTCGAAAGACAGTACAAAAGCGAACGTATGTTAGAAACCATGAGTAGCCTTGCTAAAGTCGGCGCTTGGTCTTTTAATCTAGAGACAAAAACCGTCTATTGGTCTGATATGACCAAGCAAATTTTTAAGTTTCCTCTTAATGTACAGCCAGAGTGGCCTGCTAACTTTACACATTTCAAAGCTGGTGAAAGCCGAGATAAAATTCGTCGCCTTAACGAGCGCGCAATCAAGTATGGTGAGAGTTTTGAGACCCAAGTTCAAATCATCACTGCTGAAGGTGATGAAGTTTGGGTACTGTTACATGGTGAAGCCGAGCATAAAAATGGCCGTTGTATAAAGCTATTTGGCTCACTGCAAAATATTGATACCCGTAAGCGGGTTGAGCTCGAAAATAACAAAATAGCCTTACATAACGAGATTTTAGCGTCTCTCACTGTTAATGATGCCGTTCTGACAGGTAACCTTAACTTATCTAAACATGTGATTGTGCAAGCAATTTGTCACGCTTTTGATATTGATCGCGCTAGTATTTGGCTATTTAGTGACGATCGCCAATCGCTCAATACCTTTGCTATTCACGACCAAAGCCAGCCTGAATTTAGCGAGCCGATTTCACTACAACAGTTTGAATTTCAGAATTATTTTGATGCCATTAACAATCACGCTGTAATTAATGCCAGTGATGCACAGCAACATCCTCTGACGAGTGACTTACGCAGCAACTACCTTGATTGGTTTAATATACGCTCAATGCTGACTGTAATAATCCCTACTGGTAGCAAAACTATGGGGGTTGTGTGCGCCGAAAAGTGTCATAACCGCAGACATTGGAGTAAAAATGAGAAAAGCTTTTTAATCGCTGTTGCGGCATTAATAGGTAGTTTACACGCCAGTCAGCGCCGCATAGAGACAGAACAGCAACTAGTTCAAGCGAAAGAAGCAGCAGAACAAGCCGTAAAAGCCAAAAGTGAATTTTTAGCAAGCATGAGTCATGAGATCCGCACCCCTATGAATGGCGTGATCGGGATGCTCAATATCATCAAACAAACCAAACTAGATACCCAACAAAACCACCATATAGATTTGGCGCAATCATCGGCCGAATCACTATTGCATATCATTAACGATATTTTAGATTTCTCTAAAATTGAGGCCGGTAAGCTCGATATTGAAAATGTGAGCTTCAATGTATCAAAACTACTTGGCGATACTATCGAATCGTTTGCCATTAAAGCAGAACAAAACAATACCAAGTTACTGCTAGATACCACACAACTTAATCACGGCTTTATCATTAGCGACCCAAATCGGATTAGACAAATCATCAATAACCTAGTTAGCAATGCGGTTAAATTCACAAAAGATGGTGAAATTATCGTCATCGCCAAACTCGAGACAAGCGACGAAGAATTATTCTTGAACTGCTCTGTTATTGATTCGGGTGTGGGGATTAAGCCCGAAAAGCAAGCCACTCTATTTGACTCGTTCACTCAAGCTGATGCATCAACTACACGCCAATATGGCGGGACAGGGCTTGGCCTTGCGATAGTAAAACAGCTGTGCCATTTAATGGGGGGTGATGTCAGTGTGGTTAGTTCATACGGAGAAGGCAGCACCTTTAATTTTACTGTAAAAGTTAAGCGTGATCACTCAAAGCAAGTACCAGAGCCAAGCCATATTATAGATAAAAAGCATATTTTAATTGCTGATGATTGTAAGCTCAGTATCAATATTGCCAAAAAACAATTGCAGCTATGGGGAGCAGAGGTCGAGACCTATAGTGATATGCCAAGCTTACTTAATCGTGCTGCAATGCAAAACGATAAAGACTGCGATGCAATTTTAGTGGATTATCAGTTTTATAGCAGCGCAACAAAAGAGCACCAACAAGCATTCTTAAAATACTTTAATGCCACCCACTGTAAACGGATTTTGATGGCACCAATGAGTCTCACTGAAAAACAAACGAGACAAACATTAAAAGTTGAGAGTATTATCTTTAAACCATTAACACAGTCTGATTTATTTAACTCACTGGCTAACGACAAATACATTGAACAGCAACAGGTTAATAAAGAAGCCTTAATAACCAAGGCCGTGACCAGTAGCGATAATACTGAGTCGCAAGTCTTACTGGTTGAAGATAACAAAGTAAATCAGATGGTGGCGGGTTCTTTGCTAAAACAAGCCGGCCTTAGTTTTGATATTGCCGAAAATGGTCTTGAAGCGATTGCAAAACTTTCGAGCCGGGAGCAAAGCCCTTATCAATTAGTGTTAATGGATTGCCAAATGCCAGAAATGGATGGCTACCAAGCAACGCGAGCCATTCGGGCAGGTGAAGCAGGCGCAGCTCATCAAGGGGTTAATATCGTTGCTCTAACAGCAAACGCGATGCAAGGTGACAAGGAGCGTTGTTTAAACGCAGGTATGAACGATTATGTCACCAAACCTCTTAAGTTTGACTCGCTCAATAAAAAGTTAACAGTGTGGCTAAGCACTGAAGAATAAAAAGAGAGTAAACCCATGCAATTATCATCAATACAACAACGCGTTATTGGCTGCTTACTCGAAAAGCAAAGTACAACACCCGAACATTATCCGTTATCTTTAAATTCACTGACTAATGCATGTAATCAAAAATCTAACCGTGAACCTGTACTGTCTCTCACTGAAGCGCAAGTACAAGATACCCTCGATGAGCTTATTGAATCACGCTTAGTGACGGTTGATGAAGGGCTATCTGGGCGTGTAAATAAATATGCTCACCGCTTTTGTAATACCGAATTTGGCAGTTTGCAATTTACAGAGCAGCAACGCGCCATTATCTGTTTGTTACTGTTACGTGGCCCGCAAACACCAGGCGAACTGAGAACTCGCAGCAACCGCCTCGCTGAGTTCAGTAACGTCAATGAAGTCGAAGCCGCATTAAACGCACTCATTGAACAAGAACATGTTGCACGCTTATCACGAGAGCCCGGCAAGCGAGAGAGCCGCTACATGCACTTATTTGTTGACCCAGACAGCATTACTGAGGACATGGCTGCTAATGAGCCAGTTCAAGATAACAGTAGTGAAGTGCAACAATTACGAAGCGAAATCGAAGATCTTAAGCAACAAATTAACGCAATAAAAGCGCATTTAGGTCTTTAATAAAAACCGCGCCCGTAACATAATATAGTTCTTGCCTCTCATCAGAGGTGGCCCTCAAAACGCTGACAACCACAACGAAAAATAGGAGCTCTACCATGCGTGCCGACATTCTGGCGGAAATGAAAGTCCAACCAACTATTGATGTAAAAGCGGAAATTACCCGTCGTGTTAACTTTCTTAAAAGCCGACTTATTGCTGCGCACTCTCGCTCACTTGTATTAGGGATCAGTGGCGGTGTTGACTCATCAACCTGTGGCCGTTTATGCCAATTAGCGGTTGATGAATTAAACCAAGAACATAACACCAACGAATATCAATTTATTGCTGTGCGCTTACCTTACGGCGTACAAGCAGATGAAGACGAAGCACAACTAGCCGTAGATTTTATTCAACCAAGTAAGCGTATGACGGTTAACATTAAAGCGGCTGTCGATGGCATGCATGAACAAGCAATGGCAGCGGTTGTTGGTGGTGGTGCTGAATTACCAGAGCAAGCTAAAATCGACTTTATCAAAGGTAATGTAAAAGCACGCCAACGCATGGTTGCGCAGTATGAAATTGCCGGTTTCAGCCAAGGCTTAGTTGTTGGTACCGATCACAGTGCTGAAAACATCACTGGCTTCTACACAAAATTTGGTGATGGAGCATGTGACCTAGCACCTTTATTTGGCTTATCAAAGCGTCAAGTTCGTGCGCTTGCTGAGCACTTAGGGGCACCAGCTGTATTGGTTCACAAAGCACCAACGGCCGACTTAGAGTGTGATCGCCCAGGTCTAACTGACGAAGAAGCGCTTGGTCTAACGTACGATCAAATTGATGATTTCTTAGAAGGTAAAGAAGTCAGCAATGAAGTCGAAGAAAAGCTAACAGCAATTTACTTACGTACTCAACATAAGCGCCAAGCGATCCCAACGGTATACGACGAACTTTAAAAACGGTTAAAACACTAAAAGGGCAATAATAATTGCCCTTTTTCCTTCCTCGTACAGACCCTTAGCAATATTCAAAACCTTCAATCACTCATTATCGGCCGCGCTAAATGATCTAGAGCGCTATGCTTGACGTAAAAGTTAGCAACATGATTGCAGTAAAGATGAAATAGTTCTGTAATTTGGTTTATAGTTGTTACAGTTAAATACATTACATTTCAAATCAAAAATCTAAGGTTTTATATTAGTTTATGTCATCGCCCATTTTAATTACTGGCGCAGGCCAACGTATTGGACTCGCTCTGGCCGAGCACTTTTTAGCGCAAGGGCAAGAAATCATAGTCACTTACCGTACCCGCCATGAAGCAATTGATGTGCTTGCAGGTAAAGGCGCTATTTGCATCCATGCTGATTTTAATAGTGACCAAGCTATCGGGCATTTTATCGAAGAATTAAAAACCCATACCAACCAGCTCAAGGCAATTATCCATAATGCGTCTAGCTGGGATTGCGAAGCAAATAACCACGATTACGCAGACCTGTTTGATAACATGATGCGTATCCACGCCAAAGCGCCCTATTTAATTAATTTAGCAGCTTCTGATTTGCTACTGCATTATCAACAAAACAGTGGCCAAGCCGCAGATATTATTCACCTAACCGATTATGTGGTTGAAAAAGGTAGCCCTAAGCATCTTGCTTATGCAGCAAGTAAAGCGGCGCTTGATAATTTAACCAAGTCGTTTGCCGCTAAATTTGCACCCGCCATTAAAGTGAATGCTATCGCTCCCTCGCTTATTATTTTTAACGAGCACGATAGCGACGAATACAAGGCAAAAACATTAAAGAAATCGCTAATGGGCATTGAGCCCGGCTGCGCCGAGATTATTAACAGCGTAGAACTATTACTAAACAGTCACTACATCACAGGTCGCTCTATGCCTGTTGATGGTGGCAGACATTTAAAATAACGAATTACTGAGAAAGCTATGCACGATGATTTAAAAAACAGTTACCAACAAATAATTACCGCGGTAGGTGAAGATCCTGCTCGTGAAGGATTACTCGACACGCCAAAACGCGCAGCAAAAGCGATGGAGTATCTGACTAAAGGCTATCGTCAAACATTAGATGAAATTACCAATAATGCGGTATTCACTTCAGATGCCGATGACATGGTATTGATCCAAGACATTGAGCTTTACTCTATGTGTGAGCATCACTTGCTGCCATTTGTTGGCCGCTGCCATATTGCTTATATTCCTGATGGCAAAGTGCTTGGTTTATCTAAGTTTGCGCGAATTGTTGATATGTATGCCCGTCGTTTCCAAATTCAAGAACAATTAACCCATCAAATTGCTAAAGCAGTTGAAGAAGTAACTGGTGCGAAAGGTGTTGGCGTAATCGTTGAAGCAAAACACATGTGTATGATGATGCGCGGCGTTGAAAAGCAAAACTCAAGCATGCGTACATCAGTTATGCTAGGTAACTTCAGAGCCGATCCAAAAACCCGTAACGAGTTCTTACAACTAGTTAGAGGGTAATGATGGCCAACGCAATTATTAATGTCACTAACCTCAGGCTACGAACCTTTATTGGTTTTAACCCTGAGGAACGTGAGAAAAAGCAAGATGTAGTGATTAATTTAGAAATTCATTACCCTGCGGATCAAGCTTGTGAAACTGATGCGGTTGATAAGGCGCTAAACTACAAGACCATCACCAAAGAAGTGATCAGCCTTGTCGAAGAAGGCCACTTTTTGCTGTTAGAAAAATTGGTTGCTGAAATTTTAGCAATTTGCCACCAGCATCAAAGTGTTCACTATGCCAAAGTGCGTGTCGATAAACCTCACGCGCTGCGCTTTGCGGATTCTGTATCACTGACCCTAGATTGGCAAAAAAGCTAGAATAAGGGCGTGTTCACCTTTGTGGATTAAAATTTGTTCACTCTAGGGGCGATTTAATCGCGGCGCGAGATTTGTAACCTAATGGGCTAAGTAAAAATCGAGCAACAAAGAGTTAATCGCCCCTAGGAAGAACCCGAAGGGCAGCGCGTGTTTGGCATTGATGCTGCGTTATCACCTATTTATGTGAAACAACCACACTACATAGGCTCTGCCTTGTCTAAATACCAAACACACCTGCTGCAAAATTAATCATAAAAGGTAAACACGCCCTAGTCCTACCGCAAAGGCAAGCACAGCTAAATAACGTGCGCCTTTGCCTAGGGTCACGAGCAACAAAAAGATTGAAAACTTAACCCTAAAAATTCCGCCAACAACCGTTAAAGGGTCGCCGACAATAGGCAGCCAAGCAAACAACAAACTGTAAATACCGTACTTATTGAATTGCTGTTCGGCTTTGTCTATCGAGTTTTGTGAAACGGGAAACCATTTACGGTCTTTAAATCGCATGACTTGCGTGCCCAGCCAATAATTAACACAGCTCCCAAGCACATTACCCACGGTTGCACTTAGCCATAACAACCAAAGTAGATAATCACCACTGGCTATCATAGCTGTCATCACTAATTCTGAAGAGCTAGGTAATAAGGTTGCGGAAATAAACGCGCTGAGAAATAACGATAAGTAGGCCATAAACATCACATAAAAAAGCTCAGCAAATGGCTGAGCTTTTAGTATATGGCAATTAGTTTACTTTATAAATTCTATCGCCATTGGATATTTAACTTCTTTACCATCGTTGGCTTTAATCGCCGATACGACCACCATAATCAATGAGAATAGCGCTACTAATGGCAGCAGAATGACACCAACGACAACAAACATCAGCATAAAACACACAATGTAAGCAATCATCATGGTTAATTGGAAGTTTAATGACTTGCGACCATGCTCAGCTACAAGTGGCATTTCTTCTTTTTTTACAAGCCAAACAATCAAAGGCCCAATCACCGAGCCAAACGGGAAAAGTAAGCCAGCTAAGGCACTTAAGTGACAAAACATTGCCCATGTGCGCTGCTCTTTATCTGCCACAATTATTTCAACTTTTTGATTATCATCCATTTTAAATTCCTTGTTATGGGTCTGTTTGTCTCTCTACTATAAACCTTAATGACCTTTTACCCTAGCTAAATTGGTTAAATTTAATACTCTCGACCAACACTAAAGACTGTAATCAACGTTGTGATAAAAATGTGATAACTTCGTGAGGGTTTCTGGATATTGCTATTCGATACTGGTTTTGAATCATCAAAAACAGGAATCTAACATGAAAGCTTTACCTTTAACTTTGTTCGCTGCATGCGCAGTAACCAGCCTTGCAAGCCAAGCCGCTGAGCTTGATATAAAACTAACTAACCTGACGCAAGGTTTACACTTTACCCCTATCCTCATTACAGCTCATAACAGTGACAGCAAACTTTTCAGCGTTGCTATGCCTGCTTCTACAGCCCTACAGACTATGGCTGAAGGTGGTAATCTCGAGCCATTAATGACTGAAGCCACAGCCGCAAACAGCGACATGGTTGCCAATCCAGCTGAAGGTTTACTGGCACCAGCAAGCTCAACGATGGCGAGCTTATCCACCAGCGATGGCAATAACTACTTATCTCTAACAGCCATGCTACTGCCTACCAATGATGGCTTTGTAGGTTTAGATAGTTGGATGATCCCAACAGAAGCTGGTACCTACACCGTTTATCTCAATGCCTATGATGCGGGCACCGAAGCCAATGATGAGCTTGTTGTTGAGGGCTCAGGCATGCCGGGCACGCCAGGTATTCCTGCTGCACCGGGTGGCAATGCGGGTATGAATGGCAGCGGCGTCACCAGTAGCGAAACGAATATGATGGTGCATATTCATCCGGGTAACTTAGGCGACGACGATTTAGAAGCGGGGATGAGTGACCTCGATAACACCGTACACAGATGGTTAAACCCAGTTGCGATGCTAACAGTTACGGTTAAATAGGAGGTTATTATGCGCTTTTCAAAAAGCTTAATTATCCTCGCATTGAGTGCCAGCCTTGCGGCCTGTGGGGATTCAGATAATAACGAGGTGGAAGTAACAGATCCTGTAATGCCCGTTATGAGCTATGAATTTACAGTACAAGTTACGAATTTAACCAATGCCCAACCATTGTCACCGATTGCAGCCATTGCTCACTCTGAGGGTATGCTTTGGCAAATAGGTGAACCAGCTTCAGCTGCGCTCGAATTAATGGCTGAAGGAGGAGATAACAGTGAATTATTAGCAACTGATTTTGCAATGGCCTCAAGCTCAGCTGAGAGTCCACTCCCTCCAGGAGAGCAAGTCACTTTAATGTTGAGCACGGAGCAGCTTGATGAATTAAAAATCAGCTTAGCGACCATGTTGGTGAATACAAATGACGCGTTTACCGGTCTGAATGCTATAGACGTGTCTTCGTTAGCGGTAAATGAGTCACTGTCACGTACTAGTTTTGCCTATGATGCAGGCACCGAAGCTAACTCTGAAGCAGCTGGGACAATCCCCGGCCCTGCTGATTCTGGCGAAGGTTACAACGAAATGCGCGACGATATTGACCGTGTTGCAATGCACCCAGGTGTGGTCAGCCAAAATGATGGCCTGACAAACTCAGTGCTCACCAGCCAGCATAAGTTTGATAACCCGGTAGCTCGGTTCACCATAACGCGGACGCAATAATAATCGCACTCCTTACACCGAGGTCATAAGGATGTGCCTCTGTGATTTGGAGTGAGCAATGCGCCAAGAAAAATTATTAATCGTCGAAGATGATAGAGCAATACGCCAACTTATCAGCACACAATTGCACTGCCTAAACTTACATATTGATGAAGCCTCGAGCGCAGAGGCTGCAATAAAGAAGCTTGCCAGCTCAAGTTATGGCTTAGTACTGCTTGATATTAACCTGCCAGAAATGGATGGCTTGAGCTTATGTCGCAAAATAAAAGAACACTACCCAAGTATTGCCGTTATTTTACTGACCGCACTCAGTAGCGATATGGACAGAGTGATTGGTTTGGAAATGGGTGCTGATGATTACATTTGCAAGCCGTTCTTTGCTAGAGAGTTACAAGCACGAATAAAAACACAATTACGGCATAGGTCACAACTTATAGCAGCTCAATCACACCATGAGGATAGCGCTCAAGCTGCAATTCAACTTGGAGAACTACACATTGAATTTGCCAGCCACCAAGCATTTTTAGCTGACCAAGCAATTAACTTAACCGCCACCGAATTCGATTTACTGGTCTATTTTGCTAAACACCCAAACCATGTTTTTAGCCGCCAACAGTTACTTGACCAAGTATGGGGTTATCAACACAGCGGTTACGAGCATACGGTCAATTCCCATATAAACCGTTTACGCAGTAAGTTTGAGCAACATCACCCTGCAACCTTTATCGAAACAGTCTGGGGGGTAGGTTATAAACTAAATCCAGGTCAGTTGAGTGCAAACTTATGAAATCAATGACGCTTTATCAAAAACTTGCTTGGTCTTTGGTAATTATTTTTAGCCTATTGTGCGCACTCGTTTTAAATTGGAGTAAGCAATTAGAACAAAGCTCGGTACATCATGCTCAGCAAAACTTGCACCTCCAACTAGCCGAACATTTAGTGCATGACAACCCACTGATCAAACAAGGTGTGTATGACTATGAAGCACTAGAAAACTTATTTCACACACTGATGATACTTGGTCCTGCATTTGAGTTTTATTTTGTAGACCCAGAAGGCCATTTACTGACTTATTCAGCTAAACCAGGGCAAGTCGTTAGGCAGCAAATAAACTTAACCCCAATACAGCAGCTACTCGACAATCCAACTGCCACACCAATTTATGGTGACGATCCGCGTAGCAAGGATGGCGTAAAAATATTTTCGACCGCGCCCGTTTATAATCAGCAGCAACTGCAAGGTTATTTATACGTAATTATTGGCGGGCAAGCTTACGATACAACCCTTAAAAACATTAAAGCCAATGATAACCTTTGGCTTGCCGCAATGTGGTTTGTAGCCGCCTTAGTTGCACTCTTTATTGCGATGTTGCTGTTATTTCGGTTTTTCACCTTACCGTTAAAAAAACTCAATAAAGAACTTAATAAAATAGAAGCGGCTAACTACAGACTAACCAAAATGTCATTGGACTCTAGCTATACGGCTCATGATGAGATTGGCAATTTAAGCAAAGGCGTCAATGCCATGCTGGCGCGCATTGATGAGCAGTTTCAGTCATTACAGCACGCTGATAGACAACGCCGTGAGTTGCTCACTCATTTATCACACGATTTACGTACGCCGCTCTCTTCACTGCACGGCTTTTTGGAGGTGATCAATAAACCGGATAGCCACTTAAACGAGCCTGAGCAACGTCATTATCTCAACCTTGCAATGGATAACTGCCAGCAACTAAAACAGCTGATTGAACAAATTTTTGAGCTGGCTAATTTAGAGTGCGGCCAAGTGAAAATACAATCCGAGACCTTTAATTTGGGCGAGTTGATTTATGATTGTGTAGCAAAGCTTGCTCTAACAGCGCAATCAGCAGGCATTTCACTCAAGGTTATTCCCGAAATTTGCGATTTTACCGTGACGGCAGACATCGCAAAATTAGAGCGGGTGCTTACAAACTTAATCGAAAATGCCATTCGGCACACACCAAATGGCGGTGAAATTGCCGTTAAGGTTAGCCAGCAAAGTGATCAGTTATACGTGGCAGTGTCTGATACCGGGGTTGGTATTCATGAGGATGAACTCAATGCGATTTTCGAACCTCATTACCAAGCACGTAATAGTATAAAACGAGGCTCAACAGGCTTAGGACTCGCTATTTGCAAGCAACTGCTCACCCTAATGGATAGTGAAATAAACGTAAAAAGTACCTTAGGAAAAGGCAGTGAATTTCGTTTTAATTTAGCTATGCAGGCACCCGCTTAATCACGGATGCCTGTGTTGTTATTATTTTTCGATACCCGCCAAATCGAGCATAAAGGCGTAATATAAAGCGGTATCTTGCAAGCTTTTAAAGCGCCCAGAAGCACCGCCATGCCCTGCTTCCATGTCGGTTTTGAACAGCAATAGGTTATCATCGGTTTTATATTCACGTAGCTTAGCAACCCATTTTGCAGGCTCAAAATACTGAACTTGAGAGTCGTGTAAGCCGGTGGTGACTAACATATTTGGGTAAGCCTGCTTCTTAACTTGGTCATACGGCGAATATGACAGCATGTAATCGTAATAGACTTTATCGTTCGGGTTACCCCACTCGTCATACTCATTTGTTGTCAGTGGTAAGCTGGCATCTAGCATGGTCGTGACTACATCAACAAAAGGCACTGCTGCAATGACCCCTTTATAAAGTTCAGGCGCTTGATTCACAACAGCCCCCATTAGCAAGCCACCTGCACTGCCACCCATAGCAAAAATATTATCTTTATCACCATACTTTTGAGCTGCTAGAGACTTAGTCACATCTATAAAATCATTAAAGGTGTTTTGTTTCTTCAGCAACTTGCCGTCTTCGTACCAAGGGCGACCCAGCATTTGCGAGCCACGAATATGCGCAATCGCAAACACAAAACCACGATCAAGCAAACTTAAGCGTGAACTTGAAAAGCTCGGATCCATGGTCGCACCATACGAACCATAACCATATTGCATAAGCGGATTAGAGCCGTCTTTTTTGAACTTGTCTTTACGATAAACAAGGCTAACAGGAACATCGACACCATCTCGGGTGGTCACGTAAACTCGCTCAGAGGCATAGTTGTCAGGATTGAAATCACCTAATACTTTACGTTGCTTAAGCAGTGTTTTTTCGCCACTTTCAAGGTTGATATCGTAACTGCTGCCAGGGGTTGTCATACTTGAATAGTAAACACGTAAGTTAGGGTTATCTAACTCACGATTACCATAACTAAAGACCATATAAGTTGGGTCATTAAACGCAACGACTTGCTCTTGTTGGTTACGAAGGTCGCGAATAGTGATTCGGGTTTGCCCCATTTCTCGCTCTTCGTAAACTAAATGATTGTTAAATAACTCAATGCCTTCAAGTTTCACGTTATCACGACCAGCAATTAGCGTTTGCCAATTAGCTTTATCATGAGCTTTATCGCGATGCACTTTCATCAGTTGGAAGTTAACAGCATTTAAATTAGTAACAATGTAATACCAATCACCTAACTTTTTGATGTCATATTCAAGCCCTGCTTCGCGCTCAATAAAACGTTTTGGCATTGCTTTGACATCATTAGCATCAATAACCGAGACACCCGAAGCACTGGTGCTGCCATGACTAATATAGATTTCTTGTTGGTCTTTACTCTTATAAATACTGGTGTAGTAACTGGTGTTTTTCTCTTCGTAAACGAGTTCGTCGTCGGCTTGCGGGGTGCCTAGCGTATGGCGATATACTTGGTACCCTAACAGCGTTTGTAGGTCTTTTTTGATGTAGTAAAAGGTTTTGTTGTCATTTGCCCAGACTACATCACCTTCCGTGCCTTCAAGGCTCTCTGTGAGCATTTTACCTGTGGTTAAATCTTTTACTTTAATTGTGTAAATACGGCGACTCACGGTATCTTCACCATAAGCCAGCAAATTGCCATTTGGGCTGACAGCTAAACCTGTTACGGCAAAATAATCATGATTTTTAGCCAGCTCATTCACATTTAAGATAATCTGCTTATCCTCTCCTTGGCTATCTTTGCTGCGCACATACACTGGGTATTCGTCATCACCGCGCGTTTGTGAGAAGTAGTAATAATCGCCTTTTTTTGTCGGTACGGTATCGTCATCCTTTTCAATACGTCCTTTAAGCTCTTCGAACAAGGTGTTTTGTAGCGCTTGAGTATGTGCCAGCTTGCTTTCAACATACGCATTTTCTGCATTTAAATGGGCAATAACAGCGGCATCTTTGCGCTCATCATCACGCATCCAGTAGTAATTATCGATACGTGTGTCACCATGAATGGTCATTTCATGAGGTATTTTTTTAGCAAGCGGAGCTACAACCTGAACTTGCTCTGTTATAACGGCTTGTTCTTTATTATCTGGGATTTTATGACACGCTGATAGAACAGCTAAAGAGAGTGCCGCAAGGCAAAGTGAATGGCCAACTTTCATAGGGATCCTAAATTAATTTTTATTATTAAGTCCCTAATATAATTAATTAATCGTGAGTTTATAAGTAGCCTTTGTGAAGCAATGTAAAAAGGGAGCCGAAGCTCCCTTTTATCACTTATTTTTCAAACAGTTACTTTTGCTTACGACGACGCATGAATGCGAACGGTGCAGCAAGTAATGTTAACCATGCTAGTGAACCTGAAGAAGATTTTTTCTTCGCTGGTTCTTCAGCTACAACATCTTCTGCCGGGTCTTGTGTCACTGCAATAGTAATAGTAACCGCTTCTGACATGTTGCCTGCAGAGTCAACCGCAGTTACTGATACTTCGATAGAGGTTGTTTGCTCATAATCGATAGCGCCAGCAACCATTAACTCACCCGCATCACTGATGCTGATGCTATCACTACCTGTCACTTCATATGTTGCGATAGGAGTCAGGTCTGCATCTGGGTCAGTCGCAGTCACAGTGCCAATTACAGTACCTTCCGCAGCGTTTTCTTGAACCGTGAATTCACCAAGCTCAGCATCGATCACAGGGTTAACTTCTTCTGGCTCGTCAGCAACGTTCATTACTTCAACAGTCACCATCGCTGGCTCAGAGATATTGCCTGCAGAATCTACTGCAACAACTTCAAGTTCAATACTCATCATGCCAGCATCGTAGTCAAGCATGTCGCTATTCATAACAACAACATCACCTGAAGCAGTCACTGACACAGCTGAAGAAGTAGAGTTAACTACAATGTATTCAGCGATTGGATTAGCAAGCTCAGCACCATATGTTGCTTCTAGTGTGCCGATCACTGTATCTACTGCCGTGTTTTCATCTATAGAGAATGATGCATCAGCAAGCACTGGTGCAACGTTAGCATCTTCGCTTGGTGTTGCTGCGAACGCTTTTGAACCTGAGTCAGATAAGATCATGAAGTCTGCACCAGCATTCAATAATGTTGCAGAAGCACCAGGCTCTAATGAGCTAACTACTTCACCTGCTTCATCAACAAGTGCTGCATATACGTCACTTGATGCGTCTGTGAATGTATATGTACCCATAGCAACATCGCCTTCGCCTGATGCAATTGGTGTCCACGTTTCTTCTTCTGTACGGAAACGAACATTTGCAGTTGCGCGACCAATATCATCAGCAGTTAGACCAAATGCGCCTAAACAGCTTTGCATTGTTAAGTGGTTATTTCCGATAATTTGGAAAATATTGCTTAATTGACCTGAACCGCTCCCATAGCCATGCGTAAAGGTAATTGCAGTACCTGGTTCAATATCATCATAGAACCACTCTAGTTTACCATTTTGCACTGTAACATCGTATGTACCATCTTGGTCAATATCGAAGTCAGCCATGAAACCACCCACGTAAGAGTGAGTAATACCTTCGTTCATCACAAGAGTAGTTAAAGTAACATAACCGCTATCACAGATATCAGTAGGCACTTGGAATGTTTCGATTGATGCACCCACTAGGTCAAAGCGCTGATCTTCATCAACATCATCAGTCATCACTGTAGGAGCAAATACTGGCTCAAGTGCAACAGCACCTGTATTTGTTAACTCATGAGCAATACCATTATCTGTCATTACTGGCATGAAGCTCATGGCTGCATTTGCTTTTGGTAATACGTGATAAACAAGGTGGAATGCTTCATCGCTACCATCAGAGAAAATTAACGCACCGTCAAGCTCTAGGTTCGTTAAATCAGCCGTTGCATCTTGTGAGCCGATGTTATCATCCGTTAATGTCCACTCAGGTAATGTTGTAGGATCAATGGTAGCAGTTACGTCAAATGACATAGTTTGACCTGCCGGCACTGTGATTGACTCTGGGTAATCAAGTGCGAATGAACCACGTTCAACATCATCAGCATAACGCTGTTCAAGAGAAAGTGTGTACACTTTATCTTCGTTAGAGAAGTTCTTAACTTGAACTGTTTTAGTAAGCTCAACTGTTTCTGAAGCATTTACTAAACCAAACGAAAGCGCTGCTTGTTTAGTATCTGCAGCCCACGCTGCAACTGGTAAGTTAGCAGCCTTGTTTACATCAACAAGGCCCGCACCGATGTAACTAATTGGTGCAAGCTCAGCGTCTGGGTTGATTGCTAGCGGCTCCATAGTCACATTTAGGTTAGCAGTGTTCATTAACGTCGCTTTGATTTCAAGCGCATTACGCTCTGGTAGCGCTTCTTTTAATAAGCTCACCGCACCTGCTGTGATAGGACCAGAGAATGAAGTACCTGTTGCGCCTGTTAGCCCATCACCTAGACCAGGATGAGCAGTCATGATGTTAACACCTGGTGCTGTAATTTCAGGTTTTAACAGACCGCCCATTGAAGGACCACGCGATGTGAAGTCAGCAATCGCGCCAGAAAGAACTAAACGTTCAACTGTTAGGTTAAATGTGCCGCCTGCTTTAAGTGCAGTACCTGCAGCAAACGTTACACCTACAGAAGGGATAGTTACAGAAGGATCTGCACCACCCATTGGTGCTGGCGTACCATCATCTGTGCTATTAGCAATAATTACAAACTCAGCGCCTTTAGCTTGTGCAGCTAATACTTTTACAGTAAATGCACAACCACCACGGTCGATAATAACGGCCTTTCCTGTGAAATCTACGTCATCCGCAAACGCCTCACATGCTGTTTGATTTGCATCTGGGTAAACAAGCTCAATATCATCATTTGAGAAACTAAACGCTGTTTGTGGACCAAAGCTTGCAGGCTGAACAATTGCTTCTTCGCCATTAATTGTGCCGCTACCAATTGACTCAGCACCTGTAGGGTGAGTCATCGCACCTACTGAAAGTGCGTTTTCAGTGGTACTTGGGCCACCAACGATGAAAGGATATGCACCGTCATTACCCGCTGAAATTACAACGTTTGTGCCAAGCTTAACAGCTTGGTTGATGAATAGACCTACAGCATCATTGGCAATATCACCGTAGTCACCACCTAAAGACATGTTAATTACATCAACACGGTCGCTAATGTCACCATTACCATCAGGGTCCATTGCACTTTCAAGCGCGAGAAGTTGTGCAAGACCAGGACAACCACTGTTACATACAGAGTAAACGAATAGATCTACGTTTGGCGCAATACCGTTAACAGAGTGAGAAACGTGTGTACCGTGGTTAGTTGTCACATCAATTGGATCGTTGTCATAATTGATGTAGTCATAACCGCCTAATACTTTACCTTGAGGCCAATCTACAGAAGCAGGATCAGCGATTGCTGCAGCATAGGCTTCGTCAGTTCCCGCACCACCAAAGGCTGTATGAGTGTAGTCAATACCTGTATCAAGTACAGCAACGCGAACACCTTCACCTGTTGCTAAACCATTTGATACTAAAGGCGTTGCTTCAATATAGTCAGCGCTGTCAGCAACATGCAATTCATAATCGTATACAGGGTAAATACCTTCAACTTGAGAGTTTGATAGTAACTTAGCAACATCTTGCTTATTACCATTTACTACGATTGAGCTTACTAGCGTCGAAGTTTTAGCAACAACTTGAAGAGGTAGGTCCATGCTGTTGATTGCTTGCTCTACACTTGCTTGTGCTATTTTCGCTTGCGCTTGAATTGACGCTACATCTGCACCCATTGCTTTTGCGTTAATAGATGCTGGAGCATTGAGTTTTACAAGCCAGCTTGTTGCTTCACTGCGAACTTTTTGTTCTTTTTTAGTGACCGCACTCGCTTTAATTAATTTTTTACCGGCAAGATTATACTTTGAAAAGTCATTGGCTTGGGCACTTGCGCACATTGCACTTGTTACAGCCAAAGCAACTGCAGTTCTTTTTATTAGATTATTAGACATGGGTTCCCCTGGGATATGTTATGTTATCGTCTAAATAGTGATTGAAACAAAGTTTCAGAACCAATATAAAACGGAAACACAAGCAAGAACAACATTTCAGTTACAAAACAATTACATTTATTTGGAGTTGAAACACACGGATAATTGCAACCCGCTGTTTATAAATGACTTTACATGGTAAAGAGCAGTTGTAAATGTTTGTAAATGAAAATTATGTGTTGAGTTTTAATAAAAAGAGTACGGTTAAATGAATTCAGAAGTAATCAACATTCTTACCATGGCAAAAGTAATTCAAACGGCTGTTGCACCCGTCTTTTTAATTACCGGTATTGCAGCTACGTTAGGGGTACTTTCTAACCGCCTGGCACGTATTACCGATAGAGCGCGGCAGTTAGAGCGTAAGCTTAAAGTTAGTACCGATGAAGACTTCAATAAGTCACTAACGACAGAGCTAAGAGCACTGTTGAAACGCTCTCGCTGCATCCATATCGCGTTTAGTTTGAGTGTACTCAGTGCCTTATTAGTGTGCGCTGTGGTTATGTGCCTATTTTTATCGCATATCCAATCGATCAACTTGAGCGTGACAATTGCTAGCTGCTTTGTAGCCGCTATGGCGCTGCTGATATGTGGATTTTTATCTTTACTATGCGAGGTTTTCTTAGCAACAAGAAGCATGCGCCGCGGCATGATCTTCGCCGATATTGATATAAATGATTAAATTAAACTTAAGTTAAGATTAACCGCAATACACTTGAATATTATATTGAGCTAAGATACAACTCAGTTAGTTTACTTTTATGACATCTTAAGGGGCAAAAGGAATGAAATTAAAACAATTAGTAGTAGGTGCAATGCTATCTACAATGGCACTTGGCGCATCAGCAAATACTGTATTTGAAGAGCCAAGCGATGCAATCGAGTATCGTCAAGCTGCATTTTCAATGATCCGCGTACAAATTGGTGACATGGGCGATATGCTAAAAGGAAAAGTACCTTTTGATGCAGAACGTTTTCAAAAGCGTGCCGACAATGCAGCGGCATTATCTAAAATGCCTTGGGAAGCTTTCGTAGCGGGTTCTGATAAGGGTGATACATCTGCACTTGCAGCTGTATGGAGCGACAACGAAACCTTTATGAAAAAAGCGGTTGCTTTCCAGCAATACGCCGATGAATTAGCTATCGCAGCACAAAGTGGCGATAAAAAAGTTATTGGTAAAGCATTCGGCGCATGGGCTAAAGGCTGTAAAGATTGCCATAAGTCTTTCAAAGACTAGTTAAAAACTTAAACTAAAAAGGCGCCAATTGGCAGCCTTTTTTTAGTTTAAGCCATTGCAGGGCGCGATTTATAATACTGAATACACCCTAGTTGAGCGGTATTAGTCAGTAGAATCATTACAAAGGTCAGTATGTGAGACACACTCGGTGTCGCCATATCAAGTTCGGCAGCGAGGCCGCAGCTTCCAGCAACAAACTGTAGGCTGAAGTAGCGCGCACTTAAATTACTAATATCACCACTTTTAATGGTTTTATAAGTCTGCGGCATAACACGAATAGAGCTCATGACTAAACCTACATAGGTTAACCAGTTAAGCACCGTTGCTGTTTCATAATGAGGGTTAAGCAACAAACCAAAAGGCACGACCGACATGGCTAATAACCCAGCTAGCTGCATGCGTTGCTTTCGCGCAGCGTTGTAACGAACAAAGTAGTAAAGAATCACACCACTTAGCATGCCGGTAACAACAAACGGCAAAACCATGTAAAAACGCTGAAAAAACAGGTTAAAGGTGATGAAATATAAACTTTGCGCGACACCAAAGCTCATCATTAACAGCGAAACGCCCGACACACTGCGATTTTTACGGATCTTATTTAAAAGCGGATAAAAGCTAAACGCTAAAATAAAGCATGAAATAATCGGCAAAAAGTGCGCCAAAACAGACCTCTCTCGTTACAATTTAGTTAATAAGTTAGCAGTTTATAAATTACCCATAAAATTACAGTAAACACCTGTTTTTAAAGCAATTTAAAAGAGCGCGGCATTGTAATGAGAGCGCTTTAGAATGCAATAAAGAATAAAAAATAAACAACAGTCTATTGGCAAGATATCCGTACAAGCTGTTTACAGCTGATGACACTAACGACTAACTTGAATAATTAATGTGATCTGGGTACATTGATTAAATAGTGCTCAGGAGGGTTAGGCCATGAAGTCAATATTATATGCGCTTGTTTTAATTAATTTTTTAGTTGGATGCAAGAGTACAAAACAACAAGCAACGCCCCCACCGAGTGTGGCCAGCTTACTCAATGCAGCACATTTTAAACACGTTGAACTTAGCGACCCTGAACTCTTTACGCTCCCTGCAGATGAGCAGAAACGTTTTCTTAATTATTTTACCAAACGTCAAGGTGGCGATTTAAGAGATGACCAAATCCTATATCGCTATTTAGAAAATAAGCTCACCAATTTTAATTACTTTAGCGCCACACTCAATGCCCAGCAGACTCTTCAAGGTCATCAAGGTAACTGTATTAGCTTAGCAATTTTAACCCATGCTTATGCTCAACTAGCAGGACTTCAAACAGGCTTTCAAGCGGTCTCCAGTGAGCCTGTTTATAGCAAACAAAATAACATCGTGTATGTATCGGGCCATTTTCGCACCAAAGTCTACGCCCCTTTAAATGAGGACGATAATTACTTGGTGCCGCCAGGCACAGTAATCGATTACTTTCCTGCTCGTGGTAGTTTTTACTCTGGTCGCGCTGAATTAAAAGACTTAATTAGCCGTTATTACAGTAATTTGGCTGCAAAAGCACTGGCCTTGAAACAATTCGACTTAAGCTATAGTTATATATTAAAAGCCAATGAATACACCCCAAATGCAGCAGCACTTTATAATCTAGCTGCCGTTTTACATCGCCAAGCGGGTGATTTAGCTGGAGCAAAACATATTTATCAAACAGCAATGCAGCATGGCTTTAGCGATACAAATTTACTACATAATTACGCAGTGCTGGCCGAGCAACTGAATGATCAAGTTTTGGCAGAGCAGCTCAATTCACAGTTGGCGATGCTAGAGCAGGATCCATTCGAGTTACTGGCAACGGCAATTAACGCCCGTAACAGTGGCAAGCTTCTCAAGGCAAAGCAACAACTTGAAGATGCTATTGCATTAGCCCCTTATTTATCTGAACCCTATATCGAATTAGCGATTATTAGTTTTCAGCAAGGTAATGAACAAAGCAGTAAGGAATGGCTAGAAAAAGCCATTGAGATAGAAAATAAAGACGAAAAACTGGCGCTATATCACGCCAAGCTTTTCGCCTTAAAAGACCAACACTAGGCTATAACGAGTAATAGAAGCTTAGCCAAGCCCGTAAATCATTTTCAAAGTCGTCGCCTTCTACCCGGGCGACGCCAAAATCAAGGTTTACATCGTTCAAACCAGCGGGCCCCATACCAAAGCTAAAGTCACCTTGCCACTTGAGACCATAACTTTGCGCATAGACTCGGTTATCAACTTGATGCTGTTGGTAATAAAGCCAAGGTAATGAATCTTTGTAACTAATGCCCCCGCCATAACCTTTATAGCGGTTACCTGATTGACTAATAAACGGCAACTCTGGGGCAACAACAAAGCCGCTTTGCGTGTCATTATTAATTAAGTTTGACTCATAACCGCCAAGTGCAAGAATACTGTCATCGCGATATTGCTGTGCAAAATTAACATAAACAGGAATATCAAAAGCATAACCGCTCAATTCGGTGGCAAAGTTATAGCCTTGCCAATTATTCGAGTTAGCATCACCGGATAACCACTGAGCACTCACAGACTGAGCAAAACCGTATCGCTGTCTATCATGTTGCCATTTTTGTTCAAGTCCAAAGGTTAACCATTGATCATCCCCCTTACTAAAATCACTGTAGTTATAGCTCAAACTCGGTGTAATTCTAAGCTGCTGAAACTGCAACGGGTAACTCATGGCTAAATGCGCCCCAGTGTTACTTATCTTCACCGGTATTTGTGAATGGTACTGTTTTGCCGATTCAAGGTCGTAATCAAATAACAGCGCTTTAAATTTTAAATCAAACGCTGAGTACTTAGCGGCCGCGAACACCCCTTCTAATGCTTTGTCATGTAAATCAGCACTGTAGCCTGCTTGTAAATCAAGCTGCTTTAAAAAGTCGTTACTTTTGACCCCTAGGGTTAGCAGTGAAGATGATGCCGAATAATACTGAGATGCCAGCGAAAAAGTCGGCTTTTGCTGCCAAATATCATAATCGGCTGGCTCAGTTGGGCTTTGCGGGTAGATTTTCGCCTCAGGTAATACTTCGCTCGTTACCTGACCTCGTGGTGGCGCCGCACTTTTAGCAAATTCAACAACCTCTAATCCTTGTGGTTGCTCAATAAAATGCTTGATATTCGGCCCTTCTGCAGTGATCGATAAATACAAAAGTTCACCATTATTCATTGCCATTGGATGTGCAACAGCTTCTTGACCTTGCGTTAATTGGCGTAGTGAGTTGCTTTGTAGATCATAATGATATAAATCGAGAGCGGCATTTTTACCGGCAACAAAATAAAGCCCTTTGCCATTGGCTTGCCAATTAGGTTGTGACACATACTGATAGCCCTCTGGCATTGGTACAGTAAGTGATTTTTGGGATCTTAAATCTTGTATATACAACTGCCAATTAGCATTCAATGTCGCTTTTAAATAGGCAAGTTGCGTTTTATTAGGGCTTAGTGATGGATAGTCATAAACCGTTTCTAGGCTTTTCTCAAATAAAGGCGTAGCGACACCCGTATTGAGATCAAAACGCACTAGCTCCGAGAAACCATGCTTCGTTTGCTCAGCATAAACCGTTTGCCCGTTATCACTGATACTAAAGCGGCGCAGCCCTGCATGATGGCTTAATGCAGTTACTTTACCTGTATCAATATCATAGCGGTATAGATCAGAAATACCTTGAATTGAGCCTTTAGCAACAGTTGTTGTGGCGGTGAAAAACAATGTATTTTCGTCTAACCATTGCGGGTTTTTTATACCCTGCCTATTAATTTGGTGAAGCACATGTTTTTGCTTACGCTTAAAAACACCGGGGGCTTTATCTGCAATATCAGCAGGGTCATCATCGAGTAACGCTTGTTGCTGCTTCGCAAAATCATCAGCAGCCTGTTGATTGTCATCAGTGCTATAAATGACTAAGCGGGTTTCGTCATCTTTGTTGCGCTCAACAATGGCAAGCTTACTGTTATCTAAACTTAAAACAGGGTTCGAGGCGTATAGATCAAGATCCAACCAAAGCTTACTTGTAAGTGTTTGCTCACTTACCTCTTTAGCCATTGCTTCATAAGTATATTCTGCAATAAAGCGGCGGTAGAGGCGTTCAGGTGAATCGCCAAATACTCCGCTAAAGGCCTCATTAAAATCACGCGCTTTAACCGCTTGCATGCGCGTCCAAACTGCATCAAGGGTTTGCGCTGAATAGTTCTCTTCCAGCCAAGCAAGAAAGCGAGATCCCATTAAATACGCCATTGAGCCAGCTAAATAGCCCCCTTCGGTACTACTTAATTGGCTATATTGTGGCAATGCACCTTGCTGGGCAAATTCAACCAGTATTGCCTCTGAAAGGTTATCGTATAAACGACCCCGCCCTGTCATTTTCGACTCCAGCAGCGTTGCATACCCTTCAGCAGCCCAGCGCGGCATTTCGCCTTCAACTAAGTCGTAAATATCCCAACTATTACGAATAGCTTGGCGCACGTCACTTCGAGTAGGCTGAGCAAGGTGCACCAAATGAATATATTCGTGCAAAATTAATAACTGCTGCCAACCATCGGTGTTAGAAATCACCGTGTCAGATTGTGGAGGCGTGGTAAACAAAGCCATTAGAGGTTTGTTAGTCACCGGCAAAGCAAAGCCATTGGAGGCGTTAAATGGGTCAAAAACCAAAACATCGACCACTTCATCAAGAGCACGGTTTTGCTGTTTTAGTACCTTATCGCGAACAATTTCAAGCTCTGTTGCCGCTGAACGGGCCCATTGCTGATTCTCAGTACTAAAATGCACATTAAAGTGCTCGGTATGAATAGTTTGCCAAGTCTCTTGGCTTGAAGCGTGGCTAGCAGCAAGTAATGCCACAGTTAACAGGGCTTTTTTCATCACAATCCTTGATTAGCAAGTTGCTTAATTTAAGAATTAGTATGCGATGCTTTTTTAAAAGGCTGAAGTTAAAAAGTGTAAGAAATTACTCGATTTTTAGCGGTTGTAGGGCGTGTTGACCCTTGTTGATTGAAATTTGTTCACTCTAGGGGCGATTTAATCGCGGCGCGAGATTTGTAACCTAGTGGGCTAAGTAAAAATCGAGCAACAAAGAGTTAATCGCCCCTAGGAAGAACCCGGAGGGCAGCGCGTGTTTGGCATTAATGCTGCGTTATCGCCTATTTATGTGGAACAACCACACTACATAGGCTCTGCCTTGCCTAAATACCAAACACACTGCTGCAAAATTAATCATAAAGGGTCAGCACGCCCTAGACCTAGTAATTGATAAATAATAAAAATAGTCACGGCAAACATCAGGCTACTTCTTAATGCACCGAGCCCCGCAATGACTAAAGCAGCGGTTACGAGTAAAGCAATTGCTGTAACGGCAACACTCACACATAAGCCCTTACACTCCTGCTGCGAACGTGCATAACAAAGTAAGGCAACAACACCTGAAATAGCTAAAATAGGTAGTAAATAAATCATTGCGCACCCGTGATTATTGACGTTGCGCTAGTATACCTCAATATTAAAACGAATCAATGATATTGAGAATTATTTTTATTTAAAACCAGTTCCGCTCAACGCCTTCTATTTCATGTAGGGCGAAATCAGCAAACTGCTCAGCCAGTTCCGCTTTTAAGTAAGGCATTGATACATAACCAGAAGGCAGTTGTATATACAAGCTTTTAAGCTGTGATCGGCGCATTAAATAAGTGCTTATTGTGGTGACGCTTTGTGCTTTATAGATTTCAAAAACACGATACTGCACACCTAGCATGCCGGTTTTAAATACGGCAAAAAAACGGCCGTCATGTTGATACATAGCCAAACCCGTTTTTTGATAATTCAAAAACACACCGATCATCAAAACTAAGCCCACGACAATGCTCCACAGCATCGTAGCAGTATCAAATAAGGCGTTGAAAATTAAAGCAGAGAATACAGTAGGTAGGATCACATAGAAAAACGTATTTTTATAAAGTAAAGCTCGCTCAGGCTTAATAAAGTTAAGCTCTGTTAAATCAACAAACCATGGAAATAACCAGCCACACACGGCTTGCACTTGCTCTTTAGTGATTACTGGCATCACTAACGTTTGTTTATTTTTATGTGCCGCAACCCCAGCAGCCATACCACCACTACTCACTTGTGGGCAAATTAAGGTATAGCGATTAAGGAGCCTAGCAATAATATTTTGTTTGATTTGCACACTTTGAATTTTCGACACGCTGATCGAGAGTTGCTGGCGCTCAAATAAACCTGCCACACGCTTAAACTTATCGTCCTGAAAATACAGCTGAAAGTTAAAAAAGCGCACTAAGGCCATGACAACAGAAAGTAAAATGGCACATAAAACAATGGCAACAACCATAATTAACACAGCGATTGCAGCTGCGCTGCCAACAAAAGCAGCTTGCTCATTCAGTATGGCCTCTAGGCGGTTTATGATAGTTTTTTCGAGGTACTCAAAAATCACATTCATAAATGGAGCAAGTGCGGCCAATGCCAATATTGCCATGTTCGACATCAAACCAAACTTAGCAATTTCAGCATTGCTGATCGTTAAGGTTTTCGGCGTATCTGCTGCTTCGCTCTGCTCAACAGGTAGCTGCTCTTGCTGTTGTAACTGAGCCTTAAATTCCATAACTTGTTCACGAACTTGCTCAGCATAGCTAAGCTTTACTCCCGGGATAACAGCTTCTTGAGCACTACTACCGGCAGCATCGAAAATACAATTAACCAAATTAACCGGCTGAAAATAAAAAGGCTCGGCAATGTTTACGTTCTGTACTCGAGCAAATTTTAGGGTTAGCCGCTCTTTTTTGAATACCCCTTTATTGAGCAGTATTTCGTGACCATCTGTTATGCGGTATTTAAAATTACGATAATAAGCAAAGGCATACAGCACTAAAACTAAAGAGGCTACGGCAACAGCTATTTGCCCCCAAAACAGCTTTTGCTCAACTTGCGTAACAAATAACACCAAAATTGGCAGTAAATTAAGTAGCCCATCTTTTATGAAACGCAGTGCAAAGTGAACAATAAAATACAGTAGCGCCCATGGCGACACGCGTTGCCATTGTTGATCACTCATCGGCAAGCTCATTTTCTTGAGTTGCTGCATTATCACCATAACTTTGCACGAACTGGCGAACATCATTGCATTGTTCGTCAGTTAACCCACTGATATGTAAATCAGCACTCATGCCACCCGCACTGTAAAGCCTGAGTGTTGCGAGTCCTAACTTTCGCTCAATTGGGCCGCGATGAATTTCGGTGTGTTGCACGCGAGAAATAGGCAATAAAGTGATTTGTTGCCAAATTAAACCTCGCTTAAAGGCAATATCATGCTCTCTTACTGCCACCCCTTTAGCGCGAACGCTGTAAAGGTTGAAAACCATCGACAGTATTACCAACAATGGCAAAACCAAAAGCCAAGGTGTAGTAATGGCTTCGCTAATGGCTGGATTAAAGTGCCGTACTGCAATGATCACGGCCATTAAAGGCACGTAAAATAACAACCAATTTAGTTGTACATGCCATATCGCATTATCAGCAAGTGGTTGGAATTGAATAGTTTGATGCTTTGGAAGGGTTTCTATTTGTTGATTACTAAACACGGTAATTCCTTGTAAAGGCCAGCGGTGCCGGCCTTACGTGCTAACACTGAGTTTTTATATGTTATAAATTATACCCAGCGTAGTTTTGTTGCAAGTGTGTGGCTTGCTCCTGGTGCAAGTTCAACACTATCATCAAGGACATTAGCCGCTTCTAAGCACAGCATGACGTGGTATTCGTCATCAGCAAAATTAGAAAGACGTTTTGATTTATCAATCCATGGGTTCCAAAGTACACAGGATGTTGAGTTTTCGCGACCTACTTCAATAATGCCATCAGGTGTAATGATACGTTGAGTGTCTTTTGCTTCGGTGTAAACCATGTCTATTTCACGTGCAAACGACACTAACTCATTTTGCTCAAATGGACCTTCAGCAAATTCAATGTATTTGGCGCCTTGTAGACCATCTACTTTTGTTTCTTCAATTGCTGGTGTTGGGAAGTACGTGTGCAGTGCTTGAGTAAACTGTACAGTTTGGTTATCTAAGTTCGTGGTTGTTAAACGCATCTCTAAGCTAGAGGTTAAAATAAACTCAGCCAATAACTTAGTTTTATAAGGCCAATACTTTTCATCAACTTGCGTCATCGGCAATGACAAGCTGATATAAATAGAATCGTCTTGTTCTTTCACTTCTTCTGCGCGCCATAAACTTGTGCGAGCAACACCATGAGCTGGCCAGCCTTCATGTTGGCTTACTCCGAACCATGGCCAACAAATCGGAATACCGCCTCGCACACCTTTGCCTTCTTGGTAATCTTCTAATTCTGAGACCCATAATAGTGGCTTTTTATCGGTTGGCGTGAACTCAGTGATCTGCGCACCTTGCAGAAAAATAGTTGCGCTACAAAACTCACTAGCAACTTTAATAAATTCAAGCCCGGTTTCACTTTGCTCAATCGTAACTGATGGCGATAACTTCATAATTCGTCCCATTTAATGAAAGAAAAATCCACCTTACCCAATGCAGTGGCTTTTAGTAAATAATATTTAGTTATTTGTATAAATTGTTTTACTACAAAGTGATGGTGTCACCTCGTAGTTGCATTTTAAGTGTTAACAACAATTACTCCATCTAAATTTTAACTTTTGCTTTTTAATTTCTGCTCTAATTAATCAACAAGCACGATATCAACCATTATGGCCGCAATTTATAAGCTAAATAGTTATTATTTATTTGAACTCAATTTATTAGATGTGTAATATTTTGCGATTGCGGTTGTTCCACGCCGCCTTATTTAAGAGACAGAAACATGCAAAAGTATGACGAGCTACTAGTGTCGCTGCGCAAAGTGATCAGAGCCATCGACCTTCATTCAAAACAGCTCAACAAAACCTCTGGCTTAACAGGCCCACAATTACTGATTATGAACGAGGTTGCACAAACCGATGGCATCACCGCTAGTCGTATTGCACAAAATGTAAACCTAAGCCCGGCGACGGTTACCAATATCTTAGACCGTATAGAAAACCGTAACCTGATCACCCGTGTACGTAGCCAATTAGATAAACGCCGAGTTAGTTTGCATCTCACAGAAGCGGGTAAACAGCTACTAGATCAAGCACCTCAGCCTCTGCAAGAACACTTCATTGAAAAGTTCTCAGCACTCGATGAATGGGAGCAAAGCTTACTACTTTCATCAATGCAACGTATTGCCGCAATGATGGATGCAGATCAGCTTGATGCTTCACCTCTGCTGGAAGTTGGCGCAATCACCAAGACATTAGAACCACAGTAAAAATTAAAACTGATTGATTAATATTAATTTTCTGTGTCTAGTCTTGGGTTCAGCATGATTATCAACTATGCTTGGTAGTACCCATTCCAACACTAGCGAAAATTCATGCTTAAACTATCAAAGTTAGCCCTCGCAATAGCCTTGGGCACAACTTCAAGTCTTAGTCAGGCATCTGAAATTGATGACCTTCAAAAGCAGCTGCAATTGCTGAAACAGCAAATGCAGCAACTGCAAAGCAAACTTGATGCTGCCGAAGAAAAATCGCAACAACAAGCCGAAAAACAAGCGCAAATTGATGCACAAGTAGCAAAGCAACAGAAGCAACTTGAGCAGCAAACAGCAGCTGTTGAAGCTCCTAAAAAAGAATCTGGCATTAAGGTCGGGGGTGCAGTACGTACCAACTTCAGCCATACATCTTATAACGATGGTAATAAAAACCGCGGTGGTGACTTCGATTTTGACATCTTCAGGCTAAATTTTGCAGGCGATGTCGGTGATGTACAGCTTAACGCTGAGATCCGTTTTTTCGATTACATGACTGCTGTTAAGTATGCCTACGCAGCTTATGACTTTGCCGAAGACTGGCAAGTGCAGGCAGGTATTACCAAAGTGCCTTTTGGTAACTGGCCTTATAATTCACACAACTACTTCTTTGGCACCACTTACTATATTGGTCTTGAAGATGACCACGATCTGGGTGTGCTATTCAAGCGCAAAATTGCTGACAACTGGCAAATTGATCTGGGCTTTTTCAAAAATGATGAGCTAGGTGGTGTTGATGGTTACGTAAGCGACAGAAGCGACCGCTACTCATATGATGTTGTTGGTTTCCGCTCTGCAGATGAAGGTGTTTATGCCGAACCAACCAATGCGATTGGTGAGTACAACACCTTCTCTGGTCGTTATGGTTATCACTTTGAGCATGACGGCGGCACCACCGAGCTCGGTGTTTCTGCGTTATCGGGTGGCTTACATGACGGCGAAGATAAAGCCGGCGATTACTACGCTTGGGCTGTGCACTTAAACAGTACTATTGGTCCATGGAATTTCCAGCTCCAGCACGGTGAATATAACTACGATATCGACAACGTCGACCGTATGGCCGTGGGTGCTTATGCGTTTTACGATAGTATTGCCGCAGAAGCGACCATGACTAATGCTAATATAGCTTACAGCCTGCCTGTAGAGTGGGGCCCGGTCACTAACCTGCAGTTTTATAATGACTACGGCATCATTTATGACAAGTCAGATAACAGCGAAGATACATGGATGAATGTAACCGGTGTATCTGTTGCCGCAGGTGGCTTATTCACTTACTTTGATTTTGTACAAGCGAAAAACCAACCATTTGTTGGTGGTTCAATTGCTGGCGACAGCGACGAGACTGAAACCCGCTTCAATATCAATATAGGTTATTACTTCTAAGATACGCTTAATTAAGTGAAAGCAAGGAGCTGGCCTCCTTGCTTTTTTATTTACTCGAAACCACACAACAACCTCACGCTACCCTTAACGTTCATTCATTACTAGCAAACTTCTTACTTCACTCCCAAGTAGTCCACTATGCTTAAGGCTAAGGTCCGATCTGTACCTTTAGTAAAAACATTTTCTGGCTATACAAATGAAAATCATTATTATATAGCACCATTCTAAGCCCGATTTATTGTTAAAAGCTGTATAGCAGCTTTGCTTGATTATCACTTAGAAATTATGGGTATAACCCTATGACAACATCAACTACCCCGTGCATTTACTCTAAAGACGTTGCTGAGGACCCTATTCATGCCAATACTCGAGCTACTTTCTCGAGCTGAAAAGCTAAAACAAGCGATAAGCATCATAACCGATGATATTGATCATCATTTATTAGCGCTAGCGCCTAGTGCTGATTTAGATAACTATAAAAAGTTTTTAACCTTACAGTATGCCTACCAGTTAGAATTAAAAGGCCTCTACGAGCATGCTGGTTTACATCAATATATAGATAACTTACATGATCGTACGCGATTATCTTTAATCAAGCAGGACTTAGACGATTTAAAGCACCCATTACCAAATCATCAACAGTACCCCTGCCGCTTTCAAAATGCCGACTTTGCCTATGTACTTGGTTGGCTGTATGTAATTGAAGGAGCGCAATTTTCTGCAGCTACATTAGGCAAACAGGTAGAAGCTGAGCTAAAGTTAAATAATCAACGTGGTGCACGCTACCTTGCTAAAGCAAGTGAATACTCTAAAGACTGTCAACTAAATCATCTTATTGATAACCTTGAGCTCTGTGAACAGCAACAAGCCACCTTGATAGAGGGTGCCGAGCAAGCACTGCAACGATTTAAGTTTTATCAGGCCCAACTTTATTGATGAATGTGAGAGCGGCGTTTACCGCCTATAAAAATGGCTGCTATCAGTTACTCGGATTATTGATGGTGGGTTTAGGTATCATAGGTATTGCATTACCTGTGATGCCGACGACTATCTTTTTTATACTAGCATTGGCGTGCTTTACCCGCTCATCACCCAAGCTTTCTGCCTGGCTGCTAAACCACCCCAGATACGGCCAACCGTTAAGGTTTTGGCAAGAGCATAAGGTTGTCCCTACCCGTGCTAAGTTATTAGCAGGTTTTGGTATGGCTATCGGATATGCTTTTTTACTACTAAGTGCCGCGCCAATTTGGGTGATGTATTTAGTAGCAGTGATTGAATTGAGTGTATTAGCCTATTTAATTAACCGCCCATCTGAGCCAAATAAACCAACCCTAATTCAAGTTAATATAACCACACAGATGCGCTTGATGTTGCTTGCTTGTTTTCTCAGTTCGCAACTAGCAGTTATGGCTTACCTCGCTATTCATTTCTAGCACAAAGAAATGTAAAGAACGTAAACCTGCTTGTTATCAGTAATACAAATCATTATCATATTTGTATCTTTAACGAATAAACCGCATTATGTTCTCATTTAACAAACGCAGCTTTTATAGCGTTAGCCGCGCCTTACACATATACCTTTCAACGGCCTTATTCTTTTTGCTTATTTTATTTTGTGTCAGTGGCATCATTCTTAACCACGTTAGTTGGCTCGAAAATGATAAACATAATGGTCAGAACCAACTACTTGTTTCTGCAGAGCTATTCGAAAAAGCACAAGCAAACCTCGACACATTACCAAGCCTTTACCCTGAAATAGAGCAATACATGCAACAGCAGTTTTCACTCAGCAATGTAAAGAGTATTGAGTGGGAAAAAGAAGATGCCTTGGTAATGCTCGACTACCCGCTTCCGGCTGGCTTTGCCTATGCCGAAATCGATTTTCAAACCGGTGAACTTAATATTGATTATCAAACTGGTGGCTTTATGAGTCTGATTGGTGACTTACACAAGGGCCGCCATACAGGCGAAGCATGGAGCTGGGTGATTGATATCTCAGCTGTTTTGATGATTCTGTTTGCTATTACCGGATTATTTATTCTCTTTCAAAACCGTAAAAAACGTGCCGCAGGCCTTTGGTTAACGCTGCTTGGTGTTGCCACGCCTTTGGTTATTTATCTAGTTTGGGTGCCTCAACTTAAAGGAGTATCTTAATGAAAAAAGCCCACTTACTCGTTGCTCTACTAATTGGCTGTTTATTCAGCCCACTGAGCTTTGCAAAAGATCCCAACCTAACCGTTGAATTTACCTTACCTGAGCTAGATGTTTCTCCATATCATCGCCCTTACGTGGCGTTATGGCTAGAAACACCTGAACGTAAACACGTTACCACTATTGCACTTTGGGTCGAAAAAGCTGAATGGTTTAAAGACTTACGTCAGTGGTGGCGAAAAGCAGGTCGTAGCAACGACAGCTTTGATGGTGTAACAGGTGCAACAAAACGCCCAGGCACTTACACCATTGAGTGGCAAGGTAAAGATTTAAAGGGCAACCCAGTTAAACCTGGTAGCTACCTACTAAATGTTGAAGTTGTACGTGAAGAAGGTGGCCGAGATTACACCCGCGTTGAAATCGACTTAACGAAAGACGGCAAAGTCACAATTAAAGGCGAAAAAGAGTTCGCGACTAGCTTTGTTACCATTACCAGTAATTAAGGACAAACAATGAAATTAAAATTATTAAAAACGGCGCTGATCGGCGCCGTGACCTTCACAGCAATTGCATCTGGCTATGCACAAGCACATGCCCGTTGGTTAATGCCATCTCACACTTCTTTATCTGGTGAGAAAACTCACTATGTGATGATCGATGCCAGTATTTCTAATGAGTTATTTAGCCCAGATAAAGCATACCGCCCAAAACAAAAAGGCGCAGAGTATGACGACAACTTATTAATTGCCCTTGCTCCAAATGGCAAGCCGGTTGAAGAAACGATTCGTGCATACTATTTAAAACGCAAAAACTCAGCGGCAGTGAGCTTAACGCAAGACGGTACTTACCATATTGCTATGCAGCAAAAGCCAATGCTAATGACTTTCTATAAAGATAAAGACGGCAATCGCGGCCGTGTTTTCGCAGGTAAAAAAGAAGCAGACCTACCAGCAGGCGCAACCGACGTGCGCACTGTAAAATCAATCGCAACTGTTGATACTTTTGTTAGCCGTAATGGTACTTCTAAGCCAACATTGCTTGGTCAGGGCTTAGAAATTTCAGGCCCTACTCACCCGAACGATCTATTTGCTGGTGAAGAAGCTAAGTTCCAATTACTAATGGATGGCAAACCAGCTGCTGACGTTGAGCTTGCTATTGTTCGTGGTAGTGCTCGCTACCGTAATGAGCGTGACGAAGTTAAAGTAACAACCGATAAAAAAGGTTTCTTTACTGTGACATTCGCTCACGCCGATATGTATTTGATTGAAGCATCTGTTGATCAAAAACCAGCAGAAGCAGATATCGATAACGTTCGTTACTCATTATTCACAACGCTTGAAGTAGCGCCTGAATAATATGCTGATTAGGCCTTAGCAAAGGCCTAATTCGACTTTCGAGGAAGGCTGTAGTCAACCGTGTGATCGCAGCTACCGTCTTTCTCGCAATCATTTACCCCATCACCATCGACATCCCAGCTTGGGTGCATGCCTTTTAATGTATTTTTTAATACCGTGATATCGGCTGTAAATTCACTTTGCTCATCACGGCGCGCAGCATTGCGCATTAGAAACACTCGAATCAAATAATCGCCATTATCAGGAATTTTAACCTCGGCATGATCACCTTTTGCCGGGCCAACAAACAAAGCAGTTGGGTTGCCTTTTGGTAAAATATTAAAGTAGTTGCTTAAATTTGATGGAGAAAAATCAACCTTTAAAGTAGTGCCTTTATTAAGGTTAATTTGATATTCCAGCATCTCATAACCTTTAATTGTGTCTTTAACTTGCCAGCTTTGCTGCACCGCAATATCTGAAGCTAGCAACTCATAATGACGACTATTTGGTAAATTTTGTTCGGCAAACACTAAGCTACTTGTAGCCACCGAAAAACAAAACCCTATTAATAACAACAACTTCATATTCAACCTCCTTTTAAATTCTTTTTTAAAGAATGATAAACACTGATTTTACAATTTTTAACTCTTTTAAAGTGAACTTATAGTTACTCCATCGCAGACACACTGCTTAACTAAACAGGATACCTACTATGAAACTTTTTACTTTAATCTCAGCTCAACCACACTTACAAAATATTAGCACTTTATTGGCACGTATTGGTTTATCGGCCATCTTTTTACTAACCGGCTTTAGCAAAATAGAATTCTTTGATGCAACTGCACAGTACATGGCATCAGTAGGCTTACCAGAGTTCTTACTGCCATTTGTGATTGCTTTTGAAATTGTTGGCGGGTTATTTATTTTACTGGGCTTTTTAACACAACTTACCGCTGTCGCTTTTGCTGGTTTCAGCCTAGTTAGTGCTTTGTTATTCCACTTTCAGCTTGATGATCAAATGCAATTTTTAATGTTCTACAAAAACATTGCAATGGCAGGCGGCTTTTTAGCATTAGCCAGTGTTGGTGCAGGCAAAATCAGCCTAGATCAACTAGTGTTAAAACGTAGTCAGGCATAACATTTATCCCAGCCAATAACCTAGGTTGTTGGCTGAATTTGTTTTTAAGAGGGCGCGAATATGGCAACGTTATTAACAGCAACCAGCCATGATATTGGTGGGCTCGATGTAAAGCGCATCTTGCCTCATTTTGACAAAAAAATGGTTGGCCCATTTATCTTTTTTGACCACATGGGGCCAAATCACTTTCCTCGCGGTGAAGGCATAAATGTGAGGCCTCACCCTCATATTGGCCTATCAACGCTCACTTATTTATTTACTGGCAGTATTTACCATCGCGATTCGCTAGGTAATAGCCTGCAAATAGAACCCGGCGATGTTAACTGGATGACCGCAGGTCGCGGTATAGTGCACTCAGAAAGAGAAAGCCTTGAAGTGCGGGCGAGCGAGCACGACATTAATGGTCTGCAATGCTGGGTTGCTTTACCTGAGAGCATGACCGAAATAGCACCACGCTTTGAGCATATCAAAAAACAGCAGCTGCCTGAGAGAGTCGAAAAAGGCGTGCTGATGCGACTCATTGTCGGTGATGCCTATGGCTTAAGCTCACCGGTGAAAAACTACTCACCGATGTTTTATGTCGATACAGTAGCAGAGCAAGGTAGCCATATTACTAAACCGCATCCTCATCATGAAACCGCCGTGTATGTTATTTATGGTGAAATTAGTGTGGGTGATACTCGCTATACCCAAGGCGACTTTGTGCTACTTGATGACAGCGAACACGAAATAACGACAATGGTGCACAGCCGCTTTATTTTACTTGGTGGCAGTAAATTTAATAAAGTCCCGTATTTACATTGGAATTTTGTCGCTTACAGCAAAGAGCGCATCGAGCAAGCAAAACAAGATTGGCAAGCACAGCGCTTTGCTAAAATCCCCGGTGATGAGCTTGAGTATATTGAGTTGCCCTCACCTAAAAAGTAAACTTTTTCAGCATTTACAGGTACTATTAGGTAGTTAAGTAAGCAAAGGAACATCATGCTAAGAATTACGCTAGAACAGTGGCGCATGTTTCGTGCTGTTGTTGAATTTGGAGGCTTTAACCAAGCCTCACAAGGTATTCATAAAAGCCAGTCGAGTATTCATAATGCAGTTGGCAAAATTGAATCTGCACTCGATGTAAAGTTATTCAGCATTCAAGGCCGTAAAACAGTGCTCACTGAAGCCGGCGAAATGATGCTGCGCCGTGCTAATTACTTACTTGATGAGGCAGCTAAAGTTGAGGCCATTGGGCAAACCTTGGGTGAAGGTATCGAAAGTAAGTTACGCATTGCTGTTGATGCTATTTTCCCACAGCAGCTGCTTTATAAAGTACTTAACGACACGTCATCGCAATACCCGCAACTGCGTATTGAGCTGCATGAATCTGTGCTAATGGGGGGCAATGAGCTGCTCGAAAACGATCAGGTTGATATTGCCATTACCGGCTTTCCAATTGCAGCAAACTTTCACGAAGAGTTATGTGATATCGAGTTTATTGCTGTAGCACACCCAGATCACCCCTTGCATGAGATAGAGCGTGAAATCACCCTCGAAGATTTAAAATCACACCGCCAAATTGTAGTTCGCGATTCAGCGAATAAGCACAAACAAGATGGTGGCTGGTTAGGTGCCGATCAACGCTGGACTGTTACTCATTTACGCACTTCAATTGATATGATCAGTAATGGACTGGGCTTTGCGTGGTTACCAAAAGTCGCGATAGAAAAACAACTTGCGGCAGGGCAAATGAAAGCACTTAATTTAACCCATAACAGCAGTCGCAGCGCTAAGTTACATTTACTCTTTAAAGACGGTGACAAACTGGGTCCTGCAGCACGCTCGTTTATTGGCGAGTTGCGTTATCAAGTAATGGAAAATCTATAGCTTCAAGGGCGTTTCAGCAATACCTTTAACGCCCGGCTCGAGAATAAACACGCCACCACTGTGAGGGTAATCAGCGAGCACTGAGTCTTCTAGCCCTACTGCCGCAGTTGTCACTGCCAGATGCGTGAGCTCTTCACCGACAAATGCGACACTCGTAACACGCGGTGCGGGTAAGCGAATAAACTGTACTTGCTCACCGTTTGGGGCAAAACGATACACGCCATAACCATTCCATGCAGCAACCCAAAGATGATCTTCGCTATCAACTGTCATGCCATCAGGAAAACCCATATTGTCAGTAAAGCGAATAAACTCTTGTTTATCTGCAAGCTCGCCATGCTCATTCAGAGTGAAACGGTAGATTGTTTGTTTATCTGAGTCTGTAGAATATAGAAACTGGCCATTTTTACTTACTGCAGGCCCATTGCTAATGGTGTAGTCATGATCAACTGCTGTCGGAGCCTGACCATGACCAAAACGGTATAACTTGCCACTATTGGTTTGCTCTTGAGAGTCCATTGAGCCAAAAAAGCCAAAGCCTTGGCGAGACGTTTTACCATCGTTTAAGCGGTTTTGTGAGGGTTCGTGATCGATTGAGTAAAGAAGTTCGCGGCTAAAGTCTTCACTATTTAGCTTATAAACGCCTTTGGCAAAGCCTGCGATTAATTCAGCTTGCTCGGTTTCCATCACCCAACAAATCGGTTCTGGCATAGTAAACTGGCTAACGCGCATCGATTGACACTGCAAACGAAACAAACGCTGCCCTAAAATATCGACCCAAAATAAACAGTTATGTGCCTTAGCAAAATAGGCACCTTCGCCCAATTGGCATTGGCTAGAAATGATTACTTTAATGGTGTCATCGAGCATAGGCTTCATTACACAAACTGCTGAACTATTCTCATTCTATCTGTGTATGAAAATAAGTGCTAGACCAGATAAGCCAGCAACCAGCAAGATTATGCCGCGAATGGCCTTTTCATTGAGGTTATTGTTGATCACAAACGACAAGCCCCAGCCAATTAAAATAGCGGGTAAGCAGAAAAAGAACAGCTTCACATCAGCCATATCGGCAGAGCCTGTCAGCATCAATACAATAATGCCAAACAAGTTTATAAATACAAAAAAGGCACTCAGGTTTGCTTTAATTTTGTCTTTATCTTCAGCTTGATAGAGTAGCCCCATCGGCGCGCCACCGGCTGACGTTGTGGTACCTAAAAAGCCCGACGACATTGACGCAAGTAAGCTTGTAATGGTGGAAATTTTCGGTTTCATACCTATGATAGACAATGCCACCACTACCAAAATACTCACTCCTAGCAAGAGTTGATACTGCTTCGCATTGACATACCACATCACCACAGCAGCAAGGATAACTCCCACTGCACCACCAATAATGGAAATGCCTGTTTGTTTCATGTCTATCGCGCCGCGGTGTTTAATCATTAACACCGACGTTAAAAACAGCGCATTCAGAATCATTGGCCCAGGCACCAGCTCTGGCATCAACCAGTAAAGTACAGGCACACATAGCATGCCTAAACCAAAGCCAATAACACTTTGCAGGCAAGCGCCAATAATCAGAATTAAATAAACAAGTACAAAGTCGGTCAAACTTTCTTACCACCTTCCTAAGTATGAGCTCTGTTGATTCTATAACCCATATTTTATTATTATAGTATCATTTGAATTATGTAAAAATTTTTATTGCAAGCTAGTTGTTTTGCGATTGTTTCGCAAAATTATGTCCAACCTGCATCCACTATCAATGATTGTGCTGTCATCATTCGGCTGTCATCAGCGGCCAAAAACAATGCCGCATTTACCACATGGTCTGGTTGAATTGTTTCGTTAATACACTGACTTAAACGAACATCTTCAATCATTTCTGGGGTTAGCCAATGAGTAATTTGGCGCTCTGTCATCACCCACCCCGGAACCAGTGAATTCACACGAATATTGTCTTTACCATATGAAGCAGCCAATGAACGGGTTAAACCTTCAATTCCTGCTTTAGCAGTTGTATAGGCTGGCATACCTGTTTGCTTAATACGCCAGCTTACCGACCCCATATTGATAATGCTACCGCCGCCTAGACGCTGCATGTGTTCAACCACAGCTTGCGATGAAAAGAAACACGGGCGCAAGTTAACGGCAAACTTATCTTCCCAATATTTCACATCCATATTTTCAGCGGCATGACGGGTGTCATCGGCTGCGTTATTAATTAACACACCTATGTCACCCTGTTTCTGACGAGTTTGCTCAATGGCCGCTTTTAAGGCTTCAACATCACGAATATCGCAATGGATAAACTGCGGGTCAAACTCATATTTGCCAGCTAATTTTGCGCATAACGCATCGCTTTGCTCAGTTGCAATATCAACAAAGGTGACTTTCGCGCCCTGCTCGCAGAACCGCGTTACCATTACTTCACCAATTCCCGATGCACCACCAGTAATAAACACACTCTTACCAGCAAGGCTTGGGTAAACTGTTTTTAGCTCGTTCGAATTTGGCATGATAACCTTTTGTTTTAAAGTAATTACAACGTCAAAAAGTGATACTTATTGAGCCGCTTCTTTTTCGGCGATTTCTTTTTCAATAAACGCCATTGCTTCATCAATCATGTACGTCATCATGTTTTTAGCACGCTCAGGGTCGCCGCTCGCAATCGCGTTATACACTTTAAAGTGCTCTTCAGCGATTGCCTTTTTATTGCCCTTAGCAGGTGTAGTATGCTGAATACTTACATGCAGAGCCGTGCTAATAAAATCACGTAATTGATAGAAAAAACGGTTACCACTGGCATGCAAAATAGCTGTATGGAAAGCAAGGTCTGGCTCATGCATTACGCCTTCTGGCTCTTCTGCTGCCGCTTGCATTTTATCGAGTGCCATTTTAATTTCTGCAATGGCTGCTTGGTCGCCTTTTCTTGCTGCAAGTGCTGCTGCTTGTGGCTCAATCGCCAAGCGCACTTGTAGAAATTCTTTAAGTACGTAAAGTGATGGGCTGCTTTCCAACAACCATTTTAATACGCTTGTGTCGTATAAGTTCCAGTTCTCCGCCGACTCAACACGAATACCTTGTCGTGGACGAGAAGAAATCAGTCCTTTTGCAGCAAGCATTTTCACTGCTTCACGAACAGCTGTGCGGCTAATACCATACACTTCACAAAGTTGTGCTTCGGTTGGTAGCCCCGTTTCAGTGTTATAATCACCAACAATAATTGCTTTACCAAGCTCATTGGTAACTTGTTGTGATAGGTTTAAATTTTCTAAACGCGCCATGTGTGTTCCTCAAAAGATCTGAGTAATATGATACATCTATAAAGCTATTCCGTCATCCTGGAAATAATTGATTAAAATCAATAACAAGCAAAAAACAACCTAATACAAGTGTCTATATTTCGAACAGCATAGTCACCATTTCACCTACAGACTGTCACCTTATTTTAACAAATCTCTTTCACTCAGCTTATTTATAATATAATATTTTTATTCAACAACTAAAAAAGCAAAATTCTCTTTCAAAATTAGGTGGAACACACGATGGTCGAACTAAGTACCTTAGACTGGGCAGTGCTAGCAGGATTCTTCGTCCTGTTACTAGGCGTTGTCGTGATGTCTATGCGACAAAAAGAAGAAGACACCGCTGATTACTTTTTAGCGGGTCGTAATGCAAGTTGGTTAGTGATTGGTGCCTCTATTTTCGCATCGAACATTGGCTCGGAACATTTAGTGGGCCTTTCAGGTTCAGGTGCACAATCGGGTATGGCACTGGCTCACTGGGAGATGCAATCGTGGATCATTCTACTGCTCGGTTGGATTTTCGTACCTTTCTATTGGAGTAGTAAAGTCTACACCATGCCTGAATTCTTAGAGCGCCGCTTTAACTCTAAATCACGTACCTTCTTATCTGTTATCTCATTGATTAGTTATGTACTAACCAAGGTTGCGGTAACGGTTTATGCCGGCGGTATCGCATTTAAAACAATATTAGGTATTGAGAGCATTTGGGGCATCGACTTCTTCTGGATTTCAGCTATTGGCCTAGTGGTTATCACCGGTATTTATACGGTACTTGGCGGTATGAAAGCCATTATGTGGACCTCGGTGTTGCAGACCCCTGTACTCATTATTGGCTCCTTAGTCATATTAGTTGTTGGTCTAGATAAAGTAGGTGGCTGGGCAGAAGTTGAGCGTATCAACGATGCTAATATGCACCTTATTCGCAGTGCTTCAGATGCTGAGTTCCCATGGCCTGGCATTGTATTTGGTTCATTCATTATTGGTTTTTGGTATTGGTGTACCGACCAATACATCGTACAACGTGTTTTATCTGCAAAAGGCATTAAAGAAGCGCGTCGCGGTACCATGTTTGCTGGTTACTTAAAATTACTTCCTGTATTTATCTTCTTAGTGCCGGGTATGATTGCCTATGCATTAAATGCTAAAGGTATTATTAGCTATGAAAGTGCTGACCAAGCTTTCCCAACTTTAGTTGCTGAGCTATTACCAGCCGGCGTTAAGGGGATTGTAATTGGTGGTTTAGTAGCGGCTCTTATGAGCTCTTTAGCATCATTATTTAACTCATCAGCAACCTTATTTACCATTGATTTCTATAAGAAATTCAAACCAGAATCATCTGAAAAGCACCTTCTGAAAGTAGGCCGTATTGCCACTATCGTGATTGTTGTATTAGGTCTTCTGTGGATACCCGTCATGAGCTTAATTGCCGATGTGCTTTATGAATATCTGCAAAGTGTGCAGTCTCTTATTGCACCAGGTATTGCTGCGGTATTTTTACTAGGTTTATGTAGTAAACGCATCACTCCAACAGCGGGTTTTGTGGGCTTAGTATCAGGTTTTGTGCTTGGTATGATCCGCTTAGTATTACTGCCATTTAAAGATGATTTAACAGGTTCATCATTTGCGTGGATCACCACAATGAACTGGTTATATTATTGTATTCTGCTATTTGTCGTGGTCGTTGCGATTATGATTGTGGTAAGTATTTTCACCAAACAAGCAGACGAAGAACAATTGAAAGGTCTTACTTTCTCAAGCCTAGATAAAGCAACTATGAAAGAAGTAGCTGCCGGCTTAGATAAGTGGGATTACATTCATACCGCGGGTATTATTGGTATTACTGCCTTTATTTACTACCGCTTCTGGTAATCGTTCGTTCCCAAAGTTGTAGGGCGCCAATTGGCGCCCTTTTTTAATCAGCGAGTTCTGGTGAAAACACTGGAAAACCGTTTTTATCCCACGTAATAATGCGTGCTCGCGCATGGCGATTTGGGTCTGTAAGCGGTGAGCCTTTCAGCTCTTTATAGTCACGGCTGTGATAAATCATTAAATCGGTTACACCATCTTCAGCTTTTACAAAACTGTTATGCCCAGGGCCAAAACGACCTAGCTCAGCATTGGTGGTGAACACCGGCTCAGCCTTTTTATGCCAGCTAGCAGGGTCAAGTAAGTCAGCATTCACATCTGCCCATAGCAAGCCCATCGCATATCGATGATCGGTAGCACTGGCTGAATAAGTGACAAATATTTTATCGCCATGGGTGATGACTGCAGCACCTTCGTTCACCTTATAGCCTTGCACTTCCCAATCAAGGGTTGGCTCAGTAATCGCGATAATGGGTTCTTTAATTGATGTTGGTGAGTCCATTTCAGCTAACCACAAAGCTGAGTTGTAAGTTGCAGGCTGGTTCTGCTGCGCCCAAATCATGTAGCGCTTACCCTTGTGCGTAAAACTTGTGGCATCAAGCGAAAAACTATCAAGGTGGCTAGTTACTTGCCCCATTTCTTGCCACTCACCTTGCATCGGATTAGCACTGTCGTTTTTAAGTGCATACATGCGAATACTGAACGGTTTTTCGATATCACCTGCGGCGAAGTAGATATACCAACTGCCATCAATCTTATGTAGCTCAGGGGCCCAAATATTGACACTCATTGGGCCTTTATCGCGCTTTTGCCAAATAACCTTCGGCTTAGCTAATTTTAAATCGTTTAAACGACAAGCTTGGCGTAGCTCAATTTCATCAAATTTCGGCGAACTACCTATAAACGTGTAACAGCCACTTTTATCATCACGAACTAACCAAGGATCAGCACGTTTGAGTACAATGGGGTTATCAATTGGCGCTAAAGTCTTGCTACTATTAGCATCAGCAAGGGCTGACAATGGCGAGGCACTTAACGCACTAAGAAGCGTTAGCCGAGATAATTTTTTGAGCATAATGTGTCCTGTATTTCGTCTCGATTTTATTGTTAATATTGTATTACATATTATATAGTAGCTGAATGAACACAAGAGTTAAAACAACAAAAGGTATTCAAGCATGAGACCCGTAAGTAAGGTGACACACGCAATGAAGTGGCTTTCAACAGGGCTACTTTTTTCTGCCGCAGCCGTTTCTGCAAAGCAAGTTGAAGTACACGATCCGGTGATGGCCAAAGAAGGCGACACGTACTATGTATTTAGCACAGGCCCTGGTATTACCTATTATGAATCGAAAGATTTAACCAACTGGAAACTCACAGGCCGCGTTTTTAAAGACGAGCCAAGTTGGGCAAAGCGTATTTCACCAAGCTTTGATGGCCACTTATGGGCACCCGATGTTTATGAGAAAAATGGTAAGTTTTACCTTTATTACTCAGTCTCTGCATTTGGCAAAAACACCTCAGCAATTGGTGTAACGGTTAACGAAACCCTTGACCCATCATCACCTGATTACAAGTGGATTGACTACGGCATAGTGGTTGAATCAGTGCCTGAGCGAGACGATTGGAACGCTATCGACCCTGCAATAATCGAAGATGAGAATGGTACACCGTGGATGAGCTTTGGTTCGTTCTGGGGCGGCCTTAAACTAGTAAAACTTGATGATGACATGGTGCGCTTAGCAAAACCTGAAAAATGGCATCACATTGCGAGTCGTCCAAACACGGAACATGGCCCGATTGAAGCACCTTATATCTTTAAAAAGAACGGCTATTACTACCTATTTGTTTCGTTTGATAAATGCTGCCGTGGCGTAGAGAGTACTTACAACGTACGCGTAGGTCGAAGCAAAAACATCGAAGGCCCATATTTAGATCAACAAGGTCGCTCTATGGTTGATGGCGGTGGCAGTTTAGTTATTGAAGGTAATAAAGACTGGGCTGCTCTTGGTCATAATGCTGCGTACACCTTTGATGGTAAAGACTATTTAGTATTACACGCCTACGAAACAGCCGATAACGGCGTGCAAAAGCTACGTATTTTACCTATGAGCTGGAAAAACGATTGGCCGGTTGTTAACCCAGCCGACCTGAATAAGCTTAAAACCAAGCTTAAAAAGTAATTATTCAACACACAAAAAACCTGCAAAATTGCAGGTTTTTTATTTGCTTTAATGACCTCGTTTGAGGTTGAAAGTAGGTGTTATCAACTAAAATCAATCAAAGTAATATCAACGAGCATGGGGCTTTGGCAGTCTTGCTGATGCTTTTCTTCAATAAATGCGCTGTACACATCACGCGCCAAATGCGCAGGTATTAGCACCTCAAAGCGGCTGCCTTTATTCATTAGTTGCAATGCTTCTTGCAAGCCCACTATCGCCTCTGCAATTTCGTACTCTACAGCAGCACCTTGCTTTCGAGTATCAAACAACACCCGACCATTTGTAAGGGTAACGCGTTGATGCACAGTCACAGTGGCATCCCAACTAGGTTTATCCCCCTGACCTTGCTCAATCACTCTATAACCAAGCCCTGTTGGCGTTTGGTAAAAACTGTGTTGCTCAGCGCTGTTATCTAAAAGCGACGGTAAAACATGCTCTTTAGCCGTCGCAAATACATTGTTGCTTAACATAGCCAACTCTTTATTGTGCGTTGATTAAACGAATACCATAGATACCACCGGCAACAGAGTCTTTATCGGCAGCAAAACGTAAGGTAAGCGTTTTCGACTTTTTCATTGCCTCTGTTAATGGGTAATCAATGGTGTAGAACTCATCAGTCGGCTTGCCTACAGGCAAACTAACCGCAGCTAATTGCTCACCATTTAAATTAATTGAGAAATGACGATCTACATCGCCAATAAAATAGCGAACACGCAAAGCAACCGCTTTTTGTTCTGGGTTGCTAAGCTGATACTCAAACCAACCTGTCGCATCGCGCCAATGATGACCATTATTAACACCCGCACGAGTTCCTTCACCTTTAAAGTCGTGTTCGACTTCAGGTTGTTGCTCACCCGGCGTAATTTGATCAACGGTTAATAAACGAAGCTGCTCTTTCGCTTGCTCAGCCGCTTTTGCATCGGCAACAAATTGTGTGAACTCAGCTTCACTTTGCTGCGGCCAATACACTTGATAGCGACTATCGTGTAAGCGGAAGAACGGAATTAGCTCTGTGCTCTTAGTGTTATCGATACCTTGCTTGGCAATCGCCACATTTTTATCGGCGATAAATGCGAGCTCTTGGCCCGGTTTACGAGTAAGATCGGCAATAAATTTTTCTGGCTCACTCAGCATGATTGGTAGAGCCTCTGGCGGACAAGTCGGCCCCGCGGCGATATGGCCCATGCGGCTATTATCGGCAACAAAGTTAAGCTGCTCATTTGCAAATGCTTGTACTTTGGTAGCCATTACAACAGGCCCATACATCACAGAGTAATAATGCTGGCCATCAGGTAGCTGCTCAGTATAAAGCTTAGGACTAAGCTCAAAGGCAAGCTTATCACCGCTTTGCCATGCATGGCTGATACTGTAATAACCGTCTTTTTCGGTTGCGCTTACAGCTTTTCCATTTAAAGTAAAGCTCAGCTCACCTTGCTGCCAAGACGGTTTACGAATATGAATTACCGACTCAGCACTTTGCCCGTCAGACAAACGATTCACGGTCAGTGAAACCTTGTTATCATCTGGAAATTGGCTGTCTTGCGTGATCTGCAAACCCTGCTGTTGCCAATTTAACGTGCTTGGAATAAACAAGTTCACCCATAGCTCTTTACCGGTATTGCTATAAATCAGCTCACCATATTTGCTGTGATTCTCAATACCTGAGCCTACGCAGCACCACATTGAATCTTGCACTGACGAATACGTGCGGTAATGCCCAGGGCGCATTGAGGTAAAGTAAACAAGACCGCCATGCTCTGGGTGTTGTGACGATAAAATATGGTTATATGTGGCGCGCTCATAATAGTCTAAATAGCGCGTATCACCGGTTTTTAAGAATAATAACTTACTAAGTTTCATCATGTTGTAAGTGTTGCAGGTTTCTGGACCTTCAACATCTTCAACCATAGGTGTAAAGTCACTTTTATCATGAAAATGCTCACGTACCGAGTTACCGCCAATTGATACTGAGCGCTCTTGGCTGACTGTTTTCCAGAAAAAGTCAGCACCTTGCTGCCATGCTTTGTCATCGCTGGCATTTGCGACCTTCAACATACCAATAATTTTTGGAATTTGCGTATTGGCATGCAGGCCAGTTAACTTATCTTCTTTGTGTAATAAGGGTTCAATAATGATATTATGAGAGAACTGGCGGGCTAGCTTTAAGTAGCGCTCATCATCACTGATAAAGTACATATCAGCAAACACATCATTTAAGCCACCATGCTCTGAATACAGCATTTGTTGAATTTGATCATCAGTTAGCTTAGCTGTGGTCGCTAAGAACCATTCGCCTAACTTAAATAGCATTTGTTTGGCTTTATCACTGCCTGCTACGTCGTATGCATCACGCAAACCATGAAAGATTTTATCGATGTTATAAAGCGGTACCCAGCGGTCATTTAAGCTGAATAAATCAGCTTTGATTTCACCCTTTTCAATCTGCTGCCACATTTCATCGCCATTTGGGATACCGCCTAAGTAACCACCAGTGGCTTGTTGAGCGCGATCCAACTCGCTTAGCATATAATCTAAACGCTGCTTTAATTCTTCGTCACCTGTGGCTGCCCACGCAAGGCTTAAGGCTGAAAGATAATGACCGCCAATATGGCCATCAAGGCCAGTGCTTTCCCAGTTGCCATAGTTAGGCGCTTTTGGCTCAAGGCCGGCTTCACGCAGGTAAGGAGCAAGTAACTGATCAGGATGAAGTGCTAATAAATAACGCACATTCGTTTGCTGTGCATGTAAAAACGGGCTGGCGCTTAAACTTACTTGGTTTAGGGCAAATAAATGTTGTTCGCTGGTATGTTCAGCATGCTCCACAGCAGCAGTTTGTTTACTGTCTGTTGGCTGCTCACTGCAACCGGTCACAGTTAAAATTGCAGCGCAAACGCTTGCTAAATAGCTAACCTTGAATGTGTTCATACTGTTGTCTCCCAGCGAGTTGTTATTTTAAAGAGCAAAGCGCACACACTTATTTAGTGTGTGCGTTTAAAGAGTGGTTATTTTGGTAGGCGTTTATGAATAACCATATCCGTATAGTACTCATCGGTAATTTTGTATTTTTTCAAGATCAGACCTAGCAAGGCGTGGAATACACCAGGAATGATGGTTAGCATCAGTGCTAAGCCCATTAGGGTAAATTCGGTTTGCTCAACGTTAGGCTTGTACTCAAAAAATGCCAGTAATAAACCACCTGCTAAGCCCGCTAAACCGCCCCCGGCTTTTTGGCAGAATGAAATGCCACCAAACGATAGACCCGATGCACGAACGCCGTCTTTAATTTCACCGTAATCAACGGCTTCAGCAATGGCAGACCAGAACACTGGCGCATGTAAATCAACCACAAATGACAAGATGATATAAAGCACAAACGCCGTCATTACATCGCCCGGTTGCACTACAAAATACATTAGCAATGAGATGAATAGCACGGCGATTTGTGATTGACGGAATAGCTTCATTTTACAGTAACGCTGGGTGATCCACGTACTTGCCACCATTGAGACAATAGATGCTGCAATACCCGCACTGGTAAAGGCACCTGCTAAATCTGGTACACCTAAGTAATAGGTTGCGTAATACATAGCAACACTGCCACGAATCGCATAACCAAGCGTACCAAGCACACATGCTGCACACAGTAGTAACCATTGGTCGTTTTTAATAAGTACTTTTAATTGCGTAAGTACACCTTCGGTTTGTGGCTCATGGGTAATACGTTCGCGAGTAGTAAAGAAGCAAAACAAAAATAGTGCTACGGCACATGCCGATACCAATGCCATTGCCAGTTTATAACCATACGACAAGCTGCCATCTCCCCAATATGAGGCTAGTAGCGGCACTGAAAATACGATCACTACATTAGCAATCTTAGCGAAGAACATACGGTAGCCATTGGCCGACAAACGCTCTTTTGGATCGGCAGTTAATACACCAATGTAAGAGATATAAGGAATAGCAACACCGGTAAACATCAAGGTCGCAAGCAAGTAAGTGGCATAAGCCCACGCTAACTTCATGTTGTAGTCGAAATCAGGCGTGGTAAATAACAGTACGACCGATAAACCATAAGGCACAGATAAAAATAAGAACCAGTGACGGAACTGACCCCAACGGGTTTTCACTTTGTCGGTGATCACCCCCATTAATGGATCGGTAAAGGCATCAACAAAACGCGCCACTAAGAACAACACACCCATATCAACCGGATCAAGTCCGTAGATATCGGTGTAAAAGAAAGACATAAAATAGAATAACGCTGCAACCATGACATTTACTGCCATGTCGCCGGCGCCAAAGCCGACCTTTTCTACAACGGATAACTTTTGAGATTCCATACAACAACACCCTAATTGGTCAATAATGAGCCGCCGCTCACTATTTCAAGCAATGCTAAAAAGCTTTCAACATTGCGTATCAAATAAATTTATAGCCCTAGATATTACACAGCTTGGCCATTGCGTTCGTTATTTTTGTAAATTTAATGCTAATCTAATTAATAGTATTATCATACTTATTAAATCGCAACTCTTTTCGACCGATGGTTTGGTTTATAAAAACCAATAAAAAACCCCAGCAAAGCCGGGGTTTTTAGGTCTATAAAAGAAATTTAGAAAGAATAACGTGCGCCTAGTGCGAATGTACGTGAGTAGATACCGTTACCAAAGTTAAATAGGTTGTCGTTACCTTCACCGTAGTAGCTCTGATATACGTCATCTAGGATGTTCGTTGCATCAAAGGTTACAACAAAGTCATCATTCACATTGTAGCTAAATTGGAAGTCTAAGCTTTGCTCAGGACGATTCCAAAACTGAATCGGGTTAGCAAAGATTGCCGCTTCATTACCTGTGTAGAACTCAGAACGCCATACATAAGATAAGCGCATATCGAATGAGTCACGCTCGTAGATACCTACGATGCTGTAAGATTCATCAGAAACACCTGTCATTTGCGAATCTACATAACCAGAAATTTCACCTAGCTCATTGAATTCTGGTGTATCTTGTTCTGAATCAAGCATCGTGTAGCTTGCTTGCACACCAAAGCCATTTAAGTACTCTGGTAAGTTTTCTGGGAAGTAAACTAAACCAACTTCTAAACCAGACAGTTCACCGTTTGAAGCATTCACTGGTGCACTCAATACGTATGGACGTGTTACGCCATCATCGCCTTCGCGCACAACTTGCTTACGACCTGCAACAACTAAGCCTTCGATTTCACGGTAAAAGTAAGCCGCGTAAAGTGAGCTTGTATCTGCGAAGTACCATTCAAGTGATACGTCGTAGTTCTTTGACTCTGTTGGTTTAAGCTCTGGGTTACCACCATTACCTGTACCGTATGTAGCACCTTCTGTTAATGGATCGTACCAGTATTGCAGCGCGTTCAAGTCAGCAAAGTTAGGCATACGTAATGTTTCTGTGTACGCAACACGACCCACTACATCATCAGTGATGTTCCAGTTAAGTACTAAGCTTGGTAGTAATGCGCTGCTATCTGCACTTGCTGAGCTTTCTTCAAATACATTTGAGTTCATGCCGCCAGACTCAGCAACAAAGTCCATGTCTTGCTCGTAGCTTACATAACGTAAACCAAACTCACCGCTAATATCTTCCGTTAAGAAGAAGTTAGTTGTTGCATACAGCGCGTATGAGTTTTCTTCGATATCAAATGTTTTGTATACGTCTTCAGCTTCAAGGCCGTATACGCTACGAACAGCATCACCGTTATCTAGCATGTAACCACCGTCAGCAGTTACAAAGCTGTCGAAGACGTCAGCACGGCCATCGAAATAATCATCAACTTGGAACACAATACCAGAACCATCACCAGATGCCCCAGCTGCAGCTAATTGCTCAATTAAGCTAGCTACAGATGTGTTTGCAATGCCAGTATCTTGACCACGAGTGTACTCTTGCGCAGTTCGTTTTTCGTAACGGCCACCGAATTTCACTTTATCAAAATAAGTACCACCAATTAGGTATTCAGCATCAAATGTGAAAGTTAATGCATCACCCGCGTTACCGCCGCCATTGTCATAAATAGTGCCAGCATTCCAGTTTTCGATAGCAGCCATATCAGCTTCGTTTACCGCTGTGTTTGGATCATCCCAAAACGCGATGCCTGGTACGCCGTCTTTATCATTAAAATCAACGTCAAGACCCGTCGCTACACGATCAAAACGCATTGCGAAGAAATCTGTTTCGTACTCACTGTCTTGGTAAACAACTTCAGTGTTGATAGTTAGGTAATCGCTTGCTAGCCACTCTGCACCTAGCGCATATAAGTAGCTATCTGTTTTACCATATGAAAAGTCACCACTTTGGAAACCGCCAGCGCCAATCGCTTGCTTTTCTTTAATTACATTAGTGCCATCAAACACAGTTGGTGTTTCAATAAAGCCGTTACCATTTTCAAACGTATTTGAGAACCACATCGCGTTTTGCGATTCGTTTTCGTAACCTGTGTAGAAACCTTCAGCTGTGATTTCTAGGGTTTCATCTGGTGCCCACTGTAAAGATACAGACGCAGCCGGGCGCTTACGAAGACCAGTATATGAAGTACCAAAAATAGCATCACGTGCAAGTAGGTATTCTGTTGGCTCGCCATTTACGTCTAAAGTAGAACCAGCCGCACTAGGTAGACCTAACTCAGTACCTTGAGTCCAGAATTCATTTGGAACACGTGAATACGGTGAGTAGTTGTATTGTGGCTTATCAGTAAAGAATGGGAATGCAGCACCCGCTGTGATGGTGTCATCGCGGTAATGTGTTTCAGCGTATGAAAGATTAACTAATGCACCAAACTCACCTGCGCCGTCGATTTCCCAGCGGTTAGAGAGTAATGCACTGATATTTGGATCAACTTCATCTGGTTGATCTGAGTAAATCGCACGTGCTGCTAAAACAACTTTTTCACCTTCGAAATTGAAAGGGCGGTGAGTTTTAATATCAATCGCACCTGCGATACCGCGTTCGATTTGGTCCGCCGAACGGGTTTTATAAACTGTTACGCCTGAAAGTAAACTTGCAGGAATGTCTTGCAGCGCCACATCACGACCCGCACCTGTAAAGATAGCGCGACCATTAACTGTGGTATTAACATCAGTAAGACCACGGATTGAAACCGCGCTTACTTCACCAGCACCACGGCCAGTTGTTTGTACACCCGTTACACGTTGTAATGCTTCAACTACGTTATTATCAGGGAATTTACCAATATCTTCAGCAACAATTGCATCCACGATTTGAACGCTTGCACGTTTTTCATCTAACGCTTTGTTTAAACTGCCGCGAATACCTGATACTTGAATAACTTCCATCTCATCGACGTTATTCTCAGGAGTGTTTGGTGCTTCCTCCTGTGCAAAAGCAAATTGACAGGTAAATGCCATAACTACAGCACTGGCTATGTGTGTTCTTTTAAACATAAGCGGTGTTCTCCAAATTATAGTTATATCGGTCCGCTGAACTTTCCCCATTCAGTTACCGAAGAGTGACCACTGCATTGTGCATCGTGTGTTGTCAAAACGGTGCGCGAGTGTGTCTATATTTTTATGTTAATACATTGCTGCCTGAACTTTAATCATATTGTATGATTATTTAACAGTCAACTCAAAAAGCCAAATTAAAATAACTGCCATTATGTTTACAAAAAACGTTGCAATTATAGCATGTTACAAACTCAAAGCATGCTGCGTTTTTGTTTTGGGAATTTATTAAGACCCATTATTATCAGCCACTTAGCGATTGTTCGTTTGCTTATTTAATTTGTCTTTCACTCATCCAGAGCAACAAAAAAGGGCTAACAAGTTATTTACCCAGCGTATTTTGATGCTACTATGATTAAAATACAATAATACAATATAGAGTTATTTTTTGCTGCACTTTTACTGGTTTGTTTCGATGTAAACAATCAGTTACTCAGTATAATCAGGCGTACACTGTGTATTATCTGGTCACTTAGAGAGAGCTCTGGGTCGAAAAAGCTGCAGTTCAAACAACAATTATTAGTTACTAAGGACACTCATGAAGAAATTGAAAGCGTTAGCGCTACCATTACTTTTTTCGAGCAGCTTAGCTGTTGCACAAAACCCATTATTTACCGATGTATTTACTGCAGACCCTGCTGCACTTGTTCACAATGACACCGTATACCTTTATACAGGCCATGATGAAGCACCTAATAATGACGTGTTTTTTGAAATGCATGACTGGTTAGCCTTTTCATCAACAGATATGGTGAACTGGAAAAAACACGGCCCAATCATGAAAGCAACAGACTTTAAATGGGCTAAAGGTGAAGCATGGGCTTCACACATGATTGAGCGTGATGGCACTTTCTACTTCTTTACAACCGTTCGTCACAACGACACAAAACCAGGTTTTGCAATTGGTGTTGCAACTTCTAAGTCACCAACAGGTCCATTCAAAGATGCGATTGGTCACGCACTAGTTACCGATGACATGACCAAGCATACGCCAAATGATTGGGACGACATCGACCCTGCTATTTATACAGAAGAAAACGGCGATACTTACATGTTCTTTGGTAACTTAATGCCAAAATACGTAAAGCTAAGCGACGACTTGCTGTCTCTTGATGGTGAAATTAAAACGCTAGACTTACCTAACTTTACCGAAGCGTTATGGGTTCATAAGAAAAACGACAACTACTATGTATCGTACGCATGTGAGTTCCCTGAGAAGATCTGTTATGCCATGAGCAAAAGCATTCATGGCCCGTGGGAATATAAAGGTATCTTGAATGAGATCGCAGGTAACAGCGAAACCAACCACCAATCAATTATCGAATACAAAGGTAAAGACTACTTTATTTACCATACTGGTGCCGTACCACCAATTGATGGCAAACCAAGTGGCGGGCGTTTTCGCCGTTCAGTGGCGATTGAGCCGCTTTATTACAACGAAGATGGCACACTTAAACGTATTATCATGACCACTGAAGGTCTAAGTAAACAAGACAAGTAATATTAAAAAGGGCTCTTTAAGAGCCCTTTTTAGTGCTCAAATGTAATACAAATAAACAAATTTACCGGAAAATCCTCACTTGCAGATCATCAAAAAACTTCCCTAATAGAGCAAAAACAGCGAAAAAAACGCCAAAACTGGCAACTTGAAAAAATTAAAATCACGCTGCACATATTGTAAACACTGACACTTCGTGTTTACATATCAATTACCTTTGCAAAAGTATTTGCACATTTTAAATCGTACTATAAAATTACAATACTACGTTCTTATTAGTTTGATATAGGCGCGCGGCATTTTTATTGACAACAATCGAATAAAAAAATGAATCCCAGTTTCAAGAGGACACATAAAATGAAATTAAATAAATTAGCCATGGTCATAGCCTGCTCTTTGGCTGTTACAGGTTGTGGCAAAGAAGATGGTACTAAGCTTGACACAGCACCAGCGGTTGCCGACCCGCAAAGTGCGAAACCGACAGTAAGCAGCAGTGTTGAATACACTGAATCAGGTAGCGTAATGGTTACCAATGTAAGCGTGCACGATCCTTCTGTCGTTAAAGTTGACGACACTTATTATATTTTTGGTTCACACCTTGCTGCCGCTAAATCAACTGATCTCTTGAACTGGGAAATGATTTCTAGCCTTTCAGCTAACGCAGCCGTTAATGAAAGCCCATTATTTGATTACAACTACACAGGTGAAATTGCCGAAGGTATTGAATGGACAGACGGTTTTACAGGAAACTGGGCTGCCGATGTAATCAAAGCGCCAAATGGTAAATTTTGGTTCTACTATAACCACTGTGCACAAGATAACCCAGATACACCAGATGTTGTTGATGAAGTATGCTGGAACCGCTCTTATCTTGGTTTAGCTGAAGCTGACAATATCGAAGGTCCTTATACAAACAAAGGTATTTTCTTACGCAGCGGTTATCGCTCAGAAGCTGAATTTGCAGCTTACCCACTTGATAATGGCCAAACAACATGGAATGGTGCCGTTGATCCTAACGCCATTGACCCTGCAGCCTTCTATGATGCTGATGGCAAACTTTGGATGGTTTACGGTTCATACTCAGGCGGTATTTTCGTGCTAGCAATGGACGAAGAAACAGGTATGCCAGAAGCTGGTCAAGGCTATGGTAAAAAGCTAGTAGGCGGCGACTTCCGTGCAATGGAAGGTGCATTTGTAATGTACAGCCCAGAAAGTGAATACTACTACCTATTCTTCTCTGTTGCTGGTTTTGATCTTAATGGTGGCTACAACATTCGTGTTGCTCGCTCAAAAACACCGGATGGCCCTTATCTAGATAATGCAGGTAATGACATTGCAGCTATCGGCGGCCTGGAGGTCGGCGAAAAACTAATGGGCGGCTTTGAGTACACGCAAGAACTTGGCGAAACTGCACCAGCATGGGGCTACCAATCACCAGGTCATAACTCTGCTTACTACGATGAAGCGACAGGTCGTCATATCTTAGTAACGCATACACGTTTCCCACAAACGTCTACTGAGTTCCCAACCATTTCAGAAGCGCACCAAGTTCGCGTACATGAAATGTTTATAAACTCATTAGGTTGGCCTATGGCTTCACCGCAGCGCTATGTACCGCTTGAAGGCGACAACATGGTTGTGGCAGATGAACTTTATGGTTATTACAAATTTATCAACCATGGCAATGATGTAAATACAGATGCTATTCGCTCAATGCACATTGCTTTAAACGAAGATCACTCAGTAACCGGTGATGATCCAGGTATCTGGTACATGATTGATGACTCAAATATTAAACTTGAGTTAGATTCTGGTACTTACTTTGGCGTGGCTAAATGGCAATGGGATGATGCAACTAAAGCAATGGCTGTAACTGTATCAGCTACATCAAGCGAAGGCGCTACCATTTGGGCAAGTAAACGTGATGAAATCACAGATACGGCTAACGTGCTAGGCACTGTTCAAGAAGCACTTGATATCAAAACTGAATTATCAATTGCTGACGAAGGCTACTCATTACCAACGAAAGGTAAAGACGGTGCTGCAATTAACTGGGAAAGTAGTGATGAGTACTACATCACCAGTGAAGGCTCAGTATTCATTCCAACGCCAGATCGCGGTGATAAAGCGGTTACTTTAACGGCTAATATCTCTTTAAACGGCGAGAGCACAACCAAGACATTTAATGTAAATCTAGAAGCGCGCCCAGAGTTTAAAAATGCGATTGCACACTATGCATTTGAAGATTCACTCAGTGATGGTTTAGGTAACCTAGATGATGCGGGTGTAACAGATAACAACCTATTAAATGTGGGTGCTGGTACAGCTGCATACACAGAAGGTCAAACAGGTAAAGCATTTAACTTTGACGGTGCAACGGGCGTACGTTTACCTGATGAGTTAGTAACAGGCGATGAGTACACTATTTCGTATTGGTTTAAGCCAACAGTACTAACTAACTTTACGCCTACATTCTTCGCATCAACGTCTGATGCACGTTGGATGAGCTTGATCCCAGGTAGTACACACTTTACGTCAACACCAATGCTATGGAGCCGTTATTTAGCTGATGATGGCACTGATATGTGGAACCAAATCATTTCTGACTCTCCAGCGGTAATGGATTGGAATCATATTGCAATCACTTATGCTAATGGCACTGCAACACTTTATCGTGATGGTGTACGTGCAGGTTCGATGCCTCGCCCTGACTTCTTTAGCGAACAAACAGGTAACTTTGCCCTTGGTGTGAACTACGGTTGGGACTTACCTTTCCAAGGTCAAATTGATGAATTCATCGTTTATGACTACGCGCTAAACGGCCTAGATATTAATGGTGCGGCTATCAATAACCTGACAGATCCGACTGAATTTGAGAGCTTCATTACTGATGCGCTTGATTTAGGTGATGTATCGGCAGTACGTGAAAGCTTTGAGTTACCGCGTGTAGGTCCATTTGTATCTGGTATTAGCTGGACGTCAAACAACGAAGAGTACTTAAAACCAGTTAATGGCACAGCTGTTGTTACTCAACCTAGCGCCTCTGCTGGCGACCAAGTAGTGACATTAACTGCAACTATTAAGTACAAAGACTTTACTGATACTAAGTCATTCGATGTAACCTTAAAATCACTTGCACCTGCTGAATACAGCTTCGAAGGTGACCTAAGTGCATTAAACGGTGCGTATGCAGCGGGTAAACCAACGGGTGGCTTCATCAACAACACTGGTGGTAACGTAACTTTTGTTGACGGTATCATGGGTCAAGCAGTATTCCTTGAAGGTTCAGGTGTTCGTCTACCGGATAACTTAATCACGACCAATGATTACTCAGTATCTATGTGGTTAAAACCTGAAACCTTCACTGATTACACTACAGCGTTCTTCGCAGGTGCAAGTGCAGGCTCTTGGTTAAGTTATGTGCCATCTATGGCAGGTACAGGCCTAACTCGTTTATGGGCAAATAACGGTGCCTTCTTCGATAATGCAGAACTAGATAGCCGTATTCCAGCAAAAGAATGGACACATGTTGCATTCACTGTTGATGGTACGAACGGTGATGTGTTGAAGATGTATGTTAACGGTGAATTACAGCTAGAAACCGATGGCTTCCCGCGTGTATTCACGGTTCCTGGTGAAACAAATGAGTTTGCACTCGGTGTTAACTACTGGGATACACCTTATAACGGTGCTATCGATGAACTGAAAATTTTCAACGGTGCGATTAGCGCTGAAGAAATAAAAGCACTCTTTGATGCAGCTGCTGCACAAGAGTAACAAAGTGAGGTGAGCTGCCTCACCTCAACTATTTGTTGTCTGGAAAGGCCGGGTGAAAACCCGGCTTTTTTCTAAAGCTTTAGTACCCCTTGCCGATACATACATATCATTCACTTTCATCGCTCTCATTATGGCTATTAACTCATTAGCAAGTGCGTTAACTATCTCAAATGCAGATACAGCAGTTAGTAATACCAACTCAAAAGTAGGCTACAAACTAAGCAGTCAAGAGATGAACAAACTCTCTGGTCGTGAAGTAGAGCCTGCTCAAAAAGAAGAAGTAACTAGCGAACTCCCCGCGCATATTCGCAAAATGGTTGAACAACTAGAAAAGCTCAAAGAACAACTCGAACTTGCCAAAGAGCAATTAGCCAAACTACAAGCGTTCAAAAACCAAGAAGACGAAGCTGTAAAAGTGCAAGTTGAAACACAGACCAAGATGGTTATGGAAATTCAAACGCAAATAATGACTCTTAGCCAATCAATTAGCGATGCGCTAAAAGAAGCAGGCATTAGCGACCCTGGAGTGCTAATGAGCGTGCTGGTGTGATAGAAGCTTTAAGTCTCAAGTTTTACTCTTGCAACTTTACCCTCGCTAACTCCCTCTCATGCTCACTTTACTCTTGCAACTTTACCCTCGCTAACTTCTCTCAAAAACCCAAAAAAGGGTCAAAAACCCAGTAACTATGCGGGCTCTGAAATATCGAGCACGCAAATACGAAACTTCCTGAGTAGTAAAAATAAGAGTTATTTAGGGTCATTGTCGTTACATTTAGCAGCTGTTAGAACGAGTTGATTTGCTCAATAAATCAACAATATAAACTTAATAATCTAATCTACATCGCCACTTTAAGAACTCAGTTGCAAAGATCGCTCAAATAAAAGACAACACTTAAATCCCACTAAAAAGCCTTTCCTAGTACTTTTTCAGTATAGAAATTAACCAACTCATTCGTATTATGAACTCACCCTATGAACGAAGTGAGGGCGTCTTATGCGTCAAATTTTATTACTTTCTGTAAATGGATTTACGCTACAAAAACTGTTTTTACTGGCATCATTATTGGTGTGCTTTTTCACCTCAGCTGAAGAAACAAGCCCTATTTCAACAGCGAGAGCATGGTTAACCTTGGTCGATTCAGGAGAGTACCACGAGAGCTGGCAGCAAGCTGATCAGGTCTTTCAAAACACCACGCCAAAAGCTCGCTGGCAAACAGCCTTAGATCAAATACGCGTTCCTTTAGGCCGAGTTATGTCTCGCACCTATTTTGGCACAGCAGAATATAACTCATTACCCGGCCTGCCAAATGGTGAGTATTTAGTGGTCAAGTTTCAAACCGAGTTTATGAATAAAGAGGCAGTAGTTGAAACGCTCAGCCTTAGCAAAGCCGCCGATGGCTGGCACCCATTAGGTTATCTTATCGATTAATTTAGAGCAGCACAAAGCGCCTTGAGCTATGTGCTGTAAAACTTATCGGCAGTCAAAATGCTTATCTGCGGGAAAATAAACCGCACAATTGATGAATAGTATTTATTGTTCGTCGCCGTAACATAAAAACACTTCAAGACGAATTCAATAAACAACAAGTAAATGGAATTGCTATGAGAAAAACGCTCTTACTAATCATTTTTTTAAGCTGCTTTTGTGCACATGCTGAAGAGCTCGAAGTTATTCATCGCGCTAAAAGCTGGCTTACGTTAATCGACAACGGTCAGTATCAGCAAAGTTGGCAGCAAGCAGACTCATTATTTAAACAAAAAATGCCTCAAAGCCACTGGAGCAAAGCGTTAAAACAAGTTCGGGTACCGCTTGGCAAGGTGATTTTACGTAAGAATTTAAGCCTGATGAATTATGACTCTTTACCCGGAACACCTGATGGTGAATACGTGATCATTCAGTTTCAAAGCCAATTTATGAATAAAGAGCAGGCCATTGAAACAATTAGCCTCAGCAAAAGTAGTGGCCAGTGGCAACCTATCGGTTATTTTATTAATTAGGGGTTATATTTAGGTTTTAGGCTCTAGGTTCTAGGTTCTAGGATTGCATTGTAGAAAGGCTTTAGCCGTGAAGATTATGTGATGGACAAAATTCGGCACTAAAGTACCTTATATGGACTCCTCCTATTGCACAATACCCTTCGTTAATTTTGTCAGACTGCGTGCTTATATGCGGGCTCATAAT
>NZ_JABVXF010000160.1 GCF_013349995.1 Pseudoalteromonas sp. 0303
GAGAGAACACAAAAAATGGCGATGCTATAGTGATTAGGTATGGTAAAGAGGGAAATTATAAAATTATGGTCGTTGATGGGGGAACTAAAGAATCTGGCAAACAAGTTGTTGAACATATAAAAAATTATTATGGGACTAGTTACGTAGATTATGTAGTTAATACTCACCCTGATATTGATCATGTTTCTGGGTTAGTAACGGTTCTTGAAGAATTAGAAGTTGGAGAATTGTGGATGCATCTCCCATGGGAACACTCTTCTGAAATAAGAGATATGTTCAAAGATGGTAGGATTACTGATAATAGTTTATCCGAACGAATTAAAAACTCTTTAAATAAGGCACACCAATTATATGAGATTGCAATACAAAAGGAAATTCCCATTTATGAACCTTTTGCAGGGGAATAT
>NZ_JABVXF010000161.1 GCF_013349995.1 Pseudoalteromonas sp. 0303
CGCTCGGGCAAAAGCGCGCGAAAACGCGGGAACGCGCGCGGCAATGGCGCTGACGACGATTGCCGGCAACATCAAAATGGCGGAAGAAAACGTGTCGCCAATCTGTCAAGATACCGGACTGCCGACATTTAAAATTAAAGTGCCGGTCGGCGTCAACCAAATCAAAATGAAAGAAGCGATCCATGCTGCGATCGTGCAGGCCACAAAAGACGGAAAGCTCCGTCCGAACTCCGTCGATTCGCTAACCGGCAAAAACAGCGGCGACAACCTTGGCGTCGGCATTCCGGTTATTAAATTTGAGCAATGGGAAAACGATTACATTGATGTCCGTCTGATTTTAAAAGGCGGTGGCTGCGAAAACAAAAACATTCAGTACAGCTTGCCTTGCGAGCTAGAAGGTCTTG
>NZ_JABVXF010000162.1 GCF_013349995.1 Pseudoalteromonas sp. 0303
CTGCGGAATGGTCAATCCGCATTTGGTCAATTCCTGGGCGATGACGTCCAGGTAGACCTTGTTCATCAGGATCAACTGCATCGACATGCGCCTCATAGGATTCATAGGCCACACCTCTATTATTTCGCGTCACGAAACATTATGACATAGGACATATTTCGCATCAAGAAATTTTCGTGTTGAAAACGTATTATCTTTTCGACAGACCATCCTCCCGCTGTCACGGCGCATCCCCTACCATACCACGCGTTTATGAACCCAATATGAACGGACGGTGACGCATGTCTCCCACAAAAAAAACGCCCCTCGCACGGGAGGGACGCTGCCGTAAGGACGTATCCGCTTCGGTCTTTTTGCCTATTCCGTTTGACTCAAATCCGGGGCCGCGGAGAGAGGCCTC
>NZ_JABVXF010000163.1 GCF_013349995.1 Pseudoalteromonas sp. 0303
GTTCACGTGTTTCATACGCCTATCGGGCGCCTGCGCGCCGTCGGGTATGCGGAAGGCATCTCGTTTCTCGTGCTGCTCGGGATTGCCATGCCGCTGAAGTACTTCTTTCATTACCCGTTGGCCGTCACGATCGTGGGCGCGCTTCACGGCCTGTTTTTTGTGCTGTATCTGATCGCCGTTGTACACGCCGCGAGTGTGCACCGCTGGTCGTTCCTGCGGGTGCTCGGCGCGTTTGTCGCGTCGCTTTTGCCGTTCGGTCCGTTCGTGTTTGACACGCGGCTGCGCCGGGAGCAGTAGAGCCGGGCGGCAGGGTCAGGAACTGTACCGTGGAACCCGTTCAATCCGAATAGTCGGGGGGTGGACGTGGTTCTTTTTATTTGGGCCGGCGAGGGCAATTTAC
>NZ_JABVXF010000164.1 GCF_013349995.1 Pseudoalteromonas sp. 0303
TTGCGTTATAGCCATGCACTATTTTTACGTTCGTTGAACGATTACCAAGGAGCACTGGCAACCTTAGATTACATTCCTAATAACGCGCGCACTGAACAAATTAATGTGCTTACAGAGCAGCTAAGTATTAATACCAAACTAGAAAGGCTCTCTGCCAACAATACAGCCACTAATAAAGCCACGGTGATTTATAAGCTCACCGAGTTAGAAGCACAGCCATTAACACCTTTAATGCAAGCTGAGCTTGCCAGTCAATGGCAACAAATTAATGAGCAGCAGTATGCAATAAGGCAACTGAAAAAAGCTCTTACTCGTGACCCAAGTTTGAGCCCATATTGGCACATGACATATGCAAATTGGCTAATTGAAAGCAACGATAAAAACGCTGCTGATAGCTGG
>NZ_JABVXF010000165.1 GCF_013349995.1 Pseudoalteromonas sp. 0303
CATGTTTCCTCCTTTCTTTATACTTGCCAAGGCCAAGGTGTTTTGGACCAATCCCATGGATATTGAGAGTAGCTGTTGCCGTATTGCTGTAAAGGTCCAAATTGGGTTTCATACTGTTTTTTTAGCTTTCTCCGCTCTAAAGATAGCTCGTTGAATTGCCGGATTGCTTCATAATCGTTCGGATGTGTGTCTAAATAGAGCGTTAAATCAACGAGCGCAAAATCGATTGCTTGGAGTTGGTGCAGAAGGTCATAATATTCCTTAGGCATGCGGCTCATCTGTTCTCACTCCTTTTTCACGTGCGTTATAGTAAGGGTCATAAAACAATTTCCACAAAGTTCCTTTTTTTAGTGCCTCGCTTGGTGAAAATTGCGGCAAGTTTGGCGGCTGAAACCCGAC
>NZ_JABVXF010000166.1 GCF_013349995.1 Pseudoalteromonas sp. 0303
CGCCTTTAAGGGCATTTTTATACATTGGTAAACGATGCATTAGCTGCCAGATAGGTCTTGTCATTACACCTTTTTCATTCGTTTCTTTTAATAAGGCTTCACGCACTTGAGGAGCTGGACAGATAATCGCGTTAAGCCAGTAATTTGAATGCGCATAATCAGGTTCAGTCACAAACTTGAACTCTGAACCACTAAAGAAATCACTGTATAAATGTGCTAACTTACGTTTATTCTTTACAAACTCAGACAATACTTCCATTTGAGCACACCCTAGTGCGGCATTCAAATTAGGCATTCGGTAATTAAACCCTGCTTCATCATGATAAAACTCGTAAGGATGTGGAACTTTTGCCGTTGTCGTTACATGCTTGGTACGTGCGCCTGAATCTAACGTTTTAC
>NZ_JABVXF010000167.1 GCF_013349995.1 Pseudoalteromonas sp. 0303
TGGTAAGCATTGGCATTACGACCTTGCCTTAAGTTCAATAAACCTAAGCTATTGTATATTTCAGGATCTTGAGGACGGCCTCGCAGTGCTTTATTGAAAAGCTTTTCTGCTGCATCAAAGTGGCGTTTTTCAAGTTCGACACTACCTTTAAGCCATGTCTGATACGCAGGGTCTGCTTGCTTTTTTTGTTCAGCTAAATGCGCTTTCTTAAAGTCACTAAATTGTAGCTGACCTTTACTGCTTTTAGGGTAAGCTGCAAAGTAACGCTGATATTCGCGCTCAGTTTGTTTATTAAGCGGCATATCCTCAAGGGCTGCAAGCCACGCAAACTCAGCTTCAACACCATATTGGTTACTGTGTGCATAATGGCTCAGTAATTCTATGGCTTCTTTATT
>NZ_JABVXF010000168.1 GCF_013349995.1 Pseudoalteromonas sp. 0303
AGGTATTCCCTTTGATTTATACTTACTCATACCACCAATAAAACGAGCTAGTACCTTAGGTTGCTTTGACTCCTTCGTGCTCTGGCATCGCTTTTTAAAACTGGTATAGTCCGATTGCTCCGGCGTGCTCGCAGCTTTAGCACGAACAGGGTTTAAGTCAACATAGGCCATACATGCTAAAAGCGCTGATTCATCAAGCAATGCTTGGCTCTTAAAGCGTCCTTCCCAAAAGTGACCCGTACACTCGTCTTCTTTATTCGCACGTCTGGCAATATATTCATTAAGCATTCGCATGAACCAACTAATGCTCGAAAGACGTGCCCTGTACTCTGTAACCTCTTTCTTTAAGAAGACTTGTTGGCCGTCACTTAAAGGCTGACCATGAAGGAACTT
>NZ_JABVXF010000169.1 GCF_013349995.1 Pseudoalteromonas sp. 0303
CGGCTTGATTTTAATCGGGCTTGCCCGTTGCATCGCCATGGTCATCGTCTGGAACGATTTGGCGCGCGGCGACACCGAGTACGCAGCAGGACTTGTCGCCTTCAATTCACTGTTTCAAGTGCTGTTTTTCTCGTTGTATGCGTACGTGTTTGTGACGGTCATTCCTGGATGGATTGGGCTTGAGGGAGCCGTTGTCGAGATCACGATGGCGGAAGTGGCGAAATCGGTGTTTATTTACTTAGGCATCCCGTTTCTCGCTGGCATGGCGACAAGGTTTGTGCTTGTGAAAGCGAAAGGGCGGCAATGGTATGAAACAGTGTTTGTGCCGAAAATCAGCCCGCTGACGCTCGTTGCGCTTTTGTTCACGATCATCGTAATGTTTTCGCTCAAAG
>NZ_JABVXF010000016.1 GCF_013349995.1 Pseudoalteromonas sp. 0303
CGTGACCAAGGTGATTATTATGCCTTGATCTGATCACTACATATTCTATAAGTTCAATTTATAATGATCTTGCCGTGCCTAGTAATGTCAGCCTTAGCATTTTTTGCTGGTGTATCTTACACAAAAGCAGTAAGCGAAAAATCGATGATTGAAGTAACTGATTTAATTGCTGGTTATGCGAAAGTTCAAACGTTTAATCCAGAAGAAATTTCAAAGCGCATTACATCGGAAGGAGCAACACCTGCAGAGCTGGCATCTTATATCGAGCGCTATATTAAACTCCACCAGCTCAAAGGGGTGATGCTAATTGATGAAAGCTATGTAGTTGCAAAGCCTAATTTCTCATCATCAGCAACGCTTACTATGGGCGAACTTAATCAGCTAAGCGAGAAGTACAATATTAAAACTGAAATTGATTATGATTCACTACTAAATGAGTTCAATAAAGCAGTTGAAAGCGCTAAGAATTAAAACACTTTAGATCCCAACTAAAAACCGCCTTTTACAGGCGGTTTTTTTTGAGCTCTGCTCAGTTCTTGATATCGATTGAGTTTTATAGAATATAAAAATCAACCCAAGCAGCCTAATGTTTTGAATTCACCTCAAGTATTCATTGACCGCGAGAGCAATACAAAAACACGGCGCGATGGCCTACTTCTACTGTGCATAAGTAATTATGAATTTCACTTATGCACAAATTCTGTGGAAAATGCTATTTAGCTCTCTAAAATCATTGCCATACAACAGTCAAATAAACATTGTAATTTTCATCAATTCACCCTACTCCACCAGCACTGTAAAAAGTGATTATTTCTCTTAAAAATGCCCGATTTTAAATAACGCTTAACCTAGTTGTTAAGTTATTAATTTCTGGAATTATTCCGATGGATTCTCATACAAAATTACACCCGAAAGTAAAAAGCGCAATCACCAGTATCAAACAAAAAATTATCGAGGGGTGGTCTGTAGCAATCGGTTTATCTGGCAAAGACTCATTTGTAACAACACACTGTGCAATTGAAGCTTTAAAACAGGCTATTGATGAAGGCTATAAGGTGTCACCTATGTCGATTTACACTATCGATACTAGTATCGATAACTTTGAGATTATGGATTTCATGCTCGACGTTCACCAATCCATTGACGATTACGCCAACTCTCATCAGTTGCCAATTCAAACAGAAGTTCTTAAACCCCACCTAATGACAAGACCCATGGTTCAATACCTAGGTCGAGGGCTATTACTTAGAACAGCTCAAAACCAACACAACGGTAGGCAATGCACTTATGTTTGGAAAATAAAAGTGCTTGAAGACCACTTACGTGGACTTGAAAATTCTCTTGGCACATCAAAAGTATTGTCAATATCAGGTGTACGTGATTCAGAAAGTTCAATTAGGGCTATAAACATTAAAAAGCGTGGTGAGAGCATCGATGTCGTAACAAAAACAGATATAGGATATAAGCTAGCTCCCATCAAAGATTGGTCTCTCAGCGATGTCTGGTCTCTAATATCATTTATTGAAGACGGCGAAATTGAGTCTTTTGGTGAAGATGTTGTCACCGACTTAAGAAAACATTATGCAGCTGGTAATTCTGGTGTTTGTGATTTGCTTGCGGGTTCTTCAACTGGGCAATCTAAACCTTGTAGCGCCCGTTTTGGCTGCACTCTCTGCGCAATAGTCCCCAAAGATAACAGCCTTATTAACCAGATTGAAACCAATGAAGAAAAATATGGATACATGAGAGGCGTAGCAGAGCTAAGAAATTTTATGCTCCACAGCTTAAATGACTTCAACTTATCCCGTAACTCTGTTGGTAAACAGATTGATAAGGATGGTAACGTAAAATTAAAGTACAACGATTACTCTATTGAGTTCCGTCAATCGCTATTACGTATGGTGCTCACACTGGATGCAATTGAACAAGAACGTACTGACAACCCTAAATTTCAGTTAGTCGACTATTCAACACTTATAGCCATACAGTGGAACTGGGCAATCGAAGGTGGGGAAGGTTCATTCGGATCAGCTATTAAGATTTGGCATGATGTGCACACAAATGGCGAACGCTACCCAATACCATGTATTGAAATGACGCCAGCAAAAAAGAACCTTACCGCTAGATATGTCAGCATCAGCAAATTACTTGAATCTGAAAACCCTAAAGGTTTAGAGATGACCAGCGAAGAGAAATCGAAGTACCAACCTCACGCGATCTTCTCTGATGAAGGTGTTATTCATACAATGCCATATTTTACTTCTGATAAAACTCAAGTAGTTGAAGGAATGGGCTGGGAATACATTGAATGTATTTACACACATTACGAGAGTGAAGGGCTAACAAAAGATGATAGTATATGCCCTACAGCCATAATTAAAGATTTAATGCAGCGCGGCATAGTCACTGTTCAAAGCAGCAGTTTAAATAGACTAAATGAGAGAGTTAAACGCGCTCAAGCAATTAATGCTATTAAAGCCAGAGGGGGAGACATAGAAAGCTATTTGTTGCTTAATTCTTCGGATACCCCAATTAAACATGAAATAGAGGAATCATTTCAGGTTGAACTTTTCTAGTTTAAATACTCAATAATGGATATGTCCGTCTTCTTTAAGGTGGGCTAGCCTAGTCTTACAATAACGATTAAAAACTGTGCTAAAAAGGCCGTTAGTCACGGCCTTTTTGGATACCAAAAAACTCTCCCAATGTTTTCTCTTGCAGCTCTGGTAAGCGTTCCACTAACCAGCCTATATAATCTAGCCCTGGGTTCGCTCGATTAGCATTAAGTCTATTAATGAAGGCCTGAACTTCACTATCAGTGCCATCCATACCATACACCTTACGATAAAGCTCCTTCGCTTTGCCTATCTCTTTGATTTGTTGGCAAGCACGCTCAATAAAGTGCTTACCAAAATCCTCTTTTTTTCTCGGCATAGTTCTTTTATTCACTTTTCTAATCCACGCACTATAGGTGTTTTTACAAAATATATCAAAATTGATATTGCCATATATCAACTTTGATATATTATAGGTATATCAAAGTTGATATGTAAACAAGGTTGTAAAAATGCTTTCATCAAACATTGCTGAAATAGACAAACACGATGATCAGATTACTATTCCAACGTTGCGTCAAGGTCTACTGGCTACATCTGATAAAATCATTGCACTGGAGCCAGCTATGCCAGGTGTTTACTTCAATGCTCCAGATATCGAGTTGAATTATGATGTAGCTGTTGTGTGCATGTCGGGTGGTAAAGATAGTTTCGCGGCACTTAAGCGCCTTCTCGATATTGGATTCCCGAAATCGAAGATTGAAATGTGGTACCATCTTGTTGATGGTAATGAAGGTTCAACTCTAATGGATTGGGCCTTTATAGATGATTATTGCGTCAAATTTTCAGAAGCTGTTGGCATCCCTCTTTACTTTTCTTGGCTAAAGCATGGGTTTGAAGGAGAGATGCTTAAAAATGATACTAAAAGTCACTCTCATATTATTCAAACGCCTGAAGGTCTTATTGAACTTACACGAAACAACGCAAAAACAGACACACGCCTAAAGTTCCCTCAGCAAGCGGCATCACTTCAAACAAGGTGGTGTAGCTCGGCACTAAAAATAGATGTTGGCCGTAGGGGGATAACAAGCCAAGATCGTTTCATTGGTAAACGTGTGCTATTTGTCACTGGTGTGCGCCGAGAAGAATCAGGTAATAGAGCTAGATACAATCAACTTGAACCTCATGCTGGTGACACTTTAAGAAAATCAAAATCACCACGCAAACCTCGTCATATAGATGCATGGCGGCCCGTCCTGCACTATAGCGAAGAACAAGTGTGGCAATCACTTGCTGATTGGCGCTTAGTAGCTCCAGTGCCTTACCGATTGGGTTGGAGCAGAAGCTCCTGCCAAACTTGTATTTTTAATGGTGATCGTATCTGGGCAACCATTGGCCAATACTTCCCTGAGAAGCTTAAAGCTATTGCTGACTATGAACGTCAATTTGCTACAGCTATCAGTCGCAAAGGGCTCACCGTATCCGAGAGAGCGGCTATTGCTAACCCCCTGATAATTGATGATCAGGTTGCTTTAATGCAGGCTTCCCATAGAGAGTACACATTACCTATTTTTCTTCGTGAAGGAGAGGCTTGGAAATTGCCTGCTGGTGCATTTGGTATAGAAAGTTCAGGTGCCAGCTAATATCGCGTACCTGCATAGAAAATTCTGTTTTGATTCAAATTAATTATAACACCAAAGCCATCATTCTCCGTGTTATAGTCTTTTGAATATATAGAGGGCTTTCCTCGGGTACCAGTTAATTGAGAGTTACCCATCATAGAACTTATTGGAGATTTGAATGGACGTTCTAGTTATTATCTTAATTAATCTCATTGGGGCTGGATTAGTTACCAGAATAGAAAAAACTCGCGGTAAAATTGATGAAGACAAGAAAAGTTTATTCATGGGGCAATGGCCCTATAACCTTATTTTGCTCTTCGGCACATTAGGGGTATTAACTACAAGTGCAGTGAGTATTTTTGTGTGCGTGGTAAGTGCGACTGTAATCTTTTATTTTTTAGCGATAGTAAAAGCATACAGAGTGACAAAGTAGGCCAACCAATACAATTATTGGCTGGTGGATATTTGAGAGGTGACGCTTATGAAAAACCCTTTGAAACTGCGGTTTAACGTGGAAGAAAATACTATACTCCGTTTTTGTACCGCTATTATATTTATTTTGCTACTTCTAGGTGTGTGGCAATTTAATCATCACTGGAATAAAAAGCACACCCTTAAGATAATTGATGTAGGTGCAGCTATCGACGCCGACTATACCATCAGTCGATTTGATGGTGATACAACCAAGGTTTCAGCAACTGGCGGGACATTTCTTGTTGCTGGAGTATTTCAAGTTATCAAGGGAAACAAACTTATTCTTGAACTAAGTAGTAGCGGTCGTCAAAAGCTATGCGATACCGTTCAAAACATTTGTTTTAATTTAATTTGAAGCTTATATAAAGGCATTAGGTAAACTGGGAGTATTGCATGGCAATTTGGCAAGAAAATACTGGCGTAAAGCCTAATTTAGACTTTGTAGATGTTCGGTTTGATAATTGCACTAGTGATGATGCAGCATTATCAGAGAAACAAATATATGGCATTCATGTAGATGAGCTTGAATGGCACTTAAACCAAGGTGGGGCTGAACCAACTCACTTCAAACCATTAAACAGACAATAGTGGAATTCAGAGTTTGAAGGTTATTCAGAATTTAGAAGAAGCAAAAGTTTACAAGCGGGGGTGGACTTATGTGCTTTTATCTAAAAACAAAAGAATAATGAAGATAGGCAAGGCAACTACAAACCTTAAAAAACGTGTATATCAGCATCTACATTGTAAATCATACAAACCATACGAGTTTCAATTTTTGCTTGCTTTAGATAGTGCTCAGTATGAATTATTGCTTCATCGTTATTTTGATGAATATCGCTGCCAATATAAGTGGCTTCATGGGGAAATGAAGGGGCAACACTTCACTAAGAAAGAGGCTAGCATTATGGCCTTAAAACTTTTTAAAAGTGATAGCACTAGCTATAACTCTACTTTCGAGGCTTTTTGGAAAAACACTCTAGTTACAAGGAATGAGATTTTTTCCATACCACCGCGCAAGGTTGGCTCAAAATTAGAAGATTTAATAAAGCAAATCGTGGTAGGTTTAGTTTAAATAAAAGAACTATTGGAACAAGCAATAAACCAAAATCAAATAATGTGACTTCAATGAAAGCCACTATCAAAAACTCATAAAGCCATAGCTACGAAAATGTTTTAAACAGCTTAAACCGCATAAGTTTTGTTTTTAATCTAAAAATATTTGGCATACCTTATTTTAAAAATTAGAGCCCATGTATGAAATTTAAATTACAACTGTTTCGCCCCCCGCAGAAAATAGAGAAAATCGATGCGTTTAAACAAGAGTTAATCGACTCAGGAAGCAGCGCTGAATCTAAAACCTTAGATGAAACAATAATTGATGCTCACTTTTTGGAGTACATGTCCTACCCCATCAGCAGCTCATATAAGGACGTATTTTTATCTTCTATAAAAGGACTTGTTAAAAATGACTACCTCTCACCTTCAATCAATTGGCGCGAAGCAGTACACAGATTAGATTGTTTTGGCTGGGAAGATGTGCGAAATGACATCCTTACCTATTTCACAAGCAATGTTCAAGGACGCTTATTCCCAACAACGGGCTCCTCAAAGGAAATGGAACTACATTTTGTTGGGCATTTAGGTTACTGCCATATCGGAAACAATCGACTTGTAGCTGCAAAAGCTTGGTTAACCCACAAATATAAAGATGAAGCACAACTTCTAAATATAGACTGTACAATCAGAGAGTTATATCCAGAATATAAATTAATATTAGAACAAAGCCTCAAGCAAGAGTCAAAACTATCTCTAGGATACTCTGACAGGTGGGGCATTCTCTACAACAATCGAGATATAAAGAACATTATGCGAATCGATATAAAAGAGTCTGGCACTAAGTTTTATGAGGTTTCAGGTTCCAAGCCTACTGAGATTAAAGGTTTAATAAATAAGTGGCTCTGCAGACTTGTAACATACAATCTCTTAAACAAAAATTTTATTAAGCTTATATTAAAATGAGAATTAACAAAGGAAGTATTTAAATATGAATAACATTTCTGCACTAATGGCGTTTGTTGATGCAAATTGTTTGAGTAGGAAAAAACCTACCAATATTTCTTTTTTTTAGTAAACCTTAATAACACCATTCACCAAGGAAGTGTTACAGGTAAGTTTATACCAAGACCTAATGGACCATGTATTGAGTTAAATTCAACAGCAAAAGGTTGGGGGTTAAAATCACTTCATATTTACCCTAGATCAGATTCATTAGAAACTGACAAGGATGGTGAAACACTGACTGTGACAAGAGTTTGTGGTGAAAAATTCACCTTATCTGTAATTAAATAACACACCCCATTATCTACTTAATGAAGTGTGCTATTTACAATACATGATTCCGGTTTAGTTCACTTAATTTATTGAATAGTCAACACCGAGCGCCAGTACATCACCAGTAGAAGTGAGCTTAAAGTTAGCATCAAAGCTCATTTCTGCAATCTCAATATCAACGCCCATTTCTTCAGCCGCTTCTTTTGGTGACTTCACCCAGCCTTTTAATTTACCAAATTGAACATTCATCTTAGCCAAAAATGCTTGGTTGAGCTTTAAATGCAAGTTGCCATTGTAATAAGCGCGACATTCAAAAAGAGTCACGTACTTTTCTGCTGAATGATCATAATAAGTGAAAACCTTTTTAGCTGAGTCATTCCAATCAAAATCACGCGCTCGTTCGCACCCTGTTGAGTCAAAACCTAAATTACCAGCAATGGTGCATAAATCATTTAAAAAGACCTCTGCGCGTCGAGAGAGCCCATTTGTTGAGCCGTAACCATCAGTGCGGCCCCCTTCTCTTGTTACAACTATGCGATAATCCAGAGCAAACCTATCAAGACCCTCTGGCGAGCGATACACATAACGCCACTGCTCTTTACCAAACGTTTTTTCATTTGATTTATAAAGAACGATACTCGATTGACTCACCATTTTTTCTACCGTTTCAACAAGCTGATCATCAAAGTACAAGTTTGCGTTCTTGCACATCCACTGCACTAACGCATACGCATTCGATTTATTAAAATCAACGTGAGTATGTTCAAACAAAACCTTCAACAGTTTTTCGCGAGAACTCGCTGTAAGCCTATCTGTAATTTTATCAAAATTAGAAAATAGCTCTCGCCAATATTTATCTTTTAAACTTCCTATTTTTAATTTCAGCGCTTCTTTCACACCGTCAAAACTAACATCGAGCTCCTTTAAAACAACCGTGTCTATTTCTTCTAGTTTTTTATACGTTTGCACCAATGAGCTTAAATCAGTGTCATACATCGATTGTAATGCAGCGACCAAATCAACACCTGGCACCATGGCATTTTGTAAACGACTATCAAAACCACCAGCGTTTTTGTTGTGCTTATTTTTTAATGTATCCGTATGAGATGAATTTTCACTCTCTTCAAAGATGGCAAAATTCTTTTTGAACCAGAGGCTAAAAGGGTCAATTTTTTGTGCGTCACTTCCGAAGCGAGAGTATCTTTTATCAATCAGGCTAATACGTATAACATTCACAACTGCACGTGCTTTACGTTCAGCATTTAGATAGTCATATTCGCCTAGCACTTCGCATTCAGCATCACGCATTTTAATGCACTGCTGTATTGCAACATCATTTACCCACCGAGAAGGGAGAATGAGATAAATATACTTAGCGTTTGCTTCTTCAATAATGCGCTGGGCAAAGTATGAGAACTCTGAATACGGAGGGTTACAAAATACAATATCAGTACGCTTGTCTATTAATGTTTGCTCTTTAAAATCAGTACCCACTACAAAGATATCTTTATCAAGCGAACTCAATAGCGGAACAGACTTTTCAATCGCATAACGTTTGCCTTCCGTTAAAAACTTTAGCGCCTTGCCGTTTCCTGCACCTACATCTAATAAACTCGGACGCTCACCTATTCCCTTCATTGCTTTAAAGTCCGACTTAATCAAATCCAGCTGCTCATCTGTGGTTGGGTACCACTCAAAATCTTGGTTGAATTGCTTGATAGTTTGAATTAACTGCCCAGTATGATGACCCATTCTTAAAACCTCTTTATTAATTGAATTGCTAAACAGATTAATAGAGAAATAAAAACGTGCTTGAATCAAAAACTTAACAACCTTGACTGCTTAATGTAATGCTTACACAATGAATTTAAATAATGATGCAGGTGAACTAAGGACGGCCTTCAATGAAGTCAGATGCCTTTAAAAATGATGGACTACACCAACCAATAACAGAAAAATCATCTTCGAAGCTTAAATTTACTCTTAGCCGGGAGAAGAGTGTAGAGCTCTGGTTAAAAGGTAAGGATGAGTGGAACTTATGGATGAAGAACCACCCGGATACTTACGTTGACTTCAATCATGTAAATTTCTCCCCAGACTCTCTGGCAAGTGTTGCACCAGATGAAGATCTCGCTATTTACGGTAAACATCATCGATATTTAAAAACTATATCTTTTGAAGGCTATATTTTTAATGGCGGTGCAGATTTCACAGGAGCAAACTTCCCCTCACCGACCCACTTTGATGACGCAAGATTCGAAGGTGAAGCCAAATTTTATGGGGCTAAATTTGGTGGTGAAGCAAGTTTTACCAATACCATTTTTAACTCATATGCCAATTTCTCAAATGCTATATTTAGCCGCACTGTTGCTTTTGCTGCTACACACTTCGCTTCAAACACTCATTTTAACTCAGCCACATTTGAATGCATGGCTTATTTCACTGAGGCAGCATTCAATATAACAACAAACTTTTCTCATGCTGAATTTAAAGGCGGCACACACTTTTTGGCGGCAACATTTGACTGTATTTTTGTTGATTTTAAGGAAATTAAGTCAACATCTACATTTAGTTTCGAAGGTGCAATAACAGACCAAATACAAAAGCTTTCATTCAAAGGAAGTACATTCGACAAAGACTTTATCATTGATGGTAACTTTAACTGTATACCTGATTTAAGAGGCACAAAACTAAACCACCACACTGAACTGAGTGATCTAAAGTGCAATCTAATAAGAGAAAAGGCAATTCCATTCACCCCTATTCTTAAAGTTGTTGATAAACTTGACGCTGAAAAGCTCTGCAGGCTTAAAGAGCTCGCTGAGCAAAACAAGAACCACGATAAAGCTTTAATGTTCCACGCTGATGAAATGAGAGCGAAAAGATGGACAAAGCTAAATACAGCGCAATCAATATTGGATTTACTCTACTCAGCAACAAGTAATTATGGCCAAAGCATTATGCGACCTTTGCTGTGGTTGTTCTTATCATTCATGCTGTTTAGTTCATACCTAGCTGGTAAATCTGAACTAGAGATGAGAGAAGCACTTTCACCCGCGGCTACGACTTCAATAGCCACAATGACACCTTTTATTTCCGTTTCCAAAGATGCTAGACAATTTGGGATGGGACAGTTATTTAAAACTGATATACCTAGGAATTATTACCTCTGGAGCTATGCTCATGCCAGCGCTTCATTTGTTTTTATATTCTTAATTGGGCTTGGCTTAAGAAATCGCTTCAGAATTTAAGTTGGTTAAAGTGTTAGATGATTAATTGGCGAAGGAATTCTAGCACTTCTATCCAAAAGGAAAGGTATCCAATACAAATATCAAAGCTAACGACTAATATAGCCCCTAGCACTTCAGGTAAGGTAGCTAGATGCGGATGCAAGTAAGGTGTTAATAAGGGCCAGAATATAGCCACGAAAAAACTAATCCAGAATTGAGTTGTTTGATCTTTAAACATTATTGTTCCTCTTTGTTATTTGTGCACACACAAAAACCCACCGAGGCCAGTTGACCTAGTAAGGATGAATGCGAGCATATTTATTATTGACGCCCCTGAAATGCTAAAAGGTAAAGTATTTTGAAGTAAACTTTGACGCTTTCTAATGTGGGCAGTTGAGAACGAACTAGATTGAACTGTAGCTCAGCAGTTACTTTGTATATCCTCCATATTTTATTCACTATATTGTTACATTATAGCATATATTATTCAGATGTAAAACATACCCACTTTACGCGAGGTAAGGCACTCTCTATCTTTTAGATAAAAGGGGTGCTTGACCGCACCTGCGAAGGCAAAATTTAGCGGTCAAGCGATAAACTGTTATGAATGTTTATGGTTGAGAATTCAGCTCGATTGGAGAGAAAAAATCAGAAATAAGAGGTTTAGCTGTTTTATTAGGCCAAAGTATATTCTCTACTTGTTTGCTCTGCTCCCAATGAACAAAGTCAGGAGCTTTATCTATTTTCGCCTTTTTAATATTTGCACCAGAAGCGCTACTCAAATTATCAGCAACACTTTCAACAAAAGATAACACGTTTGGCTCATCAGTTGCTGCATTATAGTATGCAATCAAAACCCCATTGAAGAAAACGGCTTTATCACCGTCTTCCGAAGAAATTGAACATAAATCCATAGTTACTCCAGCTCATATATTTTTGCCAAAGCTATCATATGTGTTAAATCGCGCCCGATTCTGGGAAAAAGATTTAAATTTAACTAATAATTGATGAAATCACATAGACCGCGAGCCGAAAAGAAACTTCTTGGTTGTAATGTGGAATATTCACATCTAAAATTACTGTTTATTTATACAGTGTTTTGTGATTATGCTTAGCAAACTTACCCCTTCAACCACAGAATTACCTATTGCAGACTTTTCAGTTGCTGCAGGTTTCCCCAATCCATGCGAAGATCACCTATCCGACTCAATCAGTTTAGATGAGCTCCTAATTAAGCGCCCTAGTAGTACATTCCTATTTAGGGTGTCAGGCAACAGCATGTCCCCTGACATTACTGATGGCTCGATAATAATTGTAGATAGGTCAGTAACAATTAAAACTGGACGAATCGTATTAGCTACATTAGACAACGAATTTGTTGTGAAAGAACTACAATTAAAAAACAACAAAGCCGTTTTTATTAGTAAAAACCCCGACTTCGAGCCAATTGAAATTGATATCGATGAAAACAATGACTGGGATACCCATGTAGTCTGGGGGGTTGTCACTGGTTTAATCAAGGTATTCTAATTATGTGGGTTCTTTGCGACATCAATGCTGCTTACGTTTCGTTTTGCCAACTCTTTAACCCCCAATACGACTTTGATAAAACCCCTCTTGGAGTGCTCAGTTCGAACCAGGGTAACGTAGTAGCTCGAAATCAAGCTATCAAAGATTTAGGTATCAAAATGGGAGAACCTGCATTTAAAGTTAAGCAGCTGGTGGCTGCGCATGGTGGCCACTTATGGGGGAGTAATTTCACGCTGTTTGGTGATTTGAGTAACCGTTTTCATACCGAGTTAGAGTATTTCCTATTCGATACAATGCGATACTCTGTTGATGAATGCTTTGGGCGCATCGATATAAACTATACAAAGGATATAAAAGAGTACGCGCACATCATACAGAGGACACTTAAGAGGAACTTAGGTATTGGCTGTGGTTTGGGCATCTCTCAGACAATGACACTAGCCAAGCTTGGAAGTCACTGCGCCAAAAAGAAAGAGTGGAAAGAACACACTAAAGGCGTGGTTGTATTAGATTCGCAATACAAAATTGATTGGGCTCTCAAACATACTCCTGTAGAGGATATTTGGGGGGTTGGAAGTAGAACTACTAAAAAGCTAAATAAATTTGGAATCTATACGGGGTATGACCTTAAAAATGCCGACATTAGTTGGATCAAAAAAACGTTCACAGTTGTTCTTGCCCGTACTGTGGAAGAGTTACGAGGAAAATCTGCGGTTGAATTGAAAGATGTAAACGACTCTCGCGATAGAATTTGCGTATCTCAGAGTATGGGAAAACCGGTGATAGAGCTTACGGAGCTTTCTGAAGCTGTTACAGCACATGCAACAAAGGCTGCGTTTAAACTTCGTCGATTTAAATCTTACACATCAGCAATAACAATATTCATCCACACAGATTCATTTAGACAGGCAGAGCCGCAGTATCATAAGTCACAATCAATTAAGCTACCCTACCCCACCGCGGATACATCAACACTGGTGTCTTATGCAAGCTTTGCATTAAAAGCTATTTATAAGAAGGGGTTTAAATACAAAAAAGCTGGCGTTATTTTTGAAGAACTTTCATTACACGATGATATGCAACAACTTGAACTGTTATCTGAGACTTTACCACTGAATATTAGCTCAAAAACGTTGGTCATTGATGAGATAAATAGAAAATTTGGACGTAGTGCAATAAAGCTCGCAAGTGAAGGGTTCTCTCAGTCTTGGCGGCCTAAAGATGATTTAGCACCTTTGAGTTATACAACAAAACTTTCAGATTTACCTATTGCGAAAGCATAAAGATTATTTAGAAGAACCCTACCAAGGTATAAACCCCAGAGTAAATAAAATAACCCAACCCAATTGAAAGAATGGTAATGTTAAAAGCCAACATGAATAGCTTAAAATTATGCGATAAATCGGGCACTTCCATGATGCACCTACAGTGTTTTTTAATGTTATTAAATCATGTATAGCAGACTATCTTAAATAATTCCTTAAATTAAGGTACAAATATGTACGAAATACCGGTCCCATTTGGTATCAATAACTCAGGCCATTTAATTGCAGCTCAATCGATTCAAGTGGGCGGAACCTATACTTGTCCATATTGTGGTGAAGCGCTTTTGTGTGATTTGCCTTCTATGCAAAATAAGATGCTCATCCACCCAGAAACCAATAACTGCATCAGCCTAAGTGATAGCTATAAGAAAGCCAAAAAACTAATTAAAGATGTCATCTTAGAAAACAAAAAGGCTGAGACAACAATACAGATCCATCAAAATTGCTATCAATGCCTCAAAGAAATACAAAGAGATATAAAATATTGTACATTTGAAGGGGTTCAAACTGATTATTACTACCATGACTCAGTATGTGATGTGATTGGGCAATTTAGCTATAAAGGACAGTCAATCTATTTGGGCATCGAAATTGTATCTGAACAAGAGCAAGACTGGAGACCATATAGCATTTCAAATGGTTCGGCATTAAGAAGCTGGATCAAACTAAAAGCCTCTGACGTTCTTAAAGATCCATACAATTGGCGACCTCTAAACTCAAAGCTATCACCAAGGCTTTGCCAATCATGCAGCAATACCAGCAAGAAAGGCTCTAAAATAATTGCTGTTGCAGATAAGTACTCAATTCCTAGAGAGCTGTACACAACTGCTCGCAAATCCCCTGATAAGCCGTTCATAGCCGACATTGAAACTTGCTATAGATGTTCAGAAGTAATCCCCGTGTTTTGGTGGTTAGGGACGCCATTTTGCGAAGATGAACCACCATTTCCGCGCCCTTATACAATTGAGCTGAGATTTTCCAAGCAATACGGCGGTAAGTACTGGGCAAACACTTGCCCTAATTGTAAATCAATACAAGGTGATAACCACCTCCATGTATTTGAAACAGCGCAATTCAAAGATTTACTATCACCTAAAGTTAAAAACAGGGAGTCTAGAGCTATTAGCATGCTCATGGAGCGTACCAAGCTATTCTATTAATGCGCTAGCTATGGGCGCAGCACTTCACTAATGAAAGGCATTAGTAGGAAGCGTATAGCCGCGTATTCACACACTAAATAAAGCAGCCCTAAAGCCAGGCTAAAGTTAAAGCATAAAATTATGAATATAATCGCGGTGAGTAAGAGGAAAGCTAATAAAATCATAGCTAAGATGTTAGGGTTTTGAATTAGCCAGTATATAAACACTTTCATGGTGTTAACTGCCCAATGCTTCAAAGTCTATCAATTCTCCCGTATATGTATCCTTTACAACCCCATTTTCAACGGTAACGAAGATAACATTATTCAACCCACTCTTCTTAGTAATACGGATAGACGCATATGACGAAACTAGTTTTTTAACTGTATCTTCAAGCGTCTTAACATCACTTAATTTGACGTCATCATGCCCAATTCGTTTTAAAGTAAACATTCGATTACAACTCCTTTGATTGTGATGTGAGTGCCAAGCAGACATGCAAACGATGGCTCTCCCTATCATTGCTATACCAGCCACAAAGCCTATGAACGTCACAAATAGCAGTATGAAATCAGTTTTGCCTGTCATACAAAACAGATAAGCATAGAAAGCTCCTGCACTAAAAAACATCAAACCCAAACACAGCTCAAATAAATTAAGCCATCGCTCGGCCATTGAGTATTGCTGACTATCCATAGAAAACACCAGATAATTAATAACTGACGACCATCCTATGCTATCCAGTAAATCGCGCTTAACAGCGTGAAAAAATCAAAATTTATAAGAAAAACAGGCTTTTTTAAGAAGAATTTGAGATATTATTTTAAGCATTAAAAATTAGCTCATGCTTTAATTTTTGCTTTACCATCTAAAAATTAAAGCATACACTATAAAAAAACACATTCAGTAAGGTTCACAATGACTATCTCTAAAGTAGAAGCTACCGATATCTCGTTTGACGAGCTAAAAGAAGGTTCAGAACTGTACATTCAACGCCGTAATAGACGCCTTCTAAATAACCACCGCAAAGAGCTTAGAGTGTTTACTAAAGCTGAAGCAGTGGCGTACTTAGATATTGATGCAAGAACGTTAGATAAGTACTGCAAAGCTCTAAAAATTAACCCAAGAAGACATGAAGAGAGTCAGTGGTTATTGGATATCGAAGAGGTCTACAAAGTACGAGATTCACTTCCGGATGAACTTAAAAAACAATTACCATTTGTTCGCAGTGAAAGCCAAGACCTACAAGTTATAGTTGTTCAAAATCAAAAAGGCGGTGTTGGTAAGACTGTTACTGCAGCGACAGCTGCATCTGGTTTGGCAACTGAGTTTCATCAAAACTATCGTGTTGGCTTAATTGATATGGATGGCCAAGGCACTTTATCAATGTATTATGCCCCTGAATCAGCACAAGAAGGCTGCTTATCTGTTGGTGACTTAATCATGGGGAACTATGAGCTTGATGAAAACGAAACGCTAAAAGAAGCTATCAGTGAAGCGTTCTTGCCGACCACTATTCCTAACTTGCGTATTTTACCAGCTTCACAATCAGATCGAGCAATTGAGGGCTGGTTTCATGAAGCAGTATTCAACCAGCAACTAAGCTCTCCTTACTCAATACTGCACGACATCATTGAACAAGTTAAAGATGAATTCGATATCATTATCATAGATACGCCTCCATCATTAGGCTACGCGACATACAACGCTTACTACGCTGGTACGAGTGTTATTTTCCCATTATCTGTTACTGAAAATGATATTGATGCTACGTGCTCATATTTTAGTTATATCCCGCAAGTATGGACGCTACTAAAAAATGCGAAACACCCGGGTTATGACTTTATGAAAATACTGCTTACAAATCACAAAGAGAGTTCAACCACTACTGATTTACAGAACAACCTTTATGATAGTTTTTCAACTTACCTTTACTCAACAGAGTTCAACAATAGTGAAGCTGTGAGACAAGCTTCATCATTACTATCAACCGTATTTGATATGTCTAAAAGTGAATACCCTAAAACCAAGATGACTTTCCAGAATGCACAACAAAATGGATATGAAGTTACCAGCCAACTACACCGCGATATTCAAAAAGTGTGGCGCGAACAAGAGAAGGAGCAATAAAAATGGCTAAAAAAAGAGGTACAGTCTCTCCACTCGGCAACACAGCAGGCTCAGAAGAAGCTATTGCAGATAGCAATAAGAACCAACTTGAGAGTTTGGCCAAGCGCTTGAGAATTGAAGCTGAAAAGAGTGAAACACCACTTGATGAAGTGCTCTCTAAGCATCTGGGAGTAGTCAGCGTAGGTCAAAGTAAAGTCTGGACATTAAAGTCAGGCCAAGAAGCCACATTCACACCGGTTACGTTGTCATATGAGCAGCTTAAATCAAATACAGTCGTCACTTTTGAAATCAATGGGCGCGAACAATCACTATTAACAGAAGAGTCGCTTCAAGACTTATCAACATTAGATAATCAACAGTTCTACCCAGCAATTGGTCGACGTCTGCCGGATAACAAGATTGACGTTCTTGATGGTTCACGCCGTCGCGCCTATGTACTTGAAAAAAGCGGTGCTATAGAAACTTTCTCAATGCTAGTTACTGATGACGAAATCAGTCTAAGCGATGCAAAGGCTCTCGCTACATCACTACAGTCAGTTAAAGAGCATAGCTTACGTGAAATTGGATTACGCTTAGAGCGAGACAAAGAGGCGTACTTAGCTGAACATGGCAAGAAGTTGAACCAGGCGGAGTTAGCGGAACGTCATGGCTTAAGTCAATCAAAGGTAAGTAAAGCACTACAGGCCGCAACAATCGATAGTGATTTAATTTCTGTTTTTCCAGATATTTCATTGCTCAACCACAGTGACTATAAAGCGCTATTGGCAACACAGGCTTTATTAGGTGATCAACTAAGTGATTTCACTGAAGAGCTAAAAAGTAAAGTGAATGAGCTAAAAGTTAGCGGTGGCTTTATCAAAGAAGACCTTAAAGACAAACTCAGCAAACTAATAGCTGATGAGTCTAAGTCCTTCAAGCCAACAACAGATAAACCAGTTGTGACGACATTATTCAAATTTGAAAATAAAGATCAGTTTGCTCGCAAAAAAGTGAAAGGAAGAAACTTTTCATATGAATTTGGCCGAGTTCCAAAGGATATTCAAGAGAAGTTAGATGAGGCAATTTCAAACATACTTAGTGAAAGTTTACAATAAAAAGCACATACACAGGTGAGTTTGTAACTCACCTGCTTTATAAGACCTCTCACCTTTCCACGTTTAAATAGGTTTTTTCAGCCTGAGAACTATTCATCATATTTCTTTGCTCTTCAAGTGTTAGATAGTAATGATAAAATTTCTTGCTATTAAAATCGGACATAGGATCTTTAAAGCTCTCTGCTTTACCACTCATCATCAATTTAAAGAACTGTGTTCGATTTTCTTTAAAGAACTGTTCGATTTCATCGTCAGATGGGTCAAATGATTTGTCCTTATCAGAGTTTGTTTGAGAATAATTTGTTTCTTCCGCCTTTTCAGGATAACGCCGAAACCTCACATTCATACTCTTCTTAATCAACTCTTCCTTTTTAAGAAAACGAAAAATGAATGCATCATTTACTAATTTATCAAAATTTTTGCCTTCGTAAGTATCTTTTAAAACTTTAAAAGCGAATTCAATAAACTCAACTCTAATTCTATGACTAATACCATCAAGTTTTATAAAGCAAAGTAAAGAATCTAAAACTTCTTTTTTGATAATAAAAAATTTGCTTTTATGATACGTTGAGCTCAAATCCATATTCAAGCAGCAATTCAATCTCTTGAATAATGTTAACAAATCAATGCTTTGTTCAACAACATCGACATTATCAGGCATTGTCGATAATTTCATTTCAATATTATCAAAACTCGCCATGAGTTTTGCCAAAAGAGTTTTACCTTCAGAGTTATTGGTGGAGTTAAAATAATCTTGAATTTTGGGAGCTGAAAGATTCATGAACTTCTTCACTTAATAAATACTATGGAAGTTCAGCATATAATTTAAATTCAATTTGACAAACAATATAAGTCTCTTTTGTACCAGTTGAACATCGTTTGCCCAATTTTTGTTCAAATTAAACACATTTTGAGACTTACAAATTGTACATAGCCAATAGCAACCAGCTTAAACCCCCTATTCTACTGCGTGATACTTAATCCGGCTTAGAGCTATATGGGCACTCACACTATGTGCTAAACAAGGAATCAGCTGAAGTAACCCAAGCAAATTTAAATCAAGCGATAAATGAAATATTAGACAGCCTAGTTTTGTTCTGGCAGTTAAATTTAAATGTTTGACCCCAATAAATGAACAGGATACCAATTATAGCAACGGGAAGATCATGACGCCCATAGATCCGATGGAAGCCAAAGACAAGATGAAATACATGAACGTATCGGTCGAGATCTTAAAAACAAAGTGTATAAACTTGAACGCGAGCTAGATGCAAAACGTAAGTCAGATAAGCAATGGAATTAATCTAAAGCGCCTATGGAGATAAGTTCCACGACACTTTAGATTAATATACCCCCTTTTCACAACAGAACCGAAGGGCGTTTAAACATTAATGCATTATTCTGAAGTTGAGACATGCAAATTGTACGAGATCCAATGCCAAGTAATTTAACCGACTCCCCCCAATTTGTTGTACGATACTTAACATCACTCTTGATAACCCCCAACCAACTTGAAGCTCTACGGGTACTTACATCAAAGTGCTTAGCAAGTTTTTTTGCTGTGAAGTATCCACCATTTTCGAGCATTAATTCAGCTGCGTCATTAACTGATAACATAAGGTCCTCCAAATAGTTCATTTATTTGCAAGCATAGGTGGTCTAGCAAACAGCAAAGCCTGGTTTTGCAAGCTTCTCATACTGGATTTTCGACCATAAATAGATACCACCTTTACGGTACGATTAGGGACACCAGTATCAACCGTCTTATATTTATTGGTTGTACGGATGTTATAAAGGAGTGCGCTCGCTTTATTTGCTGAAATAGAAAGTGCTTTTCCGAGGGATTGGGCCGTATAAAACTCCCCTGTCTCTAACATTAATTCAGCTGCTTTTTCTGTCGATGCCATTTTCAAACCTTTTATAATTGGAGATTTTTCGACAATATCAACAGATGAATTTTGCGCTCATTTTGAAAAATTAACTTAACAATGCCAGCCTTTGGGCAAAAGTCATTTTTGCTACCACCTTATGTGCACCGGTATCACTGACCTTGTTGATGGTTGTAACTACATCATCAAACAAAGTAGCTGTACTATTAATATTCTTTTGAGCAGATTGAAACGCGCTTAGGAGCGTATCAAGTCGCGGGTTCCATTCATTTAACACCCATTTATCTACATTAGAACCAATAGCGCCATGAACTAAACGAGAGAACTCGGACTTAGCAGACTCTTTGTCTCTAAAGGTCATGTTATTGAATTCTGCTAAAGCTACTAAAGCAGGCTGCCAAACTTGTTGAGCCTCCAAAATCCTTTTATTGATTTTCTTTAATCGTTTGATGGCTTTTGTGGTTAATTGAACTTTTAATTTAGGATTGTTATTGACCAAACTAACGTCCTTGCTGGTCATAATTCTGATAAACAAGTCTTCTATTTTGCTCACTCCATCAAAATGCATCATAAGCCAAAGCTTTGCAGCATTACTTCTATCACTTGTTGATACTGAATGAGTATTAAACTCAGCTTTAAGAAGATGTAGGTTTTGCTTATGAATTGATTCGTTGATTACGATGTTTACACTTTCATCTAGAGCGTTAAGAGTTTCGTCAATGTTAACGTCAAAACTTAGGAGATTTGATCTAACATTTCCCCTTTGCTGGTTTCTGTACTTACGGATAACGTCAAGAACCTCAGCTTTATCTCTTCTATGCTGGCTCATAGCTATAGCGCCTTCAGAGGCTTTGACTACGTCAATTGGCATTGATTGGTACTTAAACATAGAAAGTGAATCCATTACTTGAGTACGCTTTAGCAAAAATTGAAATTGAGATAGATACTTTCGCTCAATAGTAACACCACCCTCTGTAATCAAAAGCTCAGCAGCTTGCGTGCCTGGGTACTTTCTAACGTCATATTTATTAGACTTTCGAATATGGCGGTACTTAATTAATCTATGCATATGGTCGTTATGCAGCTCAAGCGCCCTATCAAGTCCACCAGCTTCTTTCCAGCAAGCTACGGTTTCTTGTGAGATGAAGATGTTTTCTCGCGCTTCATCACTGTTCAGGAAGTCTTTATCATGCATTGATATCAGCTTTTGCGTATGAGTATCAAAGCAAAGCTTGAACATCTCTTTTTCCTGCTTATGTGCTTGATGATACCTGCTATCTACACTTAATGGATAAAACACCATTCTTGTATTGCCACGTGATATTTTTTTTCTGTTAACCTTAGATACTCGTTGAGTAAAATTGATTTTTGCAGGTACTTTTCTAACGCTTTCACTGTAACCGGTAATTAAATTGGTTTTCTCAAAGTACTTTAAGCTACGAGTCAACTTTCTCTCACCAACAAGGTTGTTAAACATTTCAAAATTAAGCTCAAAGTCTGGTACCGACACCAAGAGACTTTCGAACTTTTGAATACAGTAACTATCAACTTCATTCTCTAATCCTGTATTCAATATCAGCTCTAAAGGCTTCCCAGAGACAACCTTTCCTTCAAATAGAACCTTTTTGATTGTTGGTTTGTGTAAAGAAACTACACCATCTACTGTCATCGCTGTCGATAAAGCGCCATCTAATTTACCCGCTGATATATTGAGTTCATAAATAGCCGTGACATTAGCGGAATGGTCTGAGCCTCTTTTGATACTACAATTCATATCTTCATCAAAAATATCACTTGCATCTAAAGGGCGGGTCCAAAGGTCTATTAATGATACGTGATCAAATACATGCTTATGGGCGTCTTCATCTCTTAACACTGGCATCATCACAGCTTCAGATAAAGCCTCATAACCTTGAATTTTACCGATATCAGCGTCACTCATTTCACTATTCAATTTTGGGTATGGTATCCACCCTTTTCCTTGCTCAATCTGTTTCCAAATAGCTAAAGGCCTAAATGGTGCTGCTCCGATACCATCCAAAGACCACCGAAAAGATAAAAGTACGGCATGTACTTCACTAAAGTAGTAATTAAGGTTCTGAGGGTTTAGTAAGGCTTCTGTATACATTTCTAAAAAAGCTTTCTTTATTTTAGGGGGTAGAGTTACATCGTTTTGAATACACTGAACACCTTCATGCTCAGCTTCTCTACCCTGCTCTACTAAAGATTTGAAACGCTCTGAATGAGCAATGCTCTCTTGTGTTAGCTGGCAGGCGTACCTTACAATTTTATCTAAATGCTTGGGTTTTAAAGTATTCGGTTGCAAAGCAACACGATTATACCCTACAGGATCAAACGCCCGGGCGTGGAGAGCTCGCTCACTCATGTTAGAGCTAATTCTAAATAGCCAATCTCTTAGCCTTAATGTATTTTCTACACCAAGCACTTCCCAACGTTTCAACTTTGCAAGGTTAGTAGCTGTTTTATCTTGCTTTGAAACGATAGTACAAATAGAACACCCGTAGCGTGCTTTGCCATTGCAACCTGCCCCACCACTTTGACCTGTAGCAATTTCGCAAGTCTCACTTGTACCATTACCGTATATCTCGATTAAAAGACCAAAGTTTGATAAAAAACCTGGTATGTCATAGCAAGATCTTTGTAGTGGTTTTGAACCAGCCAAGCTGAGCAAAAGAAATACATCATCAGTCTCCCAGTCACGAATTGGAGCATAATTGTAAACTTTTGAGTTCCCAATAGACTGTGATGTCATTGAGTTCATTAAGTCTTCTGCAGACTTACCTTTTAGATTGTGGCGCTCCATATTCTTTGACCTACGCGAAGACTCTTTTTCCCTAGAACCTAAGCAAGAAATAATTGGTGAACTGGCATAATTGCCATACTTCTTTGAGTGCCTAATAGACTCTACAAGAGAGTTAACAAAGTGTTCGTTTGGGTTAACCTTTAAAATTACTGAGCAATCACCGGAACGAGTTGGTGTTGCTGGAATTTTCTGGCCACCAACGTACCTAATGAAGAATTCATTGTTCAATGAAGGTTGGACTAATTTAAACTGAATATTGATACCTACAGACTTAGCATATTCAAGCATTCTCTTACTGGCATAGTTAACAAACATTTGCATAGGTATCGCTTCTGCTTTTGTATTAACTGTCGAAACGATCAATGGGCGCTCTGGTTCAATGGTATTTTCTGCAATAGCTTGGCGATAAGCCTCCATCACAATTAGCAATGTAACTGTCGAGTCTTTCCCAAAAGAACATAAAGAAGTAATTATTGCTCGCTCATTTTCAATTAGAGCTCTTATATCAGCTACAGATGAAGAAAAGGCTTGAGCAACTAATTTCTCTCTACTTACTTGGTTAACTGTTCCAACAACAACGCTATCAATGATGTCTATTGGATTAACTTTGAAAACACTCACTTCACACTCCAACCTAAATTTTGTAACTATTGTCACATAGAATATAGAACGCGCTTTGATTGAAGTGATAACTAAATATTCTCCACGATTATTTTTTTAAAAAAGCCATACAGAACAATAACTAAAATATATTTACACTTAATTATTCAGGGTGAATTCGCCAAAACATTAACATGAAAAAACATAAAGCCAACTTTAATCAATTATAGAAAACCTTAAATATTCGCCAGCCACAAAAAAACAAAAAATCATTTAACATCTGATAGTTACATGATTTTAACTCAAATTATTCAGGGTGAATTCGCCACTTATTCGAGGTTAATTATTTCAAAAGTGCGCGTTATGAAATCGGACTTACTATGGTCTTAATCGAAACATAAAGAGAACCGAAATGAATAATCAAAACGAGACTATTACTTCTCCTTGTAACAAGCCGCTTCATGTAGTGCTTTTTAAAAGTAAAGAAGGTATTGAGCAACGAGGCGTTCAATGTTACGAAGGTGTCATGACTTTTAAAGAGCTGGTGGATCACTTTAAAGCAGAGAAAGGCTCAGAGGAAATTGGGGAAGTAGATAAGAAGCAACGTGACGTTGATACAAAGCGTGTAAATGGATTAAAGCAGTACTGGACTACATCCCAAGGGACTGTATTCCCAAATATAACGCTTTTTGCTAACTCCCTCTCTTTAAAAAACTCAGTAACTGTTGGTAATAAGCTAATAATTGAAGCGACCTTAGAAAAGAATGCAGATAGATTTATAGCAGACGGACAAGGCCGACAAGCATTCATTGATTGGTTATTATCTGATGAAAGCAATGCAGAATTTGAAGATCATACTATTAGTTTCAAATTAATAGTAACGCAAACAGAAAGCCTATCCACCCCAAAAGCCGTACAAATTATTCGACAACTTTTTGCAGACTATCATGTGAAATTAACTAAGCCGAACTCTTCTATCAGTAAGCATTTTGACAATAGCACTGTGTTAAGTCGTTTAATGAATGACTGTTTAGAACTACAAGTAGATTCCTATAAGCTAAAAAGCAAAATTGCTCTCCATGGAAAAATAAAAGCAGGTCATATTTGGACATTCCAACAATTCACTACAATGATGCAAAAGTTCTTAAACTTAACAAATAGCACTGCATCAAAACAAATAACTGATGAAGCTCAATACGAAGATGCCCTTAACTTATGCCGAAGCTATTTAACCTGCATTTTCAGAATATTACCAATTGAGAACATTACGAGCACTCAAGACCATGAGAAGGCAATGTTTACACGAGCTATTTTTGCAAATGCACTGGGTTATGTAGGTCGCTCATTAATGGATGAAATGTTATTAGATAATTCGATAACGTGGGAACGAATCAATCTAAAGGGCATACCTATAGAAGATAAAAGTGATTCATTCTGGCTTGAAGCTAATGTGACTATGAAAGATAAAGGCACAATAAAAATAATCAAGAGTACGGATACGCGAATTGGGTCATTGATTTGTAGAAAACTAAGAATTTACCCTTGCCCTGAATTGTCAGCTTGATCAGAAGGTAGAGATATGAAACAAGAAACTAAAGTTGACTTGCAGGCGCTTCGATTCCCGGTTGCGTCACTTCACCTTAATAAAACACTCGATGACTTCCTAAATAGTGAAAATGAAAAGCTCACTATCATTACCATCGATCTATCAATTGAACGCTGTATAAAGCAACGAATAGCCCATAGAAGCTTACCGTTAGTTTTGGAAAGCGGTTCTTTACAAGAGCCAATTACAAGTGAGCACATAAATTCATGGTGTGATGCATTCGATGAGGAAGATTACGAAGATGTTTCATTTCGACAACACCATGTCATTGTGAAACCTTGATATGTGACAAACTTTATTCGTTAAGGTTGGTATATATCAACCTTAACCTTAGATCAGTATTTTACCAACTTTATGCTTTATCATGCCTAAAATTAAGTATTTAGAGCTTTAAATATCCGAAATTCACCTTAATTTGTTGATTAAGCAAGCATATCACCCATCGAGCTAGTAAAACTCTGCTTTGCTCAAATCCATGAAAAAAAGCAAAAATCAGTAATTAATCTCCCCTTTTCATTCTATAGCCAAGATTACAATGACATGTCTGTCAATTTAAAGAGTAAGTCACAATGTCACTAAAGAAAAAAATTACGGCTATTGGTCTATTAGCAACTGTAAGTCTTTTAAGCGTATCTTCAATGGCGAAATCAATTAATCCGAAAGAACTAAAACAAACTCTTTCTCAAAAAGGTGATATCGAAGGTATTCAAGAACTCCCTGTTGAAAACTTAATGCTAGTTAAGACTAAATCAGGACAAACATATTTTGTATCTAAGAATGGCCGTTTTGTCTTTCAAGGACAGTTAATTGATACATGGTTTAGACGAACTATTGATGAGTTAAGCGAAGCAAGAAATGCTCACCGTGTCCCTCTTGAAAAAATGGGCGTAAAACTAGATGAGCTTGCAACACTATCATTTGGTAACCAAGACATACCCAAGCAAGCAACAATATTCGTTGACCCTAATTGCGGATACTGCCACGCCCTGTTCAATAAAATTCAGCAATCTCCAGAAAAGTACAATGTCGACTTTGTACTAACAGCGATGCTGGGCAGCCAATCTTTACTAGAGTCCAAACGCCTAAATTGCGCTGTTGATAAATCTAAAGCTGTCATCGACCTTATGAACAAGACAAAACTAGCAACAGAAATGAGAGAAGACTGCGATGCAAAAGCTGTTCAAAAAGCACCTATCGTTATGGGATTGCTTGAGGCTAGAGGAACCCCATTCCTAGTTCGTGAAGATGGTTTAACCTTTAATGGGCTACCAAGCGATTTTGATGCATGGCTTGAGATGGAGTAACTAGCAATGAAAGAAATCTTTAAAATCAGCTCAATTCTAGCCATAGCCTCATTATTTTCTGGGTGTTCAGCATTTACGATTGGTGAAGAGGAATTTTCATGTGCAGGTAAACCGGAACTTGGTCTCTGTAAAGGGCCGATGGAGGTTTATGAGTTAACCAACAATCAAGACCACCTTGAGCACATGATGACTGCAGAATATGCAAAAAACGAAGGTGAAAAAAAGTCAAATTCAGAAGGAAACCAAAAAGTCATTTACGTTAATAGTGAAGGGGAAGACATCACATACGTATATGAACCAAGAAGTTTGCGAAGACAAAACGCACAGGATTATGACAAAGCCAACATTGTTGGTATCGCTAGCAATGACACAATGTCATATTCGAAACAATCACACGATGAGTTAGATGACTTAAGAACTTTCAATTACGTTCCAAATGATATCGCGCCAGAGCCTCTCGCGGTTCTAGAAGAAGCTAAAGCAATGCGTATTTATGTTGCTGCTTGGGAAGATAAGTCTGGAGATTTGAATATTCCAGGCTTCGTTTATGTTGAATTACAACCAAGACGCTGGGTAACAGGCCATCAAGCTCAAATGCGCCCAAGTCGAGTATTACCATTTCAAACAATAAAGAAAAGCAAAGTAACAAGCCAAAGAAAAGAAACTATGGCCAAAGGTATCGATCCGTTGAGCATTTCTAGACCTCAGCCTGAGGCTAATAAGTAAAATAGGTGTATAGCATGCTGAATAAAATCCAAGAAGCTATCGAAAAGATATTGAATCCAGATATCGAAGAAACCCAGCAGAATTTTGCTGGCCCCCTTTGGCGAAGCACCATTGAAGATCAACAAAAGCTTCTCGGAGGTAATAAAGCCGCAGAATTAAACTGTGTAATGGAATACATTAAAGAATATCAAATGTTCTTAATGGAAGGCGGTTACATTGGATTTGTTATCGCCTGCCAACCAACTAACGGGGTAAACAACGAAATAAGAACAGCCTACGAAGGCTTTCTATCTGATGAGTTTCCTCACAACACATTAATTCAACTAAGCCTAGCTGCTTTACCACGAATAGATGGCTTTCTAAATGGTTACAGGCAACTACGAGGGAAGCGGATTGGTGGTGAAGACGGTGAGCTTGCTGATGCAATGAGCGAATCAGTAATTAATTATTACTCTAAAGCAAGAAAAGAGTCTCTTGATAAAAAATCAGGTATCCGGCCAAGAGATTTTGAACATTGGATCACAGTAAAAATCCCAGTTAAAAACTTTATCCCTTCCGATAAAGAGCTCAAAGAGTTCCTAGAGATAAAAGATAGAACATATTCAATATTCGAAGGGTTAGGCTTAGCCCCATTGATTTTAAATGATGAAGAATGGCTTTCAAGAATGCAGACTTTCTTCAATCACTCACCTAATGCGCTTTGGCGAGATAAAGTAAAAATCAACAAGCTTGTCCCACTTGGTGCGCAAATATTAGAGCAGGGCGGAATAATTAACCGTGATGAATATGGTCTAGAATTTTCATCTTTAGATGAGAAGTCAAATGGATTTGCTTCAGTCATGACCCTCAAGCAAACACCCGATTACTTGAACTACGGTGATATTATAAACCTGCTAGGTGATTGGCGTTTTGGCAAGCGAACGGTTGCTTGGAACCCATATTTAATGACGCTTAACGTACAGTTACCAAGTATTCATTCGGCAAATGAAGAATTTGATCGCCGTAACAAATGGCTAAAAAAACAAGCAAAAGGAAAAATGCTGGAGTGGGTTTCAACCTTGAAAGACCAGGCACAAGATTATTTTGCAATCGAAGATGAACTGAAAAACTCAAGATTATGTAAAATTAGCCTAAGCATGATAGTCCTTGGTGAGAACAAGAAAGAAACATTCACTGCGACTAGGAAGCTGCAGGCATTCTTCAAACGTAAAGAGTACAAATTCAACATAGAAACAATTTTGGCGCCTAGCACTTTCTTAAACGCTTTACCTCTTGGACTTGATGATGAATATATAAAATTATCAGACCGGTTTGATGAATGGACGGCAAAAGGGGCTGTATTTTTATTACCACATAGCGCGAGTTGGAAAGGAAACACTTCACGGCCAATTCTAGAGTTTGTCACGCGCTTTGGGCAAATATTCGGTTTAGACATATTTGAAACAGATGGTTCCTTTAATGCACTTATTTGCGCTCGCTCTGGAGCTGGTAAGTCATTTTTCAATAATAAACTAATCACTTCATATCTAGGCTCTGGTGTTAAAAGCCGGCTTGATGTGGGCAGCGATACTGACGGCGCTCAAGTGTTTGTTATTGACAAAGGTCGCTCATATGAAAACTTAGCAAGCCAGTATAAGAATGCTCAATTCATTGACTTCAATGAGAACATGAAGTTTTCACTTGATCCATTTGCAAATATTGATGACTTTTATGGCAAAGAAGGTCAAGCAGCCATGGTTCATTCCTTGCTGAAAGCAATGGCGTCAGAATCAGGTGATTTAAGTGATTACCAATCTACAGAAATGCTTACAGTACTCACTGAGCTTTGGAACCTTAAAGGGAAAGATTCATCAATCACAGACTTTTCTGAGCTGTGTGAAAAGCACCAAGATGTTGAAATAAAGAGGATAGGGCGCCAACTAAAACCATGGTGTGAAGGCGGAATTTTTGGAGACTTTTTTGGTAAGAAATACCCACCAATAAACTTCAAATCACGATTAATCGTTTGTGAGATGGATGAACTATCCTCGCAACCTCACTTATCACAATGTGTTCTGATGAGCCTTATCAACGCAGCTCAACATGCAATGTTTTTATCAGGCAACAAACAAAGAAAACTTTTCATTCTCGATGAAGCTTGGGAATACCTTAAAGACAAACCGGGTAAAATCAATTATCTAGCCGAATTCCTTGAAACAGGTTGGCGTCGATTCAGGAAAACACGTGCAGCTGGCATTTGTATCACACAGAGCTTACTTGATGCTTACCAAAGCCAAGCAGGGATGGCCATTGTTAACAATAGTCCATGGAAGTTTATGTTGGCCCAGGAACCGGAAGCCGTTGATAAACTCAAAGAGTTAAAAGCGTATGATGGTACAGATCAAGACTATGATTTAATGAAAAGCGTTCATACTGATAAGGGCCATTACTCAGAAATCTTAGTGAGATACGGGCAATCGAGGGAAATAGTTAAGCTTTTTGTAGATAAAGAAACCCAACTAGTTTACTCAACAGATCCAGATGACAGGGAGTTAGTAGACAAGTTTAAGTCTCAAGGTTATTCAATTAAAGAAGCTCTAGAACTTGCAAATAAAGAGAAGGGAAGGGGGTAATCACCTCTGTGCGTACACGTATATGCATGTGTACGCACAGATAAATTGCAGATGAAGCTAGTTGTTAAAACTTGCCCAATTCAACTAAGCACTGCTTTCGAAGACCGCAAATTTCATTGAACAATGATTTATTAAACCTAACTCGAACTGCAAAACCATTACCATATGCAACAATGCCTTGCGGTGCAGGTAGATACCATTTGTTCAGCATTCCCATATACAATGTAATTTGAGCTCTTTCATATAAATTTACTCCAGTATAGTTTCGAGACTTAAACTCACATACAACAAACCTAAGCTTTAATAGATTGAAGAATAGGGCATCTGGCATACCGACTAGATTCTTATTTTCTACCTTTATTGGTTTCCGCCCCCCAACATCACCACCAAGAAATAGATAATAAAGAGGCACTTGTAGCTTTCTCTTAACGCTATACCCTTTTGCAATAAGTACGATCACTACGATAGAGAAAACTAGGAAAATTTGAATAATAAGTAACATATGAAACCTATAATAGTTAAAAACACAGCGCGTATTAGATTTGAACTTTTACCTGCCCGGGCGTGCTCTCGCGTGCCTCTTTTAGCCAGTTTTTTATCGAATGCACCACCTTTAGCTTTCCTAAATAATTCTCTATCTGAGTAATAAAGGGCTAATTGGGAGACTGGTATTGATTTTTTTTGGTTCATTTACACCTCCTTATGCCACTCATTATTTCACGCAAAAAAATTGAGGCAGAGATTAAAATCGAGAAAATTGAGTTTTTTTTTGAATTCCAGCGCAATTGTTTAACCAGGGTTTAATGGAAGACATACAAACACTAAAACAAGGCAAAGCTGTGATTTATTTAAACCAAGTCGATCTAAAAAAACTGGTCCAAGAGCAACTATCTAAGTCTGGAATAGTTGATGCTTCTACGTATAGCTATGTAAATGAACTAAGCAAGTTGCTCTCTGATCACCGGCATGAAGCTCTATCTCTGGCACTTATAGGGGAGCTGAAGCATAAAGCTAATTACTTAACTGACTTAGCTGAAAAATCGATGCGAATGTATTTCATCCACTTTCTGGAAGATATTGTGATGGGAAGAAACTCAAGAGCTGCAGTGGACATCAAAGTTCGATGTGAATACTGTTCCGGGTTAGCATCACTTTCAGAATCAAAGCACATATTCAAAGGTAAAGATCACGGTTTAATTTATCTTTGTGAAAACTACAAATCAGGATGTGATTCATACGTTGCAGTGCACAAAGGAGATAACTTACCTCAAGGAACCCTGGCTAATGCCGGCACTAGAAGCGCAAGACAAAAGGCACACAAAATATTAGATGTACTTTGGAAAGAGTATGGTTTTGCAAGAGTTGATGTGTACAGACAGTTGGCTAACTACCTAGAAGTTAAACCTAATGATTGTCATATTGGTAAATTCACCGAACAACAATGTGAATCAGCGATAAACTTTACGAAACTTATAATTTAATTATTCCACAATACCCGTTAATACTTTTGGCATTCCCAACCCATAGCCTTGGCCAAAACAAAAGCCAAGGCCTCTTGCTAATTCTACGTGTTCTTCAGTCTCCAAGCCCTCAGCACAGACTTTACATCCGAAAGACTCGTTGAAAGTCGATACGAATTTAAAAACCTTCTGGCAGTTAATATCATGCAGAGACTTAATACCAAAGTTTCCATCAAGCTTTATCATGTACACATCAAGCTCGCATAGCATTTCAAAATTAGAGACACCGGTACCAAAATCATCAATCGCAAATAGATACCCATTTGCTGTCATTGAATTGGTGTTCACCAAAACATCATTGAACATCTTGTGCGAACAGGGGCGCTCAGTAATTTCAAATATCACTCTTGTCATATCAATTTTGAATTTTCGAAAGTAATAATTAACCAATCGCTTAAAGCCCTCAGAAGCAACTTGGGCAGGTTCTAAGTTCACTGTAAACTTTACGTCATTAAACTTTGGATCACTTACATATGGCCTTATAGCTTCAAGGGTTAGCAAGGTTAGCTGATCTGATTTACCTGAAGAGATTACATCTATAACAAGTTCTTCAATTGAAATACTTGCAAACTGTCGCGACCTTAACAGAGCTTCATACATAACGACCTTATTAGTTTTAAGGCAGAAAATTGGCTGAAAATGAAATGTGAAACTTTTAAAATCAAATTCCGCCTGATGTATCGCACTCACATCTGATTCAATAATAATTTCTCGATTGTCAGCTAGCATAGTAACCCCTCGCATTAATACACTAACTCTATATCAACAAACCCAACCTAATACTTAAAAAAAAGATAAATTCAGGTAATAAATTACTAAACAAAGGTTAAACAATGAAAAATTGTTTAATTTTGCAGTTTTTTCGACATGCCCAACTATAAGTAGGTGCTAATTTGATGGGGATATTAACTAAGGAGCATATTGTATGAGTTCTACATTGAGCAAAATGATCGTGAAAATTAGCAGCGGTAATTCAAAACGAACTGTTGATGAACAGGTGAACGTGGGATACAAATTTATCTTGTTCGTGCTATTCATTTGTTTTGGTGCAAGCCTATATTTAATAGCTAATGCAGCAACATTAATTATTTTATTTAGACTTGTCGTTCCAGCTTTAATCTGCGGATACATTGCAAAGTGCATTATTGATGTATTGAGAGGTGGGAAAGCCGCCAAACTTGAAGCGTCAAAGGAATTAGCGGCAATGCGAACTGGTGAAAATAGCTAACCTTAAGAGTTGTAACCTAGCACTTGCCAGCAAACAGGGTCTATTTTTAAAGGTTTTACTGTCGCACTCTCTAAATCGACATAAGAACCATGATGCGAAATAGATCCCTTTCTTAATAACTCCCACAAAAGCCTTGTTGCTTCCAGTACAACCTTTTTGTTAATTCCATACTCTTGCTTACGTAGAGCTTCTATGTGGCTACAAGAGTCCTCGTCAACATCAACAATACTCTCTAATTGGGGGTATAAATCAAACACATTGGGTAGCTTATTAATTTGCTCGTAAGCATGACCTAAAATAATCTGACCTGATGCGCGTCCGTTACCCAAATCTAACCACATAAGTGATTTATTATAACGAGAACCACGATTATCATTAGCAAAAAAACGCCCCAAATCAGCACGAACCTTTGCTTTATCTACACATGTAACCACCAAGTCATAGTTTCTATAATCAAATACCTCTGGCAGTAAACGCTCATTTTTATATTTCCAACTCAAATTGCCATGTAAATTAAATCTTGAAACAAGCGTTTCAGCTTTATACATACCAACATCAACAGGATAAAATCCTTGCCTACCGACATTTGATTCACTCACTTTATCATCGTCATACACACTGATGTTTAAGTGAACTTGATGATTAGTGACCTTTCGCAATAAATAATCAAGTTGAAAACATTCTGATAAAAACGCAGATCCTGTACCACCCGCACCAATAACTAATACATTTAATGGTTTAGAAATCCACTCTGATGGAATTGAAAACGTGTTCATTTTTTAACCCTTTTAATGTGACCGGACATACAATGTGAATTATTCACTATCAATTTGAATGTGAAATATTCACAAGGCCGAGCTTAAAAACTCTCCCAAACGCATAAATCGATTTAACTCTCGCATTCTTACTTTTGCATTACTTAGGCTCTTTGTGTTGGCTTTAGCGCTCCAAAATGCGAGCAAATTTTGCGTTGTTACAACTTCCTTTGCTTTAAGGGTCTTTTCGTGGTTTACGTGAGTGAAGTTTGAGGCCAGTACAGTTTTCTCAACATCATTCATGCATTCAGCAATTGATATGATCTTTTTGGGTAAAGTTGCATTTCCTTGGCAAACAGCTCCATTCGAATAAATATTCATCAGTGGCGCATGATACAAATGCGTGTTTTCATTGGGTCGTTGATTACTTGGCAAAGCAAACACAATTAACCCATTAGGTTCTCCTTGTTTACCTTTTTCCAAACAAAAAAGAAGGGCTGGGTAGATAATTGAAAATTCAGTCTTGGTGTTATGACTTCTATACCAAAAAATTCCTTTATGAGAAGGTTTGTGCCATACCAGCGCTTTACTGTTATTTAAGATCACATTGCTTGGCAGCAGTTCTAAATCATCGGTCTTAGTTTCAATTTTCTTAGGTGAGAGTTGTGAGCGCATTAATTCTATACATTCTGGTACATCAATGTATTCACCTAACTTCATGCCATCACTATCAATCATGTGCTTTGTTGCACAAAAGATATTGTTCGCAGATTGCCCATGAAATACAAGAGCAACCTGTGGTGTATGATTATTCATTTTTATCTCCGAATTTAGAAGGTAAAAACAGAATACCCAACGATGATAAACGCGCTTAACTTGAAACTAAAACCCCTATTAACACATCAGCCATACGCATTTGCTTTAATGCATCCAGACAACGGACATCTGTTAGGTCAATTTTTAATTCGCCGTTTTCACAAGTGTCATTGAAGTATTGATTTAAGTTATTTAAAGCCGCTGTATCATTAGCTAAATCAAAACTAATAACACGTAAATCCGAAACAATTACATCAGAACAAGTTTCAAAATAATTAACCAAATCATATTGGCAATGAGAAAGTAATAGCTCACTAAGGACTTTCAATTTATAAGCGAGTGGATGAGATACAAGGGGGTTTTGTGTATCAGACCAATTCTGTAACACAGCTAAAATATTGTTGAGACTAGTTTTCAAATCATCATAGAAAAACAGATCATTAAATAAACCGTCATTATGAAGGTCAAAGTTAAACTCTATACAGTCTTTTAAACTAAATATCAGGCTATCAATATCACCATACATATCAATAAATTCTTCTGCCACTCCTGAGTGATGTTCATTAAGAAACAAAGCCAATTCTTCATCTTCAAGCTCAAATACAGACTCTTTCAATGCATTACGACTTTCAGAACTTAGATCTCGTACATATTCCATCAATTCCTGATCAACACTGTGCGAGTACATCAAATCGAGCGATGTATTATAAGTACCAATACAGGCTAAAACATTGATTAAATTCACTGTCAGATCTCTTAATGGCTTTGGCTTATCTTTTAAATCAATATCAAGCACAGCCAGATCTTGACCATACGTAAACTTCAAGTAGGCATCTGGAGATGAATAATAGGTATATTTAGAAGCCTCAAAGAACATAGATTCAATGTCTAGCTCTACAGTCCTAGTCATAAAATCAGCAATTTGTTCATTAGTTGATAACCCAAACTCTTTGAGCTTACTTAACCAAAACTCTTTGTAATCACTGAGTTGAGATTCAATTGCGTTAATAGTGAAGTCATGTAGGTCTTTAAGTGCCAAAGCCTGCTTGACTGTATTCACTTCACTCGTTAGAACACTTTCAAGCAACTCATCGGCTAATGAATGCTTTTGAATCCCTTGTAAAAAAGGTTTCCAAGATCTCCAGTCATCTGCCAAGGTTGTTAAATGGCCTGCCGCTAAAAGGGTTTGCTCATCTATTTTTTCTTTTGCTTGAGGCGTTATCATTGGGACAACACCGTACAGCTGTTGATGTGGAAGAGCTACATGAGCGGGGGTAACCACTTCCCTTTGTAAGGGCAAGGCTGCTTGGGTAAGCGACCAAGCTCCAATTTCCTCTGTACGTGAGATGAACATTCTTCTGAGACCCCTTTTTTTGTTGAGTTTATCTTTTCTATTTGCGCATCAAGCGCCAAAAGGCGCTTATCAAAATTGCTTACCATAAATCATCCATTTGTTTTTACAGGCGGAACTTGGATTGTGTATTCCATATACCGACCACAACTAGACAATATACCGTCACTTTCATAAATACGTGTAAAGCGTACCATCGGGTACTGCGTAGAAAGTAATTCAACAACTTCATCAAGTGAACCACTAGGAATCGGATCTGCTAACTCAATTGAACCTAAAATAAATTTACGCTCTAAATTCTCTAAACTTTCAAATTGCATTGTCACACCCCTTATAGCGAATCAGCTTGCTCATCATCAAAATCTGAAAAACCTTCATCAACTGTGATGTTTGGCTCTGCATTAACAGTTGGTTCATTTTGTTTCGTTACAGAGCCCTCAGAAGCGCCGACAGAGGACGTTGCAGCATCTAATGATGATTTGACATCAACAAGTGAGTTATAGCTTGCAGCAGCGCTTACAAACGAATCTGTGTACTGAGTAATGTAGTCAGCGAAGTTAACATCTAGCTCGCCAATATCACCTTTGGCAATAAGTGGCTTAGAAAGCGCTGTTCGTAACCTAAGTTGCGCCGACTTATCACGCTCATTTAATTTTTCAATCGCACCTTCAAGCTCAGGAGAGTTAGATGGGTATAACTGAGTGTTCAATACCACTTGAGCGCCGTTATCAGTTAATTTTATTGAAAGCTGTACTTGTTTTGCACCTGCTTGCTTCATAAGGTTTGCAATAGACTGAATCATATTTATATCTCGTTTTTAAAAGTAAATTAATTAGAACATGGGAAAAAAAAGGGGCAACTTCATCCTAAGAAACCCCAAAGGGAGAGAAATTATTTTAAGTGCTTGAAAATTGTGTCAGGCGCAAAAGAAGACCAATCAAAATTAAAAGCGAGAATAGCTTTAATAAAGTCACCTTTTGATTTAGCAGCAATTTTAGAAAATGAATGCTTGGCTGATTTGTTAGCTTCACAATCATTAAATGCCTTATCAAAACCAGCACTAACACACAGACCTTTAATACCCGCACCTGTATAGTTTTTTAATACCTTCTCAGAGGGATTCCACGCTGCGGTTATAATGTCTTTTGCGTTATCAAGTGTTGCCATAGCGCTAATCATTAAGGCTTGTTGTTGAAACACAAATCGACTATCTACAGTTTTTGCGCTACTTGATACACTCGCTGTTACGGCTTGATTTATAGCTTCTTGAATTTGCTCATTTGAAATTGGTTTACATGCCAAAACGTTTTCATTAAAACTATCTGATTTTTTGAAAAATGCTGGCTTATAACCTGTCGTAATAGCCATTGAAGCAAGCACAACACCATTTACGTACCAAGCTTCATTCGCAAATATTTTTTCAGCTTCTTGATGAATTAACTTCTTTTCAAGCTCAAGAACAGCACTAGGTGTTTTTTGTGCCACTGGTTGAGGTTTTTTGGTAGATATACTCGCACTTTTTGAAGTCGAGGGTTCTATAGAGTTAGCTTTGGTTTCAGCTTCAATTTCTTGAGTATTATCTGGTTCATTAAATGCTTTCACACATTTTGCAAAGCAAACCTTATCAATACATTGCGACTCTAATGTTTGACCTTCACGACCAGAACGATCATCCATAATCACTACATTCGATTCACAAGATGCACAACCTTCGTTGTATTGTGATTCACCAACACTGGCACTAGAAACTGTATTCCTGTCAGCGCTTGAACATTCAACTAATAATATTACTGTGCCGTATTTTTCTTCCGCTAACGTCTTTTGCTCTTTCAGCCACTCATCGGTTTTAACATTCCAGCATGATAGCTTTGCACACGCTGCTTTATCACTAACGTTAAAGTCAAACATACCAATCTGGTGTGAAGTGTTATGAGGACAGGCTGCACAGTCTTTGGTGTCAAATTTTGCTGTATGTAAATACTTCTTAGCCTTTCCAGCACGTTGCTTTAGATACTCAACGCTCCAATTTTCATTGATGATGTTACTTAATGTGCCGATTTGTAACTTCTCTGAAAAGCTCGATAAAATGGTTGCGTGACCAATCTTAATTTTATTTTCGTTTAATGCGTTTAATACATCATCACAACAACGCAATAACTGAACACGGTCATTTAATTTTTTTTGAGTCCAACCTAATCGCTCGGCTGCGGCTGAATAATCACCTTGATACATCGTAATAAATTTTTGCGCTGCCTTTGATTCATCAACAATGGTTAAATCATCTCGCACTAGGTTTTCAATTAACTGAGCTTCATACGCTTCATTGTCAGTCATTGGCTTTATAAGTGCTGGTATATCGTCGAAACCAAGCTCAATACACGCCTCCCAGCGACCAAAACCTGCTACCACTTCAAACTTAGACTCGTTTGCTGTTGGACGAACAAGAATTGGCTGTAATACCCCTCCAGCTTCCTTGATAGATTCGGTTAAATATTTACGCGCCTCACGATTAGTTTTTTCACGTGAGTTTCCTAATGCAAATGGTACTAACTGAACTGTTTTTAGCACTTGTACTTCTACATTGTTTTGATTATTCATAACTGATTTCCTAATTTGTTTCTCTTGACTGGAAATAAGGTATCAAGGTGTTCAAAACGCGCATTTTTTACGATAAAAATAGCGCTAGATAAACTAGCGCATAGACATGATCACACTGTTGACGTTGGCGTTATCAGGGTCAGTGATTTTGAGGAGAGCTTTTGAAGTGAAAGATATACAAACAGAGTTTGATTTTATGCTTTTAACAGCATCGAACAGGTAATTTGGGTTTAAGGTAAATACAGGCTCATAACCATCGGATACATTTGCTTGTAATAATTCAGTATTTACTACATCGTCAATTTCATTTCCTTTATCGGCATTTGCATTTAATAATAATTCCTGCCCTTTTAATGAGATTGTTAACTTTGCAATTTTTGCACTTTGAACAAAGCCCTTAATTCGTTTTACAGAGTCCAGCAACTCACTTTTAGCAATTTTAATGGATTGAAATAACTCAGTATTTAAAATCTCACTTACGTCTGTAAACTCAGTGGCAACGAACTTTGAGCCATATACTGTTCCTCCAGTTGAGCAATAGAAGTGGCTATCATCAAAGAAAAAGCCCAAAGTACCATCAGGCTGTGCTTGGAGAAGCATTTCAGCAAGCTTAAATGGCAAGATACCTTTCAAATCATCTACAGAATTTTCTAACTGAACAATATCCGTAGCCAATCTATGACCATCACTAGTGTATAGCTTCATCTGATGAGAATTTATAGAAAAGTTAATATGATTTAGGAACGGCCTTACATCGTTATTCGCCTTGGCATAAAAAATACCAGAAATAGCAGACTTAAATGATTCTGCATCACAAGAAAATTGAAAGCCATTAGGAATTACAATTTTGGGAATAGGGTAGCTATCGCATGGCATTGTAGCTATTGAAGCTCTAGAACGACCATGTTTAACAATTACTTTATCTTCATCGAATTGAAATTTTAGTGACTTACTTTCATCGGTAAAGCTACTTATAACAGTATTAAGTTTTTTAGCTTCGATACAAATCTCATAATCTTCAAACGCATCAATTGGTGAAGATTGCCTAACAATCGATTGAGTGTCAGTTCCTAGAACTTCTGCTATGCCACCAAGTAATGAGAAGTGAATATAATCCAGCGCAGATATATTGCACTTAGAGCCATTTGCTATACCACAAGCATCCACAAACAGATGTTTTGCGGTAGAGAGTGAGATTGAAAAATTCATGAATATGCCTTCTATTGTTTATTTAACAACAGAATGACAGCTAAATTACATCGTGCATTTTGCAAAGAACTAATTAGCTAAAGGTATTGAGCTTAGTTCTTTTTAAATACCAAATATCATTTTTAATTTGATTTGTTGAGAGCTAAGAATAAATATTAAGGATAATGATGGTTAAATATATAGGTTAGATCTTTAGGTTAGTGCTGTGGATTGTGTTGTTAACTTATTGATTTTTCTAGCTAATAAAAAATAAATGAGATCGCAATTACACGTTATTTAGATCGCAATTACACCTTACTTAGATCGCAGCTACACGTTATTGGTACTCATATTGATATTATTATCAACAGGTTATAAAGGGTTGCCTGTAAAATATCCACAACGACATTGCTCAAGATCGCATTTACACTTTATTTTATTCACAACCACAGTTTGATTTTTATTCGAAATGATTGAAAATAGGCCAAATTACTGTACCAGATCGCAATTGCACGCTTCTCAGATCGCAATTACACCTTTTTTTAGTGGGTTATTCACAGCCCTGCTGAATCCATACTACAGAAATTTAGTGAATTTTCATTTGAAAAAAGTTTTTTTTCGCCCGTTACCTTTGTTTGTGTGTGGTACAATTCTGTAAACCACTGAAATGTATGCGTTTTATTTTTCAGATCGGTTTTACACTTTATTTTGTAATTTCTCTGTCCTTTTTTGAGCAAATTCTTCCGATTTATTTTTGACCAATAGTTTTAAGTTCACATCGGGTACACAGAAGTAAGTTGATGAAATAATAAACTGAAAATAAATCTCAGACCCTAATTACACGTTATTCAGTAGTTATGTAGCTTCTCAGATCGCATTTACACTTTATTTTATGAGCTAAATTTTTGTGTCAGATCGCATTTACACGTTATTTTATGACTTCAAATTTCATCCCAGATCGCATTTACACGTTATTCTATGGCCTCAAATTTCATCCCAGATCGCATTTACACGTTATTTTTTGGCCTCAATTTTCATCCTAGATCGTATTTACACGTTATTTTTGAACTAAATCTTCACCTCAGATCGCATTTACACGTTAATCAAATAGATAGGTTTTGAACTCAGATCGCAGTTACACGTTATTCAAACTGTTACTCAAACTACCAGATCGCAATTACACGTTATTTTTAATAGGTTTATTAGGTAGTCAGATCGCAGTTGCACTCTATTATCGTTATGATTATAAAGAGTTTTTTAATAATGGTGCATTTTGCTGTGTTATTTATATAGCGATTTGATATATTTGAAATTCAAGTATGCGGGAATATCGGTATGAGCAAAAACAAACTTACAATAAATAATTTGCCAGAGACTATCAGCACCAAAGGGCTAGTAGTTCAGGAAGCCGCTGAGGTTGAGCAGCTGAAACTCTTTACTGATGTGCATTTTGAAGGTTTGAAATCTAATTCATTATCAAATACCTTTCCTTTATACGATTTATGGTCTCGTTTTGTAAGAGTTAAAACTACCATATACCCAATTAGACAAGCACCAGAAAGGCTCGTTAATTCTCGCTCTATTTCTGATAAGTTGGATGGTGTTGAATACACTGGTGAATTGCAAATCTCACCAGCTGTAATCAAAGGTAAAGAAACAGACTATGTTGCTTGGCCATCTGACCGCGAAGAAAAGGTAGAAAGGGCACTTATTTCACTTGCAACAAAAGGCAATATTTCTAAGATTAATAACGCAAGCGGCACTCGTTACGCAATTCATTTTAAAATGAATGAACTAAATGCAGAGCTTAAATCAGTTAATCAATCATTATCTTATCCAGATTTAAAGGAAGCGCTACTAATCCTGTCTGGGAGTCAACTGTCTTTTAACTACAGCACCAACTCAAATGGTGAAGTAGAAACAAATGAAGCAAAAATGCCTTATCTGGGGTCAATTCATTTTTCTGGTAAAAAAGGGCCAAGCACTCAGAGATGCATTGTATTTCTTAATGAGTATATGGCTCAGCAAATTGAAACTGTATCTTATAAAGGATATTACTTTAACCAGGCGCAACAATTTAAGAGAACCTTATCTAGTTGGCTTACAACAAGACTTTATACATTGTTTAGATACGCCAGCCCCGAAAAGACGTATCACTTCATGCTTGTAAGAATAATGATTAAGTTTGGCTCTATTGAGTCAGAAGACATTACTGAAAATCGCTTAATTGCTATTCGCAGAAATATGACTTCAACTATGAAAGATCTTATTAATGCTGGCATTTTAGAGAAGTATGATATCGCTGCTGTAAAGGACGATGAAGATAAAGTTATAGACTACAAGTACACTCTATACCCAACAGAAGGGTTCTGTGATGAAATCGTGTCACTTAATAAACACGCTAAAAAAATAAAAATTAAAAGCAATACGACAGAAGAAGTTGTTGAAACTCTTTTAATCGAGCAGTAAGGGGCAGTACTATATTGGTTATGGGGGCTGCACTGTTAAAGTTGAACAGTGCAGTGGATTAAAGCTAATTTTACATATCAAGTATTTCAGATTCTTTAATCAAAGCCTTTGAATAACCATACTTTTTAAGCAATTGTTTTACCTCATCTATGTAACCTTGCGAAGCAAATGGCGAAATGTACACTTCTTGAATAAGCTCATTAACATCAATCTTCACGCTCTTACCTTGAATGAAATTAACAGTTTGATCCAAGCTCTTCTCAGGAGGTGAATCATTCAATATGAAAAGCCTTAGCTCTTTTTCAAAATCATAAAATGGTTTTTTCGTTGTTATTAGTGATAGCCTTGATAGACTATCATCGCAAAGGTGTTTTTTATATTTAACTTTACCCATATAAAATGGCTCTGGGTTATTGTCTTGCCCGTTAATCACAGAGCGTTTAAGTTTGCTCACCGACGTTTTAACGGCAACCCCATTCGCTTCACCTGAAAGATAAATCTTCCATAAAGCGTATGACTCATGTGGAGTTAATGACCAGCAGTTGATAAAGACACAATTTTTCTTAGGATTGGTGTTCCAAAAAAAAGCTTCCAATTCACCTTTAAGATTGTTCCCTGTAATACCGTCATTAATTAGGTCATCTCTTTTTTTGTTTTTAACACTTTCAGGTATAGATACTTCATATTGATCTGAGAGTGCATTAGCGTTTGGAAAAAACAAAGTGGAATTTATGAGTAACTGTTCAAATTTCCAAGTACTCATATACCGCCAAACAGATGAATTACCATGAGGTATTTCTAGAGCATCGTCATTTTGTAAAAACATCTTCAACCTCCATTTTCAAGCGCTCAAAGACCCAAACTAGCTGCTCGATTAAAATTCTGCACAGCAAATTCAGCACTGATGTTGTCGAAGTTTTTCAAATAAGAGTCCAGTGCAAATTGACCTATACGAACTGCTTCATTGATAGGAATAGGTACTCCACAAAGCTTTTTACCTTTTTGTGATACTTGCACAAACAATTTCCCTTCTTGGTATTGAACCTTTAATGATTTGTCATTCTTAGCTCCGTAATGCTTTAACTCAATACTTTCCTTAATGAATAAAAATGCGCATAGAAATTCAATCAAACCTAGCTGAGTAAGCTGAATAGAAATTTTGTTTTTCCAGTCATAACTTTTATTTGCTCCAGAAGCGGCCTCAATTCGAATAGTAATTACCCCTTTCCTTGTTATATCTGCTTTGAATTCGACAGCAGCCTTGCTTGCATGAACTTTAATTGAGTAATACCTTCCACCGGGAGCATAATCAGGGTTGAAATCACAGCTTTGTGTTTGGCCTTCTTGACCCTTTTGACCCTGTTTCACTGGAGACTGAGCGTTATTGTTATGCATATGACTAGGAGCATAGTTCTCATTCACGTATTGGTTTTGACATTCAGCACCAGTGTTATGCATCTGACTAGAATCAAAATACTCATTCGCACTTTGAGGCTGATATTGTGGTTGATATTGAGGATGATTATTCATAAACAAATCCAGTAATTAATTTACTTCATTATTTCAAAACATAGATATCGCGCATTTTTAGAGTTAAAAACCTCCAAGTTGCACATTTTTCAATATGAGGGAATATAAAGGAACGATTCAACGACGGGGAAAATGATGGAGCTGAAATCATTAGAGTGCTTTGGTATTAAACATGCTTGGCAGGTGCCATTAATTTGCCCAGTTGAAATTGAAGATTACACAAACATTGTCACTGAATTTTCTAAGGCATATCAATTAAGCGGCCATAAAATAGTAATAGCTGGAAAATTAGTATCAGCACCATCTTTCAATTGGGTTAGAGGGAAAGGGGTTTTAACAATTGAGCTGTTTGACGATTTAGGTTACTTACTTTCAATAAAACTTTTCGGTGATACAAAGCTTATTGAAGAAAGTCTGGCTGAAGTTGGTTCAACCTATTACTTTAAAGGAGTTTCATTTGCTAATGGGGCTTACCTAAACTTACGCGCAGCAAAATTGATATCCAGTGCTGACATTGGGAAATTCGTACCAATTTACAAATCTAAGCGCGGTTACCTGTCTAAAGAGCAGGTAAGAGAGGTTATTAGAAAACAGTTACCCAGCACACTTAATCAAGCAGAAAAACATCTAAGGGAAGTTATAAAATGGGTACCAAACATTAGACAAGTTTTAAAGACTAAGAAAATGACTTTAAAAGATGTTCTAACCGAATTGCACAATCCTAGTTCGGTAGAGTCATGGGAAGAAGCTAGGGGTGTCATAAAAAGAATTGCCGCCTTATATTGTATCCGTGAAATGAATGCCTTAAATCCAAGAGAGCCAAATAAACTTGTAAATTCTTTACACGGTCTACCTATCAACGTGCTAAAGGAGAAAATTCCTTTTGAATTAACTACAGAACAAACACAAATTGTTGAATCAATAACAAATAAATTTAAGGAAGGTACCAAAGTCGATGGGGCTCTAATTGGTGATGTAGGAACTGGAAAAACAGTTGTCTACGGAATTTGCGCTGCTTCAGTGGTCTCCGCTGGTGGGCGAGCAGCGATTATGTTACCTAGCCAAACCCTTGCAGAGCAAATTCATGAAGAGTTAAATTCATATTTTGGTTCGTTAAAGCCAGTCTTAGTTACATTAGAAACAGAGCAAACAAACTTAGAGGAAACGAATTTTCTAATCGGTACAAGCGCTCTGCTACATCGAAGGGTTGGTGTACTGAATTTAGTTGTGGTTGATGAACAGCATCGGTTTGGACTTGAGCAAAGAGAATTACTACTTTCTGAAAATACACACTTTTTGGAAGCAACAGCTACTCCAATACCTAGAACCCAGGCTTTGATTTCGTATGGTAATTCAAAGCACATATTCAGACTTACCAAATGTCATGCTAAGAAAGAGATAACCACTAAGTTAAGACTTAAAAGTGAAAGCCATGCACTAATGAAAGAGTGCCTTAATCAAGTTGAGCTTGGTAACAAAGTACTCGTTGTATGTCCCACAAAGGATAATTCTGAGAATTTCGCATCTGTAGAAGAGGTATTCACGAAGTGGAACAAGTTTGCCCGAAATAAAGTTAGGTATATTCATTCGGGTTGCAGTCCAGACCACAACAGAAAATCAATTGCAGATATTAAGTCGGGCAAGGCTAGCATACTAATCTCTACAACAATGGTTGAAATTGGCTTGACTATCCCTAGGTTAACAAAAACGATCATCTACCATGCTGAAAGGTTCGGAACAATAACGTGCCATCAAATACGGGGACGTTTAGTGCGTCATGGTGGAAAAGGACAGCTAGATTTATATTGCCCAACTGAGATTGGTGAAAAATCATTACAACGCTTACTTCTCTTAACTAAGTTCGACGATGGTTATGAATTGGCCGAACAAGATATGATCTTAAGAGGATTTGGCGATATTGTTAAAGCAAGCGACTTATCTCAAAGCGGCTCTACTAAATCCATATTAATTGGGGAAAAAGTTGAAGTTTCTGATGTGGAAGAAATTCTATCGACACTAGAAACTACAAATTAACTCTTAACATTCAATTTCATTGTTTTGCTCTCTTTGTGAAGCATAAATATCTCACTTTATCGCAAAAAAAAACTAAAAATAGTAAATAAAACTCGCGGAGCACGATAAATACATACTGATATATTACTAACAAATCTCGATCTTATCTTTAAACGGTTAGCAGAGGACAAATTTTCTTTGCTGGTATTCATAGGTTGGATACAGAAATAACTGTAGAAGCTAATTAAGTTGTCTAAAAATTTCAAACCTGGAGTTTGTTGTGGGATTAAATTCAGAACGTAAGCTGATCACATTACTCACTTTACTATTAGTTACGCTTTTAGTTGCGGGTATTTTAGTGTGGGTGTCTAACTACCGAGGCTCTATACCGGATATTGAAATGAGCTTAACCCCGGTTGAGAAAGAGAAGCTTAGTGAAATTGGTTCAGTGAAATTAAAAAGGGCAGGATTTTTTGATATTGATTGTAAAAGCTATACTGCTCATGAGTTTAGTTATTCTATTACATCAAGTAATAGCAGCAGATCAGATGACTATGCAAAGTGGTCATGCGGCCCAACCCTGAGATATGTTGATTGCCCTGAAATAAAAGTAAGCATCCAAGGTGAGCAAGCTCTAATTGAATCGGGATTAACACAAAAAAGCGAATATGGTTTAGAGCAAGTGAAAATGTGTGCATCGCTTGCTATTAAAAATGCGCCAACAGAATTACGAGCCACGAATTCAAAGGTAACAAAATCTAATAGTGAAGCAGAAAACCTGCGCTCTTATCAATTAGATTGAGGTTAAGTCGGTTTAATCAAGACAATATTAAATCAGTAAGGTGATTGTATGAGTAATGTGAAATCAGAAGAATTAAAGCGATGTAAATATATAACGACCAGTCTTGTTACAGCAGCAGCCTTGACAGTGTTCTTAGTTTTTATATTGTACGTTCATTCGCTCATTGTTGAGAACTTAGGCAGCATCGATGCTTTTTTCACACTCGACATCGAATTCCTAAATATATTTTTAGTGATTGTGTATTCAAACATCTTCGTGTTAACAAGCTCGTCAATAATATTAATAAGCGCTAGAAGCGAGCTCAATACTATAACCTGGTACATCGTACTCGCTATCAGCATCCTAACGTACATTATTTTAATGGCCATATATTGCAATAGCTATTGGGGTGTAAAAAACATTACAACCTTCCAAAGCAATCTAGCCACCTTTATTTGGCTACCTGTTTGGTGTTTTGTGATTTTAGTTTTTGCCATTTTGAGTGAAATTCATCGCGAATCTAAAAAATAGATCGTTAACAAAAAAGAATAAAAATAAGCTTGTACTGGCTTTGTGTAACGAGCGATTTCAATCGTTTAACAAAGAGATTTCATTACTAGCGCCGTCTAGTGCTTTATAAGTAATTTGGTTTTTTAAATATTGAGGTAGGTATGATTGCAGAAAAAATTAAGCAATATTGTGATGAAAGCCCATTTAGTAAATTTTCACTTAAGCTTATTGCTTTGCTAGAGGGTTCAAAGCCTAATTTAACAATCGACAATGTGATTTCGATACTAGATAACCGCCAAGAGTTTGAAAGCTTTGTTATCGGTTTAGAGCCATCTAAAAACAAAGCCGAGTTGGAGAAAGTGTTAGAGTATAGCGAAGATTTTTTATCCCAATTAGTTTCACAAGTTTTGACTTTGTTGATTAAGGCAAAAAATTAATATTGTCATAGAGTAGGCCATTTCCTTTTCGTAACCATCTGATATATAAGTTATAAAGTATTTATTAAGATGAGCTTTATTTATTCAAACTAAAAATACATATGCTATAAAAGTACAGTACCTAATTCATCAACTACACTTACCCTTTATAAACTAGTCAGAAAGGCGTATGAATGGTTAATCAATTAGCTTACGTGATAAGCGCACCTGTTTTGCTAGCCTTTAGTGTTCAGTTTTATAAATCAATCATATTCAATAAAAACCTTTCGGCTATTTGCTTCTTTTTTGCCATAGCTATTTCATGCGTGACTAAGGTAGGGTTATTCTTTTTATACAATAGTGGAGATGTATGGAACACACTTTTGTACTTCACATCTCTTAACTTTCTAGAAAAGTTTTTTATGCTGTTCGGCCTTTTCTACTTACTTAAATTGAAAGTTAGTTTCAAAATAACTTTTTGTGTTTTTTCTATAATTTACTCTTGGTTGTTAATTGGCTGGTGGCTCGGGATTTCCACTTGGAACTTCAGAGGGCTACTGGCAATGTTTAATGCTTCATTTTACATTTTCTTGGTAATCTTCTTAGTTAAGTTTAAACATCTTCTTCCACAGAAGATCATTAAACCAGCTATGTTTACTTTATCAATTTACACTGTGTTTTGGTTAAGCTTGTATCCAGTCATGGCAAAATTTCCCATATGGAAGACTGTTGCAATCTATTCAGAAACAACTTTATGCATATCGATGTATGCTATTTTCTTTGTTGCTTTTAATGACAAAGTTAAATGTGATAGTGCGGTTTGACTAGGGTTGGTTGGAAATTTCTTTAATCATTCCCTTCCAAAATTAATAAAACGAATTTTTCTTCTATTTCAATTTTTTTTCAGGCTTTATTGATTGGCTAAGTTGGTAAGTTAACTCTGAGTAATTCCAACAAGGTCTAATAATGAGTTATTTAAAGGCAGCGGCTTTAACTACTTTGATGTTTTCATTTAGCGCTATTGCTATCACAACTATCAAAGGAACGATGAATGTCTACAAACCAGAATTTGTCATCGAGAACAAATCAGGCACACTTATTTCAAACGTAAGAAACTTCAAGCTTGAGGCTCGCCAAACTGTTATAGACGATTACTGTACTGTCACTACAGATAACAATTTAGCATTACAAGGGGGAACCTTAAGCGCTGGATATTGTTTATTTGAATGGAATAACACAGCCGGTTATTCAATTGATGGATTTAAAGTTGAAGGCGTTGCCTCCAATTCAGGTCCGAATAGTATTGGCTACTCAATTTATTATTATTCAGGGTCAGCAAAAGCTAAAAAGTTAGTTGATACAAAAAACTTTATCTTCAATTTTGCAGCTCCAGTTAAGCCCACTGTCCAAAGATACTCAGTTAAGCTTGGAAACTCATGGAAAAGCGTAGGTAGCCATACCAATTACAACCCCGCAAACAAGTTTTCTGCAGTTAGAGTTAATGTTGACGCAAGGGATTACAGTCAGAAGGTATCTATACCATCGCTTGGTAGCTGTACAGTAGTAAGTGGCGCTACTTCATGCGATATTTCATTTTCAGAAATAAAGCTTGGTGATGCTATTTCAAATAAAGTGGGCTCTTTAAGCTATCAAGTGTCAGTTGATTCGAGTAATAGTTATTGGGGAGTTAGTAACACCAAACATGCTTTAACTGTTCCTTGGAATTACCAACCAACAAAAATTGACCTTTTTGAGGTTAATTCAATGCCTGCTAGTTATGCGACTACAAAGACAATAAACGTTAATAGCAAATCAATTCAAGTTTCGAATAACACAGCTAAACTCGTTTTAAATAAGCCTTCAAGCGAGATTGTTGGCGATTGGTGGGCCCCATCTGAGTTAAATGTAAAATTCAGCCGAAATAGTCAGCCAAGCATTTCAAGTGGCATCACCTATAGCGGGAATGTTCTATATACAAAAGATGGCTCACTAGTTACAGCAAATAAGACTATTACGAGCACTAAGAGAGAAAGTGTAAATGGTGCATATGTTTACACGTTCGATATGACGCAAATTGAAGATGGTTATTATGGTGCTTCTGTGGCTTTCACAAATTCAAGTGGCATCCCTTCTAACCAAAATTTTAATGGGTTAAGAATTAACAAAACTGCCCCAAAAATTGATATTTTCAAATCAGGTGTTAAGCAAAATAACAGCAGTAACTTTGCATACAATCAAGAGCTGGTAATTTCAACTTTCAATTCATTTACAGATGACGTTGACCTGATATCGATTCAAATTAATTCTTCTAACGTTGCTTTTAACAAGCCTAAAATTGGTGTGGCCACAATACCTGACACTGTTATTTTCAAAAATGGCTTAAATACAATAAAAGTTACGGTCAAGGATACTCTGGGACATTTATATTCCAGAACAATCACACTAAATAAAGTTCAAGATGAAATCGAGTTTAAGATTAACAATTTAGGTGGTCGATTAGTATCTCACGTAAAAGAGTCTAGTTTTGAAGCAGTCCAAACTAAGTTTTCAGATTTCTGTGACATTGTGACTAATGAAGCGGTTGCAATTGGTACCAACAATAATGTATCTGGAAAGTGTTATTTTGAATGGGTTGGTATGGATGAGCTTGATAGAGATAACTTTTCTCTGAAAGGTCGATTGAGAATGAGCGGAGTTGTGCCTGTTGGGTATAAAGTGTTTGCCTATTTTGGCGCGGAGAAAGAGAAAACACTAATCAAGTCTGGAACTACATCTTTTAACGTCGAGGCCCCAATTGCGCCTGAACTAACAAAATATTCTATTTATGTAGGGAATAAATGGATCGACAATAATAGCGATGTCAATCACGATCCAAACGCTCAGGTTAAAGCCATTTCAATCACTACTAAGCCAGTTAATTATTCACAACAGGTGATTGTCGATAATTTGGGGAGTTGTTTAATAAATGCTGAAAGTACATCCTGCACAATAAATATCACTCCTTATTTCCTTGGAAATAAAAATTACATTGGCTATGAGGATGGCATTGTTTCTCACCAGTTTAAGGTAAATTCAATTAATAAGTACTTTACTGATAAAGAAATAAACTCACAGGCCATTGTAAGTTGGGAATATGCATACTCTCGGGTAGAGCAAGTAAAAGTTAATGCAAGGGCTAGTGGTTTGCCATTGAGCTTTGGCTTGTTAGGCGCTTCTATAGATGTTGAGAACGAAACAGCGAGAGTTGTATTTGATAAACCCTCTCCAGCTATATCAGGTACATGGTGGCTTCCTAAATCGATTGAACTTGAGTTTAAAGTTAGTGGTTCGCACGAAGTCCTTAAGGAACTTGAATTTGACGGTACTACTCTTTTTAAAAACGATAATATTACTGAAGGTGAAACTGTAATAGTAAAAAATCTAACCGGGCCTGAAGTTATTAATAACAAGTTTATTTATACAGCTGATGTGCAGAGTGTACCAGATGGACACTACGATATTACGGTTACTTCAAAGTACTTATATTCAAAATCAGATAAAAAAGAATTTAAAAACGCTGCATTCTTATCTCGTAAGCAGCCATCAATTTCTATTTTCAGAAACAGCCAAAGTATGGATGAAGATGATGAGTTCTACTTTGATAGTGAACTGTTAGTAGCAGGGTTTAATGGCTACGTAAATGGTGTCACTATTGAGAGTGTACAATCAAACGGCGTGCCATTAAGTTTAAATTCTGTTGGTGACGGTATTGTCACTATTAATGGCTTAACTCAGCAGTTATCACCAAAAGATAATGCAGAAATTAGTGTTGTAGTAAAAAACTCTTCAGGTGATAAATTCAATTATGATCTAAATGTTGTCTTTGCTCCTATGTCGTTTGATATAAAGCATCGTGAAAACGACTATCTACCGTTCAGACTAATTGAATTGGTTTATTTAGATTCTGAACAAGTGAGCGGCGAAGAGTGCCGGTTCTATAGTGAAAGAGACCTCGCGGTTAAATATGCGCGCAAAGGTGTTAAAAGTTGCATATTCAATTGGGTTAATTTACCAGAAGGCTTTGAAATATCATTGCGAGGTAGAACACCATCGGCTGTTGGTTATTTAGACAAAGCGCTTGTAGAAATTGAAAGCGATATCGAAATAATTAATGAGTTTGGTGAAACGCTGATCATACCTAATGAAAAAACACAGATTTCTTCTCAGGAACCAACAGGGATTTCAGTTGAAGCTAGCTCAAGGCGAGAACTTATAAACGGTTTTTATCCAGTTGAATACTCGGGTGGTGAAATTGTCAGAATGGGTACTGTATCGAGCCCTGGTTCATTAGATATGACATTCGACACCAAAGGGGTTAGCCAAACATTTCCGAAAAACCCTTCTACAAGAACAGGTGAAATATTTAGAACATCTGGTAGGTTCGATATGCCTTTTGAAGTTGAACGCAATCTATGGGAAGTATTCCCTATCGATTACAACGTTAAGTACCATAGAATGCCAGAAATAAATGCATCCCAAAGCATTAAAGCTTTAGTCGTTCCTGATAGCACACTTGGCGTTAATCTAGATTTTCAAGATGATCAGATCCTATCTACCGATGAAGTAACAGCTAAAATCAACCTTGGGAATTACAATCGAATCGATGGATGGGTTTATGACAAAAGCTCAATGGGTGAATGGGAAGTTTACATAGGTAAGTATGACAGAAGAAATATACCTGAACCATTAACAGAAACTGTCACAATTGATGCGAAAGGAGAAGCCTTCATAAAAATGCCAATGGAAGTTATTGGCGAAGAAAGTGGAATTTATGTTGCAGTAGCAAAAGCAAAAACACCTATACCTGATTATGAGTACTATATTCAGTCTGCTCGTGCATACTTTATTGTGTACAAAGGCACTAAAATTGAAGGGGAGCTAAAGGATGGCTTAATTAAGGGCCGGATACCATTGAGAGCTTCAGCAATTTACTCACCTGAAGACCGAGCAGATGTTGGATCACTTGGCCGAGTTGTGTGGGAAGTTTCAAGTAACGGTTCAGATTGGAGGGAGTCTACAGAACATAAAGATACTTTACGTTGGCGTAAGCGATATGAAAACGAAGAAATTGAATACTTGAGAGTTAAAGTTGAAAATAAGTTTACAGGCGAATGGTCAACTAGCGGTACTCTAAAAGTTGTTGCTTATGAAAAACCTGAACTATTAATTCAACAAACTAATGAAGTTCTATTTAATGAAGCTGCAAAGTTCGTTTTGTATGACGGAGATAACCTCGTTCAAAATGGGGATGGTGTTATCGAGTGGTCAACTGATAATCGTAAGTCTTGGTTCTCAGGTCCAGCAGAAATCTCATTCTATAAAGATGACTTTACAGGAAGAGATATCAATGCCCGAATGAAATATAACGGGATAGCAAGTGACAGTAGTTTGGGTGATGAAGCTTTTGTCGAAGCTAGGGCGCGATACTACTTCTTAAGAGCGCCACGATTCTATTTTGATTTAGATGTCCCTGATCTAGTCGAAGTCGGCTCTACACACCATATTAAAGGAAGCTCTTTCACAAGAACTGAGTCTATTAATGGTAGGACTCAAAACCAATGGGTGTTACCGGATGGGAAAGTAATAAATGATAGTGAATTTGACCTGACATTTAGTGAAAATCTTCTTGAAGGAAGAAACTTTATTCTGACCTACCAAGCTTGGGTAGAGGGGTCAAAGCAAGAGACAATCAACGAGACTAGAGTTCGTGTGAAAAGCTGGACATACGAGTTTCCTGAAATTGAACTAAACATGCCAGCTACAGTAAATTATATGCCTTCTAAACATATTGCATGGGTAGGCTTAGAGCGTCATTTTGCTCCTGGCGTCGAGTATACATATGAGCTACTAAAAACACCCGGAGTTAAAGTGTTAAATCAAGATGACGGCAAGTTTACTCTGCAGTTTTCCCAAGAAGGAATGAAAAATCTCACATTTAGGGTTACTAACAGCAGGGGACAAAGCAAAGAAGTAAGCCAAATTGTAGAAGTTTTACCTCCAACACCATTAGAAATTGAGATTGTGCGTACATTCAGTAATGAATACCTGAGATATCCATTAGATGTATCACTTAGATCTCGTGTATGGCTTTCACATCCAGATGATAGAGTTTCAGTGTATAAATGGTACTTGGATGGCGCGCTTGTCATGGAAAGCAAGCGTTATAGAGAAAGTATTGGAGATTTATCAGTTGGCAATCATACTATCCGCGTCGATGTTGAAACTGAGTTTGGTCAGACTGGTTCGCAGTCATTTGAAGTGAACGTGATACCAAATCAGAAACCAACCGGTAGTATTAATATGCATGAAACTGATCAAGTGTTTGAATTACATCTCAACTGTAATGACTCGGATGGTCGAATTGCTGCGACTACATGGCAGTTAAATGGTGAGTTACTAACGCATTCTCATAATATTATCCAATTCAGCAAGGATAAGCTAAAAGGTACAAATTATGTTGTAGGTAGATGTTATGACGATAGTTTTGAATACATAGATATCACTCAGACAATTCATTAAATGGTATGTGAATATGGCAGCTATTTTGACTGCCATATTCATAAAAAATGAACAACCTTTGATTGGGCTCAAATGTTGCTGAAAGGTTGAAAATTATTGAAGAATACCTTTGCCTTTTCTGGCAATGCTGATCTGTAGTTCAGTTTTGTGCATTACAATGCCTTCCTATTTCAAAAGTTTTCGAATTCAATATAAGAGCAGTTGTTTTGCATAGCTCTTTGATAGCCTCAGTGTGCAGCTTCTACTATTCCAATATCACCCCAGTTAGTAAGGGGTTCTCATTTTAAAGCCCAAAAATTCAGCTATGTTGGAATTTGGTGTAACCCTTCCCCTTTACAATGCTAACTAATTAAGTATATTTAACCAATAAATTAAGGTTATTGAGAGTATTTTAATTGAATAGAACCGAATTTAAGGCAGAGTATGAAAAGCGTGGATGGACACCTTTGTTGCTGGCTAAGCGATGGGGCTGTAGTAAAACACGTATTCATCAGATGGCCGCAGAGGTGGAGCAAGGCCACAAAAAAGCGCAGGCCTATATCGACATGCTACACGGTTTACCCCATGTAATAAATAGTTAAATATATTTAATTCAATAGTTGACAGTTAAATATATTTAACTGATACTTATTGTAAGTTAAGCAATTGGAATACAAACATGAACGAAATTAGCTTAACTGACCAGCAAAAAGAAGACTATCTAGCTGATTGCGCTGAGTTCAGAAGACAGAAAACAGCTATACGAAATAAAGGTCTATCAACCGTTCAACAAATAATTGCATATATCGAATTAAGTAAGTCGGTTCTTGATAAAAACAGTGATATTGCTTTGAGCTATGAATGCAGCGGTCGCGGTTTACCAGCTCACAGTTATTACAATGATGTAGCTTTTTACAAAAACATTAATGGTAACACTGACGGTATAGAACATTTGATTGATGAAGGTTATCTTCTAAAGATTAAAGCTAACAATGATCGTTATGAAGCTGGTAGAGCAAAGTGGGATAATGAAGATACTACAGAGGTAAGTTTGGTAAATTTGCCAGAGGAAACGAGTAGCATCCAAGACCCCCAAGAACGTATCGTAGAATTAGAAAATGCTTTACATGAAATAGGTAAGCTAGCAGAAAGTGGTGAGTTAGAGTTTTACGCTGTTACCGCGATTATTGCTAACGCATTACCAGAGTAAATAGAGTGTTGGAAAAACAAACCGGAGCGAATCATGGGTAGTGCAACGAAGCTGATAAATACCACAAATCAAATTGACAACGCTCAGGTTGTGCAAGCTGGTTATGGTCATAAGAGTGTTCGAATGAAGCATGGCGGTAAAGAGATTGGTTTTGCGACAACTACATACTCTCATCATCAAACAGATGAAGTAAAAGAATACGCTGCTGAAAGAATTGCATTGCTTATGATGCTTGCTAAAGGCATGACTAATGAGCAGATCATGCTACAAGTAGCTAAAAAGAAATAGTTGGAATAAGGAGCATTTAACGTGGAATTTGAAATAACAGAAAACGATTATTTGAAGAAATTAGATAGCGCAGTTTATTCAGATTCAGTGACCGGCAACGTGGTTCGATGCACAAACAGTCAATGCTCGAAACCAGCTATTCCGGTTTGTTTTGATAAGGATCAGTTCCTTTGCACTGGCAAAGAGCGTGACACAGGGCGAGCCTGTATGCGACTGTTCACGGTCAATAAACTAGCGGTTGAATATACTTGCACAAGCTGCGGTTCTACCAGTGACGTTGAAATGAAAGAGCACTTGGATGAGAAAATATATATTGAGTGTGAATGTGGCGAGCGTTGTGAGCCCTCGGAGTCAGATGAAATCTGCGAGCTACGTGCTCAAGGCTTAATTTAACTTGATTGGAAAATCTGATTTATGCCTTTAACACCGGATCACATTCTCAAAGAACGTGAAGAAACGATTAAAAATTCGGTTACGGGTTGTGAGTTCTTTCAATTAAAAGTTGGTTGGCCTGTTAGCTCTGACTCTGCTCATTTTGAATTAATCCAAGAGGGATCAGGTTCGTTTGTAGAGCTAATAAATATTCTAGAGTGTAATGCTCATTTGCGAAAAGTAACTATTTGGATTGCTGGCGGTAAACTTTTAAAGGCAACCAAGCATAAAAAAAGATTGTTCTGGTTTGGTGGCGAAAATATTTCAAAGCAAAAGGCTAAGGAAATATTGAGTATTGCCAAACTTAGAAAATAACGTATTGGAAAACAAGCTTTTGCCAGTGGCGTTTAATTAAGCGCTACTCACAAAAGTAAAATGTTCAACAGGCTTAAAGGGAAAAATAATGGCTGTAATAACGAAGAAAGATGAAAAAATCGAAAATGTGGTTGGTGAGTTAAACGAAGGATATTCATTTGATGACTTCATTAATAAATTTCAAGAGCTTTACCCGAAGGATTGGAGCAAAATTGAACGTGAGTATGCGAAACATGAACGCAAAACTAAGCCAGGGAAAACACATCCTATGCCTGAGCCAATTCAGTACCTCAAAAACGCTCTGAACGTATGGAATAAAAAGAACAAATAGTTTAATTGGAATAAATATGACACAGAATAGGTTTAAAACAGAAACTCAAGCAGTTGTTTTTCTATGTATATGGGTTTTGTTTTTGTTTCTTATCGGAGCTTTATTATTTGAGAGAGAAGGAATAGCTGGAGCATGGTTTCAAGTTTTCGGTGCAGGTGTACTGATATTGGTTGGTCTTTTTGATTTGCTGTCAGTAACTAAATCGACTGAACGAATAAAAGGTATATCAATTAGTCTGTGCTCTTTGATCTTACTTATACCCGCACTTAAAACAGCTATTGGCTAGGTTGGAAAAACGGAGTATTTATGGGATTAACACCGCTACAGTTAATTAGTAATTTGCGTGATACTGATTACTATATGCAAGTCATCTTTACACAAGGCGCTTGCTATAAGTTTCACTTATTCCTTAAATCTCTTTTTCCTAATTCAACTGCACTAATCAACAGTGATAAAGATCACATCGTCACATTAATTGATGGTTCTATGTATGACATTACAGGCGAAGTTCAAGGCGATTATGAGCAGCTAAATGATGATGATTTAAAAATCGCTGAAAAGTGGACGTTTGCAGGAAATAAGTTGATTTCTTTGGGTGAGTGTTCTCACTGTGAAGAACCGATTATAGTTGTTAAATAGCGTATTGGAATGCAAGATGAAAAGATATTTGTTTTTATTTGCTTGCGGTTTAGCTGTGTTTTACAGTGTCGACAAAGTTGTACCTTGGTATATGAATAATGTTGTGGACAGTGGTGGTGTTACCTACGCTAATGTGTACAAAGTGTTGACTGAAAATCCGAAAGAGCGCCCATTAAGACAACTGGCATACTCAATGATTGAAGATGAAAAAATCGTTGCGTCTGAATACACAGCATTTATTAGCTTGTATAACAGCGAATTTGGAAGTTTGGTGGGCGTTCCAAGAGGTAAGGTTTATGAAAAGGATTATTACCTGAACCTGATTCATGACTTTTTTAAATTGAATGGTGAGGTTACATGTACGTCAGCTAGGACTAACTCTGTAAAAATATACGTCGTTGAAGATAATCTTAGTTATGGCGAATTTAATAAGCCTTCGCACAACCAGGAGCGGTTCGAGTTTGTTAATGTAGACGGGGGCAATGATTTGATTTTAGCGGTTGACGATTGGCGCTGCGAAGATGCAGATTTGAATTTCTTTTCTGTCACGGATAAAGCTGTGCCGTTAGTTGCCAGCATATAGAAGTACATTGATCAACGTACCTATATTGGAAAAGGTAGCAAATAAAATGAATGAAAACCCATTGAATGAACTCTGTACCCAGGGAAATCTATCGGACAGAATATGCAACGCCTGCATTAGCTGGGGGGTAATTTTCGGTATTGTTGGGATGCCAATTTTACTAATTTTGGACAAGCTCGAGTACATTGGATGAAGCTGGAAAATCGATGCCAGGGAGAATAAATGTTTTATAATCATGTGAAAAAAGCTTGGAAAAATGGTGATGTTCAAATTGACATTTGGGCTAAAGAAACATATGGAGATCTTGCATTTGAGGCGAGAGGATTTTCTTGGTTAGCTTGTCTACTGCTTAGCAATCAAGAAAAAAGGAAATTAATGGAGTTAGTACAAGCGGATGTTCAAGAAAAACGCGAACAAAAAGAGAAAGCCTTAAAAGAAAGCATTCGCAAGGAGTTCCCCTCTCTTCCAGAGCAAGCAAACCCTATGTTGATCAAGTTGGCCTTAGAAGAGTGTAAGTCATATTATTCACAATATGGTTTTAAAAGACTCTACTTAATTGGATCTAGAGCAAGAGGTGACGCTAGACTAGATAGTGATCATGACTTTGTTGTGGTGGTTTCAGACACTGCACCAGATGAAGTTGTCAGGGACAACGGAAGATATGGATATTTGGGAATATGCAGAATTAGGGGTAGTGTGAGTGCTGTAAACAGTGGTGCAAAGGGACCTGATGTTTTTATCTTTAGACTTTCAGACTTCCTTGCTAATAAAGATATTCAGTCGAGGGCTCCCTATTATGCAGAGCATCATGGTTACAGAATTCACTAAGCTGGAGCTATAAATTATCGCAATTTACATAAAAAAAGATGACTATGAACAAGTTATTTTTGATCCAAAAGGTGATGATGAACTGATGATAGAACAGTTTGGTTCTTAAATTATCTTCACCGTATTTTTGCTCCGTTTAAGAACAGTGCCGATATATAGCGCTTTGAAAATTGCCATGACTTCTATCGCAAAAATATTAAAGAATTGATAGTGATAAACTCATAAAAACTGAAGCGATCACAAGAAGTGGAAACAGAATTAAACAAACATATTTAAGACAGGACGTGTTTAAGTTACAAAAAAGGTAGCCTCAACCAAAGGCTACCTTTTTTTATACTAGAGTTCTTTGGAGGAGACTTTAGTATGTTGTTAATGTACCACAAATACTCTCTTAATCGCCAAAAAATAGTTCAATACGAAAGAAAATCTCAGAATTACTCAAAAATCCCACTGTAGAATTTATTTACGTTCTCACAAAAACAGTTAGCTATGAATAGCATAAAGTTAAAAAGCACAATCATAGTCTGCCTTACACTACTAGGCTTATATGGGTTAGCGGAATTGTTTTTTGCTCGCTTCACATTTTCTTTTCCTACCTTTCAAGATCAGTGTTTGTATGCTCGCATGTTCATAGTCGACAAGCGTGATAAGGATATTAAAAGGGGTGATTTAGTTGCATTCAAATTTAACAAGGAAGATAAAAATTTTGATAAAGGGTTGAGCTTCATAAAAATTGCAGCTGGTGTTCCAGGAGATGAAATCAAATACTCGCCAAATGAAATGTTTGTAAATCGAGTCGAATCCAAAATTGCTGGAATGACGCATGCTATTAATTTCTTACAGTTAAACCCAAAAGAGTATGAGCGACAAATCACCTTGAATGAAAATGAATTCTTTATGGTTGGTGAGACTATTTATAGCTATGACAGCAGGTTTTGGGGGCCAATAAATGAAGAGGATATTTTGGGGAAAGCATATGCAATTTTTTAAGTCGATTGTTTTGCTTTGTGCGTTTTCAGTTTCGGTAAGTGCCAATCAAAAAAACGAATATGATGTTTCTAGTTTTCAAGACGCTGCGAATAAAGCTGTCGAGAAAGCCAAAGAAAATGGGTGGTTAAAAGATATAGATAAGCCAACAATTCAAGAAAAAGATATAGCTTTAGCCAAGTCAATTGCAGATCAGGCTGTTGTTATTTCCAGTGAAACAATGAAGAGAGCGCTTCCACAACAAGAAAATAAAATTGATTTATTAGAAGGTACAGATGGCGCCATTTTCGTAAGTTTCTCAATGCCCAGAAGAGCACTTATTGATGCCTTCAAAGTGGCCAAAGAGCATAACTTAACAATTTTATTTAGAGGGCTAGAAAAAGGGGCTACACACATATCATCGACGATGAAGCTTATTCAGAAATTAAGTGCCATATCAAAAGTAGAGCCAAATGTAGGAATAAACCCACTAAGATTTAAAGAGTTTAATGTAACCGGTGTACCAACTATCGTCATAAGAAATGGTAATAAGCATCTTATTGCTCCGGGCACATTGAATGCGCAATATGCAAAAGAGCAATTTGACCAAAAACAAGGCGATTTCAAGTTAGAACCATTAGGCCAATTATTCAATATTGACGAACCTGACATCATCGAGCAAATGAAAGCTGCAGCAGGCAAGATTGATTGGGCTGAGAAGCAACGTTTAGCAAAAGAAAGGTTCTGGAAGAAATATAAAACTTACCCTCTCCCAACGTCAGAAGAATCTAAGCAATGGCTAATAGATACGACTGTTCGCGTAACTCAAGATATCAAAAATGGCCGTGGAGAAATATTGGCCCGAGCTGGCGACATAACAAACCCTTTAAAACAATACCCTATGTATTTAACCATTTTTGTAATTGATCCCTATGTGAAGTCACAAGTTGATTGGGTTAAGGAAGAATTAAAATCGATATCAGGACAGTTTCAGATTCATCTAACCCATATGGATAAAGACAAAGGGTGGGATGACCTTAGTAAGTTTCGAAATGAGTTTGGGGCACCAGTTTTCATTTTGCCTAAACAAGTTATTGAGAAATTCAAAGTGGAAGCTACACCAAGCAAAATCGAAACACAAAGCAATGGCTATTTACTGGTACGTCAATTCGATTGGAGTGAAAAATGAAATTAATTTTAGTTGGGTTAGGCGTTTTGGGTGGGATCTATTTAAGTTACGAGTACCCCGCTGTAGCAAAGCAAATCTGGGATACCGCTTGGCATTACTTTCTAATCGCATTTAATTGGTTAGAGTCAAAAGTGGGTCAATTGTAATGCGCTTTACATTGATTTCACTTATTTTCTTAGTCGCTTTATTTTCAACGCAAACAAAAGCTGAAGGTAACGCATGCAATAACGCGAATGTATTTAGCAACATAATAAATGAAGTTTGTTGGTCGTGCTTCTTACCAGTGCGATTGATGGGAGTAGGTCCAAAACCAAATGGGGCTGCACCTGACCAATCGATTTGTGCTTGTAATGATGCTCTTGGAATTCCGGAGTTTGGCTATCAACTAGGGTTTTGGCAGCCTTCTAGATTAGTCGAGCATGTGAGAGTTCCATGGTGTGCACCCGCATTAGGGGGAGTTAGGCTTCAGGATGATCTATTTTCATTGTCCACAGGAGTGGATGTTAAAAGTTCCGGTGGTGCAGATTTGGCAACGTACCAATACCATTACTATTCATACCCATTATTTGCGATGTTGGAAATTTTGTATTTGCCTAAATGTGGTGGTGAATATACAGATTTTGATTTGATGTACCTTAGCGAGATTGATCCAACTTGGAACAATGATTTGCTCTCAATTTTACTATCCCCAGAAGCATTTATATTTGCAAATCCAATTGCAAAAGCGTGGTGTACTACGGATTGTGCCGCAATTACTGCAGGAGATGTTCAAGAATCTACATATGGTTGTGCAGGCTGCGACGGAAGTCTCTATCCATTTACTGGAAATGTTTATGATGGTGAGTCTGGCCCGCGTGTAACTTCTCTTTTGACACAGCGTGTACTTGCGAGTTTGCACCGAAAGGGGTTGGCTAAAAAAACAATCGGAGAGGATGCAATGTGTAAACCCGAGTTTTGGCCAATGATCCCCAAATCCCAGTATAAGCTTTCGATGCTTCACCCTGTAGCAGAAGCTGATAGAAACTCTCCAAATGCTAAGTGCTGTCACCCATTGGGTGAGTCTGAACATAAATGGTCTACAGCGGCTGGTGGTAGAACCATCCCAGGTCTTGAAGACTACTTATATTTACTGTGGCGGTTTAATGACTGTTGCGTAATTAGTTCTGGTATTAATTCACCTTCCAAATAGTGAGTAATTTAATGACAAGTGAAGATTTTAGACGTTTTTTGAATAAATATAAGCTTAGTAAACAGCAAGCAATGCACATATTTAAATTTAAGAAAACAACATACCACAAGTATACGAGCCTAAAATACGAAGAAGAAATAAGTAACAGTGTTTCAATTATTTGCGAGTGCCTTGATCACATGGGTAAAGGAAAAGCAAAGAGATACTTAGAGCTAAAGCTGTCAACACACAGAGATAAGTCAGTCAGAAAACTATTAACCTGACGTATAGTCTTGTTTGCTCTTAGAGGGGAACTATGTTTATTAAATAAGGGTTAATTTATGATGATGGATTAGCGATGGGCTCCACCTTAATGTCGAACAAGGAAGCTCACAAAGTTTCGATAAATTTTTAAGTATGGAAGTTTGACAATATCAAGCACAGCTTCTATCTTTAAAGTGTATTTCATAAATTATTAAGCCAGCAAATTCCTAATTAATTACCAATACCCAAGCATACAAACTCACTTTCATCTCTTAGTTTGTATGCTTTTTTCTTTTGTATCCTAGTTTAGCCAGAATGACGCTGGATTTCCTTATTTTCGCTTCTATACTTTGCCAGTTTGATGTTCCATAACAGAGGTACTGCTATTAGGTGAGATTATGTTCTTGTCGAGCATTTTCTATTGCTAAAGATTCCCTATATTTAGCAGTTTCTGCTGTTAGTGTCCAATGAACATCAAGTAAATTCTGCTGCTCAACTACTTGTTTAACCTCTGCTAAAGAAGTTTAGAGAAACTCTTTTCTGGGATTTACTTTTTTACATATTCTCTCAAATCTTCTATGCAGTTCTTTTTCTAGTGTAGGAGCATCCTCACTATAGATCATGGCATGTATTTCAAATGAGAATGGAACAAAGGCATCTCTGATGCCCTTTAACTCTATCAGGTGACTTTAATTGAGCAAGTTTTAATTAAAAATTTAATGAAAATTAGGATTTAGATTTAAATATAGATTTTAAAATAACTTCAAATCAATTGTCATGGCTCTATGTTGAATGAAGTGTTTTAAGAAAAAATTAACCGGATATACAATCATTGCAAGCATGGTTGGTCAAACCATTACTGTATCAGCAATTGGGGTATGGGCAGGGTTACTCGCGATTGCCACTCCATTTGAAAAGGCTATTGCTGCACAGGAACGGTTTGACCAAATTCAACAAAAATACAAAACAGATGATCCAACAAATAACCGCTCCGATGATGAGCGTTTAAATCAAACGTTATTAAAATACCCAAATCAAACAGTCATAAATCAAAATCGAGAAAATGAAATAATTCAAAAATACTACCTAACCCCACAGACATCTAGAACAGTTGATTTGTCTGCTTATGGTAATTTTGGTGACAATGCACAGCAGCGGATTGAAGATAGCGTAAATGTTGCGAGAGACATGTCAAAGTCAGCTGTTGTTCCATCGACTAATGCTAGTGGAGGTTTAATTACAAATTATAGTAATGGAGGAGTTTCGCTTACAAAAGATGATAGTGGTAATTATGTTGGCACTATTGATGAATCAAAAGTTGCTGAGCATGTTTCAAATCAAAACGAGTACACTAGCTCAGAGCTAAATCACTCTCAAACAACATTTGATGCAGACAGTCACTATGGTAATGAGACAGAGTTTTATTCTTCAGGAACAACTAAAATAAACAGTTTGAAAACAGGTACTGCCAGTGATGCAACTGTATACCAAACAATTCAATCAATTCAGAATGACAATAAACCTCCAGAAATAAACCCAAGAAGCAGTATTTTCAATTACGGATTTAATGAAGTGAATGATGCCCTTGACGGTACCGGATCATGGTTATCGTCATGCACTGATGAGTCAGTTGACATTACACGTGAATTTACATCAACACAATCAACAAATCATTTATGTATGCAACCACTTGCAAGCAATAGCTTATATTGCGAAGTTGAAAGAGCTACACCAGTTGCATATGACGTAATTGTGCAAATGGCAGGTAAGGGCAAGCAATTTTTAACAGTAGAATTTGATCTAAAGCAGCAAACTGCTAAGACAATAGCCCCAACTGATTCAATTGCAACAGAGCTGAAATTTGAAGGTCCAAGTTTTGAAGACTTCTGCACAGTTAATAATACTAATATTAATAGGGTAAGCCTTGGTGTTTGGTCTAACACCACTATAGATGGAAGTATTGATGAAAGTACCTGGATTCGAGAGTTGCAAGCGCCAACATGTGCAAATGGTTTAAAAGGTATTGTCCAAGTTGAAGATAAAACTGATGATGGTGGTGACACAAAATGGATTTTGAACGCTCAAGCAAGATACAGGTTTACTGGTGAAGTAGGGGAAAACAAACAGTATCCAGCCGGTTGCTATGATGCGATTGAAAGTGAGCTAAAGGAAAGCAATGGCTTAGCAGGGTTTAGTGACACCACCAGTGGTGATACTGAAAGCCGGTTCGAAGGTTTTTGTAAATTTGATAGCTATACAAATATCGAAGTTGGTAGCGTTGGATTACCCCCAGAAATATTAGAAACAGTCCCTCCTTTTTATAATGGTGATACAGGAAATAAAACTTGGAGAGTTAACCTTGATGGATACAATTGTGATCCTACTAAAGGTGAAGATTACTGTATTGTAACTCGAAGAGCCACTGAGGAAGAAAAAGCAGCAGGAATAGAGGATGAATTCCAATGTTATTCCTGGGATGAGATAGAATCTCAACCAAACCACTGCGCTACCTACCAAACTGATACGCAATGCCAAGAAATTGAAAGAACATGTGCTGAAGGGTGGCTTTGGGAGCGAGATGACGCCGATGATATTTGCTTCGCTTACACTATTGAGTACCAATGTGATGAAGAAATTGTTTCGACTGTAACAAGCTCCGTAACACAGAATACCTGTGCGGCTACATTGCCTTGTGTTGGAGGGAATTGTGAAACATCAAATAGTGAAGTTAATGACCAATTCGCAGATGTTCTTGCTATGGCTACAGTAATACAGCATATGGAAGATGGGATGAACTGTGAAGATCCTACAGACCCATCAACGTGCACTATTTTTGAAGGTGAAGGCAAATTTTGTTCTTGGGAGCCAAGTGGTTTAGGTAATGACTGTTGTGAGGCTCCTGATGGTGTTGATATTTATGAATATGCACAAGCTGCTTATGGCATGCTTCAAGCTGATGCATTTGTAGCTGGACTAGATGGAACCAGCAATGCTGTAGTAGGCGGCTATCAGAGTCTGAGAGAACCTATTGCTAATGCAGCTACAACTGCTGGTGAAGCTGTTTCAAGCGCTTGGTCTTCAGTGTCTACAGTATTTACTGATGCGGCAAGTACTGCGGCAGGTAATGCAGCAGGGGAGGTGGTTGATGCATCTGGGGCCGCAATGGATATTTTCTCTAAACAGGCTATGGAAAAACTACAACAAGCGGTTATGAAATATATTTATGACTCGATTCCAGAGGAGTTAGCTCAGGCATTAATGACAGAAACTGTTAAGAATGGGGCATCAACAGTGGTGCTATCAGAAGGGGCAAGTCAAGCTGTAGCGGTAATTGGTTATGTATATGCTGCATACATGGTGTATCAATATATTAAACTAGCTTTAAATTTGCTCACAGCTTGCCACGAGTATGAAATGGATATGGGAGTTAGGCTTGCTACGAAACAATGCATTCCCGTAGGAAAGAAATACTGTGCTGAAGATGCTTTGGGTGTCTGCTATCTACGTCGCCAAGATTATTGCTGTTATGACTCCATCCTATCTCGAATAATAATGGAACAAGCATCCCCAATGCTTGGCCATGACCTAGAAGAATATACAACTGAAGAAGTTGATGGCTCAAAAATAAGGAATTGCCCGGGGTTAACCCCTGAACAATTGTCTAACCTAGACTGGAATAAAATTGATTTAAGCGAATGGATTAACATAATGATCGAGTCTGGTATTGCTGATTTCGATCAAGACCTTGATAAGCTGACTGGTTCTGGTCGAATGCTTAATAATGAAGGTCGAGAAAACGCTGTTGATAGAACAACACAAAGAGCTGTTGACGCTGAACTGGCTGAGAGAGCTATTGAAGCAAGAAGTATCATAAATGCAGATGATATTGATTGTTCATATGTGCCGAGACCATTGGTATGCTATTTCCATAATGATGATTAATGACTATAAAGTTGCGCGATATAAATAATAAAGTACGATAGAGTTACTTTCGGGACAAACGAGAAAATCTATGAAAAATATAACTAAAATAGCCTTAGCTTCAGTCATGGCATTAACTTTATCAGCTTGCTCTTCTACTAAAGAGCCCGTCATATATGATAATTTTCAATCTAACGAGAATGACTCTTTTGCAAAAACAACCATGCGTTTAGCTGGCAGCAATAAGTTTATGGACAGTGCTGACGGTGATGCAGGGACTCGTAAAGTACCAGGTTCGAGTGCAATGGCTATAGGTCAGTTGTTAATGTTAGATTTTGCTGGAGCAGCCAGTACAGCTATTAATGATAGCATTATTGAAAACGAGCCATTAGCTAAGAGCGCCCAATTTATTGTTAAAGTTGAAAATGTAGACCAATCAGTACTTGCAAACCCTGAAGGTATTATTGCTAGAGCTTCGAAAAAGCTTGATGAAATTGCTGCCAAGAAAGGGCTTGAAATAGAGTCAGAAAAGACAACAAATACTCAACGAATTATAACCTATAAAAATAAATATCAATGTGAAAATTTGACTCTTGTTATAAATCGCTGCGGTCAATACCTTGGACTTGGTAGAGTTTCTTCATATGATCAAGAAAGTAAATCTGCATATGTAATCTTTGAAGCAAATGGAAATTTTGTTTCATTGTATTTTATGAGCGATTACATGGGGGATGATGTTTACTTGTATCACCCAAGAAAATTAGGGTCAGGTAATTGGGATTATAGCTGGGGCATATATGCAGGTTCTCATTTAGTTATTCACAAAGGTAAAGTACATAAATTTATTACTGGGCAAAATTTTGATGATGGTGTGGATATTAGGGAACTGCGATACGTATTTTTTGAGGAATGGGAAAAAGAAAACAAAAGTGAATACAACGAAAAGTATTACAAAAACCCTAAAGACAAAGGTAAATACTTATACGATTACCACTTAAAAGACATGAGCTTCACTGAATTACCGCTTGATACTAAGTTGTAAATTTACTTGCTTTTGAACGTAGTAGGTTTACTATTATATGGCTATCCCATGCTCCACGTTTGGCATTACGACCACTGGACTTGGGCGAAATTGCCGGCCTTTTTAGGCCGGTTTTTTCATTTCCCATCTATAGAAAATTTTAAGTTGATTAAAAATTTAGCTTGTGAAACGACTGTAGATGTACCTCTGAAACCTGCATCACTGTCCTGGTATTAATTAAAAAACCACTAGGTGAGATAGGCTTCTAAAAAACTTTTTTGAATTCCCTATTAAAAAGTGTACCGAAAAATACTCATTCTTTTTAATTCTACATTCAATTTGTAATAGCTTTAGGAATTACATATTCTTTTCACAATATATTGTGAATTTATTGCTTGGTCTGGTTTGCTGCTCTATTATTCACAATTATCTGTGAAATATGGAGCAAAAAATGGAAGTGTCAGTAAGCTCAGCAAAGCAACTAGGTAAATTAATATCTGCTGTTAGAAAAAGCCAAGGATTAGACCAAAGAACAATTGGAGAATTTTCGGGTAATAGTATCAATACGGTAGGTGACTTTGAAAAGGGGAGTGGCTCCTTATCCGTAAACAGATTATTTGGTTTAATGGATTCACTTGGCATTGAAATGAAAATAGACTTCGTACTGCCCCCAATAGATACTTCAGCCCGAAAGAAACTAATCAAACGCGTAAATGAGATGATTGAAGGTTAATAAATTGCTAGCTGCATCGATTAAAATTGATTGGAACTATTGTAAATATAATTTGTAGGCGAGATTTGATTGAGCTGAAGCATGAAAAACCAATGCACTCTAGACCTCAAATTATTTTATAAGTCGGCTATGAGTGAAAAGTTGACGTTCAGAGAAGCTCGTTTTTGGACAGTTTCGTTTTAGAACTAGTGCTCCATAGTGTATCTGTTAGATTAGGAAAAGTAGGTTGCTCCCTTGGGCGTTTGTTAAAACTACACTAGGTTAGGTGCCTAACATATCCCATTCGTCGCCAAGAACCCAACGTAAGGCTGATAATTTGCCATTTATCATACCCCATTCAAAGTCTGACCACGGACCGGTGTCCTCATACTTACTTTCGACTTTTTGTGCAGATTTAATTGCACCCTCTAGGATATGTTCATGTATGACAGCACTTCCGTACCGTTCGGTACCCTCCGGCACAACTTCAATTTCACCATGTTCGATCTGCCACATCCTATTCTGGTGTCTGTTGTACCAAACTTTATCCACCAACTCGTCCATTACATCAAGAATTTCTCGTAAGCCACGAGTTTCTTCAGTGTAATCGTACTCAAACTCGATCTCAGCCAACACATCCTCATCAATGATGTTCAAAGCTGATGCAAGATTATTGAAATAATGAACATTTTCACGATTAAAAATATCGTCGAAGTCTTCATGTGGTTTTCTATGGTCTTTGGCTGAAAAATCATTGTGATTGTGAGTGATAAAGAAGCAGCTATCAGTAGCATCAACATCAAGCGAAAACTCATAAAACTGCTCGATAATAACAGCGTCTGCAACCGAGTTTTTACTGATATGAAATGGGGCTTTTTTATCCAAGCCACGTTGAACCGCTGCAACTTTTGAACGCTCACTAATATTAATTAGCTCCGCAGACTGGATTAGTTTTTCGACTCTGTTGATTGTGCTGTAATTGGCATCTGTTAATAAAGGCAATCGTGCATTTATGTCATTTAGCACTTCGAGCGTTTGTTCTTGGTTTGCACTAGCGAACTCACTTACCACAGCTTTTACTTGTTTAAACTCTTGAGACAATCGTCTTGCAGTCTTGTTTGCAACATCTTCTTTATTTCTCTCGTATTCTTCAGCAACCAAGTCTATAACAACCAGTTTCACCACATTGGTTTCGACTAGCTCTTCCAAAGCTGAAACCAAAGCAAGATCTTGCTTTTTCGTTGAAATATCAAGAAATACGCAAGTATCAAGACATATATAATTCATATAACCTCAAATGATGAACTTTTTCAGTAGAGTTAACGCCTCAATCAGAGGCAATAAAATAGCTGGCTAAAATTAGCGACGAAGGATCAAAATCCAGCTACTTTTTTGTCCTTTGAATGACTTGTTAGTTGCCAAATCCTTGCTCAGCCTGATTATAGCTATCATACAATTTTTTAACTCTATCAGTGAGTTGCATTCCTCCCTTGGTGGATCTATCAGTCCAATAATACCCTTCAAGCTCATACACGGGTGAGCCATGAATTTCTAGTGCAAACGACCCATGGTGAATTTCACTTCGTTTCCCTTGTAACTCTATTTTGGGTTCGTTTCGATAAACTCCAACAAGCTTGAATAAATCGTCATCTTCTTGTTGTTCAATACTATGAGCGACTAAAATAGATCGAGACTCTTTAGTCATTAAACGTACGCTTAGAAAAGTCAAAGTTTGTCTAACGACGGCGTAACCGTAAATAGGAGGAGTTTCCTCTCCTGTTTCGGGGTTTATCCAACTGCTTTTCAATTCTACTTTCCACGTGCCCCTAATATCTGGCCGTTTTACATACCAGCCCTTAAAGATTTTCCATGACCACATGTACTTATTAAAAAGGGTAACAAAAATCGCAATTACGCCAACAACCGTGCCGAAAGGTTTTAGAAAGTCAGCATTTAGTACAGGCATGCCTTGAAACCAGAGAGCCAATAGCCAGACAATTATGGTGAGACCTACAAATGACGAAATATGAAGTCTAGTTAGCATTATTCATACCCCACATAATCCCATGCATCACTTATAAACTGATGAGCTCCTTGACGAGTCCAAGGCTGCGAAGAGCGGAATAGATATTTTAGTTCACTAACTTCACCCCACTCACTACATTTTTGATCATTCATAGTATTATTGAATAGTTCAGCAAGAACAGCTCTAACCATTGGCTTGAAAGATTGGTAGCCAAAACATTCATTTGATGCGTTAAACACCAAACATTCAACTAAAAAACTTGGCGTATCTTCAGCAGATTTTATTTTTTTACTTGCCATTTCATTGCAAAGGGTTTTGAGTATTCTTACGACTCGCTTGTATCTTCTAGATGTAGCGTCATTCTTTGCCACTCCATTTTGATAATGCTGTTCAGGCCAATTTCTCACTCTAGGAGGAGTGTAATCATCAGGAATCATTTCAACTCCTGATAAGTAATGAGTTATGGATGTATACCTGCGATGTTCGAAAAATGCAGCTACGTCTGACTCAACTCTATACGTATTCTCTTTGATATCGAATGATTTGCTTCCTCTTGATACAGCTTCTCTACCAAACCTAGAAACAAGAGCTTCTTCAAGCTCATTCTTGAATAATGCATAAGTATAAACGCCGTCACTAAAACTCTTATTTAATTCGGCTTTAACATTATCATCGGGGTATACAGGGAAAAATGTATCAAAACAAACAACACCAATATCAACATCGCTATCTTTTCTAACATTGACACGATTTCGATAAGAGCCTTGTGTAAAAACTTTAATATTTCGATTTCTTAACTTTTCACTATCATGAATTGCTTGTCTAATTTGGCGCTCCGCATTCTCCGCTCGCTCCTGTTCTGTTTTGCTTGGCCCTTGCGACCAAGTTGTAAAAACAGATTCCCAATCCCTGTTCATAAATACTCCATACTACGATGATTTGGCAACTAACAGTGCCTTTTCTGCAGGCGATGTATTTATAATATTTTCATAAAATACAGACGCCATAGAAGTAACATATTGTTCTATATGTGTATTACATCCTTCCACTCACAAATTGCAGAAAATGCCTGTATAATCACAATTGCTCAACTAGCCTCATAATCTGTTATTAGTATATGTAGGTCAAGAGTTGACATGAGAAAGTGGTCAGGAATCCTGAGCTAAACAATTTTGGGGCAAAGGTGAGTTATATTGATAAATCGTCGATGGACAAAAACACGTTAGAGTATTTAATCAGTAACGCCTAAATCAAGTGCGCAGTAGGCGTAACTTGGATTTTCTTGTTAACCGCATTTTCGATATTACTATGAATAAATGTTACCAGTCAGAGATTTGAATGATAACTTATACTGATCTTTATCAATCTCACCAATTAATACATTTCTTAGCTCTCCAGTTAGAAGGCTTGAATAATTTTCCATAATGGATAATGGATAATGGTTCATGACTGTCATTTTTTAACTGTGAAATGAAATCAATACAATTTGCTTGGCACCCTAGAAATATTCGGCCAATTTGATTGCCTCCGCCCCCTGTGATACCACTATTTAAACGGATGAAAAACATAGTTTCATTGCTATTAGATTGCAGCCATAACTGAGCAAGTAATTCGAACTTCTTTATAGAAATAATAGTGATTGATGCTGATTCTAATTCATAGAATTTACAATTTGAACTATTTGGGTTGATGCAAGTAATCGATGACGAGAAATTACCAAGGATTTTCTTGGCTTTATTGTACCCCGCCTCATTAAATAAGATCCTGTTGATCCAGCTCATAGGTGTAATGAACCTATACTCCTTTTCAAGCTGCCACTCTTTTGCTTTTGTGAAATAATAATGATGTTTTATCTTCTCTAAATTTTCTTCTGAGTCTATTTGGTGAAACCTTCGATTTTTACCATAAATAACTTTGTCAAATATGAAATCTTGATATCTAAAGGGAGGTGTATCTGGACCAGTACTATTTACGAAAATCGACTGAGGCTTGTCGTCATCTATATAAACTTCTACCACAGCACCTTTATGGCTATCTGCATAATGTGACCACATCAAGATATTATCTTTGGATGTAGTAAGTGAAATTATGCCATGAAGTTTTGAAAATTCTTTTAGCTTATCCCCTAGGTCTTTAGAGTGACTTTTACGGTTCAGTACTTCAATATCGCTCGAACTATACCCGAATTCAAAAGGGTCATTCTGGCAATTACTCAGTGTTACCCTTAAACAAGGATCATTTAGAAACTTTATAAGTGTTGAATACGGCATGTACTTGTAAAAAGTTCTCATTAATCCTTGTTTCCTTTGGAAATATGTTGAGGCTTACACTGAGCGTCTAACATTTTAGTATTTATGCGGCACGGCACGCAGTTTGTGTTGCATAATCGCTTGTTGGACTGAGTCGCTACCTGAACGGTGTGTCAGAGTTGGTGTTATTTATGCTATGGGGTTTGCTTTTTGTGGCCTAAGCTTTAGTAAGCCAATTTCTTTGGCATATCTGGCCTTATTTAAGCTTTCCCTGCACTGCTCAGCGTTTATTATGTTTCCATTACACCTAAGTTTGGCTAGATTAGCAATTAATAATTTAAACAGCTATCTAGCAAATCACTTCTTATGCTTTAGGTAAATTCCGCAGTATGCTAAAGCAATTATGTTAGCTCGTTTTGGGGCAGTTTGTATGGTACGCCCCGTTTTGCAAGTTAATAATTAAAAATAACGGAGATGGTTTGCGCTAATGTATTCAGAGTCTATTAGAGACTTTCATTAGTCCCAGCTCTACGATGAGATCCGCGCCAGATTGTCCTCATAAACGAGAAAGCATTTTTTATGCTGCTCTGCCCCTCAGGTTTTCAATCTGGTGGTCTAACCGTTTTGTCATCAATAATTATCATTGCAAATCTGACTTTTACACTTTTAATTCGAATGGTTGTTTTGTTGACATCACTGACCACGCAATTCGGGCCAATTTATTAGCTAAAGCAACAACTGCTACATTAAAGGGTTTTCGACATTTAAGGTCTAATAACCATTGCCCAAAAAACTTATTGGCGGTGTTATCTCTCCACATTACTGCTCGTGCTGCATGAACAAACAACTCCCTTAATTCCTTGTTACCTCGCTTGGATATTCCAAGGAGTCTTGGTTTTCCACCTGTACTATGCTGATATGGAACCAAACCTATCCATGCCCAAAATTTCGGCCGTTCTTGAAGTCATTTGCATCCCCAACAGCAGATACGCAGCATGAAGCTGTCATTGGCCCTATGCCCGGAATTGTTTGAAGTAGTGCAACAACTTCATTTTCTTTATTTAATAGCTTTAATTTAGCTTCTTGCTCTTTAATTAAGTGATTCAAATGATGGTAGTAATCCAATTGACTTTTTAGTTCAGCTATAAGTAAAGCTGGTAAAGACTCCCCCTGATCTGCTAACCATTGAAAAAGGTTTTTCATGTGATGGTGACCTCTAGGAAAACTTAGGCCAAACTCTGTCAAGATAGAGCCAATTCTGCTCATGCAAGCTGTTCGCTCTTTGATGAAGCCAGAACGAATACGTCTAATCACGATCCCTAATTGAGCTTCTTCTGTTTTAGGAGATACAAATCTCATACTCGGTCTAGTAGCAGCTTCGGCGATTGCGTTTGCATCTATAAAGTCATTTTTATGTGTCTTAACGTAGGGTTTTACATACTGGGCGGGTATAAGTTTAGCCTGATGACCCATTTGGATACATTTCCTAGCCAACCAATTTGAACCGCAACAAGCTTCCATTGCAATTAGAGTGCTTGGAAAATTTGAAAGAAAACTAATTAACTTTGCTCTAGAGAACTTGTGACGAAAAACTTCTCGACCAGCGTGATCATGGCCACTTAAATGAAAAGTTGATTTACCTAAATCAATACCTATAACTTTAACAACTGACATAATGGTTTCCTCCAATAATAGCCAACTCTGTTAGTTTAGCTAATGGGTGGGGCGTACCATCTAATTAACGAGTTATATAAATAACCCGCCTCTGGACATAACGAGCTAATAGCATGGATTAATTAAACTAATTGTCTACAGTTACCACATTTTCAATAATAGCCCTATTCCTGATCTCAGTTTCCACCGGGGTATATAAATCTACATCGGTTGATGGTGTTTCAATCGACACAATTAATGAATAACGAGCTTTTTTATTAAATCGTTCCAACTTTTTACGAGTTCGCCACCAACCCATTGCGGGATAAATAGCTAAAAAACCTCGTTCAGCTAAGTCAGCCGCAGTACCTTCCCAAATGTCTTTATGAATAGACCCTTTATTACGAAAATCACCTAATAGCCAGTTAGGATCTGGTGGAGGAGTTGACGAACCTTCTTCTTCAGCTCTAGCTGCTCGGCTTAATCGTTTCAAAAATTCAGATTTTGACTCTGTCGGACGTTTTATATCAAAACGCAGTTGATGACTTGGATAACGATATTTACTTGATATGTTACGGCTAGATGGATTAGGTTCAATAAAGTAAGACAGAGTGATAGTCATTTTTACTGGAACATCACCTAATTCCAAAAGCTGTTCTTTCGGCCAAGGAATATCATGGACATGCATATCTTTAGTCGATGGTTCTTTCCCTTTAATTCTTTCAAACGGTTGTAGCTCATCCTCAACAATCATTACTAACGAATTATTTGCACTCCACAACGCTTTTCTGAGATTTGGAACACCGTAACCAACACATCTGACTAAATGATGAGCTCGTTGCCGCGCTGTTTTCCCTGGGTAGGAGAATTGACTGAGCATGCTTTCAGTCCAGCTCGCTGAATGAACAATTAAAGCTCTTACCGTTTCTGGCCATAGGTTAGGGTATGACGCACCTATCTCAGCGGCAAATTTTGCAGCTAACGCGGTTGCAGCACTAGTTGCATTAAATGTTGAAAATAGTCGTGTATTGAAATTATGATGAGTAGTCAAAAGCTGCAGACTTAACATAGAAGCCGCCGAATAATCATCAACTCCCATATTTCCACCTTCAAAAACCACTTCTGGTTTAATAGGCATTGAGTTAATCCAGGTCACAGATGTAGTACTATGTGGGCTCAACCCACCATTGGGAGCAAGCGGAGTATAATTTTCCCCACCATCATCTGTTATCTGTGTTTTATTAGTGCATGCACCAACAGTCAAAACATTCCATGACTGACCAGGGTCATGGATATCTTGTAACTCATTGTATTGGGGGTATTCTTTTAATTGGGTTAAATTCCCTTCATTATTGCCAGCACAAACAACAAAAAAACGTGGATATAAATTCTCTCCGCTATAGTCAACTGCCAGTGCATCTAATTCCGAGGACCACGCTGATGGTTTACCTCGATCTTTTGAATCTTTTGCTGATAGAGCAAGTGTATAAATTCGTTTTCTTTCAAAATTTTCGATCTCAGATAACGAAATACCAGAAGCAGTCACTTGCCCAAGGTGTTTGTCTCTGTTATCACCGGGATAACGTAAAAGCTTAATAGATTCTAATCTGTGATTGATATTTATTCGGCCAGATGTTCCAAGAGCAGATGTCAAATCACCCCAGATAGCAAGCCCAGCCATTGAAGTTCCATGACCATCAGCATCAGCATTATTCCAAGCAGGATCAACAACAAACATATCATTAGGATTAATAACGGCAGATAAAAGAGGATGACCAACATTTATACCAGTATCTAATATAGAAATATAAGGGACGTTATCATGATCAAAATTGTATTCTACTCTTTCAATTAGTTCCTCAACCCATTGGCGCTGATCTTCTATATCCTGAGAATCAAAAAATTCAGCTGTTGTTTTTGATTTACGTATTTCAGAGATCTTACTTAGAAGTGCAGCTGAACTTGCTAGCTGATCTAAAGATGCCTTAACAAGTAATACCGTCCTTTCCGGAAACTCAAGTGTACTATCTGATACGATTATTTCATGAATACCACAAAGCCTTTTAAAATCATTAATTACCGCAACCCGATCATCACCCACAGGTAACCATATTTCAAACCAATCAATTTCCTCATTGGAAATAGGAAATAGATCTGGATTATCTGTCCAAAGGTTTTCTATAACAGTATTACGAATAGTGGAAATTGCGTTCAAAAGAACCGCGTGTTTAGGACCTGATTTATTGTCTTTACTTGAATTTAAATATTCTGAAATTTTTTTCTCTAAAACTCCAAATTTACCCAGTGGTACCAACACGTTTGCCACATAGATGTTGTTTTCTTTTTGAACTACGCTCAGTAGCTCTATTCCGCTTCGAACATCAGCTAATTTTTCAAATGCGATTTCAAAACCAGGAAAACTTTCAAATGAGAGTTGAACTCCTACTGGAGTATCTAACTCAATATTATCAATTTCTTCACTAATAGCTTCTTCGGCAACTTTCGCTATTGTTAACTGAGATGAAAGATTAGCACCGTGAGCAGCTCGGTCTCTTTTTGGTATGGTAGGCGATATTATGACTTGTCTTGGATAGGTATATTTCTGTGCTTTCCCGTTTTTTCCTACAAATAAGTGTTTTTTTCCTTCCATTATCCCTATCCATTAATATAAATTTAAAACAAATTTTTTCTCATGTTCTTTCGATCTAAGATCGCATCTTGAACAGTTGCTAACGTGATTCGCACTGTTCCATTAATCAGCATATCTTTGATTGATTCATCCGCAGCTCGAGTGATCTCTGCACTACTCAATTCTTTAGCTATCTCTGGCAATTTTTTCCATTGAAAGTTCTTTGCTACATACGGCTTAAGCCTGTTTTTAAACAAGGTTATAATTTCGTCATCTTCTGGCAATTCATACCTGATAACATCGTCAAATCGTCTAAATAACGCATTATCCAAGATTTCAATATGATTGGTAGCGCACACGATTAAACTATTAGACTCATCTTGTTCGATCATTTGAAGAAAGCTATTTAATATTCTGCGAGCTTCACCCACATCGTTCTGAGAATTCCGCTGTGAGCCTAGAGCGTCGAATTCATCAAAAAAATACACACCTCGAACATTGTTAATTGCATCGAAAACTTGTCTTAACTTGGCAGAAGATTCGCCCATAAACTTCGTTATCAAAGCATCAAGCCTTACTTGAAATAGAGGGTAGTCTAATTCTCCAGCCAAGATTGATGCAGTAAACGTTTTACCTGTTCCTGGGGGACCAACCAGTAGCACTTTTCGACGAGGAGACAATCCATGAGTTTTTAATTTCGTCATGAATTTTTGCTCTCTGACCAATCGCTCAAGCCGAACTTTCAAATCATCTTTTGCAATCAAGTCAACAAGCCTGTTTTTAGGCTGAGACGCAAAAAGAAGCCCACCAGCATCCTGAACTCCTTTTGCAATTGAAATTGGAGCATTTTTATCTGCAGAAGACTTCTTTTTAGCTACTGTAACAAGATCTCGCAGCTCCTGCGCAAGTTTGCCATGACCACTACGGGCTTCATGTGCTGCGACTTGCAAAGCAATAGACATAAATCGGTCGTCATCCTTTTCTAGATGCGACTGCAACAATGCTTTTAATTGCTCTGAACTGGCCATAAGACGTCTTCTTTAAAACAAAATTGATATAACACTTAACTGTTATAGTTTGACATAGTACCTTAAAAACATCTATTCATTACGATATTTTTCAATTAATCGGTTTTTAGAGACCAAATAATTTGCCTGCATTTATATGCGTAAATGGTATCTGACCATACCTTTTGACAAACATTACTTCTTGTATATCTAATGAGCCGATTATCTGATTTCGTGTTTAACGACGTAACACATTTTAGGGCAGATATGAGTTACGCTTGAAGGGCTGCTATTTGACAAAAAAGTTCATTAGTTCTTAATCACAAGTGTTCAGAGCCACGTTTTAGAAACTAGGTGTTAAAGTATTAGAAGATTTTCTATAAATTACATTCATTAATTAATAACTGACTTATAGAGTCAGACTCTTTTGATAGTTTAAGGAGCTCATCATCCTTTAAAGAGGCTGTTGAGTCGTTAAGTTCTGAGCTAGAGAGAATGTTCTCGATTTCTGAAGAGTTAGATGAGGATTTTTGACAAAATTCAGTTATCTTCGCGTTAACTATTTCTTCGGAATTTTTCTTGTTCCTCATGTATAACTTATAGTTACCCATTACGACCTCTAAAGCTGCATGATCATAGCGTATGGTCGCTATTACTTCACTATCTTCGATTGTGTAGTCAACTATACTTACCGATATAGGGCGTAAAATACGGGCCTTCTCGCTATAGCTTAATACACCTGCTTGTGAATTATTAACAATGAAATAAGCGCCTTGCTTCTGAGCAGCTTCTTTATATATTAAATCTGCAATGTTGTACTCATTAACTGTGAGACCGATAGTTTTAAACTTGATAACTCTCACAGTATCAGCGGCATGAGCAGTATGGCTCAATACTAAAATGACTAGTAAAAACACAAATTTCATAAATCCCCCTCCAAAGTGAAAAGTATAATTTATTGAATACAGGTTTGTGAGAATATAAGAAACACAATGACATTTTATTATAACCCATTGTAAATAGGTGATATTTAGTTTGATTTTTAACCGCTGCACGAAATGAAATTTATGAAATGATTAATACAGTTTTAGTCCTTGGAGGTCGTTTTAATGAATTTATTGAAAGCGCTAGCAAATGGGGTTTTTATGCTGACTGTATTCCATGCGTTCGGGAGTGCTTATGGTGCAGAAAAAGTTAATGTCAATTTAACGCTCACTAACACCACTGATTACGATGCACAAGTAATCGAGCATCTACTTCAAAAAAAGGCTGTGGAGCAACTAAAAGTAAACCTCAACACGAATGTTACAAGTGGCAATAAACTATTGCCAAATGTAAGGCTAAAACTTAAAGAGCTAAACTTAAAGCAAGAGCAAAGCACCCTTAATGCAACGGCTACTTTTGAGTTAACTGAAGGCCCAGAGTTAATTTCTAACGAGAATACTATTAGGATTTATGACGAAGTATTTCTGTTTAATGGCATCGAAACAAAACAATCATCATTGAAAAAAAAACTCAAAGAAAAGGTGTTTGAATATAAATTCTTTGCTGATATCCAAAGCAAATTATCTAACCTAGTGACAATATCAGACTATAAAATCAAAGAACCTCAAATTAGCGAAGGCCAAATGATTTATGGTGGCCTTAAGCTCTCAGAAGTAATAAACATCCGCGCTTTAGTTGCAGCCCGTAGTTACTCTCGCAAACATATCTCAAATGGAGTAAATATTCGAAATGAAGAGTGTGCACAGCTTGAATCAAATCTGTTAGATGTAAACCCTCAATTTCCATCGATTGGAAAAGCTGCACACTGGCCAGAATTTAAAGTAGGTGTATCGATGCTAACACTCCAGCTCTTGACTGGGTTATCTCCAAAAGTTTTAGAAATTGATTTTACTAAAAACTTACTACTATCCGAATTGCAAAAGTCGAGAGCGAGAGTAAAAGACTATAATAGCGACGTGTTGCCTTATTCAAATATGTGGGATGCATACAGAGAAAGCATAGAGAACTTCAAAAATGTTTTAAATGGGCGGATGTCCAATTTATCTGAAGAATATAAGGGAAATATTGAGGCATCACCTTTCCGTCAATATCCGTTTGCAGATGTTAAGCAAGTTACAATGCACCTTAGCTTTGATGAATTAATTAGTGAAGGGGGCTACGGTGGTATTGAGTTCAATGATTGGTTTTGGGGTCCGAAAAGCTACTATGGAGTACGAAACAGCTATATTAATCGCGTAGATGATTTATCGAGAGGCAAGCCTTACTTTTTTCTTGTGATAGAGGTTTCAGGTGTAAAATTCTATCGAGCTGTCCTAGATGTAAACTTTATTCATAACAAGCATAGTTCGGCAAAAGTAAATTTAATTCCAATAGATGTGTTGTCATTTTTACCAGGGTCAGAGTTTAATATCTTTAATCGAACAGACTACCGTAAGTTGTGGCTAAAATCTTTGGAACAAGTATCCGTGACTGATGGTTCAATGAGTAATCGAGCAGTCAATATACTGCCAAAAGAAACAATTGATTGTTTGCCCGATACGTTTGCTTTTGATGTAACATTAAGTGAGTTGTTTGCTTTTAGAAAGGGGCAGACTGCATTACTCGACGGTGACTTTAACCCGGTAAAAAATTCACATGGAGACTACGTTGTTAATCAGAATGGTTTTCTAGGTTTAATGTCTACAGAAGAGCCCGCCTTTCCCGTATCTGTCAGCATGATGGGTAACTCGATAAATATTAGCTATTACAAAGACCATAAAATTGGGGATATAAGCGTTTATTTTGAGAAAAAGGTATTTTAATCAAAAAATACTGAAATTCAGTTGAAAATCACGCTTTTAAAATTTTTTTCAATTTTAAGATTAAGCCAGACTCAATATTCTGGCTTTTTTTATGGATTTTACAATTTACTCAATCGGTGAAACAGCGTTCATGTATGAGGTTCTAATGGGCCTTCGAAGAATGTTTGATTTTGGCTTTTCATCTTTGCATATTTTGATTGGTGCTACAGCTCTACTTTCACTGATGACTCTTGTAGTAAAAAGTTGGATCAACCCAAACTCTAACCCAGTACTATCTTGGTTTATTGGGCTTTGCATGTTCATGGTCTTGTGTGGTCCATTTTCTAAAGTAGATGTTGTTATTGAGTCGGTAAGAACAGGAGATGTGTATTATGTGAATGATGCACCTGGCATAGCAGCTGTTATTGCAATGATGACCTCAGGAATGTATGGGCTTTCACGAGATTATGAAGATTCATTCGCCTCACCGGATGGTTATCAGGCTGGTCAATTTCTCGATCCGATGAGAGCACTAGTGGCGCTTGATAAATTTGGATATATGGGCTCTGAAGAACTAGATTCAGGTGTTAATGCCCAAAGGTACAGAATCAAAACATCTACAATGAACTACCTTCAAGACTGTGTAATTTGGGATCTTCAAGTTGGTGGCAATGACGCTGAGCTAAATGCTGACAAAATAAAAAATGCCCCAATGGAAAACTTCCTTGAGTCTATAAGAATTAATACACCATCAAGAAGCACTTATATTCAAATAGACACTCCTGCCATGGAGCTATTAACATGCCCAAACGCATACTTGAAGCTCAAAAGTTACTTTGATAGCTCAAGTTTCAGAGAGATGACTGACAGGTTTTTGCAGAAAGAAAATGTAAAACCACAAGATGTTGAAGCCGGTGCAGAATCGATTTCTGCATTAAGCGCGACAATGAATGCATATCATTTAGCGACGGGAAGGTATTTATCAAATGTTTTTGCTGAAGCTGCTGCAAAAAGTGGGGATATGCAAGGGCTCCGCTCTGAACTTACTTTAATAGAAACAAAGTCTCAGCGACATTACCAAATGGCCGCGGATAGAAACCTAGCTTTGGAGCTATCAATTGGTTTTGCAACCTTCATTGAGGCCTTTGTGTTTTTCTTGATCCCAGTTATTGTAATCATGCTTGTAATGGGTGCTGAAGCTATGAAATCAGCTGCTATGTTCTTTGGTGTAACTGTGTGGGTTAACTTGTGGCCGGTAACCATGAGTGCGGTTAACCTTTTTACTTTACTTGCTATTCAAGGTCGATTTACATCAGTGTCAGCTGGTGGCGGTGGTGTAAGTGCAATCACATTTGGTATGTGGGGGCATAGCATGTCAACAATCGAATCATTTATTGCAGTGGCAAGTAGTTTGGCTGCTGCAGTTCCTATGCTCACTTTATATATACTGCATAGGGGTGTTCACACCATGATGGGTGTATCTAATAAGACGTCTCCTGATACAAATATTGATTCAAAGAAATTGTCACCTGATGTCACAACATCTGCAAATGGAGGTAAAGCAAGTCAAGGTGATACTACTATGCAAGCCAGTGATGTTCATTCCTCATATGGCCAATGGAGCCAAGCTCAACTGAATGGTGGACAACGAAATGATGTAAGTATTAATCCGGGTGGCGCAGGGCCTGCCTCGGGTTACCTTAAACAGTCATCAGCTGAGTTGTCAGCGATTGGCTCTAGAAATACTCAATTGGCAAATACTGAAGCCGCTAGCCAAACATTACAAAAAACTGCCACTGATAGTAAATCTGCTACTTTAGATTCAATCAAAGGGTATAAACAAGGAGAGTCGTTTGAGAGTGTGGATACTTCACAATTATCAGAGGACGAAGCTTTCTTAGCGGCACAAACCGCAGCATATGCAACTGAAAATAACATGAGTTTATCTGATGCATATGATCACGTACTACAGGGCTCCGCAAGCATGGTAGCAAAGGGGGCTCCATCAATAGCAGGGTTTGGTTTAGGTGCTGATGCGAAAGCAGCGATCACAGCAAAAGCGGCATCACAAAAGCAAGTAGGCGCCTCAGAAAGATTGTCAGAGGACGAACGTGCACAAGTTTCTGAATCGATAAAAGCAAACTGGGGGAATGCAGTAAAAATGGCTCAATCATCGAGCAGTGATAACTCAGTTGCAAGTAAAGAGGCGGTTTCCCGACAGGAAGCTGTTACAAATGCTCATACAAATATGCTTCAAGCTCAAGCCCTTGAAGCTGAGGGGAATACAGCTAGCTCCGCTTCAAAAGTAATGACGCAAATGAATGCGGGTGAGGTTCAAAACTCAACCACAGGAGCAAATAAAGCATCAATCGGCTCAATTGTTTCAACACTTTCAGATGAGCAGCAGCATGTTCTTCTAGGTAGTTTGATTGGTGATGAAGGCTTAAATAGTTTATCTGGTGACAAGAGAAGTGCTTTAATTTCTGAGTTGGGAGATAGGTTCGACTACCACAAAGAGCAGGTAAATAAAGGTGATAACGCGAGATTACCAGAAAGCCAAAAAAATAATATTGCTTTGGCCAATACGGTTACTGATGCAATCGCAAGAATGTCTGGAAATACTGAAGTGCTGTCTACAGATCATAATGGTAACCAACTTCCTCTTTCAACTGGAGTTACAGCACTTAAACAAGCTAATACCGAAAGAGGAGCTTCTGCAGGCTTAATGAGAGAATTAGGTGAAACATTACAAGCGCCAAGCCTGATTTCACTTAGTGACCAATTGAATGGATATAAACCGAGTGATAATTCACATATTCCAAAACCTGAAGATAATACTGGCATAGACACCAACACTTTAAGTAATGATGTAAATAGTGGCATCAAGACTGATCCAACAAACATGTTCAATAATGAGCGTAATGCACAAGCATTTGCTGAACACAAAGAGCAATCTCAAAACGAGGTTAGTAGTAGAGGGGCACCTGGTACAGGTGCTGTTAAAGCTAAGGGTGAGGATGTTGTTTCTGAGTCAGAAGATAAAAATGCAAATAATTTAGCGCATGCATTTGGATCATTAAAAGTATTAGGCTCAGAATCTAATGAATTATCTGGCGGTGTAGTTAGTTCTATTGGTTCACTATTCACCTCTTCAGTGGGTGAGGCTGTTACGGATGAGTTTAAGAAGTCTGGTAATGGTGAAGGTATTAATTCGAATCTAATTGAAATGGGTTTTGGTGTTTTATCAAACAATACACCAGAAGCTATTAGAAACTTACTAACTAGCGCAGCAAATGGTGAAGGTTCGATTATTAATGGTGAACGCTTATCTCCAAATGAAACACTAATGTATGCTGGGGCTGTTCAAACAGCAATGCGCCCTGAGTCTCTAGCTGCCTTCAATGAAAGTTTAAATTCAAACTCAGCTCTTCTTGCTTCAACGCTACCTAATAACCCTTACAGAAATGCTCAAGAAAATATCTCAGCTGTACAGGAGATGAGAGAGAATGAATCAATTAATAATGCCCTGAAGAGTAGTGAGTTAATTGCGGCATACTCAGCATTGGCAAACCTTGATGACGGTCAAATTGAGGACGTAATTGCAGCCACGAAAGGAGATGATAGTTTCTTAGGTATTAATGATGCTAAATACGCTCGTCATTTAGAAGCGCTAAATGAGTTATCCCCACAGTTAGGTTTAGAACCTCAGTACAACCCATCAAGGTATAAAGATGAGCCAAGTCAAAAAGGTAGTTTGGAATCAGTAAACTACGACTCTCAAGCTAGGTCAATGGCTGGGTTTGCTGGATTAAATGAGAGAGAAAATTTAGATCGAACTGAAAACAGATCGAAACCTAGTGGTCAAGGTCTTGTTGAGGGTATTACCAAAGGAAATTATGACCAAGATGCCAAAGAGATAGCTAAATATGCGTTAGCAAACTTTAATGCAACTGGTTATACATCAGGAGTTAGCTTTAAGGAACTTAATGATCGAAATTTAGATAATTTTAAATCAGCACAAGTTTCTAGTCGAGAATTTAGTATTCCTGACTTTACTAACATCACCCCTGAAGCAATGGAAGATCTGAATAAGATGAGGGATGCACTTTTAATTGCAGGTAAAGATAGCGAGGCAGAAACACTAACAAATACAATTGCTTCTATTACTTCAGATGAGCAAACTAAAAATGGGTATGAATTAAGTGCATCTAAGGAGCATGAAAGCCAAGTAATTAATAACGCAATTCACTCAGAAGGTGTTTCTAGTAAAGCGAAGGAGTTTGCCGCGAACGCCCTTTATGGCACAAGCGATACTCCAAGAAATCTTTCTCATGATGACATGAGAGATCTACTTACAATAAACAACTTACTAAGTACAGCTCCAGAAGCACAAAGAACATTAAGTGAAGCGATCACAACTGCCTTCACACCGAATTATAGTGATGCCGGTACTAAAGAAGCAAATCCACCTGTAAACAGCCTTAATTCAAGCGAAGCCTCAGTGCCGCAACAGTCTGTAAATGAAAGTGATTATGATAAGAGCTCTGTCACACAACAGAATGCACTGAGCGTAACACCAAAAAGCTTATCAGTTGATAATAACCGTGGTGAAGAAATAGAAGAACCCCCTATCAAGCCAAGTGAGGTAAATAGTGGGGTTAACAGTACTGGTAAAGATGAAAGCGGGAATGTTCTATCTAAAGAGTCATCGATTGCAGGCAATGATTCAAGGGATCGTATTGATACCTACCAATATTCTGGCACAAAAGATGATTCTTATCCGAATACTACAGATTCAGGTCGTTCTTTAGTGGGCACACAATCAGAAAACCTTCAGGCTTCAGTAAGTAATGGCGGCACATTAAATAGTGAGGTTGGTTCTACTGGCAGTACCACTAGTCCAGGGTTGCAAAGCAGCCCTGCGAGTACAGACCAATCAGAAAGCCTTCAGGCATCAGCAAGTACTGGCGGTAAGTTAAATAGTGAGAATGGTTCGACTGATCGCAATGCTAGTCCAGAGTTGCAAAGCAGCCCTGCGAGTCTAGACCAATCAGAAAACCTTAAGGCATCGGCAAGTGGTGGTTCTATTGTTGCTGAGTCTAGTCTAAAAACTGACACAAGCGATGATAATGTGCAGACTCAAACACAGTTAACTGCTTCTAATTCTTCTCAGAAAGGTGAGTCTTTTGAGCAATCTAACTCAGATGAAAGTTCAGTTTTGAATAACTCTAGTTCTGAGAACCTAAGTTTTAATGAAACAAACGCTGGTGAAGCAGCGATGGTTAACAATAGAGAAAATTCAATTGAAGAGAGAAACCCATCTGGCCTACATCCTGTAGCTGGTGGTGAAGTCACTATGACCGAGTCACAAGAGGTTGGATTAAGGCAAGTTCTTGATAATACAGAAATGAGCAATGATGCATTATTAAAAGCGGAAAATATCTTGTCTCTAGGTACAAATTCCAATTTGAGCTCATTTACAAAGGAAGAAAAAGCAGAGCTTTTAGATTTGGCTGACAATCTAGAGGCAAATAATTATATAGCTGAATCATTACAAATCAAAAGAACTTTGGAGAGCTAACATTGACGATGACATTAGAGCAAGAATCAGCAGCTAACGATGTTAATAATCACTCTTTGATTCTTGCTACAGCAGGTAGTGGTAAAACAAAAACATTAATTGAAAAAGTAAAAAACGTACTAAAAAAATCATATGACAGGAAGGTTATTCTCGTTACATTTACAAATGCGGCCGTCAACGAAATGCAAGAAAGGTTGGAAATAGCTCTTCCACAATCATCAATAAATAGAGTTTCTGTAACTACATTTCACAGGCAGTTTCTTAACCAAACAAAGAAACTCATGCAAGGTAAGCTACTAATTGGAGCAACATACTTCAACTTTATTGAGAGATTGAAGAATTACATCGAGAATGAGCACCTACTACCGGAGTTAAAAGTAACATTCAGTGACATTACGAGCATTTTAAATGATCAGCCATTAGATGAAAAAAAAGGGTTTGATAAAGACGCTGTTAAGCTAGTTAAAGAATGTTATCAAGAGTTAAAGATAAAGAACCACCTGTATGACTTAGATGACGCAACCAGGCGCGCGGTAGAAGGAACTTTAAGTGGGGAAATACCGCTATTAAATTGTACAGACCTAATGATTGATGAGTTTCAAGACACAGATTTACTACAATATGAGTGGATTGCCCTGCAGGGGCGCGGAGGGATTAATCTAACACCTGTTGGAGATGATGATCAAAGTATCTACTCATGGAGAGGCGCTAGAAGTTATGAAACAATGCTTAAGTTTAAAGATGAATTTAAACCCAATATTCATATGCTTGCAAAGTGTTTTAGATGTAGACCTGAAATAATAGATGCCAGTAAAAATCTAATAGAATTTAATAAAGATAGAATTCCCAAAGGTATGGTCTCGGGGAAGGAAATTGGTGGCACTGTTAAAACATACATACATAAATTTAAAAAAAGTATGCTGTTAACATTTTTGGAAAACTACAATAAATATGATGGTGAGTGGGCGATCCTAAGCAGAACTAATGTTGCATTGGACTCAATAGAAGAGTTTCTGATAGAACATGAAGTAGCGTATTCAAGAAACAATCAAACAAGTATTTTTAAAACAAGCGCTGGTGATTTCGTAATTAAACTGTGTTCATATCTTTTAAATAAGTTTGCACACTACCATCTGTCAGAAGTTTTAGGGTACTTAAAAGAGGATGAGAACCTAATTCCTTTAATTTCTGAAAGTATCAAGAGTAATTCTGATATTGAGTCATATCTAAATAATTACGATCAATCAATTAATGGAACGGCTTTTGAAATGTTCTATTCAAATTATTATTTATTTGAAAATACTCATGATTCCAAAGAGATAAACACAAGAATTGATTTGTTGATTGATTTCATCATAGAGCGCCGCTCAAAAGGCGACAAGCTGAATAAATGCGCTGTTGAAACATTACTTCTTGAAGGGCTCAAGACAAAAACAGGCTCTTGGTTCGAAAGAATTAAGCTTTACTCAGATAAAATTAAAGAGCAAAACAGCAAATCTGAAATTGATAAATCAGTGGTAACTTTAACCACATACCATGGCTCTAAAGGCCTAGAGTGGACTAATGTGGCTATTTTTGATGTTATCCATGAAACAATGCCAAATATGCAGTCACCAATCGATGAGGAAAGACGTTTGCTGTTTGTTGGGATGACACGCGCTGAGCAACGGTTATTTATTCATAGCTACTTAAATAAGGCTGATATTGATGATTTAAAGGATGTGGGTGAATTGGCACTATTCAAAAAAGATTACGAATATAGCCCACCAATAACATCAGATATTAATGATGTTTGTTTTCCAAGCGAGTTTATCGAAGAGATTTACTACACTAACGATTAATCAAATGTTGTTTGACTTATTTCTGGAAATTTAATCTTTTGTATTGTTGACTAAAAATTTATAAGCAATTATATTGATTATAACCCTAAAGGTTCAGCCTTTAGGGTTAACCAATCAACACAGACTATCAACGTCACAACCACTCTTCTGAGTCATTATCGGAATACAAATTTCCAATAATGATTTCTCAATCCACTTTACCTTTTAGGTCTTTGATTTTTGCACTATGCATAATTATGCCTATTGGTATTTAAAGTGGCTTCTAGCTGTTGAAGTTAAATCTCAGCGTTAATACCTTCTTGGTATTAAGACGGTTGAAGTGATTCTTTCACAAATACCTAACCAATTCCTATACGGGATACTCTTCTGTATAGGAATCGAAATCTCATTCGATGCGACCGCTATACAGATCTACTTATTTTTAGTTCTGCGTTTTCGGTCAAATGCATTGGAGGAGATTATGGATATCATTCTTATATTACTGGCGTGCACATATGTTGCAATCAAAATTCACAGCATCATCGTTAAGCCAATTCTATCAATAGCTAGTTCAAGCTGGGGTTAATTTGAATAAACTAATTCCAACCTACTCGGGCTACAACAATCACAATCAGTTAAAGATTCAGAGTGTATATTGCATTGTATATGACAGGTTAACGTTAAAAGTTTTAGCAACAGCTGAAACACATAACAAGGCCAGTCAAATAGCAACTGAGATATTCAACAAAGACAAAGTATTCGCTGTTCCCGGTGAAATTAGGTTTTCAGATGAGAGTATTTCACATAGTAATATTCTTGGAATGAACCTTGTTAATTTTGAATTCTTTGTTGAAGCAAATATGAGTCATCCACTGATTAAATCAACTTTCACAGGCGAGCATTAGCTCCCTGTGAATTTCCTTACTGGTTATACCTATCCAGCTTGAAGCAGGATGCTTAGGTATAACCAGCAAGGAGAAACCTATGTTTGAAGATACTGCTTTTCATATTTTCGACAAATCAACATCAACACTTACATTATTCACAGGTGAGATAAAACAGATTGATGTTAATCATTTAGACAAACCAGACTACCTATCAGCTGTAAAGCAAAAGGCCATTTCTAGTGGCTTAATTGACGAAAGCGATTTTGTATGTGAATGGGATGTTTAACAGATAGTAGGGTAAACCTTACTCTCTGAATGAGCTTTATATATTAGAGTTTATTCAAAGGGTTACGGTGAATATTGCCGTTATTTTTGATTAAGTCGCGCGATATTTTCTTTATGTAATTATATCTACATCAGTTGTGATGATTTTATAACTTTATAGAGGGTTTATTTATGCGTACTTCAAAAGATAATTCAGCAAGGCTTGGTGGTAGAGTCGCGAGTCTTGATATCAGAAATGGTCAAGATGGGTATTTTGGTACTGTGACAATTGCTTGTGATGACGGCTACTTTAAGAAGTCAAACGAACCTAACGGACAAAGTTATTGGGTTGACAGAACTTACTTTTTTGATGTCAAAGTGGATGGTCGGTTTTTAAAGAATTTTAAACCAGCTATTGAAGTAGGGGACGAAGTAACTTTAAGAGGAAAACTTGTTCAAGAAAAGTGGACTGATAATAGTGGGCAAAACCGCTCTTCAACAAAGATTAAAGCTATCGAGCTAATTCAACATCTTAGAAAAGTTGAAGTGGAATGTTTAAAAGCCTCTGGCTTAATTGGCAATCAGAACCAACAAAATAGTTCTTCAAACTACCAAAGTGCGCCTCAGCATCATAGTCAACAGCAAAATAATGCACAAAACTATCAGCGCAGCCAGCAAGACCAGAGCGCACCAATACACTATCCGCAATCGCAGGGCGGTTTTGCTCCTAAACCTCAACCAGGGGGGTATGGCGGTAGTCAACAATAACAAGCTAGATAAGGTTTCCTAGCCTAGGAATTTGCATGACAAGGATGTCACTTTTGTTTTTTCTAATATTCATAATACCTTTTCGCTTCTCGCGAATAACTCTGCTATGGCAGTTAAAGTTGAATATTAGTTACGCACTCTCAACATCAAGTTGAAAAGCAAAAATCTATTTTGTGAGTGCACACCAAGCAACATCGTTGCTTGTTTTAACCTCTGAGGGTTTAACCTTCACAGGTTAATCCTTCAGGTTTTTAAAATTTGGAGGAACTTATGAATAACAAATCAACCGGCGCATATTTACGTCGTCGCGAACGCAAATTAATTAAACGAGCAAAACGTGATGGATCTAACAAGTTAGTTATTCGCGCAAGCCGTTTATATCAAGAGTCAAACCGCGTTTTTCACGGTTAATCTCTAACCTATCTACCAACCCACAAGGGGAATTTTCCCTTTGCTGGGGATGTTCCCTTTAAAAATCTCTTTGGAGGAGAACATCATGGCTAGACCAAAAAAAGCCATAACCAAAGCTCAAATAAATGCAGAACTTGAAAGAAAGAAGCAGTTTAAGCCGAAGCGAACAACTGATCACTTTCTGTCAGTAAATGCAGAATATAAGTGCCATTCGTTAGACGAAGACATCATAACAGCTCATCGAGCTGGTAAAGTTGCCCCAGGGCAGGATGTATTTTTTGGTTTAATGGATGATTGTTTGGATGCTGCAAGAGGTGAATATTACATTCATTGGTCAGACGAGAACATTAAGGCGTTATGGGAAAGTGTTTTGTATCGTTCACTTGGTATGCTTCGGTATGCTAAAGCGAATTCAGAGATGCTAAACGACGAACTTGAATGGATTTGCTCTGCAAATTTTGATTATGTATGCCAGTGTCTAGATTTAGATGCTTGTTCAATTAGAATTGCAGTACCACAGATCTTACAACAGTATAATCAACTTAATGAATTACTTGTAACTAACAAATACGCAAAAGCTCTTTGTGAATACAAGCACTTCATCTTAAATGGTAGCAATTTCTCATCGTCTAATTCTCACCTTTATAGTGACTTAGAAGGGCCTGACATCCCTCTTTGGCATGATTTAAAGTTTTAGGAGTTGATAATGGAAATTTATTCTATTCATGAGTCTAATAGTTGGATTCTACTTGATGATAATGTTACTGAGCGAAAACTGCTATTAGGTCAGAGTGATGAAGGCTATCACTTTGGTCATATTGATGGTTGGCCAGACTCAGTTGAAGTTTGGAATTCTACCAGTTATGCAACTAGGGAATTAGCGGCAGAGGCTCAAGTGAATTTTATGCTAGACCTTGAAGTTGAGGATGAAACAGAAGAAGTATATGAAAAATGTTCTGTTCTAGACTCACCAAACCTTCATCTTTATGAAAAAAGTTATATAGACTTTTTAGAAGTACCATTCTAAATATTAAGAAATCAAACCCATCAAGGGACACTATACCCTTGAAGGGATAAGTGTCCCTCAAAAATCTCTTTGGAGGAGACACAATATGAATACTCAAGCACAATCAAACGTATCTACAATTAAACCAGCAACTAAAATTGATTATAACGAAATGATAGAAGTTGACGCTCATGAGCGTTTCCCTGAAATCTTCGACCCTAATCAATATAAGATTAAAATTCGTAAACACCGCCACCCCAATTGTCAAAAAGCAGACATGCATTATACGCCGGATGAAGCAACACTTCGTAAAGCGTTAGCATGGTGGCTTGCGCCTGCTCAACCGAAACCTCTTGGCTTGGTTGGTGAAACAGGTACAGGTAAAACGGAGTTATTACTATTCATTGCAGATCGCTTTAATGAGCCTGTCTTCATTGAAAAAGTAACCGTAGGCATGAGTGGTGAGCGCTTAGAAGGTGGTTATGAATTAGCTGTTGATGGAAAAGGTAATAATGTTACTCGCAAGCGATACAGCCAAGCTGCATGCGGATACAAATACGGTGGTTTAGTTATCTTAGATGAAGTGGATAAAGCTAATGAAGATTTATCAACATCGCTTCATTTGTTTGTTGAAGGCAAGCCTTGGACACTTAGTGTTTTCGGTGAAACCATAAACAAACATGCTAACTGCCGAATAGCTGCTACAGCTAATACTACCGGTGGTGGTGATAGTGATAGGTATATTACTTCACAACGTTTAGACCAAGCATTACGTTCGCGTTTTGGTTGGTTAAAAACTAAATACCCAAGCAAAGCAGTTGAGTTGGAAATTTTGGAAAAGAACTTTCCGAAACTAACATTGCCGATTCGCAAGCTTATGGTACAAACAGCTGACTCTTTAAGAACAGCTGCATTAGGTAAAGACCACGATGGCAACATCGATAATGGATTAGGGTGTGTTTTTTCAACACGAACTTTAGTCCACTGGGGTTTTTACATGATGACATTTGGTGCCAATCGTTCTCCATATGAGTCATTTGAATTTTCGTTCTTAGGTTCCATTGATAATGATGAAATTGAAGAGGTTAATTCTGTTGTTCAACTAGTATGGGGTGATGAAATTAATAAACCACTTGGCGAGTTAATTCAAAAAAAGTAACTACCTCAAACACTAACACATCTTCTAACTCGGCCAACTTAAAAGTTGAGAGAGGGGACACAGTGTTTGAGTGCTTTGAAATTGAAAATGGTCGTTTTGTTGGTTTTAGCTACCAACCATCAAATGGTAAATACCTCCGTATTGAAGGGGGTAAAGACCCACTTAAAATTGACGATGTAAGAGACATTAAAGCTATGAGTATGTCTGAGTTAATTCAGGCAACCGATAAGATTGATTACATTAGGAACGGCAATCCTTATTTTCTTATTCATTCGGATGAGAAAATGAAGAACTGTGACTTTGTAAACTGTCGAGCTCAAGTTATGTTCAATGCTCAAGGTAACCTGAAATGCAATAACCCGTTTGATGTTTATCATCATGCCGGTGAAGGTAAATATTGGGCTGTAACATCATTTCAAAATACGACATATGTGTTGTTCAAGAATGATAATACTGAATGGAAATGGGTTTTTATGTCTGTAAACGGTGAGAGAAATGCTCTTGCCAAAAATAAAGAACAAAGAGGTTATTCACTTATGGGAATAGGCCACTTTAATCAAAATACATGGGATATTGAAGTGATGTAACCAATCACAGGTCCTATTAATCAACCAACCCTTTGGGGAGTACTTTCCCCAACAGGGAAGTCTCCCCTTTTTTTATCAAATTGGAGGAGACAACATGTCTTTATCAAACGAAGCAATCGCAAATGGCAAAGAGTTAGCAGAACAAAACACTTCACTTAAAAATGGAGCATGTTTGTTAGGCTGGCAATTAAGATCGCCATGTGGTGAATCAACTTTACCGAACGCAAAGATAGAACTAGATGGTCAGAAAGTATCATCTAATCAAATCAAGGGGAGTAAACTACAGTGGTTTCCTAGAAGCAAGCTGAAGCTTACAACGAAGTACAACAACCGTCTTACACGAACTTTTAATAGTTATGGTGTTAAGTACGGAGACTTTACGGTTGTCCCAACAACCAGATTAGATGAACTTAAGTCAGAGCTTGATGAAATAAAGCGTGATTGGCAAGACGAAGTATCAGTATTAATTGCTGAATATGATAAGTCAGTTAATCAACATATGGCTGAAAATTCGGATATCGCTGCACTGATCCATAAATATGCCTTATCTCAGGTTGAGTTCCAATCAAAATTCAAACTGACGTTTACAAAGCCTCTGGCTATGAAAGCGCTTTTTGATGATGATGAAGACGATATCAAAAATGATGTTGCAGAAACTCTTTGGCAAGAAATTGCTAAGGAAGCAAGTAGTGTCTACAAAACTAACTGGTTTAAAGACAAAACACCAGTTAATCGCGTAAGCCAAAAAGTACGTTCACCATTTAGAAGAATGATGAATAAACTTATTGATTTATCATTTGTAGATAGTGGTATTGAGAATGTGGTCAGCACAATACAGGAAGTTTTAAATAACTTACCTTCTAGTGGCTACATTGAAGGTCATTCATTTTCAGAGTTAACCAACTGGTTACTCGTGATGAGTAATGAAGACACACTTCGCCTTCATGCAGAAGGAAAACCTCAATATAGTGCAACACCAGAGCCGGAAGTAATTACACATGAGGATACCGACGAAGCGAATAATTTCGTTTCAGGTGAGTCAAGTGTATCTGCTTCTGAGAGTTCAATCATTGTAGAAACAGCTGATCAAGAAAATTCTTTTGAATTTGACCTAGCGCCTACAGAAGAAACCGATTTTTCCGAGCCTGTTGAGCGCAACAACTCATTAGGTGATTTTGGATTTAATTGGTAACAAATTAAGGAAGCAATCTAGCTTCCTTTAATTCTAAACCCACAGGGGATACTCACCCCTTGTGGGTGTATCCCCTCTTAAACATTCCTGGAGGAGATGCAAATGAATAAATCAAAACTATTAAAACGATTTAGAATGCTTTCAAGAGTAATGAGTAACCGTGGTGACATTACGATTAACTTAACTGGTAACAGATGCTATACAGATTACAACAGCATTACTTTACCCGTAGGTGATCTTGAAAACCCCGATTATCTCGAACTTTTGGAAGGCGCTATTGATCATGAAGTAGGCCATCTACGATGGACCGATAGAACATGGACAGCTAAGTCGTATGAAAAAGGAGCATTTTTCAATGCTATTAGAAATGGCATTGAGGATATTCGTATGGAAAGAATGGTTTGTCTGGAGTGGCCGGGTGCCATCTTAAATTTATCTAAGATGGTTACTCAAGGTATTAAAAAGGGATGGTTCAGTAAACCAACTGATAGCTTCCCGCCTTCATTACTGTTACAAGCTGTAGTTGTATATTATGGTCGATATAAAATTAACGACCAAGTACAACTAAAGGAGTTCTGTGAAATTGCAATAGCTTTATTAACTGATTGTATTGGCCAAAAACCAGTACACGATTTAATTTTGCTATTGGATACGATACCAGCTCTTCGATCTAACCAACATAGTTATGAACTTACAGAACAGATCATTCAATTACTTAAGAAAATAGAGTTTAAACCAGGCGATAGCCAAGGTGATGACTCAGATGATAGCCAAGGTGATGACTCAGGTGATAGCCAAGGTGATGACTTAGGTGATAGCCAAGGTGATGACTTAGGTGATAGCCAAGGTGATGACTTAGGTGATAGCCAAGGTGATGACTCAGGTGATAGCCAAGGTGATGACTCAGGTGATAGCCAAGGTGATGACTCAGGTGATAGCCAAGGTAATGACTCAGGCGATAGCCAAGGTAATGACTCAGGCGATAGCCAAGGTCAAAACTCAAGTGTTAGCCAGCAAGTAATTAATTTTGTAAATGAATGCCTAAATGCCGATGAAAGTCAGCTCATGGCAGATTTGCATGAACAAGTTAATAACGAGCTAGAGAAAATGGCTGATGAAGTAAGATCAAGTAATGATATGGAGCAACAAATTGACTTCAATGCTCCTTTAATATCAAAAAATGATCGTGGCACAGTTGGTACTGCAGAGCTAAACCTAGCCAAGAGACTTTCAACACCTATAAGTCGAGAACTCCATAAAATAATTTATGGGTTAGACCGAAAAAGTGTGAATTTTTCTAAGCAAGGTAGGACTGTTGAGGCAAATAGACTTGCTGGAGTAAAAGCTGGTAATTTTAATGTTTTTAAATCAGAAAGAATTACTAAAGCCCCGACAATGGCGATATCAGTCCTCGTTGACAGGTCTAGTTCAATGAGTGCTTTTGAGATGAATGGTGCAAACACTTCTGCGCTCGCAATTAACTTAGCAATAGATAAGTTGAAAGGCGTAAATAGTGAATGCATATATTTCAGTGCCGGTGACCTATATGAAGCAAAATGCTTTAAATCAACAACTAAAGCCGTTAAAGACAACTTTAGAGTCAGTAGTATAGGCGGAACACATACAGGGTTAAGCCTTTACTCTGTAATTCGTAGGCTTTCACTACGTGTAGAGCAAAAGAAAGTTGTTTTTATCATTACTGATGGCCAAGCAAGCGATCTAAAGTATTTAGAAAAGTCGATTGAAATGTCGGAACTTCTAGGTATTCAAATTGTATGCATTGGTATAAACACAGGAATGCTTTATGGCTTTGAGAATCAGGAATTACTCAACATTCAAACCGTTGAAGAGTTACCTTCAATTCTAAAACAAGTAATTAAAAATAAATTAATCGCTTAACCAAGTAATGCGCCCTTTTGGACGCATTTTAAAGCAAACACAATGTTTTAAAATGCGGCTATAAGCCAAATAGATTTTCTGCTTTTATCTTAATTTACTGATGGCACCTTGCTATCAAATTTACCGTAAGGTAATTAATTTTGATAAAGCATAAAAGCTACTCAAATCCTTGTATTTGTGTAGAACAAGTATCGACGTCTCGTTGTTACTTTGGGTTTAACCCTAGACTTAGCATAAGCGAGTTCAGCTTGCTTGTGTTCAACAAACTTAAATCAACCCATAGGGGATTATTATCCTCTGGGTAATTGTCTCCGCTTAATGTTTCTTTGGAGGAGACAATGACTATTTCTAACTTAAAACTAAATGAAGTAACTGGTAAATATATAATCACGTCTGAGCTTAGCTCTGATGAAATTATTGAAACAGCCAAGAAGCTTCTAAACAATAGGTTGAGAAGAGGAGCTATTTTTAATAGTCCTACTCAAGTAACTGATTATCTTGAAGTCCATTTGAAGGGGTTAGAGCATGAGGTTTTTTACATGCTTTACCTTGATAACCAAAATAGACTAATAGACAAAGAAATACTTTTTACCGGAACGATAAATGCTGCAAGTGTTTATCCCCGGGAGATTGTAAAAAGTGTACTAAAAAAGAATGCAGCCTCTGTAATTTTAGCGCACAACCACCCATCAGGTATTGCTGAGCCATCGCAAGCGGACAAGCTAATAACCACTAAGATCCAACATGCACTCAATCATATTGATGTAAGTGTGTTAGATCACATCATTATTGGTGAAAACACAGTCTCATTTGCTGAGCGCGGCCTTATCTAACTTAAATTAAACCAACCCTTGTGGGGATACTTCCCATAAGGGGCGTATCCCCTTTTTTTGTACTCTTTGGAGGAGATACGCATGAATAATTCAATTAAAAAGGCAATTATGCCAATCCCATCGTCAATACCTAACACAGAAGTGAGAGAGGTACATATTGGCGGTAAAACGATTCTTTCATTACGTGCTAAGTGGGGACCTTTATTTGAAGGTCAACAACGAGCTCAAGCTCAAGGCTAAACGTATGAGTTAGCCTTAGGGCTAACTCTTCTTTTTATTCGAGGCGACCACCTAAAGCGCCTTGTATTCAGGACGCTTTAGGGTCGTCTTGAGGAATAGGAGAGTTGTAATGATTGAATCAAAAATAGATAAAGTACTTGCTTTAGTTAAGTCAAATGGCGGGTGGTCTTCTGTCTACTCAGCCTACCCTGGACTTAATGAAGCAGTTTCAAAATCAAATAACCACGGTGGTTCACCACAAGTACCATGCCCAAAAACTGGAAACGGAAGAACTAAGTTTCGCCTTTTCCGCGATTGGGTTGATACCGGTGGCGCATACCATAACGACGTAGGTGCTTTACCCGGCGGAATCGATGTAATTGCGTTTATGGAAAGTTGCTCAAAAAGCGACGCTTTAAACAAAATAATCGATATCTGTGGTGGTGACTTATCAAGCATCTCGCGCGAATACGTTCAAAATGTGAAAGCTTCACAGCCAAAAGGTATTCACGATGATGAAAAAGCAAAACGAGTTGCAAAACTTGAGAAGCTTTTTCAACACGCTATTCCTGCAGCTCATGATCAATCGGGTCGGATACAAGCTTACTTGAACAGTCGTGGACTTAAAACTGATGCGAAAACTCTACCGTATACACTTGGATATGCTGATGAGCTTTGGTGGGGAGATGGTCAGTCTAAGCCTAAGAAGCTTCACGGTTTATTAGGCTCAATGACTGATTCAGATGGTAATCGAATCACGATTCATCGAATTTTCCTGAACAATCAAGGCTTAAAAGCTGATGTACCTAATGCGAAAATGTTAATGCCTCCGCCAAGCTATATTGGTGGATGTTCTATCAAAATTGACTCACCAGTAACTGAAGGAGATAACACCTTCATTGGCGTATGTGAGGGGATTGAAACTGCATTAGCTGTACGCGAGGCTACAGGCTGTCCTATGTGGTCATGTTATTCGGACACTTTGCTAGAAATGGTTAAAATTCCAGATAATGTGACTTCAGTATTAATTTTTGCTGATAAGGATGCATCTGGAGCAGGTCAAGAAAAAGCAGAAGCATTAGCTGCAAGACTACGTAGAGAAGGAAAGTTTGTTGATATTTATATGCCACCTTTAGATATACCTAATGGCAGCAAAAGTATGGACTGGCTGGACACCTACAACTTAGCAGGCCCTAGTGCTTTTCCATTTCGCTTACCTGTTGACATCTCTGTTAATACAGGGGGTGTCAAATGATTAGCGTTTCTGGTCAAGTTTACAATGACACAAATGGAACACTATTACAGACTTTAGAACTGAATAGTGTTGCCCCTACATCTAACTGTAAATCAGGTTTTTGTGGGGCTTGTCGCATCAAATTACTAAAGGGCAATGTCGAATATATCGATGAACCAATTGGCTTTACAAATGAAGGTGAGATATTACCTTGCGTTTGTAAGCCAAAAGGTGACATTGAGGTTGAAGTAACCTTTTAGATTTTTACAACCAACCCATGCGGGGAGCCCCCGCTTGGGAAGCTCCCCCTGTTCTTTGGAGGAGCAATGAGTAAACATCATATTGAAATGGCAAAAGCTGGTGGTTCTCAGCTACGTCATTTCGCAGCATACCGTAATGGATACTATCCAGATATGGTTATCAGACACTTCATAGCAAAAACTACTCACTTTTTATTAATTGAAAAATATAGAAAGACTGTAGATTTGCTTGTGATACACAATGTGACAATCGCAAATGCCTGTGAAACGGCAGAATTGCTATTCGAAGCATAAACAACTCTTGGGGGATTACTCCCTCAAGGGTGTGATCCCTCAAATTTACTTTGAGGAGATTCAAATGAATTGCTTATTAGCTAAGCACTTGTTTAAGGAGTGCTTATGAAAAACAAAATGCTAAATAAGATCATGGTTGAACTAATCTTATTAGTAACAATTGTTGGCTATATTCCAGAGCTCTCTGTTAGTGGTTTTGCGGATATGTTCGGCCCGTGTGGTTTCGACAACAAAACATGCTACGAAATTCAAATTCAAGGACTTATAAAGCTAGTCCTTGCTTTTGTTTGTATGTTGGCATCTGTTGTGATAGGTTTCTATATAACTTTCCTAAATGGTTCCGAGGAGGACGATCAAGATGAATGAAATCCAAGCTATTGGTTTGACCTTTTTCATTATTGGTAATGTAGTTTTTTTCGGTAGTTATTTATGGATGCACCACCGAATAAGCAAAAAATAAAATAAGAAAAGACCGTTAATCGGTCTTTTTTTTGTCAAAATTTGAAGAGAGGAGCTACTGCGCCTAGAACAATAACCAGTAAGGGGTAGACGCGAAGCTCTTCTATATTGCTGAAAATAGAAAAAATTCAATCAATTCCAAGTGTGTGAGTAGAATAAAGTTTCATACTGAGTAATAAAGATTCATACCAAGTATTAAACTATCATCCTAAAATGGCAGCGATTGCATCGGTACGCTGCCATTTCTAAAACGTTTTTGCCCCATTTCGCGTTAACGCAAATACTCTAAGGGCGGCTTTGAGCAATCAGATACAGTGTTATTCATCTAATGCTATTGGCTCTACTCCATAAATCTGATATTCCACGAAATTTTATGTTGGTGATGATATAAATAACTGTATTAATACACAGTTTTGTTGTTGTGCTTCCATATTCAAGAAAATGAGCGACGAGCGCATTTTCTTTTTCAGAATATCTTTAGTGCCAATAAAAAATTAGAATTGGCAATGATTACGTTATTTGTTAAAAATAGATTTATTAATACCTGCGCGTAACATCGGCAGAAAGATGCGCGACGGGCGCACTATAAAATTGTTAAAAGTCACAAGGAGCTACTGTGCAAGAGATCTATGAAAGGGTAATCGTAACAAATGACCTATCGTGCACTAGAGGCAATGATGAGGTTGCTGTTATTCACGCCTGCAAGAGTCCATGCCATCAAGGCGCAGTGGGCTACCGAGGAAAATTACCAAGTACTCATCCAAACTACCTAGTGCTAGAGCAGGAGTATGATCTATTTCTCAATATCATTGACCCACCTGTTCCGTTGTTCATGCCTCCGCTATTTACGGAGTTTTTAGCGTTTGCCAATAAACACTGGTCTCAAGGCAGAAAACTGCTAATTCATTGTAATCAGGGAGAGTCGAGAGCCCCCTCACTAGCAATGTTGTTTTTGGCGAAAGGTGTTTTTGCTATACCTGATACATCATATGAAGTGGCTAGATCTGAGTTTGAAAAACTCTATCCAAGATACAATCCGGGTAAAGGGATTGAAACGTACTTTTCAAAAAACTGGACGCAACTTGGTAGCAACTTTTAACAAGGCCAGCCAGAGGGAAGTCAAAACCGCCGCTTCGCTTTGGTTTTGCCTCCTCTGCTGGCGGCGTTATGCAGCACTTTCTCGTTAGGAGTTATAGATGGATGAGAAGATAGTTATCGGCTTATTTGGTGTTGTCTTAGGCTTCTTTCTGAATTTCTTTAAGGATATATTCACAGCTCGGCAAACTCGCAAGAAGGAAGCAGAGTACCTCGCAATAAGAATGATCTGCATCTTTGAATCTTTTGTGGATGGTTGTGCTGCTGTAGTTGGAGATGACGGGCTATATCATGGGCAACCAGATGAAGATGGATACCATCGTGTACAAGTGAAAACTCCAGAACTGGATGTAGAGTTAAAAGGTGTAAATTGGAAGTCCTTATCACCGCAGTTGATGTACGAGATACTCTACTTTCCAAGTTTAGTAAAGGAAGCGAACAGCTTTATATCGAGTACATTTGAGTATGCAGCAAGTCCTCCAGATTTTTACGAGGGTTTTGAAGAGCGACAGTATCAATACTCAACTCTTGGGCTTAAAGCTGCTGAAATTACTCAGAAACTTAGAAATCAGTACAGCATACCGAAAAATCACATATCAAGTTGGGATATGGTCGAGTACATGCTAAATGAGAAAAATAAGATTAATGAACTTCGGTTAGGTAGAAAGAAAGCTCACGAAGAAAGGAATGCATCATTGCATAACAAGTCAATGCAACCGACCGCTGACGCATCGGCTGATTGAAGCGTTACCAAATAAATACTCTAAAACGTTAATTAGATGGTACGCCCCACCCATTAGCTAAACTCATAGAGTTGGCTATTACAGGAGGAAACCATCATGTCAT
>NZ_JABVXF010000170.1 GCF_013349995.1 Pseudoalteromonas sp. 0303
TTCGAGAAATTCATCCCAGTAGACGATGGCAATCATTTGGTTGTAATCACTTAACTGCTTCTGGCCGCAAATAAAGGCAAAGATAAATTCTTTTTCTTTGTTGTTTTCCTGATGAATCTTAGTAATTTCTTCGATCTCATTGTCGCTAAACGAAAAGGACCAAGTGAAATCCTTGGAACCTGATGGAGTGGTATTGTACTTCGTATAAATGATATAACTCGCTTTATTCGTCGTGACTTCGTATATTTGCCGGTTATCGTTTTCTTTTTCAAACAGTGCAGGCGCCAGCCCCCCATTAACCAGCGCAGAAAGCAACGCCCCATAATAGTAATCGGCTTTGCAAATCGTTGTCATTGTATTCCCCTCCCTTATTCCTAAATCCAAAAAAGC
>NZ_JABVXF010000171.1 GCF_013349995.1 Pseudoalteromonas sp. 0303
ATTTTATCAAAATCGCCGCATCGGTGATTTAATGGCGCATGCGACAAACGATTTACAAGCGATTCAACAAACAGCAGGTGTTGGCGTCTTGACGCTTGTTGACTCATTATGCATTGGGGGCTTTGTCATCGCGACAATGGCGTTAACAATTAGCTGGAAACTGACGCTTATTTGTTTATTGCCGATGCCGCTTATGGCGTATTTAACAAGCTATTACGGTTCTTTGCTTCATCAACGGTTCCACTATGCGCAAGAGGCGTTTTCTGCTTTAAACGATAAAGTACAAGAGAGTATCGCTGGAATCAAAGTAATAAAAACGTTTGGACAAGAAAAAGAAGAAATTGAATCGTTTCGAGCGCAAGTTGATGACGTCGTTCGAAAAAATATG
>NZ_JABVXF010000172.1 GCF_013349995.1 Pseudoalteromonas sp. 0303
TCGTTTACCTCCCCATGCGCATCGACCGCTTCTAACAACGTGTGCGAGCCAATATTGGACGTCATAATGACGACTGTATTTTTAAAGTCAACCGTTCTTCCTTGCGAATCCGTCATGCGACCGTCGTCTAACATTTGCAGTAAAATGTTAAACACTTCTGGATGCGCTTTTTCAATTTCATCAAGCAAAATAACCGAATATGGCTTTCTGCGCACCGCTTCGGTTAGTTGTCCCCCTTCTTCGTAGCCAACATATCCTGGAGGCGCTCCAATTAAACGAGATACTGCATGTTTTTCCATATATTCCGACATATCGATACGAATCATTTGTTGTTCGCTATCAAACAACGCTTCCGCTAACGCTTTCGCCAATTCTGTTTTTCCGAC
>NZ_JABVXF010000173.1 GCF_013349995.1 Pseudoalteromonas sp. 0303
TTGCGACAGGCATAAATGATCAGCTGCTCTTGTAAAAGAGCCTAATCTAGCGGCCATTTCGAATGCTCTAAGGGCGTAGAGAGGTGGTGGTTGCTTCATGTGAGATCTCATGCATGAGTTAAACTAATATCATACCTTAATTTTTTCCTTTTTCCAACCTCTCTGCATTTTGTTATTAATTCATTTATTTTGTGGAGAGGGTGGTTATGAGAAATATAGTGGTTTTTGTTAATCCCGCTAATTCAGACGATTTTTTCGCGAATCTTGAAAGTGGTGAAGGATCAGTTGCAAAAGGTGTTCAGCATACTGACTGGGCTAATTTTCCCCATCTTGGGGTCCTTTCTCTTGCGTCGTATGTGGGTAAATTTGGGTATGAATCTGTC
>NZ_JABVXF010000174.1 GCF_013349995.1 Pseudoalteromonas sp. 0303
TTAGGTTTTTCTGCCGAAGATCGCACCGAAAACATTCGTCGAATTGGCGAAGTCGCAAAGTTGTTTGTAGACAGCGGTCAAATCGTGTTGACCGCCTTCATTTCCCCGTTCCGTCAAGACCGTCAACTTGTTCGCAACAAACTCGCACAAGATGAATTTGTTGAAGTTTATGTCCGCTGTCCACTTGAAACGTGCGAACAACGCGACCCAAAAGGATTGTATAAAAAAGCACGAAATGGGGAAATTCGCGACTTTACCGGCATTGACTCACCATATGAGCCACCGTTGTCGCCTGATGTTGTCGTCGATACAGATCAACATTCAATCGAACAATGCGTTCAACAAATCATTTCTTACTTAAAAAATAAACAATGGATTTAGG
>NZ_JABVXF010000175.1 GCF_013349995.1 Pseudoalteromonas sp. 0303
GTCAAAAACGCTATTTAAGCACAGTAAAGAATGCGGCTGTAGTCATTGGTAACTCATCGAGTGGCATAATAGAAGTGCCATCATTTAATGTTCCTACAGTGAATGTTGGGGTTAGACAACAAGGCAGATTAGCTGCTAAAAGCGTTCTTAATTGTGACCCTAACAAACAGTCGATCATGGAGAGTATAAAATCGGCAATAAAACGAGAGTATAAAACGTCTAATGAGCATATACAGAACCCTTATGGTGCAGGGAATGCAAGTGGACAAGTAATCGCTATGCTCAAAAATATGCAGTTTGAACCAAGTAAATCTTTTTATGATTTAAAGTGAGAATTTTATGACTTTGATTATTGCTGAAGCTGGTGTAAACCACAATGGTA
>NZ_JABVXF010000176.1 GCF_013349995.1 Pseudoalteromonas sp. 0303
CGTGAACGAATGAGCGCACGCCACTCACGCGATGTTCGGTAGACGCGCGTATGAAAATGTCGTCTTTCCCTTTGTACACGACGCCAACCAATAAACAACGCAAAGATGAACGCGTAATATAGTAAAGGTTGCAACCAAAACGTTCCGAACGCCTGCAGCGACGTCCATCCCCATACTTCCATCTCCATCATCTCCATTTTTTCCGATCCTCTATGTTGTATTGTAACAAATTTCAAACAGTTATGGTTGACGAAAATCCACTTTCTTTGACGAATGAACACTAGTTTTGTCAATAAGCAAGGAATTTTATAAAACATGTCTAACTTTTTTCTTAACATGATCGGAAGGGGCGTGGAAACATGGAACTAAAGACGAGCGCAG
>NZ_JABVXF010000177.1 GCF_013349995.1 Pseudoalteromonas sp. 0303
AATGTAAACGATACATCGCTCGCTTGTTGTGCTTGCAGCGTCTTATGAATATAGTCAAGCAGCTGACCGAAAAATAAGATGTATGGAACAACGGCCACTCGTTTATGATTTGCTGTTTTGGAAAGCGAAGTGACAACGTCAGAAAAAGAAGGCGAAGCAGCTGCTAAATAACATGGATATACGGGTATGTTTGTTTCGTTTTGCAATAAATAAGCGATCTGCTGAAAATCCGCTTGTGCTTCCGTATCGCTACTTCCGCGACCGACGAGCATAATAGCATCGGCGTGTTCGATCGTCGCGGAGAGAGCAGAAATAATGTCGTGTTGTACACCGAACGGTTTTCCGTATGTGATCGTCACAAAAGGAAACATTTTTTTTG
>NZ_JABVXF010000178.1 GCF_013349995.1 Pseudoalteromonas sp. 0303
CTGGCTTTCAAAAAAACCAGCCGAGACGTTTCGCATTGACGGCGGGGAACTAAAAGTTGGCGCCAAAGCAGATTTCGTCGTTATCGATTTACATACCGAACAAGTCATTGATCCAAACACGTTTGTATCGAAAGGAAAAAATACACCGTTTGCTGGTTGGACATGTAAAGGGTGGCCAACGATGACGATTGTAGATGGAAAAATGGTTTGGCAGAAAGGAAGAGGAGAATGAAACGACAACTCATTTTAGAAGATGGTACACGTTTTGTTGGCGAAGCGTTTGGAAGTGAACGACAAACAGTCGGTGAAGTCGTTTTTAACACAGGAATGACAGGATATCAAGAAATTTTAACGGACCCGTCGTATTGCGGACAAATCG
>NZ_JABVXF010000179.1 GCF_013349995.1 Pseudoalteromonas sp. 0303
TTCCTACATGATTCGTTATAGGTCATACGCAGGGATAAATCAAGCCTTGTTGGGCCTTCCCAGCCGGTGCCGAACCGGCCCCGGTCAAAAGCCGTTGTGGGGATGGAAGTCTCCCGTACGTTCAGAACGCCCCGTCTTCCGCACCCGCAGCCAACCGTTTCACGGCGGCAAACACGGTCCGGTAGTAGCTCTCCTCATGGGCGACAAAATCGGCTTTGTGGGCTTCCAGGACGATCCGTGAAGCGGTCCCGTCCGCCCGCCATCGGAGCCCCTCTGCCCGAACGGCGGGGATTTCGCCCCGAAAGAGTCGAACGGCCTCTTCCAGCTCCACCCAAAACAGACCGGTCAATTCCTCCTGTTGAATCCGGTAGCGCTCCAG
>NZ_JABVXF010000017.1 GCF_013349995.1 Pseudoalteromonas sp. 0303
CCGAGCGGCCAAAGGGATCAGACTGTAAATCTGACGGCTCAGCCTTCGCTGGTTCGAATCCAGCTCCCTCCACCACTCTTTACTCTTTCTAACTTTACTCTTTCTAACTTTACTCTTTCTAACTTTACTCTTTCTAACTTTACTCTCGCTAACTTAAGCTACCAACTCAAACTACTTCCATTTGCTTTTAACCATTGCTCGGCTTTTTTATAATTTGGATAATACTGGTTCACACGTTGCCAGAACTTAGCGCTATGGTTCATATGTAAAAGATGCGCAAGCTCATGTACAACCACATAATCAATCACCCAGGTTGGCGCACTTGCTAAATGTAAGTTAAAAGTCAGCTCGCGGCGTTTATTACAACTGCCCCAACGACGTTTATAATGTTGAATTTTAAGCTTTGTAGGGAGCGATTCAGACATCTGTACACAATAATCATGAACACGCATTTCGATATAGCTCTCAAGCTTTTCATGTAAAAACTGCTCCAGCAAAGCGAGGTAGTTAGCTTCTTGATGTTTGACACGTGATGATATTGATAAGGTAAGCTGAGACTGTGCATCTTGTTGCCACATGCTTTTCGGGCCTTTAGCGAATACTATCGGCACGTTTTGCCCAAACAACTTAATAGTGGCGTTTACTAGTGGTAGTTGACGGCGCTCAGCATGAATGGATTGTTTGGCTATTTGTTCAGCGACCCAACCTTGCTTAGTCTTTAACCAGGCATCAATCTCAGTTTGTGAAACATAAAAAGGCGCATAAACGGTCAATTTCTGCTCGGCAACTTTAATTGCCACTGTGGTTCTGCGTTTACTGCGCTTTAGGGTGTAATCCAACAAAGGTCAGCCAATTCGATTAATAAAAATAAGAGATTCCATTTTACCCTGCTAAATAGCTGCTAATCTATAAAGATGACTCACAAATAAGTTTTCACCTTTATGCCTGACAAACCATGTTGTAGTTATACCTCACCAACAGGTAACAAGTGCCAAGAAACAGATATGGGCTCTGGATTTTGCTTTTGGCATGATAGTAAATTTGATAAATCAGGGCTAGATCTAACCCAAAAATTAGAGCGCTATGCAAAAAAAGGTGGCTTATTAGAAGGCCTGCAATTGCAAAGAGCGAACCTTTCAGGACTTAACTTAATAAAGCAGGATGACGAAGAAGGTTATGATCTCTCCTATTGTAATTTTTATCGTGCGAATTTAACGGGCGCTCACCTATTTAATAATAAAATAGCCAATGCTTCATTAATGAAAGCTAATTTACATAGCGCGAGTTTGCATTACTGTGATTTAAAAAATACCAACTTACTAGGTATAAAGCTCAACGACAGCAGAATTGATAATATCGAATTGGGTGACCAATTATTACAAGAAGCGGCCGCATTTAAAGCACGCAAAAATAAACAGCATGATGAAGCACGTGACTTATTTGAGCAATCTGAAGAAATATATCGCAATTTAAGAAAAGCCTCTGAACATCAAGGGCTTTTTGAGCTCGCCGGCAACTTCACCTACAAAGAATTAAGAATGCGTCATGCGCAATACCGAAAAGGCTCAACCAAGCAAATTACTTCCAGCTTTATAGATATGCTCTGTGGTTATGGCGAAAAGCCCGAAAATGTCATTCGCTTTAGTCTGTCACTCATTATTTGCTGTGCATTTTGTTATTTCTTATTCGGGGTAAGTTATCAAGATTCTGTGATGCAACTGAGCTTTGAAAACTCATTTCAAAGCAATTTGTCGGCATTGTTGAATAGTTTTTACTTCAGCGTGGTGACTTTTACAACCCTTGGCTATGGCGACATTACGCCAATAGGTTTTTCGAGGTTAATCGCAGCCATAGAAGCATTTTGTGGTAGCTTTTCGCTTGCTTTATTCGTCGTTGTTTTTGTAAAGCGTATGACTCGCTAACGCATAATGTATGAACCCTTATGCTCTTTTGCCTGATACATTTTTTTTGTCGGCTCGATTAATTAACTCTTCAGCATCTACCGTGCTATCAGGTGGCGCTGCAATAAGACCAAAACTTAGATGAAGCTCAGGGTATTGTTGTTCGAATGCAGCTATAAGCTTTCCACAAATAGTAAAGGCGCTATCTAACTTGCAATCAGGTAAGATGATACAAAATTCATCGCCGCCATAACGGCACGGTATATCAGTCTCACGAATATTTTCAAGTAAGTATTGGCCTATATATTTAAGGACTTCGTCGCCTTTTAAATGCCCTTGTGTATCATTCACTGACTGATTCTATAATGGGCTTGTAGTTTAATAATGATGAGAGACTATTTGAGGTCAGCCCTAATAAGCTCATTCTGTGATGGATTTCTACATCATTAATTCACATTTGTTCAACTAAAGTTTGCTCGGTTCTTCTCATCTACCCACCTCAAACCACTCCTTTTTAATTAAATATAGCCAAGGTTTTAAATCCTATGTACTTAAGCGATAGGTTTTTTTAAATTACTAAAATTTGTATTAGACTACTGTTATAAGCCATCTCAAAAAAGTATTATGCTCGCGAAATTTTTCATTACCAGTCAAGACCCAAACTTAATTGTGAGTGGCGTTTACGATCCAAGCTTAGTTGCTCTTTCTATTGCTACGGCTATTTTTGCTGCTTATTTTTCACTTCATATCATTGATTTAGCAAACAGAACTCACTTTAATTCATACCGTAAATTAGGCAGCGCAACAGGTGCCTTGGTGATGTCAGGTGGGATTTGGAGTATGCATTTTATCGGCATGCTGGCTTTCTCTTTATGCACCAACGTTGATTACGACCCAACTCTAACATTTATTTCATTTATTCCTGCATTTTTAGCCTGTTATACCACTTTTTCATTTTTGAAAAGTAAAGACGTAAAGCAAATACCAACAGCAATAAAACTACTCATTGGCTCTGTATTACTTGGCTCTGGCATTGGTGCGATGCACTATTCGGGCATGGCAGCCATGCAAATGAGCCCTCTTCTTCGCTACGACCCTGCTTGGTTTACAGCATCTATTGTGGTCGCTGTTGCATTATCTTTTGTCGGCTTATATGCGCGCTTACACCTAGGTGAGCACTTTAAAAAACTCACTGTATTACAAACCCGCATCATTTGCGCCATTATCTTTGGCTTTGCTGTGGCTGGTATGCACTATATGGGAATGGCTGCCACTCGCTTTGTTGCAACCTCACCTTTGTTATCTGAAAACGTTCAAACCTCACAACTCACTTTTATCGACATTAGCGTTTCATTTGCCACCGTATTATTAACCGCTCTGGTTGGGATTATTAATGGCATGGTGCGTTTTCGATTATTACTGGCAGAAAAATCAGCAGAAGAGTCGCGCTTAGATGCCATTTTAGGCACTGCAATAGATGGCATCGTAACAATTAATATTCATGGCATTATTCTCAGCTTTAATAAATCCGCAGAAACTATTTTTGGTTGGCGCCAAGACGAAGTACTGGGTAAAAACGTAAAACTATTAATGAACGACGATATAGCCGCGCAACATGATAGTTACCTAGCTGACAGTAGCAGGCATAAAGTTAAAAAAGTGATCGGCGTTAACCGTAATGTATTTGCAAAACATAAAGATGGTCATTTATTTCCGATTCGGTTAGGTCTTGGTGAAGTGAAACAGCCTAACGCAGAAGCATTGTTTGTTGGCTTTATAACCGATTTAACTGAGCAACGTGCACTGCAGCAAAGTCTCGAAGAAAAAGAAAAGCAATATCGTACCTTAATGAACAATACTCCCGGCGTTGTATTTCGTTGTTTGCTAGATGAGCACTGGACAATGAAATTTATAAGCCCCAGTGTTGCTGACTTAACTGGTTACAGACCTGAAGAGTTTACCGATGGCACAGTTACATTTGCTCAAATCATTAATAAAGATGATGTAGTGCATATTGGTGAAGTGATTGACAAAGCAATCGTAGAAAAAAACCAATATGCGGTTGAGTACCGTATTCGCCATCGAAATGGAAACGTTGTGTGGGTTTTAGACCAAGGAATAATTAATGAAAGTAGTGCTTCTGAACAAAAGTGGATTGATGGTGTACTGATCGATATCACCGCTCGTCACGAATATGAAGAATCGCTCAAAAAAGCGAAACAAGAAGCTGAAGCTGCAGCACAAGCAAAACAATCATTTATGGCAAATATGAGCCATGAAATACGCACGCCAATGAATGCCATAATCGGCTTTAGCGACATATTAATGGATAGCCCACTCAGTAAAGAGCAACAAAAGCATATTATAACCGTGAATAAATCGGCTCGTTCACTGCTGCATTTGCTCAATGAAGTGCTTGATTCTGCAAAGTTAGAAAAAGGTAAACTCGATATTCAGGCTGAGCACTTTAACTTACAAGCGCTACTCGACAACATAGTATCGACCTTTTGGCTCGAGGCGAAGCGCAATGATATTATGCTTAATTTGATCATAGCTGAAAATGTTGCAACTATTTATATTGGTGATGAATCTCGAATTCGCCAAGTAATGAATAACTTAATTGGCAATGCTATTAAATTTACCGAGCAAGGATCTGTCACAATTACGGTGAGTCAAACTCAAAATAAACAATTGTTTTTCGAAGTACAAGACAGCGGGATAGGCATAGCCAAGCACCGCTTAGATGCTATTTTTCAGCCATTTGAGCAAGCTGACGGTACCATGACACGCCGTTTCGGAGGCACAGGCCTTGGCACCACTATTAGTAAGCAGCTTGTTGAGCTAATGGGCGGCTCAATTGGTGCTATCAGTGAAGAAGGTAAAGGCAGCTGCTTTTACTTTACCCTACCATTACAAGAAGGTGACATCAGCCAAGTCGATACCTTACCTGGCAATCAATTAAACTTACCAAAACTTCGCATATTAGTGGTTGATGACATTGAACAGAATGTTGAACTATTGAACATTTTATTATCGCAAGCTGGGCACACCATCAGTACAGCTCAAAACGGCATTGAGGCCATTGCTGCATTCAAACAGCAAGATTTTGATGTAATTTTAATGGATATTCATATGCCTGAATGTGACGGCATTACGGCCTCTAAAGAAATCCGTGAAATTGAAAAAGTCAGATGCTTAAAAGTCACTCCTATCATCGCGTTGACGGCAAGTGTTTTACAGCAAGATAAAATTACCACTAAACAAGCCGGTATGAATGGCTTTGCAAATAAACCCGTTGACATTAACCAGCTGAACCATGAAATTGCGAAAGTGCTTGGTTTAGAAGTAAATAAAGTCACTAGTAATAAAAGCGATGATGAGAAAAAACACATCAACTACGACAAAGGTGTTTTGATGTGGGGCACTAAAGATAAGTTAAATACGGAAATTGGCTTATTCCTTAGTAATCATCAACAGAGTATTCTACGACTGAAGGATCAGACTCTCAGTGAAGACGAACAAAAAGCAATTTTACATACTCTTAAAGGAGTCGCGGGTAATTTAGCTCTAGCAAAATTATTATACTTGTTATCAAACGCTGAGAAAGATCGTGAAAAGGAAAGCTTCCCTACACTCATTGCCGAGTGCGAACAGGAATGGCAAACGCTGATTGCATTGCTTGCAGAACAGCCGCAGCCTAGTTCACTACAGCAACCCATACACGAAACGTCGCTGGGCGCATTTATTAGCCAAATTGAGGCACTGCAAGCGCAAGCTGAGCATGCAGAAATAGACGATGATTTATTAAGCCTGGTGCAATCCCAAGCACCGGCAACCTACCAAGATCAGGTTGTTGAAATTTGTGCACATTTTGAAAACTTTGACTTTGATGCAGCAAGCACTGCTTTATCAGCTTTAAAGCACACTCTCCAAGCTGCTAAGGAACACGTATGACGCAAATATCAGAACGTGCAAGAATTTTGGTCGTCGATGATGAACCAGCCAATTTAAAAGTGATCCGTGAAGTACTCGCAAACGATTATCGCTTATCGTTTGCAAAATCTGGCGAGCTTGCTCTTCAGCTTATTGAGAATGAACCTCCTAAGTTGATTTTACTCGATATTATGATGCCAGATATGAGCGGTTTCGAAGTCTGTAAAGTGTTAAAAGCAAACCCTAAAACCGCTCATATTCCTGTTATCTTTGTTACCGCACTTTCCCATGAACAGGATGAGTCCGAAGGGTTTGCTCTAGGTGCAGTCGATTATATTACCAAACCAATTAGCCCTGCGATTGTCAGAGCACGGGTTAAAAATCATTTATCTTTAGTACAAGCTGAACAACTGCAATTAGCCCATATTGATTTAATACAACGTTTAGGCCGCGCTGCAGAATATAAAGACACCGACACCGGTGAGCACATTGCAAGAATGAGCCGTTACAGTAAAGTACTCGCCCTTGCCTATGGCATGAGCGAGTACGAGGCCGAACAGCTTAAACAGGCAGCGCCTATGCATGATGTTGGTAAGATAGGCATTCCTGATTCAGTACTATTAAAACCTGGGCGCTTAAACGAAAACGAATACGAGCATATGAAACAACATGCCTTAATAGGTGCGAAAATTTTAGAGAACTCAACTTCGCCGCTATTACAACTGGCTCATAAGCTTGCCCTTGAACACCATGAAAAATGGGATGGTACGGGTTATCCGTATGGCCTGAAAGGCGAAGAAATAAGTATTGAAGGGCGTATCGTGACAATTGCAGATGTGTTTGATGCTTTAACCTCAAAACGCCCTTATAAAAAAGCCTGGACGGTTGAAGAAGCCCTCGACTTATTGAAAGACGAAGCTGGTAAGCATTTTGACCCGCAACTAGTTGATTTATTTATCGGCCAAATAGATAGCATCATAGAAATCAAAAATACATTTACTCGATAAATAGAGCCTCCTCTCTGGAGGCTCTATTATTACTAAGGTAAAGACTTAAGATCTATCTTAGGAATGTGCATAGGGCTTCTTTCAAGCTCGCTGCCATATGGAGTGGGAGCGGAAAAAAAGCCTGTATTTTTTAGGTAAAACCCTTTCTCTGTAGTACCACCTTGATAGTCAAAACGCGCTTCTTTTTTGGCTGTAGCATCGTAAGTAAACTTAGCTTGGGTCACTTCTTGCCATTCCCCTCGCTCAGGTTTAGCCCATTGGTTTGTATAAATTGCACGGCGTTCAAATTGCCCAGCCCCAGGTATGAAGTTTTCTAAAAATGAATAGGCGCCTTGATGATATGTACTCGTCTTTGGACGCCTGAAACTTGCAATTAATTGCCACTTTTCAACCATAGGATCATAAAAGTATGCTGTAAAATCAGTACTTTCAGTTCCTTCAACTGGCCTAATATGAGTTAAAAAGCCATATCGTGTGTCAGCTTTCCAATCGTATCGCATATAGCTTTGTCCGCCAGATCCTTCATTGCCAAATTTACCTACATGCACATTTTTACCATGCTTTAAGGTCTGTATTCGATACTCGGGTGGGATTAATGAAGGATCATCTGTTGAAAATGGACTCCAAATTGAGAACAACACTCTGCGCTCATTATCAGAGTTTACTTGTATACCAAAATAGCCCCCATCAAAACCATTCGCCATGTAATACGAGCCTATCGCATCGGCTCCTTTTGGCACTTCTATTTCGCTATAAAACCACGGGTAATTCATATTTTGAGTAGGCAACTGGTATTGAAGGTGAACCGAAGGGCCGCGACGTCCCCAGTAAAAGTCATCTTTGACATAACTAACTTTACCTAAAACCACTTCGCCGCCGATTTTAACCTCACTTATGGCTGGTAAAAGCATTTCTGCTTGCTCTAACCCCGTGATAGTTAACTTTTGATAACCTAATTTATCAAGGTTAAACGTTCCTATTGGCACCGTCATTGGCTGATTATTTGTAACTGTTATGATTTTACTTTGACCTGCAATAGATACTTCTATAGCTGCAGGTTTATCTTTGACGAAGGTTTGCAATGAGACATTTAACTCACCTGTTTTAGATGTGTAAAAATAAGTGCTTAAACTGCCTTGTTCCGCAAACCAGCGGGTCACACCACGCTTATCTATCAACTTATCTGACAGCTCAATATTATTATCAATCCAACTATTTCCTGCCACTGGAATACTGATCGTTGTTTCTATATTCTTATCTTCTAACTGTAGCTGCTGATTGCCACATGCGACCAAGGAGGTCAAAAAAAGCGATAAAACAGCTGTTTTTATTCTGTGATTGTTCATTTTCTTTCCCACAAAAAAAGCACTATTCGTTATAACGAATAGTGCTCCTCTTAAAACAGTTTATGGATTTACACGAATAGAGAACTCTGCCGCAGATGCCCAAGCACCACCACCTTGCTCCTCAAGTGCAACAAATTTAACGTAACGCCCATTTGTCGCTGGAAGAATGGCTGATTTTACATCACCATTCGAAGCCCATTCACCTTGTGCAACAGGCTCACCAAATTCAGTTGCTGTCTCACTTACGTACACTTCATATTTAACAACAGTACCATTACCGCCACCTGGACGAGGCGTGTAGTCAAATTGAGCAACCTCATAAGACTGCCCTAAGTCAATAACAACGTCGTGTGGGTAAGTGACAGAACTGTCACTCCATGATGTGTGCCAGTGCGTGTCAATATCACCATCGAATGCAAGCTCAAGTTCATTTCCAACCTCAGCTGCAGAACTTGATGTTGCAGAAACTGTGCTCATGTCAATTGCCTGAGTTAAATTAACTCCCACATTTAATTCTCTTGCTGCCGCCCAAGGATTTCCTCCACGCTCTGCGAGTGCAACAAACTTAACAAAACGTCCAGTTACATCATTAAACGTAACCGTTTTAACATCGCCATTATCAGCAAAGCTGCCACTTGATACAGGTTCGTCAGCAAAAGCCTGCTCGTCTTCGCTTACATATAACTCATACTGCACCACTGTGCCATTACCGCCACCATCTCGTGGCGCATAATCAAAACGGTTTACAGCATAGTTTTCACCTAAGTCAATGACCACCTCATGTGGGTATACAACGGATGTATCATCCCAATTGGTATGCCAATGCGTGTTATCTTGACCATCAAAAGCAAGCGCCAACTCATTGCCTGGTTGTGCAGGAGATGTTGAAGAGTAGCTAAATGTCGTATTATCTAAAAGCGTACTATTTACTTCGACTGCTTCAGTAACAGGCTCTTCGACAGGTTCACCTTCATCACCTGTGCCTGAGCCATCAATAGGTTCATATACGTTGCCATCATCAATGCCTACTCGCAGTTCAGCAGCTGAAGCCCATGCACCACCACCACGCTCTTCTAAAGCGATAAATTTAACAAATCGACCTGTTACTGGGCCAAAGACTTCTAATTTCAAGTTAGTGTTATCAGCCCAGGTACCTGAATGAACCTTTTCACCATAATCAACTGACGACTCTGAAACATAAATTTCAAAGCTGACAATCGTTCCGTTGCGTCCGCCGTCTTGGCGTGGCGTGTATTCAAAGCGATTTACATCAACTGTTTCGCCTAAATCGATAACAACTTCATGAGGATACTCTTGCATATCATCACCCCAAGAGGTGTGCCACATGGTTGAATCATCGCCATCAAAGGCATATTTTAAGTCATTACCCGGTTGTGCAGGTGTGTTGCCCGTGACTACAAAATTAGCACTATTTAGCATGCCATTTTCTTCGCCATCATGTGTAGCAGTTAAACTCAAACCCTCAACATCAGAGCGTGCAACAACGAGGATTGTATAAGGCGTCTCTTTACGAACATTTACAGCAACGATACAAGTTTCATTGCTCGTGCCACCATAGCCGATACCTTCTGCATTATCAGGGTTAGCAGCTTCTTTTGCAGTGACATAAATATCTGCATCACCAGCATTACCACTTAGTTCTACGGTTAGTTTATTTGCAGAATCTATAGCCATGACCTCATACAGACGCGTTTCTCCTTTACTCATTGCGTCAATTGTCATAGCTTCACCACTAATTAAAGGCTCTGATTCAGTATCAAAATATACTGTATCATCATTATTTGTAAGTCCAGCCGCTACAGTGCCTGTATAACTAGTAACTTTGCCAAGAATGTTTTCAAGTTGTAACTCAACGACAGCATCTGTTGCAATCGCGCTGAAACTTGCTTCACGCACTGATAAATCTTGCCCGCTACTAACCACCTCACCATTGACGATAACCGTGTATTTATACATAGGCGTAGATGTTGCCGGAATTGTCCAACGAATACTTTGAGTATCAATAGAGTCAATCGTTGCTGCCAAAGGGCTATTTTGCGGTGAGAAAGAAGAATAAGGACGAGATAATACATCTGCTGCTTCAATTTCATCAGGAGAAATACTGCCGCCAGAGCTCATCCGATAATATTCACTCGTTGATGTCGCATCATAGCTTTCATTGTATGCTGCAGTTGCTTCCTCTTGAATGACATTAAAATCTGCTTTAGTAAACCCTGCCCAAGAACCATCCAACTGACGTTTATGACCAGCGGTAAATAATGCAGTGCGGGTTTGATCGCCCGTCCCCAGCCAATCCTCTACAAACGAGCCTGTATTGCTATTAAAGTAGACATTTTCAACTGGGTAATCCATGGTGACTATATGTGTCCAAATACCCGTTTCTTTATCCATTGACCAATAGCCAAATTGCGTATGGCCATCTTTTTGCCAAACTTTAGCCACCAGCGTATACCAATGATCAGGCTGCCATCCAAGTTCAAAATTCCATGATTTTAACCCTGTACCTTCGCCACCAAAGTTTTCTACTTTAGTACCTGCACCTTGATATGGTGCAGTGATAGGTTCACCATTTGAAGGGTCCCACAAAGAAAATATAAAATTACGGCCATCGGGATGATCTTGTATGCCAGCATAACCGCCCCCTTCCATACCTGCGTTCCAATTTAGAACCGAATAGTATGTATATGGTGTTAAACCTTTTGCCGGGATATACACATCTTGCATGATTATGTCCCCAGCCGCGTTATCATTAAAGCGCAACCATACTGAAGGGGCTCGATCAATCGATCCTGGGGTTGCAACAACTTGCTTTCCTGTAGATCCAACTGAGCCTTCAGGCTCTTCGGTCCCGCAACCGAACAGTGTTGCTGTTATTACCGCAATACTGAGCACAGATAATTTATTTGTTAAGCTCATAAATTTACTCACTTATATTTATTCTTTTTAAATTAGGCAATACAACTATTACCGTGAATTTATCTACTGCTATTAAAACCTGACATTAACCCCAAAGGTAAATAGGCGCCCAGCGCTATCAAGTTTATGAACCTGATCAGAGCGAGAGATATAATGCCAGCCACGTTCATTGGTTAAGTTATTACCTGAAACATTTAAATTGATTGATTCAGTAATATCGTAACTAGCACTGAAGTCTAACTGGCCATAGTCTGCAACCCACTGCGGGCCGCCCCACGCATCTGCATTTGCAACATATTCATCGCGCCAGTTATAGGCAAAACGTAATTGAAACTCATCCGTCTCGTAGTACACGACTGCGTTATAAGAATGCTCGGACATTCCTTGATAAGGAAGGCCAAGGCTTCTAAAGTCGTATTCAGGATGATCTTGAGGAACCTGATCATACCCTGAGTCAACATAGGTGTAGTTAAGTTGCACCCCTAAATTATTAAATGGCGCTGGTAGTAATTCCGTAAAGGCATGCTGATACGCAATCTCATAACCTTCAATGGTACCTCCACCGTCACCATTGATAGATGACTGTACTTTGAAGGTTTCTCCATTGATATCTATTGATCCATTTTCACCATTTATGACAAATGACTCGATATCTTTATAAAAATAAACAGCAGTGAGTGCACCATTCTCAGAAAAATACCACTCAAGAGCTAAATCTGCTTGATTAGCACGAAGCGGTTCGAGTCCAGGATTTGAGGCGTGATATTCCATTTTATTGAAGTTGATGTAACTCCAAGCCTTGAGTGATTGGATACTTGGGCGAGTAATTGCTTTTGAAGCTGTTGTTCTAAGTAATAAAGTATCTGTTAAATTTAGTTTTAGATTTAAACTTGGTAATACATCCGTATACGTATCCTCAAATTCCACAATATCTTGATAATCTTCAACTTTACCTTCGTAGCTTGGATTACCTTGTTTATCAGGAACAAATACAACTTTGTCTAAATTAAGTGAATAACCTTGGCTACCTACAGTTGTTTCAATAGCCCGAACACCTAAATTTAAAGCATAAGGAAAGCCAAAAACTTTGTCTTCTATATTCACGGATGCGTAAATTGCATTGGTTTGCTCATTTACTTCATATGAGTCTTTAGGGCGCGGAAGCGCTTTAATTAACTGATTAGCAGCTTCCGGACTAATAGATTCATAAAATGCGAATAACTCATCGTAGTCAAAACGAGGCCACGGACTAGGGTGCTGACCGGGTTCACCTTTAAAGAAGTTCTCAAAGTCACCATCAATTAACACACTTTCAGGGAGTCTAAATAGGTCAAAGCCGTTAATATTTTCAACTGATGAGTAATCTACGCTGAAGTGATCATAACGTTCAGAATCAAGTTGCGCTCCAGCATTACTAAATGCACTGGCATTTTCTGACGAATTAACATTTGTAGTCTTCGTTTGATCACCAATATTTAAACCAAAATCGATTGATTTGATCCAATCAACATTTGGCATCCACTGTGCGTCAATACGAAGTTCATTTACGACATCTTTAACACCTGTTCCACTGTTATAGCTGTAGTGGGCGCCAAAAGGAGAGTTCGCAGTTAGGTTAGGAGAAATTGATACATCAGGTAAAAGGTTATTACCTGATTTATCCAGCATAATTTCATCAACAAAACCACGTGCTACAATGTATCTATTGTGACCATCATTTTTATTTTCTGAACTCGAGTGCGCAACATCAAATGCAACACTAAAGTTATCAGCAACAAACCATTTTGCATTCACACCAACTTGATACGTTTCGGTAACTCGAGGCGACGATACATTAAGTATTTCAGCCATCGCTCCAGTACCAAATAAAGTCATTTTATTAACTAAACCCTCATCATTAAAACCAACATCTTTAACGCCAGGTATGCCTTCGGTCCAACTTTCATCATATGTAACAAACGAAATTTGCGACTCTGTTGCATCCGTTTTATATGATGAATAAATGCTATCAAAATTCATTTCAAAGTCAGAGTTCGGGATCCATTGTAATGCTAAACTTCCGCCAATACGCTCACGAGTATCTTCTTGGTTACCATAACGCATATAGCCAGGTATGATTGAGCCCCACTCGTTATCAACTAACGGATCAAATGCCCCATCACCATTCACATCTTGGCGAACCGTAATATCTGACTCCGTTGTTTCATTCCAAAAGCCTTCACCTTCATAACTGTCGATCCTTAAAGTTCGCTCAGAATAAACTGCAGTGAAAAGGGCACCAAATGTGTCGTCGAAAAACGTGTCGCTTAATAGAAATGAAGCTTGAGGTGTTACATCTTCGGTTCGATCTTCGTAAATACCTTTTATAGAACCTGATGCCGTGAAGCCATCAAAATCCATCGGTCTTCGTGTTTTGATATTAATAACAGATCCAATTCCCCCTTCTTGAGTGTGTGCAACGGGAGACTTATATACTTCAACGCCACCTAACAGCTCAGCTGCAATCAAGTCGTAATTAAAGTCACGGCTACTATGCTCTGAAGCCATACGTCGGCCATTTATGGTTGTAATGTTATAGTCCCCACCTAAACCACGCACTGTGACATTTTGCCCTTCTCCGGCATTACGCGTAATCGTAATACCCGAAATGCGTTGTAATGCTTCGGCTACGTTTTGGTCAGGAAACTTACCGATATCTTCAGCAACAATTGCATCAACAACCTGTATTGAGTTTTGCTTAATAAATAAAGATTCTTTCAAACTGTTACGAATACCGCGAACTTCAATTACCTCAACAGCATCATCGTCAGTCTCTTTTAGTTGTGGGTCTTGCTCATTTGCCGCTAATGCGACTGCTGAGGAGGTCGAAAGTATCGAACCTATGAGCAAGCTTAGGTACTTCTTATTGTAATTTACCATTGCACTTCTCCGAATTAGTTATTCCATGAAAGAACATCTGTAGATGTATAACAATTAATTTACACCTTTCGAAAGAAAAAAATCAATAGAAAACACAATAAAACTTTCATTTTATTTTAATTAAATGGTCGCATTTTTATCGCTAGATAAAAAACTAGTTAAAAATCAACGATCAATCAATATGGAACTAAAGGGAAAATATTTGGGCTTAAATCGAAAGTATTCGAAAAAGGAACTACGTAAGTAAGGTACTTCACTAGAAGCAGGATAAGCGTAAAGTAACAAAATTGAATCTATTATCAGCCAAAGCAGCCATTTTTGACTGACAAGAGTTGGACTTTCAACTTCAACATGATTCTTTTTAATTTTTACAAATAAAACAATAAAGCATATTTGAAATATTTTGAAAGACTGATAATCTAATTTGAAATATTATGAAACAAAATTCAGGTAAATCAATTTATGATTAACTTAATAAATAACCGTGTTAGTTTAATCAAACGAATGTTAATCGTCTGTCTTTGGTCTAACTGTGCCTTTGCAGCACTTAGCAATGATTGGGAAAATCCAAAAGTTGTCGGAATAAATAAATTACCCGCTAGGGCAAGCTTTTTTCCCTTCACCGTTACAAATTTACAAGCGCCAGATCAAGCGCAAAACTATTTGAATTTAAATGGTATCTGGCGTTTTCATTTATCTAAGAACCCCGCATCAAGATTGAAAGACTTTGAGAGCCCTACTTTTAATGATAGTGATTGGTCAACAATTAAAGTGCCAGGAAATTGGGAGTTGCAAGGTTATGATCGTGCTATATACGTTAACCACCCCTACGCTTTTGCGAAAAACCCGCCTTTTATTCAACAGCACGACAACCCAATTGGCCATTACCGTAGAACATTTAATTTAGATGAGCTGTGGACTGATAAGCGAGTAATTATACATTTTGGCGCCGTTAAATCAGCGTTCTACCTTTGGGTAAATGGACATAAGATAGGCTATAGCCAAGGAAGTAAAACCGCTGCAGAATTTGATATTTCTGATTATGTAAAGTCAGGGTCAAATACACTGGCAGTTCAAGTGTTTCGCTGGAGCGATGGTAGTTATTTAGAGGCTCAAGATTTTTGGCGGATCTCCGGGATCCAGCGTGATGTATACCTGTACTATACACCTAAAGATTATATTGAAGATGTGTTTGTAAATGCCGGCTTAGTTAATAACTACAAAGATGGAAATCTAAACCTTGCTGTTGATTTAAGCCCATCAAATAAAGAGCAGACACTGCAAATTCAGCTCAAAAATCCTAACCATGAAATCATTTTCGAAACCCAGCAAACTTTAGCCAAAAAAGAGCTCAGCCAAACAGTTCAATTCAACAAACAATTTAAAAATATAAAAGCCTGGTCTGCTGAATCGCCCACTCTTTACGAATTAAGCATATCACTTTTTGATAATAAGAAGCTGTTAAGTCAATACGTTAAGAAAAAGATTGGCTTTAGAACCTCAGAAATTAAAAATGGCCAACTGCTTATTAACGGCCAAGCTATTTTGATCAAAGGGGTCAACCGGCATGAGCATGACCCTATTACAGGGCATGCCGTTTCCCGAGAAAGCATGGAATTGGATATAAAACTATTCAAGCAATTCAATATTAATGCCGTGAGACTCGCTCACTACCCTAACGATCCTTACTGGTACGAATTATGCGATAAATACGGCATTTATGTGGTTGATGAAGCCAATATTGAATCACATGGCATGTATTATAATTTGGCAAAGGGCCACACATTAGGAAATAACCCCGACTGGAAAAAAGCCCATCTTGCACGAATTTCGGCCATGGTCGAACGTTCAAAAAATCATCCTTCAGTAATTATTTGGTCACTTGGCAATGAAGCTGGTAATGGCTACAATTTTTATCATGGTTATGATTGGGTAAGATCTCGCGACCCATCTCGTCCTATCCAGTACGAACGCGCTGTTTTTGAATGGAATACCGATCTCTATGTACCTCAATACCCTACTCCGCAATATCTAAAAGAGTATGCAGAGTCAAACCCTGAGCGCAGTATGATCATGAGTGAGTATGCGCATGCTATGGGCAATAGTGTGGGTAACTTTGCTGACTTTTGGCATCAAATACGTAAGTACGACAAGTTACAAGGTGGCTTTATCTGGGACTGGGTTGATCAAGGTATACAAACCACCAGCTCTGAGGGCAAAACTTTCTATGCTTACGGTGGGGATTTTGGTGTTCCAGGCACTCCTTCAGATGGTAATTTTCTTCTAAATGGTATTGTTTTACCTGATCGCACACCGGAGCCTGCTCTTCATGAAATTAAAAAAGTTCATCAATCTGTTTTGTTTTCTTTCAATGACAAAGAGCTAACTGTATTTAATGAAAACTTTTTCAAAAACCTCAACCATTACCGTTTAAATTGGCAATTGATGAGCAATGGTAAGGTGTTTAAAGAAGGCCGCATCAATAAACTTGAAATACCACCACAGCAATCCGCTAACTTCACGCTTAACTATTCAATTCCAAAAGAAATCAATGATGAAGTATTTTTGAATATAAGTGTGGTGACGCGGCTTAATGAGCCACTAATAGGAAAAAGTTTTGAAATCGCAAAAGAGCAATTTTTAGTACAAAAAGTACGTGCGAAAGAACAACAAACTGATTTAAGAAAACTCAATGTTTATCGAACCGTTACCGATAGCGAGATTATTGGTAATAACTTTGTAGTAAGATTTAATCACGCGCGAGCAGAGTTAACAGGCTATCGCTTTAACGAGGTTGAATTAATTAAAACACCTGCCAGAGCCAACTTTTGGCGCGCTCCTACTGATAATGACTTCGGCGGAAATTGGCAAGATAAGCTAAGGGTTTGGAAATACGCCTCAGAGCGTCAACAGCGTACAAAATTCTCTTTAGTAGAAGCTGAAAACAAAGTTGTTGTTACCACTGAGTTTGATGTGCCAGATGTTTCTGGAAAATTAAATATTATTTATATCATCACAGCTGATGGCAAAGTAAAGGTCGATTACAAATTCAGTTCATCTATGCAAGACATGCCTATGCTCCCTCGCGTCGGTATGAATTTGGAATTATTTGCCGAGCTTAACAATATTACCTACTTTGGCCGGGGACCACAGGAAAATTATCGTGATCGACATACCGCAGCACATGTTGGTTTATATCACTCTAAAGTGTCACAGCAATATCATCCTTACATCAGACCGCAAGAAAGTGGCTATAAAACGCAAGTACGCTGGCTTCACTTGACCAATCAGCAAGGTATAGGATTAAGAATTACTGGTGCACCTCATTTTGGTATGAGTGCTTTACACTACAGGATCAGTGATCTAGACCCCGGCATGCGACGAAGCCAAACACATTCCGGTGAACTTCAGCCTCGTCCACTCGTATCACTGAATATTGATTATGGGCAAATGGGTGTTGGCGGCGTTAACAGTTGGCATACAACAGCACTGCCAGAATACACGCTGACAGCTTCAGAGTATGAATATAGCTTTACTCTGCAAGGAGTTAACATTAATTAAAATGTTGGATAAGGGCTCTTTTGAGCCCTTATCTCTTATATGGTATCAATTACTTATAAACAGCAATCTCTGCTGCACTTGCCCAAATGCGACCATTAATTTCACTTTGTGCGACTAAACGAATATACCGTGCAGTAACAGGTGCAAACTGTGTTTGCTTGATTTGTGTATTCGCAGCCCATGTACCAACAGCGATGGGTGAGCCAAAGTTGATACCATCGTCACTCACATACACCTCATAGTCTGCAATAGTGCCGTTTACGCCAATGGTTCTTGGTAGATAGGTGATTTTTGAAAAGCTTTGCGGGTTACCTAAGTCTATATCAACCGAGTGAGGGTACTCAGGCACTGTGCTGCCAGACCAATTCGTGTGCCAAATGGTGGCTGGATTATTATCAAAGGCGTAGATAATTTCTTCGCCAAGCTCTGCCTGCGAGTCGCTACTCACAACAAAGCTCGAACTATCAAGTTTTCCAGTGTGATATAGCTCAATCTCTGCCGCACTTGCCCATATATTCGCGTTTACTTCTGACAAGCCAACCAATTTTATAAAGCGCGTTTGCGTATTATTAAGTGCAACCACTTTGCCTTGTTTGCTGGCATCCCAAGTACCCGTAGCAACTAATTCATCATAGATTACACCATCATGACTTACATACACTTCATAGTCTGCAATTGATCCATTTTCGCCCACAGCGCGTGGCGTATAATGAAGCTCTGATAACTCATAGTGTTTACCAAGATCAATGATGACATCGTGAGGGTAACTAGGCACTTGTGGAGTTGACCAACTGGTGTGCCACAGCGTGGTTTTGTCTCCATCAAATGCGTTTGCCAATTCATGATAAGGCTCTGATTGCGAGTTAGAACTTACCGTCAATGTGGCGCTGTCGATCAGGTAGTGTTGTGCTGACGTATTATCAATCGTGACAGTCGCTGAGTGCGAAACTGTTCGACCGAAAATATCTTCGAGGGTAATGATAACGTTGTCATTTTCACTCGCAATAATATCTACTTGGCGCTTTTCTGGCTGGCTTGCTGATGCAACGAGTACGTTGTTTATCATCACAGAATAGCTAAATTGAGGTGTGCTCGTTTGCGGCACTTGCCAACTTACGCTTCGCGTAGTGGCATCAGTGATGGTGAACTCAATATTAGGTTGATTGGGGGTATCCGCTACATTGTTTCTTGTTAACGGAAAAAGTGAATTTCTCCCGCAAAACGCTGTCAAGTTACCATATGCATCCGTACAGGTTTGATTGCTAATACTTAACGTAGGTGAGGTTGTCCCGCCAGTTGTCATAGTAAAATAACTTGGGTTTGCGCTTGCATCATAGTTATTGTCGTAATTACGTTTTGGTTGGTGTTGGACAACACTAAAATTTGCAGAATCAAAGCCAATCCAGCTACCATTTTCGAGCTTTTTATGGCCATTTTTGAGCCTCACAGTTCTCGCGTTTTCGCCGCTATACCACCAATCTTCAACAAATGACCCTGTTGTCGTTTCAAAACGTACATCAGCTACAGGGTAATCCATGGTCACCAAGTGCGACCATTCTCCAGCAGCCTGATCATGCACCCAATAGCCGAAATGAGTATGTGAACCTACCGGCCATGCCTTTGCCACTAAGGTATACCATTGGTTAGCTTGCCACCCTAAATCAAAGTTCCATGTTTTTAGCCCTGTACCCTCACCGCCAAAATTTTCAGATTCAGTACCATGACCAAGATAGCGGGCTACAATTGGCTTTGAAGAGCTGCGCGGATCCCATATGGAAAATATGTAATTGCGGCCATCAGGGTGATCTTGTATGCCAGCATAGCCCCCACCTTCCATGCCCGCATTCCAGTTAAGCACTGAATAATAGGTGTACTTAGTAAGTCCATTGCTAGGCACATACACATCCTGCATGATCGTGTTACCGCGACCTACATCATTAAAGTTAAACCAAATCGACGCGGCCCTGTCTTCAACCGTATTAGCCAGGACACTCCAACTACTCAACATACCGACTACTGCCAATTTTATTGTCATTTTTCTCATGCTAGCTCCTGTAAGTGATAAAAGTTTATTTCTAGATTCTGTGGACTTATCCTTTAGTAGCAATAAAGAACCAAAAAATATAAACCACCAAGTAATTAAGGTTCAAAAACGAAAGAATCGCAAATAAAAAACATAAAATGAAAAACATCGAATTAAAATGAAATTAATTGAAAGTCAATAACAACATAGGAATGAGTGAAAACGCCGTATGAAGGATAGTGAAAAATGTATTTCTTGATTTTTATAAGGCGAAGTGGCATGAAGGTTAAAATACACTATGAAAAGTGCATTTATTAATACCTTTAGGTAAGAGCTGATTTTATAGCTTCATAATCATGGGAGGTTATTTCATGGCTGTTTCCAACACAATCTTTGAAATACATTGAATAAGTAACACCGTGGTCAGCAACAAATGTTTTAATATCAAACTGAGCGAGATGCTCAAGCCATGCTAAAAACTGTTCTGCATTTGCGCCAAAGGCAATACCTTTGCTTCTACCGTCTGCTTCAAAGAGTGCTAAACGAATTGTCTTTGCTTGGTCTTCTAAAGTTAAAGGCCCTTTTCCTTCATCCCAAAAAGCAAGCTCTGGTACAACATTAAAGCCAAGTACTTGCTGATACCACTTTAGAGCAGCCGCTAAATCATCAACATTTAAGTGGCAATGATCAACACCACGTAAAGATGGAATAGCCATGTTACTCACCAATTTCGGTTTTTAACTGCTCTAAAAATTCGAGCATGTAAGCTGTACGTCTTTCGGCTTCATCTTTTGCTGATGGCGTGTTCATACTCTCGCTAATGTGCAACAACTTAATGAAAAAATGATCGAGGGTGTATTTTGTATCGTCAGGTTCGCGGTTTAAGCAAAATGGGTCGTCTTTATGATACAAGTAGCGACCAATTGAGCCCCCTACTTTCATACAGCGACTCACACCAATTGCACCTAATGCATCCATTCGATCTGCATCCTGCACAATTTGCGCTTCGACACTTTGGACTTTGATATTGGCACTAAAGCTATGTGCCGCAATAGCATGATGAATAGCACTAAAATACTGCTCAGGATAATTAATTGAAGCTAAAAAGCTTAACGCCTTATCTGCAGCCATGGTCGATGCTTTTGCCCTGTCTGGGTGGTTTTTAGCAACCGCAACACAATCATGTAACCAAGCTGCGGGTAACACCACAGCCATTTCTGCCTGCTCGGCAATACATAATTGTTTTGCAACCCTCACTACTCGCTCAATATGACTAATATCGTGTGCGACATCGGCATGGAGTAAAGACAAAATAAAGTCTCGACACTGAGTTTCTAAAGCTGCAAAGTCTATTTCTGGCTGCATATACTGGCTATCACCATTAACTGATTGAAATTATGCTTACTTTAGCGTGCTTACTGGATTTGTTCAAAACATTCATTGTATGTTTGCCAGTGCTTCATTAAACTATGCCCCCTTTTGTTTGACGCGAGAATCCCTATGTCATCTGCTATTTACCTGCAAGCTGGACGAGAAAAATCATTAAAAAGAAAACACCCTTGGGTGTTCTCTAAAGCCATTAAAAAAGTAAAAGGTAAGCCAGGACTAGGTGACACTGTCACTATCTATGACAATGACGGTAAGTTTTTAGCGATTGCAGCTTACAGCCCGCAATCGCAAATTCGTGCTCGCGTATGGAGCTTCGATCAAAACGAAATCATTGACCAAGCATTTTTTGAAAAACGTTTGCGCCGTGCCTATGCTGCGCGCGAACAGGTGATCAGCGAAGGCGGCTTAACAGGTTTTCGTTTAAGTGCTGCTGAGTCTGACTACTTGCCAGGCATCACTATCGATAAATTTGATAATGTACTGGTGTGCCAACTGCTTAGTGCCGGTGCAGAGCGCCATAAAGGTGAAATTGTTGCTGCACTTATGGCCATTTTCCCAGGCTGCGATATTTATGAACGTTCGGACGTTGATGTTCGTACAAAAGAAGGCCTTGAGCCAATCAAGGGCCTACTTTGGGGTAAAGAACCAACAGAGCCAGTCATCATTGAAGAAAATGGCTTAAAACTCGAAGTAGACATTCTTGAAGGCCACAAAACTGGCTTTTACTTAGATCAACGTGATAGCCGTGCAGCTCTTGAGCGCTTCGTTAAAGGCAAAACAGTATTAAACTGCTTTAGCTACACAGGTACTTTCTCGCTTTATGCTTTGCGTGGCGGTTGTAAGCACGTTACTAACGTCGATGTGTCACAGCCAGCACTTGATACCGCTAAGCGTAACGTTGAGCATAACAACCTTGATTTATCTAAAGTTGATTTCGTGAAACAAGATGTCTTTAAGTTATTGCGCCAATACCGTGATGAAGGTGTGCAATTTGATACTATCGTTATGGATCCACCAAAATTTGCTGACAACAAAGCGCAACTAACCGGTGCATGTCGTGGTTATAAAGATATTAATATGATTGCGATGCAAATCTTAAAACCAGGTGGAACCTTACTCACTTTCTCGTGCTCTGGGTTAATGGAACAAAATTTATTTCAAAAAGTGGTTGCGGATGCTGCCCTTGATGCAGGTAAAGACTTGTTGATCATGGAACGATTAAACCAAGCTGCCGACCACCCAATTGCTGGCAGCTACCCAGAAGGCTTTTATCTTAAAGGCCTGATCTGTAAGGTTTACTAGTTAAAACTTACAATTTCTAAACCGGCACTCAAGGAGCCATCTTGCTCCTTGGTTGCTCGAATCACACGGGCTGTCGCATCAAATGAAGTAATCGCCGTGCTAGTCGAGGCAATTAACACCCGATACAGACTGCCTATTTCTAAAACTTCATCAAGGTGAATTGCCAGCCCTGTTGCACTTAAATCAGTGCACATAGCCTGAATTTCTTCACCATTAACAACATCTAATGGGATCAGTTTTGCAGGGGTATGAATTTGCATGCGGCGAAAGTCGCGTTTCTCCTCATGAAACATATGGCCTCCTATACCAGTGTTTTTATTTTCTCTATTAATGTTTTAACAGAAAAAGGCTTCACTACATAGGCGTCGCACCCGGCATCAAACCCCGCTTTTTGTTCAAGCTCGGTTTCAAGGCCAGACACCATGACAACAGGAATCTGCTCTGTTTCTGGGGTGTTTTTTAGTAAGCGGCAAGTATCATAACCATCTAAACCCGGCATACACACATCGAGTAGTATAGCATCTGGCGGCTCTGCAATGGCTGAAGTTAAACACGATGCGCCTGAGTTTGCATAACTTAATGAAAACTCATCCCCAAGGCTTGCTTTGAGCATTTCAAAATTAAAATATTCATCATCGACGACCAAAATGGTTGGACGCGGTCGATTTACCGTACGCTCAGGAACTGAGATCGGTCTTTCCTTTTCAATGCCCACATAATCTCCTTTTAGCATCTGTGTTTGTAACTTAAAGCAAAGAGGCGCTAACCTATTGCCCATTCCTTAGTATTATAACTCACATTCTTTGATTGCGTTTAAAACACGTTTAGCAGATACAGGATAAGGCGTCCCTAGTGTTTGTGCAAATAAAGAAACACGTAACTCCTGTTGCATCCAAAATATCGCACTGATCTCTTCAGGAATTGGCATACCCTTAGGAATTTTATTGGCTAATTTTTGATATTGCTCAGCTACTTTTTCAAGCTCAAGCACACACAACCTATCACGATTAGGATCAACAGGGAGCTTTTCTAAGCGGCGTTCAATGGCTTTTAAGTAACGAATTAAATCCGTCATTTTTGCTGCGCCGTGCTGGCTAACAAAGCCTTTGAAAACTAAGCTTTGTAACTGTGATTTAATATCACCGTGCGCCGTGATCATGGTTAAATCAACGCGTCCTTTCATACGTTTATTTAAGCCATGAGCAATACTCAACACTTGCTCTACTTGGGTAGCGATCTCAACAACCGTATCACCGAGCTCGCCGCGAATTTGTTCTTTTGCCTTTTCAAACGCATCTGCAGTGCGAATGTTGCCGTATTTAGTTAATAGGCTATCGACGGCTGCAGCGATACAGTCATCAATTAAGTCATTGACCTTACCAAACGGATTAAAGTACAAACCTAATTTAGATTTGTTCGGTAAGTTTTGTTGTAAATACTTAATTGGTGATGGCACGTTTAATAACACTAAGCGACGTAAACCTTGTTGGTGCGCCTGCTGTGCTTTGTGTTCATTATCAAATAACTCAACCGCTGCTGAGTCTTTTTTATCCACCAGCGCTGGAAACGCTTTGATTTCGTATTGACCTTGCTTTTTCACGTAAGAGCTCGGTAACTCACCAAAGCTCCACTCGGTCAAATCAGCTTTCTCTATACCCTTGTCGGCTACTTTCGATAAGGTATCCGTTACCTTACCTTGTAACTGGGCTTTTAGTTTAGATAGATTTAACCCGCGAGCGAGTAACTTATCGTGTTCATCGCGTACTTCAAACTGTAAGCGTAAATGCGGAGCAAGGGTTGATAAATCCCATGCATCTGGCTCAACACGCACACCTGTCATACGTAATAAGCGCGTACTAATTGCATCAATTAAGTTGCCTTGCATCGGCTCGATTGCAGCAAGTACCGCATCGGCGTAGTTTGGCGCTGGCACAAAGTTGCGACGGATCGTTTTTGGTAGCGACTTGATAAGCGCACAAATTAACTCATGCCTAAATGCAGGAATATGCCAATCAAAGCCAGTTTCTTGTACTTGATTTAACAGTGCAACTGGAATTTGTACCGCAACACCATCAACGGCTTGCCCTGGATCAAAGTGATAAGCCAGTGGTAACAACAAGTTCTCTTGCTGCCAAGTATCTGGGTAATCAAGCTCGGTAACATGATCAGCACCATGCTGCATTAATTCTTCTCGAGACATATGCAAAAAGCGCTTATCTTTTTGCTTTTGCCCTTTCCACCACTTATTAAACGCGGCACGATTATTTACATCTTGTGGAATTTTCTTGTCGTAGAATTCAAACAGGGTTTGTTCATCAACTAAAATATCACGGCGGCGAGATTTATTTTCAAGAACCTGAATATCTTCAATTAACTCTTGGTTATATTGTAAAAAGCCTTCATTTTGACCCAGTTCTTGCTCTACTAAAGCGGTGCGAATAAACAACTCGCGACTTACTTTAGGATCAATATTGCTGTATACACAGCGGCGCTTATTAACAATTAATAGGCCATACAAGGTTTGCTGCTCAAACGCGATAACTGCACCCGGCTTTTTCTCCCAATGCGGTTCACTGTAGCTGCGCTTTACTAAATGCTGTGCAAAGCCTTCAACCCATTTCAAGTCTATGCGCGCGTTGATCCGCGCATAAAGCTTACTGGTCTCAACAAGCTCTGCCGACATAATCCATTTTGGGCTCTTTTTAAATAATCCTGAACCTGGGAAAATATGGAATTGGCTGTTGCGGGCGCCTTTATAAATTTGTTTTTCATCTTTAAAACCAATATGACTTAACATACCGCTTAATAAAGATTGATGAATTCGCTCGCTATCAGCAACATTTGTAGTGGCCTTCATGCCCATTTCATTACATACCGTTGATAGCTGATAAACAATATCTTGCCATTCGCGGATCCGCATATAGGCTAAAAAGTCCTTTTGGCATAACTTTCTAAACTGGCTATTGCTCAATTCAGATTGCTGCTCTTCAAGGTAATTCCACAGATTTAAAAAGGCGATAAAGTCTGAATCAGGGTCATCAAAACGGCCATGCTTTTCATCCGCTGCACCGCGTTTTTCTTGTGGTCGCTCTCTTGGGTCTTGAATCGACAATGCCGCAACAATAATAATCACTTCACGCAGTGCACCTAAGCCATCGGCAGTCAGCACCATTTTCGCTAAACGTGGATCAACCGGTAAACGGCTTAAACTTCTGCCTGATTTAGTAAGCTCAGTCTTTTTATGACGTTTAGCTGGCTTAATGGCTTCGAGTTCTTCAAGTAGCGTTAAACCATCGTTGATATTGCGGCTATCTGGCGCTTGCACGAACGGGAACTGCTGCATGTCGCCAAGCCCTAAACCAAGCATTTGCAAAATAACAGAGGCTAAGTTGGTGCGTAAAATTTCAGGATCAGTAAACTCTGGGCGCGAATTAAAGTCTTCTTCGCTATACAAACGAATACAGATACCCGCTTCGATACGACCACAGCGACCTTTACGCTGATTGGCACTGGCTTGTGAAATTGGCTCAATCGGTAATCGTTGTACCTTGGTGCGATAGCTATAACGGCTGATGCGCGCGGTACCTGGGTCGATAACATAGCGAATACCCGGCACCGTTAGTGATGTTTCAGCCACGTTGGTAGCTAAAATAATATGACGGCGGCTATGCGGCGCAAAAATTCGGTTTTGTTCTGCGTTTGATAAACGCGAATATAGCGGTAAAACATCCGTGCCTTTGAGGTTTCGCTTTGATAACGCATCAGCGGTATCGCGAATTTCTCGTTCACCGTTCATAAAAATCAGAATATCGCCAGGGCCTTCATCGCAAAGCTCATCAACGGCATCAAAAATACCCTGTAATTGGTCACCATCCGCTTCCATCTCGTCTTTGTTGATTTCAGTGGTTGGTCTATAACGAACCTCTACTGGGAAAGTTCGACCGGATACTTCGATGATGGGTGCATCATCAAAATGTTTAGAAAAACGCTCTGGGTCAATCGTCGCTGAGGTAATAATAACTTTTAAGTCAGGACGTTTTGGCAGTAAATTTTTTAAATAGCCTAAGATGAAATCGATATTCAGGCTACGTTCGTGGGCTTCATCGATGATGATGGTATCGTACTGATTTAGGTATCTGTCTTGTTGAATTTCAGCCAGCAGAATACCGTCTGTCATCAATTTAATATAGCTATTGTCAGAAACTTGGTCACTAAAACGAATTTTAAAACCCACTTGTTGACCTAGCTCGCATTGCATTTCTTCAGCAATACGATTCGCGACACTTCGAGCCGCGAGTCGGCGAGGCTGGGTGTGGCCAATGTATCCGTCAACACCGCGGCCAAGCTCTAAACACATTTTTGGGATCTGCGTCGTTTTACCAGAGCCAGTTTCACCGGCAATGATCACCACTTGGTTATTGGCAATCGCCTGTTTAATGTCATCTTTCTTTTGGCTAACAGGAAGTTGCTCTGGGTAGGTCACTTTAGGCAATGCAGCCAAACGTTGCTCGCGCAATTGCTGCGAACGACTAATATCTTCTGCTATTTTTTGCGCTATGTTTGCTTGCTTAGTTTCACCGTTGATTTTTTTAATACCATGAAGGCGTTTTTTGAAGATGAATTGATCTTTGCGTAAACACGTTTTTAATTCGCCGAACAGCGGACCTAGGTTAACCACCCGATACCCTTATATTTCTTAACCAATAGACTGATATTGTATCAAATAATCTATCAGGTGGTCATGGCTTTATTTAATCCGTTCGGTTGGGATTGGCATTGCACAAACATCGATAAAATCAGGGCTTTCAACAAACCATGCTTCTACTCGATTTTTACGCGCCTCGATGAGGGCCTTAAACGCATTTGAGTCTGTTTTCATCACCCGAAACTCACTTTTATCTGTGTCTTTAATATCTGCTAGTACTTGCATATCTGTAATGGGATTAAATGCCTGACCTTCAGTAGCTTTACGCTGCAATAGATTAAAATGCTCCATGCCTTCTAAAACACGACCAAACACGGTGATATTACGGTCTAAATAGCGCTGGCTATTGCCGATGGTGACATAAAATTCGGTACCACCGGAATTAATATCATTACCGCGGGCCATGGCAAAAATTCCTGGGCAATGTACCTGCCATGTTTCGGTTTGGTCTTGGTTTTGTGCCACAGCAAAGCCATTTAAAAAGCCCGTTTTAGCGGCATAGCCATCAGGCCCTTTCAGCTCTGTAATCACTAAGGGAGTCTCTGTGCGTAGATAAAACTCAGCGGGTAACCCTTTTTTGGCATTTTTAACGGGTTTATTTTCACTCACATCCCCGCCCTGCGCGACAAACCCTTCAACAAATCGGTATACACTTAGGCCTTGATAGAACCCTTCTTTGGCAAGCTGTCGCATGTTATTTGCATGAATGGGCGCTAGTGTATCGTTGAGTTCGATATAAGCAGCCCCCGAAGGTAAGGTTAATTTAATGACGTTTTCGGCACTGACTTTTCGCCACTCACTACTATTTGCGGTTTTAATAATTTCGCCAGCAGAACGTTTTTGACTTGTTTCTTTTGCAGCAATTGGTGCAGCTAGAACTACGCCAAGGCACAGAGTTAATAGACTTAATTTCATTGTTATTATCTTTTAAGTAATTGACAATTCAGCCTATTAACTTATGCCCTAATAAGCAAGTAAAAGCGATGTTTGGTCACTAGTGGAGGTATTAGTCCCAATCAAATTTATAAAGAATATCAACATTTTGATAAAGGCCGCTGGTGACCTCGATATACAATTGCGACAACAATTGATAACGAACTGCCACTTCACTAAGTGAATCAAAGATGCCGACACTGTATTTCACTTGAATACCCGGAGTAACGTAACCAGATATTTCGACTTTGGTGTCATCCCCGCTGCCGCTTGAACTTAAGCTGACATCAGACAAACCAAAGCTTTCACCAATTTTAGATACCACACCCTCACTACGGTTTACACCTTGGGCAAGCAATAATTGGGTGAGCATCGCATCTGTTGAACTATCTCCTTCATCAAGAGGTTGCCCATTTAATAAATAAGCCAATGCTTGGGCTTGGTCCATCGCAGGCTCTGAGAATACTTTTAATGAAGGCTGTTCAACATTACCAGTTAAGGTAATACCCGCAATCACGCCATTCGAGGTGTTGTCTGGATTACGAATTGCCTTAATGTTCAAGTACGGTTTATCAATTGAGCCGCTAAAGCCCACCTGACCGGTACGAATTTGCAAGTCTTGACCAAAAGCACGATAGGTACCTTGAACTAGGTTCAACTCACCCGTTGCTATCATCGGCGTAACTTGGTCCATGCTAATGTTTAAGTCGCCTTCAACTTTCGACTGTAAGCCAAACGAGTCAACGCGCACATCATTCTCAACCAACACCTTTAAGTTAATTGCATAATCAAAGGGCACTTTTTCTGACTGTTGCTGCTCAATATCAACAATGACTTCATCATCGCTGACTTGCACAGCACCTTCTGGTAGCTCTTCAATCGCAATACGTCCCCATGGTACGACGACTTGGCCATCAAGATTAAACGCATTATTTTTTAACGACATAGTTAAGTCTGGAGACACTTTAAAGGTGACATCTTGCTGAGCACGCACAAAAAACTCTTTACCGTTTAATCTCACGTCAACGTCCGGTAAATCTTGCTGCCAATCAACACCGCCAGATAAATTAAGCGCGCCCCCTTCGGTGTCTTTGAGCTCGCCAGTGAGCTTTGCACTTTGGTTATTAAAGGCAATGTTCACATAAGAGTTTTGCAGCGACACCGGCAAGGTTGCCCCTTCTAGATTGATTTTTTCGACATCAAAATCACCATTGAGTAATGGCTCTTTTAAAGTACCTGCGATTGCTAACCGGCCTTTTATGTCGCCTGTTAGTTGCTCAAGTGATGCAATAAAGGGTCGTAAGTTTGTTAACTCAATTTTCTCAATAACCAAGTCGCCCGCTAAGGTCTGTTGATTTTGAATATCATCAATGTTGAGCTCTGAGGTTACTTTACCTAATACAGATGAATCAATAGTGGCATTAAGTTTACCCGTTTGCGCATCGCTCATTGCCGAGATATCTAAAACCTCTATCGGTAACTTATAAACATTTGCGTCATCAATTAAAGATGCTTCAAGCTGGTTGGTTTTGATATTGGCACGAATCGTTTTCAATGCACCATTATTCCAATTAGCAACAAACTCTCCGTTTGCATCGCCAGTTACTTTCAAGTTATCGGGTAAGAAGTGTTTAAATTCAGCAATAGATAGCGCTGCAAGCTGTGCATTTAACTGGCCTAATTGCTTAGTTTGCTGCAAGGTCTCAAAACATAGTTTTGAGTTATCACTTTGCCAGCAATGCGCGCCAACATTAAAGTCAAAGGTTTTGGTATTTACTTGAATATTAACCGGTTTATCAGTGCCAAAGCGCACCTGATTATCGGTAACAAGAATTTGGCTTAGCGCACCTTGCCAGGTCTCTTTATTAAATTTACCGTCTACATCAAATGATGCCTTGCCTTGATCTGCATCGAGTAAAAAAGTTAAATGATGATCTGTTTTATCGCCACTGGCGTCTAACTCAATTTGATTAATTTTATGCTCTGCGATCAATGCAGAATCGAGCACCAGTGACACATCCGTTTGCCAATCTGCTGCGTAATCAAATTGCCCTTTTAATGTTAAACCATCAACCTGAATATCTTGATAACTCAAAGTATTAAGGACTAGATTTAAATCAACCGTTGGCGCAAGACGCTCACCACGTAAGCTCAAATCTGCAAAGCCCTTGCCTTGCATAGGCAAGATATCTTGACCACTGGCATCTAAACGCAATTTACCGTCAACACGCCATACATCATCCACTTGTCCGGATAGCGCAATTTCATTTTTACCGCTTTTCACTTCAAGTTTTTTAAAACTCGCATGCAGGCTGCTATCAAGTTCAAAATCCGACAACAAGGTCACAGGCACTTCATTAACTGAACCATTTAATTGCGTGTTATCTAAGGCAAGCTGCCACTCACCTGCCTGTAAGTTAAATGAACCATTAAATTCACCAGATAAATCACTGCTTAATGCATCCGTTAAGTATTGGGCTTTTAAGTGGCTTAAAACCCCTTTAAACTCGCTTTTTACCCCGTTCGACCAATCAACTGATGCGTTAATGTCTGCTTTACTGTCATTAGCATTGAGGCTTAACTGCTCAAGTTTTGCGTTTGTTAAACTACCCTGTAATTGCGATTTCATGGTCATCGCAGGTAATGCACCTAACTGCGTGACTAAGCTCAAATCGACAGCATAAGCATCGGCATGGCCTTTGGCTTTTAAATCAAAGTCCGATAATTGCAACTGTTGTGTATCTGTCGTAATTTGCCACTTTGCTATCTGGCCTGTTAAATCAAATGGGTAATTTGTTTGTTTTAGGTTCACAGCCCCTTTTAACTCTGCTGGGTATGTTCCTTGCGTTACTAAATCTAACTTTAAATCCTCAAGCGGGCCCCAAAGCGATAACTTAGCTTGATGCTCAGTGCTTATTACAGACACTGCTCCCTCAATTGTATTTTCACCAGAAAGCTCTGCCATTAAATTAGAGTGCAATTGCCATTGCTGATAACTTGCAGCAAGCTTTTCAAGATTAATATCGCTCCCCTTAACAGACGCAACTAATTCGATATTTTCTACAAGCTGAGCCTCTTCAGCACCATAAGGGGTAACAGCAACTTTACTGATTTGAAATTGCTTTAACTCAACATTAATTGGGAGCGTAATATCAATTGCGGGTAATGCTGGCAGCTCTGTTAATGGGGCTGATTTAGGCTGTTCTTTTGCTTCGTGTAGCATCACAGCAACATCAGCAATGGTCAGTGTATCCACTGTAATATCCGATGCTTCGCCGCGACCACTTAAGTTTAATTTGTTGACTGTTACATCGGCACTCGGATGCGCAAGATTAAAGCGATTAATTGCAACTCGCTTAACAGCAACTTTCATTGGTAAGTTGATTTGACCAGCTTGCTCAGCTTCAGGCTCTGCTTCAGTGCTCTGCTCAGTTGATACAGCTTGGCTTTTAATGCTTAGATCAATCGACTGGGCACTTAAATTATCTAGGCAGATACCATCACAACGCCACCAGAATAAATCAATTTTTAGCTGCTTTGCCTCAAGCTTGATGCCTTGATTTTCAAAATGAACATCAAACGCATCGTTATATAAAAAACGCCCAGATGGTAGGTTAATTTTTAAGCCATCAACTAACTTATTCGCTGTGTATGCAATAAAGTGATTACCAGGTGCGGTGAATAATAAACAAAACACAATAACTAGCAGACTTGCCAACGTGATTGATAGAACCTTGGTTATCTTTTTTAACATCTTCATTAGATTTCAGGCCCTATAGTAATACTTAGTCGGGTACTTTTACTTTCTTTTGTTAAACCCCAAGCATGGTCGATACGTACAGGGCCAACCGGTGTTAAATAGCGAAAACCAAAACCGGCACCAACTTCGACGCGATCACTAAAATCATTAGTCGCTGTACCACTATCGACAAATAAGGCTGCGCGCCAATGCTCAGCAAATTGATAGTTATATTCAACAGTGCCACTCATTAAATATTTACCACCAATTAAGCGCCCTTCCTCATTTTCAGGGGAGATAGATTCATAGGCAAAACCACGTACACTCTGATCACCACCGGCATAAAAACGCAGTGATAACGGCACATCATTTATATTATCGACCAGCATGGCACCTAGGTTAGCTCTTAAAAACAGCATATGGCGATCTGCAAAAGTAGTTAACCAGGCATTTTGCAGTTGTAAGCGCAAAATATTGGTTGAAGACATCATATCTTTTAAACCAAACTCTACTGACATCATCCATTGATAGCCTTCATAAGGCGTTGTGCCCCCCTCGGTGTCTTTTTTAGCATAGCTGATACCAGGCATCAGCATTTTTGCGCTTTGTTCTTCATCCCCTATTCGATAGGTCTCGTAATCGCGTCTTAAAAAAGCAGTACGTACCCAGTCGTCTTCAGTTAGCCATTGCCTTTGCAACTGTCCGGTTAATATACGGCTGTATAAATCATTGGTTAATTCATCTTCGAGCTTGTAACCCACAGAAAAGCGCCAAAGATCATCATTAGGGTCGTCAACTGGCACCGTATAGCCAAGTGAAATATCTTGCTGGCGCTCAGATACATTAAGGTTACTTTCTAAATAGTGACCATCTTCAGTGATCCAAGGCTTGGTCCATTTGAAACGGACTTTTGGTCCAAGGTCAGTGCTATAACCGCCACCCACTTCGTAACTATTGGCAGGTTTGTGTAATACATCAACGTTGACAGGCACGTGGTTATTTTTACGTTTTGCAATATCTGCATACACACGAACACTCGCAAAGTAAGGGGTACTCGACAGTGCTAAGTTATAATCAGAAACCTCGGTCGCTTTATAAGGCTGACCTTGTTTAAATTCAGCCAGCGAACGAATGTATTTTTCGGCTGGAGTCTCACTACCAATTGTGATGTCACCAAACTGATAACGGGGCCCAGTATCGACATTGAAAATGACTTTTGCACTATTATTTTTTAGCGAAACTGCCAATTTATGCTCATGCCATTTTGCATCAAAATAACCCAAGTCTAATAGTTGGCTTTCAATACGTTTTCTTGCGGCCTCATATTTACCGTGATTTAAAAAGTCACCTTGTTTGATTTTGATGCTGTTGACGGCAGACATGAACTCAGCGTCATCTTTACCGGCGCCCGTGATAGTCACGTTAATATCTGCAATTCGGGTAGCAGGACCACGTTGAACATCAACAATTAAAAGCTGCTGAGCATCATCGAAACTAATTTTGATTATCGGCTTATAATAACCAAGCGCCTTTAAACTCATTTCAACTTGGTTTTTTGCGTGACGCCTTAACGCCTTGGAGGTTTTTTCATCGACCAGTTGCTTAATGTAAAGCTCAACGTTTTTTTCGAGCTCATCGCTGATCCCCTGAATTTTATAATCTTTAATAACAGTTGAGGCACTAATTGCGTGCTGGCTGTATGAAAAGCAGATAAACACAAAGACAAAAAAGAAATGCCGAGTATACAAAAAATATCCTTACTTTTTTGGAAGAGTCATAATCTAAAATGAGTACAAAAAGATACTAGCACAGTGCAATAGCCACTGACATAATTGAAATGTTAAAATTAGTACGCGTTAAACAATTATTTTCGCTACAATAGCGGATAATACCTAGATTTATAATGAATGAGCGACTAAATGCACTTCCCTGATGACGAAAACGGTCAATTATTAGCTGAAATTGCTGACGCTGGTGTCGATTTAACCAGTATGCAAACTATCGATTTCTATATTCTTTTTGAACAAAAGCCTGAAGCAGAAAAATTTGCTGAAACCATTACAAGTGATGAACTTGCCCCTTCAACAGAGTTAACCAAATGCCCAGATACAGGGGTGTGGGAAGTAATTACTCGTGTGAAGATGGTGCCAGATCACACCTTACTTAGCCAAACAGAACAATACTTAGAAAGCATTGCTAATAGCCATAATGGTTATGGCGATGGTTGGGGGTTGATGGCCGAAGAAGAATAAGCCATTCCCACAATCTCGTAAGGGGATCAATTTAATTGATTCGCCTTACGAAAATTGCCCTGATAATCAAATAGCTTTTCAGCCACTTTCCAACCGTATTTTTTATTTTTACGCGCAATCACAAAATCGGGGGCCAGTAGTTGTTGTTGTAAATTGACAACTTGCTCCGCGCTTTGCCAATCTATTGGGGTAAAACCTGGTGCTGCTCGCTTACCAAATTGCTTATTAAAAATAAATCGTCCGGTGTCATTTGCTAAGTTAAATACCTCATCACAACTGGCTCCATCTTCATCATAATAGCTAATTTTAAGTAACCCTTTTGCGAGCACCTGAGCTGACAAACCACTACACCTTAATACCAAGGCATCTTTTAAATTTAGTGCTTCTCGTAGTTTATCATCAGGGTCTGCCATCATGGTACCACATGACTGACACTGCCTTGCAGCAATATCATTTTGTTCACCACACTGCTCACATTCTTTAAACCGAAAACGATAATCACACTGTACTTGTTCTTCAGCATCGTTCAGCAAGCCTTGGCAACGCCTACCAAAATGCTCCACCACTTTGCCTTCGCTGTCTGTTTTACCCCAAAAAATATTCGCAAATCCACAGCCTGGACACATCACTTGAACAGGCTCATTATCACTTTGCGCTTTTTTACTCCCTACTTCAGGGTAAAATAAATCAAAGCCGTTACCTGCATAATCAATAACTAAGCAGTCTTTTTTTCCTTCGCTTAAACGAAGGCCTCGACCAACAATCTGTTGGTATAAACTGACCGACTCGGTGGGACGTAAAATCGCAATATAATCGACATGAGGCGCATCAAAACCCGTCGTGAGTACAGATACATTTACTAAATATTTTATTTGTTTTGCTTTAAATTGATTAATAATTCGGTCACGCTCGTTATTATCAGTATCACCCGTGATAAGTGCTGTACTATCCTCAGGTAAGTAACTGGTAATTTCTTTGGCATGCATTACGGTTGCTGCGAAGATCATCACGCCATGACGCTGTTCACTGTATTCTATAACTTGCTTGATAATCGCTTTTGTTGCGCGTGTATTATCTTTCAATAACGCATTCATATTCTCAATACTATACCGACCAAATGAATCACTCGGTAATGATGAAAAGTCATAATGGCTAATGGCTGCATCGACTTCATGGGGCGGCGTTAAATAGCCGTTCTTGATCATATAGCGCAGTGGTAGCTCAAAAATACACTTCTTAAACGGTGCATCTTTATCACCTCTAACAAAACCATGATAGTGATGATGATAAACCCAGCCCATCCCCATACGAAATGGTGTTGCGGTTAAACCAAGTACTTTAAGATTGGGGTTTTGTTTTTTTAGACTCGCTATCACCTGCCCGTACTGACTTTGTTCATCACCGCTTACACGGTGGCATTCATCAATGATCAACAAAGAGTAAGCATCAGTGAGCTTTTCTGTATTGCGTGCCAGTGATTGCACACTCGCAAAGGTGACTTGCTCTGTTAAAGACTTTTGCTTTAACCCCGCTGAAAAAATACTCGCCTTAAAGCCAAAGCTCATATATTTCTCGGCGTTTTGCTCTACTAATTCTTTAACATGCGCGAGCACCATAATCTTTTGTTTAGCAATGCACGCAAGTTCAGCAATAACAAGGCTTTTTCCAGCCCCTGTTGGTAAAACAATCAGCGCGGCGTCGTCAGTTTGTCGAAAGTGAGCAACCGTGCGTGCTACGGCCTCTTGTTGGTAGGGTCTGAGTACGTACTTCATGTTATCGGACTATAATCGACATAAAAAAGGGAAGCATACGCTTCCCTTGATATTCTTTAAAGCAAAAATTAAGCGAGGTGTTTTGTTAAATCGACACCTTGGAATGCTTTAGGACGTTTGCCACGGCCTGTCCACTCAACAATTTCGCCATTAAATTCGATGCGGTACTTTGGTTTAACCTTAGTACGTTTATCTGTTGTTGCTACATCCTGTAGATCTTCTAATGTAAGTCCTTTTTCTTTTAGTAAATCGAGTACTTCTTTTTTAGCTTCTTGCTGTTGAGTATATTTCTCGATTGCTGCGTCAATTAGCTGTTTTGCTTTTTCTAATTCAGATAATGACGCAGATTTTACAAAAGATCGGATTTCTTTCATTGAGAGCTCGCTTAAAAATTAAAAGTTAGTTAAATGTTCAACACCAACTAGTATATGTTGATTTAATGAAATAATCTATTCAATGTTTATTATTTATCCTATTTTTTCATTATAGCCATAGCTTAATTTTATCTATGACATCATTTAATTCAGCAATTAACTTCTCAACAATTAATGTGTCGTGCTGCTGATTAAAGCTACTTTCCGTTGTCACAATAAGTTCTGACAAAGGGGGGTATTGCAGCATGACAATTGCGCCTTTAAGTTTGTGTATTGACGCAGAAATCTTTGCTGAATTTTGACTTTTTAAGTTTTCTTGTAACGAGCTTAAGTCTGATTGCAAACTGCCAATAAACACTTCCGCTAACATTTTTGCGTCATTCTCATTACCAAATACATTTAACCAGTGCTGTTTATCTTTTATACCTTGTATGCTTATATCGGCATTATCTTTGCTGTCTTGCAAAGACTCACTATTTAAATCTATAAACTCGACTAATCGATTATATAACTCATTAAGTTTATATGGTTTAAATAAAACGCAGTTCATTCCTGACTTTAAGGCTGTATTTAAACACTCTTGAGAATCGTCCGCGGTAAAACCTATAATTGGCAAAGCCTTGAATTTATCTTGACTGCGTAACTGTTCAGTTAATTTAAACCCGTCTAAGTCAGGCATATGACAGTCAGTTAATAATAAATCATACTGCCCTGTTTCAAGGGCTCTAAGTGCAGCTATACCATCATCAACCATAACTGCCTTAATCCCTAATTTCTGGCATTGCTTTTCGAGTAATAACTGATTTGTTTTATTATCCTCGGCAATTAATATTTGTCCGTGAAACGGAACACTCTGTACAGGAACGCCATCATCAGAGTTAGTATGAGCACTATTTATAAGTTCTCGCAATGTATCTGGATATAATGGCTCTGAAGGTAAAACATGACAGTTGCAATTTGTCGATAAGAGGGTCTTTTTAGGGCTTGCGACTAAAATGTAGTTGTTGTTAGCAACACTGATTGATTGCTGCCAATTAGCTCCCCAAACCTGTTTAACATAGCTTTCATCTATAAGGATGTTATCAGCTTCTTGAAATGCCTCTTTATCAATTGGCCAGTTCAATTGATGATGCTTTACACCCATACTGGCTAGATTATTTATTAATTGTTGGTTTTGAGTGCACACAGCCCAATTTACTGATACAGACCGCAGTTTATGTTTACTGACTTTTTTAAGCGGCATAGAGATGTACACATTAGTACCTTTACCAAAAGTACTTGAAATGGATATTTCACCTTGCATAGCTTCAACAAGTTGCTTTGCCAAGCTCAAGCCTAAGCCTGTACCTCCATGACGTCGTTGAATCGAGTTATCTGCTTGTTCAAAAGGGGTAAATATATTGGCAAGCTGCTCAACAGTCATACCTTTACCTGTATCTGATATTTCAATTTTTAATGATTGTTTATCAAATAACACATCACAGCTTATTTTGCCTTGCTCTGTAAATTTTACGGCGTTATTTAGAACATTAGAAAGGACTTGCATTAAATGACTTATATCTACCGAAGCTAAAGTATAGGCAGCAGTACGCCATACTATATTGAACATCAGCCCTTTTTGTTTAGCGAGGTATTCGTGGGCACGCATAACACGGCATAGGTGTGCTTCTAAATCAACTTCTCTTGACTCTACTTCAATTTTGCCACTACTGGTGTTTGCAAAATATAAAATATCATCAACTAATGTACGAAGTTTTGTAACGGAGCTGTCGATGTGCTCAACGAGATAATGTTGTTCTTCATCAAGCGGTGATGATTTTAACAGCTCTATAAAGCCATTAACGCCAGACATTGGTGTCCTTAACTCGTGGCTCATAGTAGCAATAAAACGGCTTTTTGCTAGATCAGCTTGATGTGCAAGCTGTGTAGCCTTACTCAAGTCAGCTTGTTGACGTTTCAGTAAGCTAATATCGAGCAAGATACCATTCCAACGCACACCTTGCTTATCATCTCGTTTATTAATTTCTGCATTTGCAATATAACGACACCAAATTTGCTGGCCGAGATTATTTATCCGAAACTCAATATCGATCAGTTTGTTTTGTTTTGTCGCGGCTTTAAAACTTTTGGCGATTTGCACGCGATCTTCATCAACAATAAAGGGCGAAATACATCCCGTCATACCGCGCTGGTTAATCATGCGTGAAGTGACACCTAATAAACTTTGCGCACCCTTACTTATATAGGTATAACACCCCTCACCGTTGTCATAATACTCATACTGGAATACCCCGCCGGGTATGGTATCTGTGATGGTTTGCAGAAGCTGTTGAACTGACTTATTCTCACGCTGCAAGTGGCGATGCTCGGTAACATCTGTAAGTACTGTCATTATGCCTGCTAGTTCACCATCTAAGCCCAAATAAGGCTTTTTAGTGTAAAGCAGCTCCAATTCTTTGCCTGCTTTATTGGTGTAATTAATATGCTGATTAATGACTTTGCCAGAGTTCAAACTCTGCTCATTTTGTGAAATCAGTTTTTTTACGACTTTAATATCGCCACGCAAATATTGATTATTTTCATCCCACAGGTGCGCAAAATTTTCTTTGTAGGCACGATTCCACATAACGCGTTTTTGATGCTGATCTTGTATCACCACCATAGTGGGCAAGTCGTCAATGAGTTTTTGGGTGAAGTTAAGCTTAATCAACGCCACTTCTTCAGCTTCTTTACGCTTTGCAATTTCGCGATTAATTGTTAACCGCCAGCTAATAAAATAAATCACCGATACAGCGATTAAAATTAAAATAAGAATTGCCGTGGTATTCACTGTTTTACGGTCGTAGCCACGTTCAATACTAAAAATTCCATGACGATTTACAACATGGCTAAAATCGTTGCTGGTCAATGTTTTAAATAAGCTGTCTAGCAAAGTCGCAAACTCTGAAAAGTGCTTATTCACTAAAAAATAAATTGGCTGGGTATAGCGGTATTTTGGATTAATATAAAACTCACCAATATAGAACTGGTTTAATTGGTATGCAGCAATACTTTGCGGTAGTATCACAGCATCAATATTGTCATTTCTCAGTGCATAAAATAGCGTTTTAATTGAGTCAAATGATACAGTTTCAACAAGTTCATTCGTTACAAGCTTTTGCTTAGGATCAGCAAACACTTCTAAATAACCAATTCGTTTAGTTTGGCTTGTTCGTTTAGAGATTAACACCATCTCTAAACTGTAATGAGCAGGCAGTGCTATCAACACCCCCTCATCAATTTTCGTCGGGTTCATGGTCGGAATTAAATCAATTTTATTGGCTAAAAATAATCGTTCCAACTCTTTCGAATTAGCTGCAGGTATATACTTAAACTGAAAGCCACTGCGCTGTGCTAAAAGCGCAAGGGTATCGTTTAAATAGCCGTCAGCTTCCCCTAAGTTATTAGTCGCATGAATTGGATATAGACCATCGACGAAAGAAAATGTCAGTAAGTAATTATTTTCTTCTTTTTTATCAATACGATTAAAATCATGCTTAAATTGACTATACGCTTTAGCGGCTAAATATTCTTCACTAGCAGAACTTTCCCACAACTGTTTAGTTGTTGGTGAAATAGCGGCTAATACAGAATTAACCTGATTGCGTAATGCTGTTTTGTTTTTATTAAACATTACATGCAAGGTTTCGCTCGATAACCAAACTGGACTCACAACTTTCAGGTTTTCTTGAGAGCGATTTTTTAGTTGATGAGATAAAACCGAGTAATCACCCATAAACCCATCAAACGAACCATCCGCTACTTTTTTAAAGGCGTCTTCAGGTTTTATAAAACGATTGATAAATAGCGCGCCATTTTCAACTAAATATTCACAATGTGAACTACCCGTAATACACACCCAGCGCAGACTCGCTAAGTTTTTCAAAGCATCATTTGCGATAGACTGATTAGCAACAATGCCTCTTGGTGCTTCCATGAAGGGGGTTGAAAATAAGAAATGCTTTTTACGTTGCGCCGTTTTATTTAAACCCACCGCAAAATCAATTTCACCGGCTTTAAGTGCATCTAATAGCTCGTCTAAGCTGTCATAAACACGGTATTCTAGATCCGCTTCAGCCAAACGCGCGATTTCATTACTGTAGCCAACAATAACGCCCGAAAACTGTCCATCAGCATCCCGAGTATGGTAAGGAAAAAAATTATAGTTAACGATACCCGCTTTGAGTTGTGTGCCTAAAGCTTCACTAGAAAATAAAAGCGTGATAACAGAAAAGTAAAATAGAAGTAGTCTTATGAGAGCCAAGCCATTAAAAAATCTAAAACTAAATACATTTTAGCAGTGTAATTTAAATTCTCAATTTTTGTTTATTGCTTATAGTTGCTTTTTAGTTAATTAAACTCTCACAATATCAATTAACTGGATAAGCGAAGCTTAAAAAGCTAATAATAATTGCTAGTAATAGGTAATAGTTTCACTATCGCTTTTTAGCTCTTAGTACCCAACAGAACAACTCTCCATCAATCTCTTTTGGAATGATTTCAATTTTTTTCCAATCTGAACTCATATTAGTAATAATTGCCTTTCTTTCATCTTCACTCCAAGAAGCTTTGATTTGCTCATTTATTCTTAATTGATAATTAATAAGTTCCTCTATTAGATTTTCAATTTGATGCATTGAAGCATCTCTCCAATTTACTATCATCGGTATAAAGTTTTTTGCGAGTTGACCAAACCAATCCTGTTCAACTTCTGAACTTAAATCAATTTGCACTTTTTTGAAATCTTGTAATAAGTTTTCGTTTTTTGCTAAGAATTCATTTTGTTCTTGTGCCGTAGGCTCTTCTAGTCGACGATAATTACTACAGAACTCAACAAAACTTTTAACTTTATACGCGAGCCCGTCTTTACTAATGAATTGTGAGAGAACTTTAATTCCTTGCTGACAATCTTGTGTTATGAAAGAGTTTCTATGATGAACTAGCGCGATAACTTCACCATTACTTTTAAGAACTCGACTAGCTTCAGAAAGAGATTGTTTTATGTCTGAATATTCAATGCCAAATTGACTAATAAGATAGTCAAAAGACGAATCGACAAAGTTTAACTTCTCGCAATCCATTTGACTGAAAAATTTGATATTTTTTAATGAAGCAGCAACTTTTTCATTGTTAGTAAAATGCTTGATAGGATCTATTTTAGCAGCATCAATCGCCGTGATATCAAATCTCTTTGGATATTGCTCAGCCAAGACGGCCAAAGCACCATTTCCGCAACCTATATCTAAAAGACTCGCTGAATTTTGAAATTCTTCAAAAATACCATTCCAAAAATATAAAACATCTCCTTGATAACCATCCTTATGATTACTTTGGGCAAAACTACTTAAAGTCTCAGTAGATAACCAATATGAGTCCCAATGTTTCACACTTACTCCCCCAAAAAAAAGGTGGGCTAAAGCCCACCTTTCATATTGTTTTATTTAGAATGATTGACGGAAACGAAGGTATGTAATACGTCCGTATGCGTCATATAAATCAAAGTTATAGTTACGACCGCCAAATGGGCTTAATTGCGGCTCTTTCTCAAAGGCATTTTGCATACCAAGAGAGATCTGCGTACCCGTAGACATGTTATATGTAACTTGCAAATCATGTGTTACCCAAGTAGCAATATTACCTGTCTTATCTAGAGAACCATCATCATTTTGAGTAACGTCTTCATATTGCTTACCAATTAGATTGATATTCCATACAAAGTCAAAATCACTCCAAGTATAAGTATTGTTTAGTACTGCACGATCTTGTGGCTCACCTGGATCTTTCAGTGTATTACGACCGCCATCTACTACGCTTTCAAACTGGTGACTCCATTGTAGAGTTTGCTTGAATGTGCCCGCATCCCCAAAATCAAAGGTAGTATTTAAATTTAAGTCTAAACCATTGATAGACCAGCTACCTTCATTTGCATAGCCTTGAGTGATTAGATCAATACCACCATTGCTTAAGCGTTCAACACCTAAGCCTGCAGGAATTGGGTCACCTGTTTGCTCACGGTTAAGAATCGTTGTTGCGCCAAAGAAACGGATCATATTTGATATTTCAATATCATAATAATCAGCAGAGAAGTTTAACCAATCTGTTGGTTGATACGCTAAACCTAATGATGTTTGTTTAGATGTTTCAGAACCAATTTCTGGGTTAGCAAGAGTAACTGCGTTAACTTGAACATCACAGCCTGCTTCAAGACCAAAGTTTAAGCATGAAGGATCATCGCTAACATTTGGGTTATCAGGAGCTGGCTTAGCAGTCGTGATATCAAGTGTTGGAGCACGGAAGCCTTCACCGTATGATGCACGGAGTACTAAACCTTCCATTACGTCATATTTAAATGAGATTTTAGGCGAGAAATCACTACCGTAATCAGAATATTCATCATAACGGCCAGCAAGAGTCATCTCAAGATCTTCCATTAACGGGAATAATGCTTCGAAATAAGCACCTTTAACGTCACGAGAACCACCCGCACTGTTGCCTGATGAACCACCAACTTGACCAGCTTCAGAAAGCGAATCATAAGTATCTTGATACTCTTCTTTACGGTATTCAGCACCAACTACCGCTTGAATCATACCACCGCCAATTTCCATTACATCAAACGATGCTGACGCGAATAGTTCTTCTTGATTGAATTCACCAATACGAGAAGTGGTTACTTTAAGACCGCTTAAAAGCTCTTGATAATCGCTCTTTTCAGTATCTGTTGTAAAACGAGAACCAAATGGGTCATTTAACATATAAGCGCCACTATCCATTGCAGCACGCGCATTACTACCCATTAAGTAGTTGCGACCGATTTCGTATGTTTTCGTTTTAGTCTTACGTGCACCAAAATCAACAAAAACATCACCGATTGAACCTTCAGCACCGAATAAGAAATCAGTAGACCAGTTATCTACGTTGTTATCACGGTTACCTAGTGCAGCAAAACGGTGACGGATTTCAACTAAGCTTGGATCATCGCCATTGGCAATTTCACCAGCTCGCTTATCAGCCATATAGCTCGCAAACTCTGCATCATAAAAAGGGCTATTTGGGTTAATAGGGTTGTTAGGGCTATCATCAGATAAGAAGGCTGCATCACCTGCATCATTTAAAGAAGGTGCATATCGACCAAATGATTTTGTCTTAGAAACAAGAGTATGCGAGAAGATTTTCCAATCATCATTAATTTCATATTCTGCTTTTAGGAAAGCAGATTGGTTACCTGTTGATGCTTCATTAGCATTGGTAGCATTGAAGTTGTAACCACAGGCACCCGTTGAGCCATACATGAAGTTTTCTAAGCTGTCACATTCTTCTTGAGAAATGATCGATCTGTAACCTGCTTCCTTTAAAGCATTCACACCAAAGCTAGATGCACCAGGTTGAACCCAAGGATAATCATGTTCATAAATAATATCGCGGCTATTCCAAGAAACGCCACCAATCACTGATGCATTATCGCTCGATGCACCGAAAACAACTGAGCCTTCCTCACGATCACCACCTTCCTCTGGAAGGCTCACATCGCCCGCACCTAGACGTACCTCAACACCATTAAAGTTTTTACGAGTAATAATATTGATTACACCTGCAATTGCATCAGAACCATAAACAGCTGAAGCACCATCAGATAAAATCTCAATACGCTCTACTGCAGCCATCGGGATTGAGTTTAAGTCTTGTGAGTTACCTGTTGAAGGTGACTTAGGAAGACGACGACCATCAACTAGGATTAAAGAGCGTGATGCTCCTAAACCACGTAGGTTAACTTGAGAAACACCTTGAGCTGAACTACCAGATTGAGGACGGAATGAACCTGCTGAGTTAAAGCTAGTATTACGGATCAAATCAGAAACTGACGTTTGCCCTGAAAAGTCGATTGATGCACGGTCAATAACGGTTACTGGAATTGAGCCTTCTAAATCTGTACGTTTAATACGTGAACCTGTTACGGCGATACGTTCAACTTCTTCTACACCATTTTCATCAGCAGCAAAAGACGAAGCTGAAAATGCAGCAGTTGACGCTGCACCAAAAGCAATCGCTAATCGAACTGCTTTTGAAACTTGATTATTTAACATTTGATTCTCCCTGGTCATATCCATGTTATGACTTTATTAATTTATTTTACCCCCTAAAGAGGTACTAGTACCCCATAAGGGAATTAAATACTAATATTAGGGACAACTTTTGGTCAACAGTTTTTTAACCATTGTTTTTTAATGTAAATTTTAAGTTTCAAGTGTATATAAAATTAAAGAAAAATTTGATTACATATATTTCACATTGGTTTATATATTCGAAACAATAAAAAACCCAGAACAAGGTTCGAGCCTTAATTTCTGGGTTTTTTATATTTTTTTGATAATTTATTATTTCAAATATCTAGCCAAAAACTTTTCCATTTTTGTGTAAAGCTCAACTTTATTTTCTTGCTTCTGGAAGCCATGACCTTCATTTTCTTTCATTATCCATTCATCATCTGACAAAATTACTCCTTTTTTTGCCAGTGCATCGCGTAAATCAGTTGCGTGTTGCTTAACTACGCGCGGGTCTTTCGCACCTTGCACTATCATTAGTGGCGCTTTAATTTTATCAACATGTTGCAACGGTGACATTCGTTTCATTAGGGCTTCATCAGATGGATCACCAATCTGCATTTCAAGCACTTCACGTTGTGACTCCCAATGCTTTGGTAATGTATCAAATAATAAAGACACATCTGTTACGCCAACGTAATCTATTCCGCATTTATAAAGTTCAGGTGTAAACGCAAGGCCTGCTACTGTGGCATAGCCACCGTAACTCGCGCCATAAATACAGACCTTATTCGCATCTGCGATACCTTCTGAAACCAAATATTTAACGGTATCTGTAATATCATTTTGCATTTCAGCGCCCCATTTTCCACCATAGCCCGCTTGCTGGAATTTGCGACCATAACCGCCAGAACCCCTAAAGTTAACTTGGACTGTGGCATAGCCTCTACTTGCAAAAAACTGGGCTTCAGGATTGAATCCCCAATAATCTCGAATTCCAAAGGGACCACCATGTGGATTTACGATAAGAGGTAGCTGTTTACCCGACGAGTTTTTAGGAATTGTGATATAACCATTTAATGTTAAACCATCTCTACTTTTGAATTCGATAGGCTGCATCGGCGACATCGCTTTAGGATCTATCCATGACATTGGGCTTAATAATGCTTTTAAGCTATTGTCATTTTTATTGAATAAATAATATTGGCCGGGATCAGTGTCACTCGCTGCATAGACAATATTGAGCACTTCATCATCAGAGCGACTGGTAATTGTCACAACTTTATCGGGAAATGCCTGCTTTAATGAGGTCATCATTTTTGCAGTCTGTTCATCGAAGTATACTTCTTCAAGGTATTTGTCATAAAAACTAATTGAAGTAAGCTTTTTACGCTTTCTCGAAAAGCTAAGCGATGTAACATCAACGTTATCATGGGCAAAAATTTGTTCGCCTAACTTATTCGTTTCTGGATCGAAATAAAAAACAGCTTTGGTATCACGACCTAAATCAGAAGCGACGAACAACGTTTTATTATCGAAATCAAATGCCAATGGTTCAATATTTGCCTCTTCGGCATTGTACTCTCGTAATACTCTGAATTTTTCTTCGCCTTTTCCTTTATAAAGTAGAGTACCTTTTAAACCTTCAATCGTTAAAGCGCCACGTACCTCACCATCATGATCAAGCATCCAACCCTGAACGTTACCAGGGTTCTTTGCAAGTAAGTCCATCTTGTAATTACGTTCGTGTTTACGATCCCAACGGCTGTCGATTGGCAGTTTATATAAATCTGGAGCAACAATGTTTCGGCCGTTATATTGCACCAGAATATGCTTTGGATCATCTGGTAATAAATGCACAACTGATGCAGAGCGGATACCTGATGCGCCAACTTTTGATCCGACTAACTGCACGACCTTCGCACGTTTCTTATGGGCATCAATTGTATAAATACTGAATGCTTCATTACCATTACTGTCTAGTGTAAAAATAATGTCATCATTATTCACCCAAGAGAAACTATTGATATCTTGCTCATCAAACTTTGTTATTGGCCTCGCATTTTTAAAGCCATCAACTTCCATTACAACAATATTTCTACGCTCGTTAATTGGCGATAAAACCGCAAGGTACTTCCCATTCGGAGAAAGTTGCAAATTAGAAAATTTAGGTGTTTTAAAGAAGTCCTCAATCGGGATGTCTTGCGTTTTGGAGCCGACACTCATAGATAAACTGAGCAAACTACTCAAAAGTAAAAACCATATTATTTTCATTTTAATATTCCCTTTAATTATGACGATAAATGTTTGGGTTATTTATAACTTAGTACTTTGCATAAAAAAACCCTGCTACAGCAGGGTTTTAAGAGCTTATACTAATTATTTTAGCTTAGAATTTTTGTTCTAAACGAAGGTACATTGAACGACCTGTTTGATCGTATAATGACCAGCTTGAATCACGGTAATCACGGAAGCCGTCATACCAAGAAGGTGCTTTCTTATCAAATACGTTGTTAACACCTACAGAAATTTTAGTATTTGTTGGTGCAGTGTATGTGAACTGAGCATTATGCTTGAAGTATGAAGGAACGTCAGCAAGGTAATCAACACCCCACTCTTCGTTACCTGACTCTTGAGCGCCTACGTAGAACATAGTCCAAGAAGCACTGTAATCTTCATAAGAATAGCTAACACCTAAATCAGCTTTCCAATCTGGGTAATCTTGAAGACCAGCATAATCAAACGGTTCTGCATCTTTATCAGCTTTTTCTTCAAACTCCATAACTTTTGAAACGTTTAGCATTACGCCAAAGTCACCGAAGCTAGTTTCATGCTTATAGCGAGTTGAGAAATCGAAACCAGACGTTTGTAGTGATGCTTTATTGATATAACCTGTGTAGATGTAATCAATTTGGCCAGTACCATTAGCACGGTCGATAGCATCTGGTGTAGAACCTAAACCACCTTCCTCTTGTTCAATACGTAGAAGTTCAGTTGTGCTTACGTCATCGATACGGTTTTCGTAGCTGATATCGTAGTAAGTTAATTCTACTGCTAAGCCATCAACGATATCCCATACGAAACCAAGCGTCGTAGAGTCACCCGTTTCTTCAGTAAGGTTTGCATTACCACCGAACCATGTCGCTACTTGCTCACCAGCGTCAGAACAATAACCTTCTAATGATTGACCAGGGTTAGCATCACACCATGCTGTATCACGAACAGTTGGGAAGCTTAATGCATAAGACTGGAACATTTCGCCCATGTTAGGAGCACGGAAAGACTCACCCCAAGAACCACGGATTAATAATGTGTCAGTTGGGCGCCAAGTAACACCTACTTTTGGAACAACTTTATCAAATGTAGTGCTCTTTTCACCAAGGTTAGTCATACCTGACTGTTCGTATTTCTCATAACGACCAGCAACAGTTACATCAATTTCGTAAGGTAAGCTTGCTTGAATTTCCATGTATGCAGCAGTACGGTCACGAGTTGCATATACGTCATCGCCGCCTGAACCGCCTGAGATGAAACCATTTGCAGACTCAGGGTCAGATACTTGAGTGAAATCAATTTCTTCAAATTCTGCACCAACAACACCAGCAATAACGAAATCACCGTTATCAACGAATGTAGTAGACACTAAACCATCAATTTGTTGGCTTTCGTAACGACCTTCGTAAGTACCTGTATGCGCTGCATATTGGTATAAGTCTGTAAGTTGAGTATTCCACTCTTCGTAGCTCATGCCAGTAGTGTTAAGAATATCATATTCACCAGAGTCAATTGCGCTTTGTAACATTACGTCATTAACTAGGTTGCTACCAAAAACATTTGTTTTAGAGATGCTGTTTTGATAGTTGATTTCCCAATCAAAACCATTACCAATATCAGTGAAGCCTTCAAGACCTAATACGATGTCTGTAGTTACAACTTCTGTTTTTGTATCACGGTTACCAATTGGCACAGAACGCATGTAAAGACGGATATCTTCATCTTCTGGGTTATATTGGTTGTCAGCATCCATCCAAACTGCACCGGTAGATACTGGCGTACCTGCGTAACGAGAGTTTGTTTCGTTGAAACTTGCCATTGCACGACCAACAAAGCGAATGTTGTCAGTCAATTCATAGTTAAAGTTAGTTAAGAATGAGTTGTTTTCTACGTCTGGGTAGAATTTTGTAACGTTACCGTAGTTGTATAAACAACCACCAACGCCGTTCTCATCCATAGAATTTACGACGTCAGCTGTTTGGTCACAAAGCTCAGGGTTAGAGATATAGCTACCCGCACCACCGATTCGGTAGTTTGGAACATGGCTATAACCGCTGTACGCACCGTAAGTTGGATCGTCCATCGCCCAAATTTCTTTGTCGAAGATTGCATTGTCACGTGAGTTTTCATACGTGAAGATGATGTTACCTTTTTCAGATGTGTAACCTGAAGTAATTGAGAAAGTTTTGCTTTCGCCACCTTCAACTTTAGGTACTTCGTAATCGTATTTTACGCTAACGCCATCAAAGTCTTTTTTAGTGATGATATTGATTACACCAGCAACTGCAGATGAACCATAAACAGCTGATGCGCCATCGCGAAGGATTTCAACACGCTCAACAACAGCCATTGGGATGATTGATGTATCAGCCGATGAACCAGAAGATGAACTTGTACCAGGCATACGACGACCATCTAATAATACAAGTGTCGCGTCAGAACCAAGACCACGTAAGTTAATGTTAGAAGAAGCTGCACCACCAGCACCGTAACCAGATACACCTTTCCAAGAACCGAAAGAGTTAGAAGCAAGGTTATTTAAAACGTCAGCAACTGTAGGCTCACCTGAAAGGCTGATTTCTGCCGCTGATAAAACAGTAACTGGAGAGCTGTTCTCAAGATCTACCTGCTTGATACGTGAACCAGTAACTTGGATACGCTCAACTTTTTCTGCGTTTTCTTCATCTGCAGCAAATGTGCTTGCAGAAAATGCAGCTGTAGAAGCTGCGCCAAAAGCGACCGCTAAGCGAACAGCTTTTGAAACTTTATTATTTAACATTTGATTCTCCCTGGACCATGTTATTCATGGAATATTTATAGTTATTCAAAAAAAATGCATATTAGGCAGTAATTTTGAGCGTTGATAATAATACTCGCCACTCTTAAAGGTCAACACTTCGCTAACTCAAAAGTTCAATTTTTAACAATAAATAAAACACTAACCATAATAATAAAACATAATTAACACCTTCAAACCCCTTTAAATACAATAGACACAGCAACATTTACAACAGGTTACAAAGGTCAAAAAGAATTTAATTTTTTAGTATTGATATAGGTACTAAAGCAAAACCCAGCAACAATTGCATATTTAGCAATAAAACTTAACGCTGATAAATGGCATTTTTTATCTTTAAAAATAAAAAAATAAAATTTTAATACCTTACAATTAAGATGAAACCACAACAAACATGGTCAAAATGATTCATACATGTAGAAAAAGGACAAAATGATGCAAAAGTTAACAGAATGAACATTCTATTAACTAGCAATAACTAACGGAAAGTACAGAAAAACATTTAACCCCTTATATTTTCTGAAGATAAACAAGTAAAACCAGAACAAATTCGGTACCTATAAACTTGAAAAAACTGTAACAATCACTGATAGTAAGATTGTTAAAACAACAAGGAAAAATCATGTTTAAACAATTATTACTAATTGCATTTACGTTTTGCTCACTTTCTTCGTATGCAAAAATAAATGAACTACCAGAAGAATTTTCAGACTTTAGCCTTAATCGAGATATTAAAATTTCGTATGAGGACCTTGATAACTTACTTGAAATGACTGTTATCGACATGGGGATGTCAGACCGAAGCTCTCGCAAATCTCAATCCTCCATTGGCACCCGCATGAAATCGCACAGAAACAACGATACTGCGCTTGAAGCCAATCGTTTTTTCTTCGAAGGTGTTACTAAATCAGAGATAAAGGATGGCTTTCACAAGATTAGAGTTAGCTTGGAGAAGGTACCTAGCGAAGTGTCGCTGAATGATTTAAGCCTAGACGAGCAGTTAGCTTACTGGCTTAACCTCTATAATACAGCCATGGTCGAAAAATTAATTGAACACTACCCTATTCGCGATACAGAAGACCTTCTATTTGGTGATGACTCGATTTTAGAAGATGAGTTTTTAACCGTTGCCGGTTACAAACTTTCACTCAATGATATTCAACATAAAATTGTTTTTGAAAAATTTGGTAAAAAAAAGCCGATAGTTATGTATGGCTTTTATCAAGGTAACATTGGTAGCCCAAACCTTCGAGATGAAGCTTATAAAGGTAGCAAGGTTTACCATCAACTTGTTGAAAATGGTGAGGAATTTGTAAACTCAAATAGAGGCATGCAAATTAAGCGTAAAAATCGCCTTTATGTATCTAAATATTATGAGCAAGCTGAGTCTTTATTTTCAGATTTCGAAAGTGACTTACGTGAGCACTTAGAAGACTACGCTGAAGGTCAAATGAAAAGCGGTGTTAAATACGCCAAACGCTTCAAAGTTGATATCGAAGATTGGAGTATTACTGATTTATATGGTACCGACCGTGACTATGGCGGATCTGCATCAACTAACCCTGCAGCAATGCTTAATGCAGTTGTAAGCAACTCAGCTGTACCAATCGGTCCTGAAGGTAGTGGCTCGGGTATTGGAGCGGTTAATGTGAGTCATATTACAGATTCAATTATGATGCGCACCATGGATTTTGGTCGTTTTTCTCCTGAAATGTTAGAGAAAATCAAAAAACTTAACTTGAAGCGCCAAGACAACAGTGGCTCTGTTGAGATTAAGGATCTTGATTCAAACAATTAAAATAAGAAGGCCACTCGTCAAAAGAATGTGACGGGTGGCTTTTTCTGAACAGGGAGTTCGCTATGCTTAAACCACTCTTATTAATAACCGCAATTTTCTTTACTGCACAAACCTCAGCAAGACTAGACACTTTACCTGAAGAATTTGCCGATTTCGGCTTAGATAGTGATTTAACAATATCTTATGGTGATTTAGAGCAGTTACTTAAAATCACTGTTATTGACTTAGGCCGCTCAGACCGAGATTTTCGAAAAGGCCAATCAGGCATTGGCACACGTACGCGAGCACACAAAAATAACGATACAGCTTTAGAAGCAAATCGTTTTTATTATGAAGAAGTTGTAAAAGCAAACCTGAAAACTGGTTTTAAAAAAATACGTCTGAGCCTTGAACAAGTTCCTGAACAAATCCCACTCAATGAGCTCGTTTTATCTGAGCAACTGGCTTATTGGTTAAATTTATATACCACAGCATTATTAGAGAAACTCATTGAGCACTACCCTATCTTCAGTACTGAAGATTTATTATTTGGTGATAATTCATTACTTGATGAGGAATTTATTACTGTTATGGGACATAGCCTGTCTTTAAATGACATACAACACAACATTGTCTTTAAAAAGTTTGGCAAAAGTAAACCGATTGTAATGTACGGTTTTCATCAAGGGAATATCGGCAGCCCAAATCTTCGCCCAGAGGCCTATGTAGGAAGCAAAGTGTATTACCAACTAGCAGACAATGGTGAGGAATTTGTTAATTCTAACCGAGGTATGCAAATTAAAGGGAAAGATAGACTTTACCTATCCGTCTATTACCAGCAAACAGAAGCCTTGTTTGACGACTTTGAGCAAGATTTAAAGTCTCATATTGAACACTATACTAATGGCTCTTTAAAAGATGCTGTAGAGTCATCTAAAGGGTTTAAGCTTACAATAGATGATTGGCATATCGTGGATTTATATCGCACGCATAGAGCCTATGGCGCCTCTTCTGCTATTAACAGGGCCGCGCTAGAGGGTATAGGAGGAATGACATATGGATATCGTGCAGCAGACGGAAGCTATATCACCGATCCCTTAACGAAGCGGCTAGCTCAATTTGGTCGATACCCACCACAAGTTTGGAAGAAAATTCGCAAGCTTTATAAACAAAGAGAACGCATTAAAGGTACTGTAGAAATCAAAGACCTTGATGTAAATCAAGAGTAATATTTTACTTTACTGTACGCCCTGTTAACATAAAGCAAAAACAGGGTGTACGAGTGAATAATTCATTGCAAAGAGCTTTGCACGCATTCAATCAACAACAATATGTGCAGGCATTACAACTCCTTTCTTTACATACAAATAAAACCGCCGATTGGTATACATTAAATAGCTTATGTTTATCAGCTGTAAACAAAACTATTGAAGCAGAGCAGTGTTATTTACAAGGCCTTAGCCAATTTAGCAATCATGTTGGCCTTTTAGACAACTACACAAATCTACTTTGTAAACAAAAAAAGTATGCAGAGTGTATTCAGTTTTGTGAATACAAGACAGCTTCTTTATCACTCGAAAAGCCACGACTTAATTACATTGAAAGCCTAATTAATCAAGATGAATTATTAAAAGCCGAACATTTATTGAGCAAAACATCGCCCTCGCAGAACACATTCGTTCGTTACCATTGGCTCACTTTAGAACTTTTCGAGCGCTTTGGTGACTTACAACGTATCGAAGAGTATTTTCAAACAAAATTACCAGATCAATTAAAGGGGCAATTTCATTTCGTTTATAAACATGCTTGTAATTATCGAAATTTAGGTCAATTTGCCGAGGCCTTAGCGCTTTTGCAAATGCTTTTAAAACAGCAACCAAGCGCCGAGTTGCACTACATAGTTGGTTGTACATACTATGATTTACAGAAATATGAACAAGCACAAGCTCACCTTAAGGCATGCTTAGAACTTGCTCCTAACTATATACCAGCGCATGAAAGTCTTAACAAGCTTTACTGGGAACACTCGCAGAGTCAATTAATGAGTTCATATGCTCAAACTTTCAAAAATTATGATGCAAACCCTGTTCTGATCCACTCTCAAATTGGCCAACTACTGCAACTAGATAAGCTGGAAGAAGCATTATTAGTAAGCAGTGATGCAACACGAAACCATCCACAAAATTTAGATTTACATCATGCACACAGTATAATTCTAGATAGAACAGGTGACGAAGAAAAAGCATTTTCACTCCTTCAGCAACTAGTTAAAGCAGCCCCACAAAATGCTCGTTACTGTATTGATTTAGCGAACTTTTACATACAACAAGGCGATTACAGCTCAGCGATCTCTCATTTAGAAACCGCAGTAAAATTTAATCCACACAACCAAGAGCTTTGGGCATATTTAAGTATTGCTTGGCGACTATCAAATAATGATAAATATCACTGGTTAACTGACCTAGATAAATTCGTTAAAGTGATGGAGCTACCTGCTCCGCCTGGCTTTAAGACCTTTGCTGATTTTAATAAGCAGTTGCAGGAGCTAATGATCAGCCTTCACACAAATAAACTCCAACCATTAGATCAAAGTGTGCGCAGTGGCAGCCAAACACAAGGTCACTTGTTACACCGTTCAAACCAACTTATTGATTTATTTAAGTCATCTATGAATGAATGCATTAATCAATACCTGATGCAGCTACCAGAGGATGCTAACCACCCTCTATTAGCGCGAAATCATAAACGCTTTGTTGCCAGAGGTAGTTGGTCGGTGAAACTAGAAGAAGGCGGTTTTCATGCTAATCATATCCACCCTCAAGGTTGGTTATCAGCGCCGAGTTATATTTCTATTCCTAATGAGATGAGTAAAGATGATGAAACTAAAAATGGCTGGCTTAAGCTAGGAGAAACCAGTCTTAACTTAGGTGAGCGTGAGTCTATAGCTCGTGAAATCTGCCCTGAGGAAGGTCAAATTATTATATTTCCAAGCTATATTTGGCATGGTACATACCAACTAAAAAGCACTAGCCCTCGGCTAACTATTCCATGTGATATCATGCCCTTAAAATAATAAAAAAGACCATCTAATGAATGGTCTTTTTTATTACCAATTACTTATTTAACAGCGCTTTGGCATCTTGGTAGGATTTTTCATCGGCCTGTATGTGTTCAAGGTAATTTGCAAATCGTCCTGAGGATGACTTATAAAGTGGCTTTCTAACCTGCCATACACTCGCTGTACTTACAGTGCCAGATTTATTATGAAATCGCTGGGCTTCATCAGTATATTCAAGCCCTAGAAAGCGAAACAGCTGTTCTAAAATCTGCTCGGGTGAGCAAACGAGCTGGTCGTAATTCAGGGTAAAAATATCATTACTGAAACACGACTGCCAATGTGACTTAATACGTTGCTGCTGCTCATAGTGATGTAGAGTATCACTAAGGGATACAGCATAGTTTAAGCTCGGACCCAAATGCTGGAAAAAAGCTGACAAGCTATTGTCTTTAATATCTCGCTCTGTCCAGATAATCTTAGCTTTTGGATAGAGCTGCTTGATAATGTCTAAGTAAAGGTAATTTTCAGGGCGTTTATCTGTTACATAAAGCGCACCTTCAGCTCTTAAAGTTAATTGTTCTTTATAACCATCAATAAATTCAGGCTCTTTAACCTTATTAACTAGTGTCTTTTCATCGCCAATCAAATTGAATAACGATGAATGTAAATAGGCAATTTCACCACCTGCCGCTATTTGCTCGTTAGAGCTGATGATTTGTTCAATTAGTGTTGAGCCAGAACGAAACATACCACAAATTATAATGGGTGTTATTGAACTATTCGCTTCTTGCAGAGCAATATTACGAGCTAAGGTGTAGTCAGTAATCTTCTCAACAGATTGGCGATCATAGACTGGTAAATACTTTTTATTGTAATGATTAGCTTTTACATAATAATGCCAAGCTTTCTGATAGTTTTTACAATCATTAAATACCTTACCAAGTGCATAATAAATATCAGCACACGCTATGTCATCTGACTCTCGCTTTAAAATGGCTAAGCTTGCTTGTTCATAGTCAATTGCATCGCGCTCAGTGAAGGTTTCAATATCGGCCAACCTTGCTTGAGCCATCGCATTAAATGCATCTATTTTTAAAACCTGTTGAAAACCTTTTTTCGCTTTCTCTTTATCACCAAGCTGTTCGTAAATATTTGCCAATGAAAAGTGAGCTTGAAGATTATTTTCATCATGACTAATCGCTTGTTGTAAGTAACGTACGGCATCATCGGGTTGATGTAATTGCTCATTATGCATAAAAGCAATTTCTATTAAAGCGGGTGCTTTAAACTGCTCAGATAATGTTAGAGCTTGTTCAAAGAAGCGCATAGCTGAATCGTGGTTATCAAGCTTTCTTTCTATTTTTCCTAACTGAAAGCAAATATCAGCTTGCTGCGGATTTGTCTCATATAAAGGTAATAGCGCGCTTTTTGCAACTTTGAACTCACCACAACTTATACTTAATTGTACTAAGGTCAGTACATAATCAAACTTTTTTGGAGCTATCGATACCAGTTTTTGGCAATAGGCAATGGCTATTTCAGTATCTTGTTGCTGCATAGCAACTTTGAAAAGGATCTGTAACGCTTTTTCAGCAAACTCATTGTTCTGTGTTAACGGTTTTAATAATTCTATCCCCTGGCTAACTTTACCTTGCTGAAGTAAAGCAACAGCTTGGGTAAACGCGTGTTGTTCTGATGTCATTGTTTCCCCATAAAAAAGCTTCCCCATAAAAAAAGCGAGCCGAAGCTCGCTTTATCATACATTAATTAATTCAAATTAGAATTTTAATGAAACGCTTGCGTGGAAGTAACGACCTAGAGTGTCGTAGTAACCAGCAACTGCGTTACCATTTGTAGATAATGTACCGCCTACTAGTGGTGGCTCTTTATCTAGTACGTTGTTCACACCAACAAGTACACGAGTGTAGTCATTGATAGTGAATGAACCTTTAAGGTCAAGATAGCTTTGTGAACCAATGCCGTCTTCAACTAAAGTGTCAGAACCTGTGTAGTCATTAACTGCACTGAAGTAACGCCATTTAGCAGTAGCTTTCCACCAGCTGCCAGTGTCGTAGCTTGCAGTAAGAACATGACGCCATTCTGGTTGTGGGAAACAGCCATTGTCTAGTGTATCAACACAGTCATACGGTTCACTTACACCTGGAATATCTTCATACTCTTTAGTCATCATGTAAGTACCGATTAGGCTAGTTGCAAGTGTACCACCGCCGATTTCCATGTCATAGTTAGCACTTAAGTCGATACCTTCAAAATGAATGTTACCTAAGTTAGTGTTTGTTGCTACAACTTGACCAGAACCAATCCATAAGCTGCCGCTACCAGGAGTACGTTCAATCTTATCACAGAATTGAGCATCGCCTGTTAGACCACACTGACGTACGATTAACTCTGGGTCAATTGCACCGATTGCATCCTCAAGGTCGATATCCCAGTAATCGATTGAGAAGTTAAAGCTCTCAAATGGGTTACCAACAACACCTAGAGTGATTGTATCTGCGATTTCAGGGCTTAGATCAGGGTTACCACCGAAGAAACCGTTATACTGATCTGCAGGGCTCTTACCTACGTTACCGTATTGAGACGCTGTAATACCTGTGTTAGCACAAGCTGCTTGGCTAAGTTCTGGAGTTGCAGTCGCACATGGATCTACACCTGCCCATAAACCTTGGCTCTGTTGAGCGAATAGCTCACCGTTGTTTGCAGAACGAACAGCACGGTTGTAGCTTGAACGGATTTTCCAGTTCTCAGTTACGTCCCAGTTCATTGCTACTTTATAAGTAGGCTCTGAACCTGAAGTACTGTAATCAGACCAGCGGTAGCCTAAGTCAACTAACAGGCTTTCAACACCAGTGATACCTTCAACGATAGGAATACTTAACTCACCGAAGAATTCAGTTACATCGTACTCACCGTTAAGGCTCTTAGTAGGACCACCTTGACCAAGTAATAGACCTTGTGCGTAAACTTCATCCGCTGTACGGCCGAATGTTTCTTCACGGTATTCAGCACCGAATACTGCAGCAAGAGGGTAATCTGAAGAAGGAAGACCAAATTCAAATTCACCTGTAACGAAGCCACTTACGATGAACTGTTCAGTAACACCGTTAAGAATCGCAGTACCAGTCAATGCACCAGCTGCTTCAGCAGAAACACCTTGGTATGTGAATACTTCGTAAGGAATACAGCCATCTGTTGCCGCACAATCTTCACCATTTGCAGAAAGCGCAGTACTGATACGAGGACCGAAGAAGTCATTTTCGTATGCAGAAGATGAAGAAGTTGAACCATATTGCATGAACGCTTCATATGACCAAAGGTCACTGATTTCACCTTTACTACCTAGTACTAAGCGGAATGAGCTATGCTCAAGTTGGTTAACACGTGGGCCACCTTCAACGTTACGCTTACCAATGTAAGTAGCGAACTGGTCACCTGAAGTTAAACCGAAACGATCAGTTAAGTTTTGACGCTGTGCATCTGTGAGAAGCGGGCTATCGTAATCGATTACATAGTTTGTATCGAAGAACGTACCTGACTCTGCGATTTGCGCAGAAGTACGGTCACGCATGAACATAGCTTCAATGAACGGGTGGAAGTTGTCATTTACTTCATAGTTAGCAAATAAACCTAGCGTATGACGCTCATCCGGACGCATAAAGTGGTTTACTGGTGCGTAGTTATAAACGTTACCGCTTGAAGGAATGAAGCTGCTATCAGAACCAAGTGTCCAGTAATCGTAATCATCCCAATCAAATGCACCTGTGTCAGTTACACCTGAGATATAGAAGTTAGGGTTAACTGCGTTACCAGAACCACCACACGCTGTACCTGCAGCATTAAGAGCACATGAAGAGTAATCACGTGAGCCTTGGCGTAATTCGTTTTGTTTGTTGTAAGTGAAATAACCTACAGCGTGACCTTTACCGCTATCGAATGAACCACCTAAAGTAGCAGAGAAATCAAACGATGAACCGTCAAAGCCTGAGCTTCCATCAGGGTAATCAAAATCACGGTCATCCATTAAACCTTGGATGTATTCGTTATCGTTGTCGTGTTGGTATGCAGTTGAACCGATGTTAACTTCAAAACCTTCGAACTGATCGTCCATCACGAAGTTTACAACACCCGCTACCGCGTCAGCACCGTAAGTTGATGAACCACCACCTGTCATAACGTCAACGCGTTTGATAAGTGCAGCTGGAATTTGGTTAATATCAGCAGACTGGCTGTAGATACCACCAGCTTGCATACGACGACCGTTGATAAGTACTAGAGTACGCTGTGAACCCATACCACGTAAATCAAGAGTAGCAGTACCAGACGCACCATTTGATTGGAATGCAGTGCTTGAAGCTTCTAGTTGAGGCAAGCTATTCATCATGTCTTCAACACGAGTGAAACCAGCTACTTCGATTTCTTCAGCTGTTGTAACTTGTACTGGGCTTGCAGTTTCGATATCAGTACGTTTGATACGTGAACCTGTAACTTCAATACGTTCAACTTTTTCAACTGCTTCTTCTTCAGCAGCATAAGAGTTTACAGAAAACGCAGCTGTTGAAGCGGTACCAAAAGCAAGCGCTAAGCGAACTGCTTTTGAAACTTTATTATTTAACATTTGATTCTCCCTGGACCACTATATTGTGGCTATATTTAGCATAAGCTTGTTTATTATTTGTATCGCATCAGGACTGCGACAAACAAACAATAAACAAATAAAACAAAATATCCAGCCATTTATTTACAATTTTTTAATGAAGAAGCAAAAAGTTTACTTTTTCTTGTTTTGCGGACAAAAAACATACAAATATGCGTTTAAACTGAGCTTACCGATCATTCATCGCAATAAAGAGTCAAAAAAATGTTAATTTTTCTAAAAAAGCTGTATCTGACGGTCACTTAGTGACGAAATCTTAGTACCCAAATCAACAACAATCATTTCAGCTATTGGCAACAATTGTTTGTTAACATAAATGCCATAATCGTAATTATGGTGACCTGTGTAGTACTCAGCGCCGTTAGCGGTGTAAACATATTTAATTATTTGTCCACGCTGGAATGCAAGATGAGGATTGTCAGCTAAGTACTGTTTCGCTGCTTTAACGTGGGGAGGGATGTTTTTTTGGTAATCAGTTAAATGCTGACCCAGGCGTTTGCGATAGATTAACTTAGCGTCAAACTCACCTGCATATAGTTTTTTAACATACCTATCAAAGGCTTGAAAAATTAATTCTTGGCTATAATTTTCAGCAAATAATATCTCAAATAATTCTGTTTGAAACTCATGAGCAAGTTCTGTCCAATCACTCCTTACGGTTTCCATACCTTTAAAAACTAATTTTGAAGCACCATTTTTTTCGACTTTTCCTACATAACGCTTTTTTGAACCCATTGTTTTGCCTCTAATAGTGGGCATAAAAAATGGGCTATAGTGAGTTTCGTACTCAATTTCTAAAAAGCTGTCTATTTTATAGTCTTTCTGCAAAACCTGCTGCCAGCGTTTGTTAATTTTCTCCGCCAGTTTCGTACCGATTTCATTACAGTTTAGTGAATTTAGATCATCATCAAGCTTAACAAAGGTCGAATCTGTATCACCATAAATGACGTTGTAACCCCACTCTTCTATCCATTGCTTAGTTGTTTGCATTATTTCATGGCCACGCAAAGTAATTGAACTCGACAATCTCGGGTCATAAAAGCGACAACCTTTAGAGCCAAGTACACCATATAAGCTATTCATGATGATTTTAATTGCCTGCGAGAGCATAGGCTGGTTTTTATCTTTGGCTATTTGTCTTGTTGCTGCAAGTTCACGAATAAGCTCAGGCAGGTGGTGCTCAATACGTGAAAACTGTGCTTGGTTAAAGCCTTCGATTGCGTCATCTGGCTTTTTTAACCCCTCAATTAGACCAAGAGGGTCTATGCAAAATGTGCGCATTATTGATGGATAGAGGCTTTTGTAATCAAGCACCAGGATATTCTTGTAAAGACCTGGCTGCGATGACATGACATAACCACCAGGGCTGTCAAAACTTAACCCATGATCACCTAAATTAGGGGCTATATAGCCACTTCTATGTAATAGCGGTAGATAAAGATTAGTAAAGGCCGCTACTGAACCGCCCATTCGTTCTAATTCAAGTCCGGTGAGTTGGCTTCTTACAACTGCAAAATCGAGTAACTTTAATTTCTCAAAAATCCGCAGAACTAAAATACAGTCTTGCCTGTTGTAATTAGCAAGAGACAGTTTGTCTTCATTAAACTGGCGAATAATTTCTTCAAGACGATTATCTGTGCTGATCAGCTTCTCTTCACCAAGTTCGATACTCGCTACATTGGCAAGACTGAAACTGTCGTAGTGATAAGTGGCATTTTTTAAGGTATCAATACCATCAATAACTACGCGACCAGGCATTGTTATGCGAGTAATGTTTCCCGAGCGCACGCGCATTATTTCTTTGTTGCGACCAAGCTTTAGAGATATACCTAACGCCTCAGCTCTTGCGTGAAGCACACTGAAGTCAAATTCAATAACATTCCAACCAATCAGTACATCAGGATCAATTCGCTGAATTTCATTTTCAAACTGAGTAAGAAGATCTATTTCATCTTCACACCAATTGATTTGATAATCTAGATGAGTCGTTGGCTCTGGGCGCCCTATCATTAAAACTTTGTCTATGCCATCTCCGACTAAACCAATAGAAAATAGTACGCCTTCGCCATTACACTCAATATCAATAGAAACATGTTTGAAAAAAGGCCTAAATTCATTGTTTGGTTTTAATTTAGCGTTCTTTAACAGTCGAAAACCGCTTCGTATTTGTATTTCACCTTTTACCCATACTGAGCCTTTAATGAAGCGCTCCATCAAAAATCTGTCAATTGGCCTAACATCATCTTCAAAAGTGACTAGCTGTGAACTTTTTAAAACCTTAATGGCGCTGTAGTAATCTTTTAACGATTTAAAATAACAGCATATCACCGACTGATTTTGGAAATTTTTTAGTTTGGCATCAGCAAAACGAGCATGAATGTTTTGATTTTGTAATAGTCGCTTTGCAGCAGTTACTTGGTTTTCAGGAATGAAAAATACCACCTCTTGGTGCTCAACCTGTACTTTTAAAGGGCCGTTTTCACACCAGAGCCAAAACACAAAACTAACACCTGATGAGCTATCAAACGCTTCTTTAGAAAGGATAAAACCTGTATCTGTAACCATTTACTTCAAATATCTATTACGGAAGGGGTATAGTACACCCTAACTACATAAAATTATAAGAGCCAATTATGAGCCCAATTGATGCGATTAATAACGCAAAGACACTCGTTGCTACAGAACCACATAAAGCTAAAGTTATGTTGTTAGAGGTACTCAATGAAAATCCAGAATATCACGATGGCTGGGCTTTACTTGCTGATATTCACAAACTACTGCAAGAGCATGAACAACAGCAAAGTGCACTCAAACAATATGAAATGATTCATTGGTTTAATAAACAATTAGACACGGCTAAACAACAATTAACCAATCAAAACCCTCTGCAAGCGCAGCAAACCATTCAGCAATTATTAAAATTAGTACCAAATGAATATAGAGCACTCGAAACGCTGGCTGAGATCGCATTTAAAGTGGGTGATAGCAAAGCTTACTTTGCAATATCAAAACATAACCTTGAGAACAACTCGCAAAAACAAACTGTTAAAGAAAGCTACTGTAAAGCCCTACTCAATACCAAGCAATTTGATGAGTTAATCTCTTTTTACCACTCTTCGATATCTTCACCGACATTATACATTGAGAGCCTATTAGCGATCGCTCATGTAAAATTAATGCAATTTGATGAAGCTACAACCATCTATAATAAGTTACTTAATGCAAACTATTACGCAGCCCAATGCCATCTTCGCCTTGGCAACATTGAAAAAATAAAAGGTAATACAGGGCTTGCAATTGATCATTACAAACAAGCACTGCAAATAGATAAAAAACTTGGTGAGGCTTACTGGAATTTAGCAAACTTAAAGACATACATTTTTGACAGTAAAGATGTAGACTTTCTAGAACAGCTCACGCAAGCTGCTAAGCCAAACCTTAATAGTGCTCAATTCTATTTTGCGCTCGCAAAGGCATATGAACAACAAGGTAACTTCAGCTTATCATTTGCGATGTTAGAAAAAGCGAACAGTATTCAAAAGTCACTAACTCCCTATAAGCCGAGTAATTTCACTTCTCGTTGCACGCAACATTTAACTCAAAAGCCAATGGCTCATAATGCATTTGATGAGTCGTTACAGCTGATTTTTATCGTCAGCTTACCCCGCAGTGGCTCTACCTTAGTTGAGCAAATTTTAGCAAGCCACCCTTATGTTGATGCAAGTTATGAATTAACAGAAATTAACGCAATTGCGCGGGAGCTAGAGAGTAAAAAACTCTCAGATGTACCTTATGGCCTTGATAAACTTTCAGAACAAGATAAGGCTCATTATGCCGCAAGGTATTTAAATTTTATTGCTCCACTACGCGGAAAAAATAAGATCTTTATCGACAAACAACCCGCAAATTTTCATCATATCGCATTAATAAAAACTCTATTTCCAAACGCTAAAATTCTCGAAGTAACAAGAGATAAAGCCGCAACAGCATGGAGTTTATACAAGCATTCTTTTTCTGAGGGCCACGCCTATAGCTACGATTTCAAATCGCTTGCACAATATATAAATGATTACGCAGATTTAATGTCGCACTGGCACGCTCTTTATCCAGATGAAATCTTCAACGTTGACTATCAAAATCTTGTTAATGATTTTTCCAATACTGTTTCTGAGTTGCTTGATTATTGTAGTTTAGAAATGCATGAAAGCTGCATGAGCTTTTATAATCATCAGCGTCCGATAATGACACCAAGCTCAGAGCAAGTAAGAAAACCGATTTACAAAGATGCTTTAACGCAATGGACAAATTATAAAGTTCACTTAGAGCCGCTATTGAAGCTAATAAAATAATAATCAAACAAGTCGCTTGTAGTTGCCCAGTTAAATCTCTAAAATTCATTACTGTAATTATATACATACTTTAGGTTTTCTGGGCATGCTTTCTGACTCTTTAAAAAAAACAATTCGGCAAATTCATAAGCATGTTGCTGATAACCTCACCGATTATCGCCCTCGAAGCAGTCAAAACTATTTAGTTGCCGAGATAGCAAAAACGCTGGCTGGCGAATATCACAAGAGCCAACGAATTTGTGTTATTGAAGCAGGCACCGGGACCGGAAAATCGTTAGCGTATTGTTTAGGGGCATTGCCCTTAGCGATGGCCAAGAAAAAGAAATTAGTGATTTCTACGGCAACCGTTGCCCTACAAGAGCAGTTAATTAGTAAGGAGCTGCCTTTTTTTAAAGAGCACTCTGGCCTAGACATCAAGTTTGATTTAGTGAAAGGTCGACAGCGTTATATCTGTGCACAAAAACTCAGTGCCGCCGTTAATGGCGACAGTCAAACGCAAATGGAGTTTATGCCGACCCTGTCATCGCCGCTTTCTGATATGGAAACCAAATGCTTAAAGCAACTTTATGATGCTTATTCAAAAAAACAATGGCAAGGTGACCGCGATAGCTGGGCTGATACTATTCCTGATAAAGTGTGGAATTTAATTGCCTGTGATAAGCATTCATGCCAACGACAAATGCGCGCTCATCAGCTCTGCCCTTTTCATATGGCACGTCAGCGTCTTATGCAAATGGATGTGCTAGTGATCAACCATTCTTTATTACTGGCTGATCTTGATTTGGGTGGCGGTAAAATTCTACCTGAGCCTGACGATACAATTTATGTAATCGATGAAGCGCACCATTTAGCGCACATCACCCGCGACTTTTCTTCTGCTGCAGCAACCATTAAAGGCACTATAGACTGGCTCGACAAACTGGTTAAATTTGCTGGTAAAATGGCTAATGTACTCGTAGGTCAAAAAGCGATTGGGCAAAACTTTAAGCTCAGTGACAGTATCCATGATGCTGGTAAAAACTTAAAAGTGGTGCGTGATATTCTTGATAACGCAGACTTTAACTATAACAGTGATGACACCTATCGTTTTGAGCACGGTGAAATCCCAGCATCTTTACATACCAAAGCAAAAGATATTAGCGATGCCACCCTTGATGCCTTAAGAGCACTCAACAAGATGCACGACACCCTAGTGCAAGACGTAAGTGATGGCGATATAAAACCTTATGTGGCCGATCCAATCTTGGCTGAAAGTGGTCAGTACATTAATCGCTTAGAGTTATTAAACAAGCTGTGGTTTAGCTACGCCACAAAAGGCGAAGGTATTCCCCATGCGCGATGGATCAAACGCTTAGAATATAAGAACCATCACGACCATTTACTCAGTGATTGCCCTATTGAAGTTGGCTATTACCTAAAAGATAAATTATGGAATCAATGTGCGGGTGCCGTACTTTGTTCAGCCACCTTAACTGCATTGGGTTCATTTGATCACTTTGCCTATGAATGCGGTCTTGCCAAAGAAGAAGGCGTAAAATACATAAAAGTCCCTTCTCCGTTTGATTACCCAAAGCAAGCGACGTTACATATCCCTGCCAGCCATATTGAGCCGACCGATAAAGCGTTTAGCGACCACTTGGCTGAGCAATTACCTAAGTTCCTTGATGATAAAAAAGCAAATTTAGTGTTGTTTGCCTCTTATTGGCAGATGGATCATGTTGTTAAAGCGCTGCGTAGCAAAGGAATTGAGGTCTTAGTGCAAGGTGAAATGTCTCGTGAAGCTCTGCTTAAAAAGCATAAAGCTAATGTAGATTTAGGCCGTGCTAGCTATTTATTTGGCACTCAAAGTTTATCTGAGGGTCTTGATTTACCAGGTAAGTACCTAGAAAACCTGGTAATAACAAAGATTCCATTTGCGGTGCCTACCTCACCAATAGAAGAAGCGCAGGCTGAGTTTGTGCAAAGTAAAGGTGGCAACCCGTTTCTTTCGATAACCGTACCTGATGCGGCAAAGAAATTAGTACAAAGCTGTGGTAGACTGCTGCGCAAAGAAAATGATCAGGGTCGCATTACTATCCTTGATCGCCGTTTAGTGACCAAGCGATATGGCAAAGCCATGCTCGATACCTTGCCACCTTTTAAAAGACAAATTGATTATTAATGTTTGAATTAGCTTTAGACCCAGCAACCTGGGCACTATTATGCGCAGTCGCACTGGCAGCGGGCTTTATTGATGCAATTGCAGGCGGTGGCGGGATGTTAACTGTGCCAGCGCTATTAACTGCAGGCTTACCGCCCCATCTCACCTTAGGTACCAATAAACTTGCAGCGAGTTTTGGCTCATTGACGGCCAGCGTGACTTATTTTCGTAAAAAGTTGTTCAACCCACGGTTTTGGGCTGCATCTATTTTAGCGACAGCTATTGGGGCACTCGTAGGCACTTTAGTGGTTGATTACTTAAGTATTGAATTTTTAAATAAATTACTACCGGTGGTGATTATTTTAGTCGCTTGTTACAGCTTATTTGGCAGTTTGAGTACAACTGAGCATAACGAGTTACCAAAGCTTGATAGCAAAACTAAAATTAAACAATGGCTACAAGGATTAGGCCTTGGTTTTTTTGATGGTTTAGCAGGCCCCGGCACTGGCACATTTTGGACAGCCTCAAATAGCCTATTATATAAAATGAGTTTGTTGCTTAACTGTGGCCTTGCCCGCTCAATGAACTTTGTTTCAAACTTTATTTCTTTGATCACATTCGTGGCGCTTGGCCATGTGAACTTTTTACTTGGTATCACAATGGGCTTTTTCTTGATGCTTGGAGCATGGTTAGGAGCACATTCAGCAATAAAGTTTGGTAGTAAAATGATCCGCCCAGTGTTTAACACTGTGGTTATAGTGTTAGCATTAAAGTTAATCTATGAGGCTTATTTATAAATGCAATCGACTGCTTTTGATAAACTACGTTCACAAATTGAAAGGCTCAAACAATTAGCCACACAATTTGATAAGGGTAATTTATTTGCTAAAAATCGCTATATGCAAGCCCAACCAAGTTTGTTTGATAAAGCCGTGTTTAGCACAAAAAGTATGAAGCTAGCGGACTACGTAAGCGAAATCGAAGATGAGCTTAACAGCTTGCCGCCTGCTGAGCATCGCCATGCTTACCAATATGCACTTGAGCGCATTACCCTTCAGGTAGAGGCGGTATTTAATGTGATCAAATCAACCCCGGTATGGGCTAAAGAAAATAAGTACAGTTTTAAGCCAAAAGCTAAACCACAGGTTTATAAACAAGCAGTTAAAAAAATCATGCAGTCATCCCATGAACTTTATGACGAACTAAAGCAAAACCATGAGTTTGAACGCCGCTTAGTATTGATGATCGAAGAGCGAAAACTAAAACTTGAAGCTGCAAATACACAGCAAGCAGCCGAAATTAACAAAGAAATACTCGCATTACATGCAAGACTTGGCCGTTGTCGTAAAGCCATATCTGCTACTGAAGACAAAATTCAACAGGTCGAGAAACAGCAGCTGAGATAATGTTTTACTACCATCCAAGTTATTCAGCGTTAGCTTTACCTGAGCGCCACCGCTTTCCCATTGATAAATATCGTTTGTTAAAAAAGCTTGTCAGCAACTTTATTGATGAGCAGCACTTCATTACCCCACAACAAGCCACTAAAGCGCAGCTTACTCTGTGCCATAACCCCGACTATGTCGACGCATTTTTAGCTGGTAGTCTTGACAGCAAAGCCATTAAAAAAATGGGCTTTCCTTGGTCCACTGAATTGGTTGAACGAACACTTTACTCTGTTGGGGCGAGTATTCAAGGTGCTGAGTTTGCCTTACAACAGGGTGCTGCTTTTAACCTAAGTGGTGGTTATCATCATGCTTTTACGGGATATGGTAGTGGCTTTTGTATTTTTAATGACTTAGCGATAGCTGCTGCACACTTGATTGATACTGAGCAAGCCGACACCGTATTAATCTTTGACTGTGACGTTCACCAAGGCGACGGTACAGCTGAAGTTACGCAACTACATCCTCAAATAATTAGCTGCTCAATTCATTGTCAGCAAAACTTCCCCCGCATTAAGCAGCAATCAAACTACGATTTTGCCTTAGAGCATGGCACTTCAGATGCTGAATACCTAGAGACCGTCAAACAAGCTTTAGCCCTAACAACTAGACTCCACCAGCCAGATATCATTTTGTATAACGCCGGCGCAGACATCGCAACAGATGACGAGTTAGGGCACTTTCAAGTTAGTTTAGAGGGAGTGTATCAACGTGACTATTTTGTATTAAACCAAGCAAAGCAAGCAGAAATCCCAGTGTTTGCAGCCATGGGCGGTGGCTATCAACGAAATGTAAGCCGTTTGGTTGATGTTCATGGTCAGCTTTTTAGGGCGGCTGTCGATTTATTTTAAAGCTTGGTATACACTAAAAGTGACTGTTTAATTAGGCTTATTTTGTATGAAAATGCATGACGACATTCACAACTACTATGAAAAATTAGTTGTCGAAGACATCACTAAACGCAACTTAGAATCAACCTATAGTGATGATATTATGGCAGATTTATGCTGCACCGTATTAAACCAACTGCCTGCCCGTTACATCCGTTACGATGTCGATATGGAATTTTATTTACCTCAAACAGAGCGTATTAAAATGGAGCAACAAGTGCAAACGGCCATCGATGTAGCGATCAGCCAAGTTGCTAAGAAAAAGGAACTGCAAAAATGAGTAATGAGTTAGATAGCGCGCCTAACTACATCAAGATTGCTGTAGATCTCATTATGCTCTTAGAACAAAACGACGTACCTGCCGAAGATGTATTAGCAGCTTTAGAAATCGTAAAGTCTGATTTCGAAAAGAAACTTCCCCAATCAACTGATTAATAGTCCGAAAATGGCGAGTATTGGGGCATAAATTTGTTATGCTCAGGTTTTATAATTTAAGAATGTAAAACCATGTCATTGCCAAGTTTATTACGCTTATTCATCCTTGCTGCTATTTGGGGCGCTTCCTTCTTATTTATGCGCATGGCAGCGAATAGCTTAGGCCCTGCAGTATTAATTGAGTTAAGAGTCGGCTTTGCAGCAATAACACTGTTTATTTTTGCGTTGTACTTACGCAAGAAACTGGCTTTCACGACCCACAAAAAGCATTTTTTCATTATTGGCGCGCTTAATTCCGCCATTCCCTTTTTATTGTTTGCCTATGCAGCACAAACAATCAATGCCTCCACTTTATCCATATTAAACTCAACAACGCCAATTTGGGGTGCCATCGTGGGTATTATTTGGAGTAAAACGAAGCCCTCTAAAAGTATGTTGCTTGGCTTACTGTTGGGTTTAACGGGCGTGGCCATTTTGGTAGGTCAAAATAGCCTCACTATCGACAGCCAAGCCATCACAGCAATTGTTGCAGCATTGTGTGCTTCACTCAGCTATGCCATCGCATCTCATTACACTAAACATGCACCTAAGTTATCTGCTTTTGATAATGCCCATGGCAGTATGTGGGCGGCGAGTATCATGGTACTGCCGCTTATTTTTGTTATTCCTGCCAGAGAAATGCCAACTAACGAAGTTATGCTTGGTGTGGTGGCACTCGGAGTACTGTGTACTGCAGTGGCATATATCTTGTTCTTTCGCTTGATTGATGACATTGGCCCAACCTCTGCGTTGACTGTTACTTTTCTGATTCCACTTTTTGGCATAGTGTGGGGAAATTTAATTTTAGATGAGCAAATTGGTCCCAATACCTTGGTTGGCGCACTCTGTGTTATCGCAGGTACCATGCTCGTTACAGGCTTTATTCGCATCAAGCCATTTCTAAAACGAAACACCTCGTAACAGAATCACCTTTGCAATTAAAAAATCAGGCTATAATCTATAGATAATTTATAAAAAATAAGGAGAGTGCTATGTCAGGGACAACCATGGTTGTATTGATTGTCTTGATTTCTGTGGGTTCAGGTGTGATCTACGATATGTATAAAAAACATTTAGAGTTTAAATCTCGAACATTAAAAGACAATAAAGAAGCGAACGAGCATGTCGCAGCAGTAACAAAGGAGCTTGTAGAGCTAAAAGAGCGTGTGCAAACCCTCGAAGCCATTGTCACTGACTCTAGCTACAACATAAAACAAGAGATTAATAAACTTTAATTAAGTTAACTCTTTTTAAGTTAATAATGCACTGTATTGTTCAAGCACTGGCTGATAATAATCGGCGTCTTGATTTAACATGCGTTGGTAATGGGCACATAACTGCTTTAAATACGTTTGGTGCTCTTTACTTTCTAGTTGCCACATTTGTTGCCCGACTCGCGTGATCGGCTGCGAGGATGACGCACTCATGGCAATAACTTCATAAAATCGTTTGTTTTCACACACTAACTGCTCAGAGACGAGCCCCAATGGCAGTGTTTGTAAATAGCTACGAACTTGATAACTGTGATGCACTGGGCAAACAATAAAGTCGATGTGCGTATTTGGCTGTTGGCTTACAATCTTCGCTAAGAACTGCACTAACAACTCACCACCCACTCCAGCAATAATAACAAGATGGCGTTTTTTAGGATCTGGTGAAATCATTGCTACATCTTGGCAATGTACCTGCCAACGGCCGCGTTGGTCTCTTTTAGCAAAACGTTCGAGTTTATCACCTAGTGCCTGCATTAACTCAGGCACAATATCAACAAAATGTATAAGCGGTGCTTTATCTTGCTGTAGCAGCTCAATGCCTAACAAACCGTGATCACAGCAACAATCCCAGATTTCGTCATAACCTGAATCTACCACATCAATGATGGCTGATAGTCGTTTACTCAGTGCCATTAGTTTGCTGTTTTATAAACTAACGCTTTTAAGCTGCGATCACTGTCTACTTCAATAAAACCATCGGTAGGAGCTAATCGCTCAACAAAACTAATTGCTCCTTGTGTATGATCGCTAATGAGATCTTTAAACGCCTGCTCTGAAAGCTCAGGGCTATTGGCACACAGTAATAATTGGGTGTTTTCATTTAACAGCTCAGGTAAACGACGCAAGATTTTTTGATAATCCTTGGTCAATATAAAGCTGCCCTTTTGAAAGCTCGGTGGATCAACAATGATTAATTCATAGGGCGCTGATTTTTTTAGTTTACCGAATGATTTTAAAATATCGTGCGGGAAATAACTCACACCTTGATCAAAACCATTTAGCTGATGATTTTGTTTACCCGTGCGCAGCACACCTTTATTCATGTCCATATTAATAACTTGGTCAGCGCCGCCTTGCATTGCTGCAACAGAGAAGCCACACGTGTATGAAAATAGGTTGAGCACTTTTGCATTGTTACTATAGGCTTGAACAAACTCGCGGCCACGGCGCATATCAGGAAAAATCCCAGTATTTTGGCGACTCAATAAATCGACTTTAAACTTAATACCATTTTCACTGACATGGTGCTCTTGAGGTAATTCACCAAACATCAGGGCATTACGAGTGTTAATGCCGCTACGTTGTTGGTAAACCAATGCACTTACAAGCTCTGGCGCATTGTGTTGCGCCCAATGCCACAGGGTATCAGTTAATTGCGCAAGTACCTGCTCATCTATTTCTTCATATGAAACTAAAAAGAGTGCTGGCGGATAAAAGTCTAAGTTTATGTGGCTCAGCTCAGCGACTGAGTGACCACGGCCATGGAATACACGACATAATTCATTAGCAGCAAGTGGAGCCTCTGCTAAGGCATTTAAAATGGCAGAAAAATCGTTTGTCATCATCTTTAGTTAATTAACTGTTGTTGTAATTCGTGAATTTCATCACGCACAGACGCCGCTTTTTCAAACTCAAGATCGCTAGCATAAGCATGCATTTTCGCTTCAAGGGTTTTGATTTGGCTAGCAATATCTTTCGCGCTGAGCACTTGTTTAGACTCTTTACGCACCAACTTAAGGTTATCCTTCGGACTTGCCTCTTCACCCACATCCATAATATCGGTGATACTTTTAACCAGTGCTTGCGGCTCTATACCATGCTCAAGGTTATAAGCTTGTTGTTTTTCACGGCGACGGTCTGTTTCATCAATGGCTTGTCGCATCGAGTTAGTTATGCGGTCGCCATACAGAATCGCTTTACCATTTAAGTGACGCGCAGCACGACCAATGGTTTGAATAAGCGAGCGAGTCGAACGTAAGAAGCCTTCTTTATCAGCATCAAGTATCGCCACCAGTGAAACTTCTGGCATGTCGAGACCTTCTCGCAATAAGTTAATGCCCACTAACACATCAAACACACCGGCACGTAAATCACGGATAATTTCGACTCGTTCAACGGTGTCGATGTCTGAGTGCAAGTAGCGAACTTTTACATCATGGTCGTTGAGATAGTCGGTTAAATCTTCTGCCATGCGCTTAGTTAAAGTAGTAACAAGTACCCGCTCGTTCACTTCAACTCGTTTATAGATCTCAGAAAGTAAGTCATCAACCTGGGTGCCCACAGGGCGCACTTCAATTTCAGGGTCTATAAGCCCGGTTGGACGAATGACCTGCTCAGCAACCTCCCCTGATGAGCGCTCAAGCTCAAAGTCACCAGGTGTTGCCGACACATAAATAGTTTGCGGCGCAATGGCTTCAAATTCTTCAAAGCGTAATGGGCGGTTATCTAGTGCCGATGGCAAGCGAAAGCCATACTCAACAAGATTTTCCTTACGGCTTCTATCGCCTTTATACATAGCACCAATTTGCGACACAGTAACGTGTGATTCATCAATAATCATCAATGCATCATCAGGTAGGTAATCTAATAATGTCGGAGGTGGATCGCCTGGTGTTCTGCCAGATAAATATCGCGAGTAGTTTTCAATGCCTGAGCAATAACCAAGCTCGGTCATCATTTCAATATCGTACTGGGTGCGCTGAGCAATACGCTGCTCTTCCACAAGTTTGTTGGCACTAAGTAGTTGAGCTCGGCGGTCTTTAAGCTCACCTTTAATTTTATCAATGGCATCAAGAATTTTTTCACGGGGAGTTACATAGTGAGTTTTCGGGTAAATAGTTGCGCGCACAATGTGCTTTTCAACAGCCCCTGTAAGCGGGTCAAAAATACTTAAACGTTCAATTTCATCGTCAAACATTTCCACACGAACAGCGTAAGTATCCGATTCAGCTGGAAATATATCGACCACTTCGCCACGTACACGGTATGTACCGCGGCTAAATTCAATATCGTTGCGTGTATATTGCAGCTCAGCAAGACGACGCAGCATATCGCGCTGATCGACGGTTTCACCCACTTTAAGCAAGAGCATCATCTTCATGTATGAGTCAGGGTCGCCCAAACCATAAATAGCAGACACCGAAGCCACAATAATGGTATCGCGTCGCTCAAGCAGCGCTTTGGTGGCACTTAAACGCATTTGTTCAATATGCTCATTGATGGAGGCGTCTTTTTCAATAAAGGTATCGCTGGCAACAACGTAGGCTTCTGGCTGGTAATAATCGTAATAAGATACAAAATACTCAACCGCATTATGAGGGAAGAACTCTTTCATTTCGCCATAAAGCTGTGCAGCGAGTGTTTTGTTGTGTGCCATGATGATAGTTGGACGATTCAAATCATTAATAATATTGGCCATGGTGAAGGTTTTACCCGTTCCCGTAGCCCCTAATAATGTTTGATGCGCAAGCCCAGCCTCTAGGCCATCTTTTAATTGTGCTATTGCCGTTGGTTGGTCACCACTTGGCTGAAACTTAGAAACTAGTTGGAAATGGTCGCTCATGAATGACACTCCTTCATATATGACTCACTTAACCCATCAACTTCTTTGATAAACCATTTATAGGCAACCATTGCAGTAAATAAGTTACCAATCGCCGCACCAATAAATAAACCGGTTAAGCCTGCGATTTCGCTGCCTATATAAGCAAAAGGTACATAAAAAACAAACAGACGTACTACACTTAAAATCAGTGCATTCATTGGTTTATGCAGGGCATTAAATGAAGAGTTAGATAAAATAATCACCCCTTGCAAGCCATAACTCAATGGCAAGATATAAATGAATAACTTAATTACATCCATTACTGCTTGCTCTTTACCAAATACATCAGCGATAAAGCCAGAGGTTAACAGCAGTAAAATATAAATAGCGAACTGCCAAATCATCACGAATTTCAAGGTTTTTGAGTAAGCTTCTTTAACACGCTCAAACTTACCTGCCCCAAAGTTTTGACTCACAAATGGCGGCAAGGTCATCGACAAAGCAAGCACCACAAGGCTTGCGATAGATTCAATGCGACTGCCTACACCAAACGCCGCTACCGCTTCAGGACCATGTTTAGCCACTAATGCTGTCATGACCGCCATGGCAATAGGTGTCAGCATATTTGCGCCAGCCGCAGGTAAACCAATTTTAAGAATTTTACGAATCGAGCTAAGCGGCGTTTGTACACCAGCATGTAAACTCAATAGACCATTTTTTACCGCAAGGATGTATAAAATGATAACGACAGCAACTGACCATGCAATAACACTAGCAATAGCTGCGCCTTGAATACCTAATGCCGGAACAGGTCCAAAGCCAAAAATAAGTATAGGGTCTAAGATGGCATTAATCAGCCCTGCTCCACCCATAACAATGCTCGGTGTTTTGGTATCGCCACTGGCTCTAAGCACTGAGTTGCCAACCATAGGGGTAATTAGAAATACGCTGCCTAAGAACCACACACTCATATACTCATGAATAAGCGGTAAGACTAATTCGCCAGCACCCAATAACTTAAAGATCGGATCTATTAATAAATAACCTACTACAGATAAGCTAAACACCATCACCACCGATACCAACAACGACATGCTGGCATCAAAACGTGCTTCATCTAACTTATCACTACCAAGTGCTTTAGCTATCACCGCAGAGGTACCTATCCCTAAACCAATTGCAAGGCTAATAACAGTAAAAGTAACAGGAAAGGTAAAACTGACAGCGGCGAGAGGCTCTGTACCTAACAAACTAATGAAAAAGGTATCAACCAAATTAAACATCATTAGGGTGATCATTCCGAAGATCATAGGAATGGTCATTTTTTTCAAGGTTGGCAGAATGGGTGAGTTTAAAAGATCAGGTTTAGTTTTGCTCTGCGGTTTCACGCTCATGGGAATACTTTGCCTCTTTTTCTGAACCTGTAAGTTTAAAGCATCCTTCTCCTGCAAGCTATGCTTTATTAATAGAATCAAAATTCATACATAAAACTATTACTTTTGACGCTTTGACATAAAAATAACCACTAACCCTCTTAAAAAACAATATAAAAACAAGTTTAATAGCTTTGTTACAATTAAAAGGCAGTTTTCGCTGTTTTTTTACACAATAAATAGCGCTATTTCATCGTCACGAATAAATTTACTCATCAATTCAGTAAGGCTTCAGATAAAAACTATAACATATTGATTTAAAATGAGTTAAAAAAAGTGAATTAAATACTTGAAATTGCTGTAGCCCTCGAAAATCCTAGCACTATAGCTGTTCTTAAAGTTTAATAAACAGAGTTATCCACAGAAACCGTGGATAACTCACTAGAAGCCGCAAATATAAAGGCTTTTGAGGTGGGTGTTCAGCTCTTTATACTAAAAATAACAAAGCCTATTGTTTTAACCCTTTTGTAAGTTTCTAGAAAAGAACGTGTAAAAATTGTTCTGCCGCAATGTAAGATTAAGTATGACAATTAAAACACAAGAAAAGATTACAAGCTAAACATCTGATATAAAGAAGTAAAATTACCTTGCGTATAATTGAAGCCAACTGATTTTTCAATTTTCTATCAAAAATCGGGGAAGCCTACCTTTACCTCATTAAGGAAATACACGAAAAAATATCAGGAGTGGGAACTGCCACGAAAAGAATTAGATCTATTTTTTGCCATCCGAAAAAAACATTACATAAATAGTGATTTCCTCGATTTGGTAAAGAATGACTTAGCAAAGAAACCTTTTTTATATTTTTAAAAAATGACTCAGCTCAAAAAGCATGCAAAAAAGTGTTCCATTCGACATAGCTCCCCCGCTGCTAAGCAAAAAATGTTGAGCTTTTCAGCTACATTTTGCTCAGATCGAACATAAAAACATCGAATAAGCTTCTTTTTTGAATTTATGAAGTTTTTATGTTGACACTTTGCAATGCTGTCATTAATATTTCGCCCCGTTGAAAGGCATGACGCTTCCCCCTTAGCTCAGTTGGTTAGAGCGACGGACTGTTAATCCGCAGGTCCCCCGTTCGAGTCGGGGAGGGGGAGCCAAGTTTTTCAATACGATTCCCCCTTAGCTCAGTTGGTTAGAGCGACGGACTGTTAATCCGCAGGTCCCCCGTTCGAGTCGGGGAGGGGGAGCCAAGTTTATGAATATGATTGTTCCCCCTTAGCTCAGTTGGTTAGAGCGACGGACTGTTAATCCGCAGGTCCCCCGTTCGAGTCGGGGAGGGGGAGCCAACTACACGAATCTATTAAAATTTTTACCTACTACTATTCTTCGATTGTATTAGACTTTAAAGCACTTATAATCTAATCTTATGTAAGTTTATTCTATATTATGCTTTAGAATACAACGACTATACTTAAAGCAATCAATCAAGGAATTGATTCCTTCCTTTAGGCTTTTAAAAGATAAGAACATGGCTGGCTTTAAAAAACTTATTTTTATACAACTTATATCTTGGTTGCTGTTTGCATTATTAGGTGGTTACTTTATTGCGCTTAGCTTTGATAGCGCAGTCAGTGATTCACAGCAAAAGGCACAGCGTGTAGTAAACGCATATATAAATACACAAACCATTGAGCAACTTGCACCAGAGAAAATACAAAAAGCATTTGCCGATGGCAGTACTTTTTCTAAACTTGTGATCCGTGATCAATCAGGTCAAGTGGTTAGCATGGTAGAATCTAGCCAATCCCTACCCTTGTTTGCTGAAATAGTTAATAACAGTTTTAATTCCATTCGCCCTCAGTTCGCCGTTAATCAAACATCTGACATTAAAGTAGAGTTTACGATTAATGCACATAATCTAGCTAGCCTATTACAACAGTCTTTATTTATTGTCGTTTTAATTTCAGGCCTCATCGCCCTACTTCCTATTATTTATATGAAGAGTATGTTCAGCCGCCTTAATCGTAAAATTAGTACTACCGTTGCAGATATCGTAGATATTTATATTAATCAAAACCAAATTGATGATGGTCTAGAGCAAGCGATGGATGCTTCCCGCTTAAAAAGGCTGAGCAAAGATTTAATTCCATCATTCAATCGCCTATCACATTTCTTACAAACTAAGCATGATGATATTCAAAATAATGCCCTAAGCATTAAAAAAGAAGCGTATAAAGATGTAGTCACAAACCTTGGCAATCGAAATATGTTTGTTGAGTACTACGAAAAGCACATTGAAAACGCAGAAAAGAGCACCTTTGGCTCGCTTGCGATGGTTCGTTGTAGTGAACTGCAAGCCATTAACCAAACTAGAGGCTACCAAAAAGGTGATGAATACGTTAAAGGTGTAGCTGATATTATTAAGCATATCAGTGGCACATATACAGGTAGCCAGGTTTTTCGATTAAACAGCTCTGACTTTGCGGTGGTACTGCCTAATACTCCTCTTAAAGAAGCAGAACGCTTTGGTGATAATTTACAGTCTCGTTTTACACAGTATCAACAAAATCAAGAATTAAGCTCAGTTGCCAACACAGGTATTGTTGGCTACGAAAAAGGTAAGCCGCTTGGTGAGTTATTATCGATTGTTGATAATGCAATGAGCATGGCGCAATCAAAACAAGCGAATGCATGGCATGTGCAGCGCGAAACAGACTTGGTCAATAACGCCAGCGCAGGTTTTGGTAACCAAAACTGGCGTAAAGTTATTAGCGAAGTTATTGAGTCGAAACGTGTTCACTTGGTTATGCAGAACATTATGCCAATAGGTAAAAGTGTTAAAGCCTATGCCGAGATTCAAGTTCGTTTTAAAACCGCAGAAAATCAAATGCTGCCAACAGCCTCTTTCCTTGCTATGGCAGAGAAGCTAGAAATGGCAATGGAAATTGACCGCTTAATTATCGATACCACTTTAGAAAAAGTTAAAACGCGTAATTTCTCTGAAAAATTCTTTGGTATTAATGTTACGGCATCAAGCGCTCACAATGATCAGTTTGTGATCTGGTTAGAACGCCGCTTACTTAAAGACAGTAACATTGCATCAAAACTTATTTTTGAAGTCAGTGAGTTTGGATTACAACAAAACATTAAAGCAAGTAAACGCTTTATCGATATGGTACATCGCGTGGGCGCACGCATTACTGTAGAACGTTTTGGTGTGGGGTTAACCTCATTTAAATTCTTTAGAGACTTAAAACCTGACTTTATCAAAATGGATGCAAGCTATACTCGCGGCCTCGAAGAAGATAAGAACAATCAATACTTTATGCGTTTAATGGTGGATCTAGCTCACCGTATTGGTGTGAGTGTATTTGCTGAAGGCGTAGAAAGCCAAGAAGAAAAACATATCATCGAAACGCTGTGCTTAGATGGTGTGCAAGGCTATTACATCGAAAAGCCAAAAGATATCTAACCCCTCTTTAAGGCCCAAAAAACCTTACTATTTTTGGGCCTATTCCAGCTATTAACTTTGCTTTAACACTTTAATCGCAAACAGCTTTGTTAATTTTAGCTATTCGTCCCTCATGTGTTGTGTCGGCCCCCATAAAAAAGGATAATAGAGCCGTTTTTATTCTCGTGAGGCACGCATGACAGAGTATGTCTTGTTATTGATTGGCACTGTGCTAGTCAACAACTTCGTTTTAGTTCAATTTTTAGGTTTATGCCCGTTTATGGGTGTATCGGGTAAGTTAGATACCGCGATTGGTATGTCTTTAGCCACAACCTTTGTACTTACACTTGCCTCCGTGACCAGTTATCTGGTGAATCATTATATTTTGATCCCGCTGGATATCGAATTTTTGCGTACCATGAGTTTTATTTTGGTTATCGCTGTTGTCGTGCAATTTACCGAAATGGTGGTGAGAAAAACCAGCCCGACACTTTATCGCTTATTAGGGATTTTCTTACCACTTATCACCACTAACTGTGCTGTATTAGGTGTTGCCCTACTTAATATCAAAGAAGACCATTCATTCTTACAATCGGCTGTGTACGGCTTTGGTGCCGCAGTGGGCTTCTCTATGGTGTTAATACTGTTTGCCGCATTACGTGAGCGTTTAGCTGCGGCTGATGTCCCTGCTCCTTTTAAGGGTGCTTCAATTGCGATGATCACCGCAGGCCTTATGTCGATGGCCTTTATGGGTTTTACAGGATTAGTGAAGTTTTAATATGACCTTGTTTTATGCTTTGATAGCGTTAGGTTCATTAGCGCTAATATTTGGTTTAATTTTAGGTTTTGCCGCCGTTCGTTTTCGCGTTGAGAGCAACCCTATTGTTGACCAAATTGATACCATTTTACCGCAAACACAGTGTGGCCAATGTGGCTACCCTGGCTGTCGTCCCTATGCAGAAGCAATTGCCAATGGTGACGAAATAAATAAGTGCCCGCCAGGCGGCGAAGCCACGGTAAAAAAACTCGCTGATTTAATGGGTGTAGAAGCAAAACCGCTGGCTGGCGGTGAGCAAGCAGATCCTGTTAAAACCGTTGCCTATATTCGTGAAGATGAATGTATTGGCTGTACCAAATGTATTCAAGCCTGCCCTGTTGATGCCATCGTTGGCGCAACCCGCCAAATGCACACTGTATTAATTGATGAATGTACCGGTTGTGACTTATGTGTTGAACCATGCCCTGTAGACTGTATTGATATGCTGCCTGTAAAAGAAACTAAACAAACCTGGAAATGGCAATTAAACGCAATCCCTGTGACTCAGGTAGATTAGGAGCACAGATGGAAAAGTTAATAGATCAAATTAAACAAGGCAAAGTGTGGTCTATACCTGGGGGCATTCACCCACCGGGTCAAAAACTGCAATCAACAACACAAGCCATTGCAAGACTGCCACTACCAGACAAGCTCGTTGTTTCTCTAAAACAACATATTGGTGCTAACGGTAAACTTATTGTTGAAAAAGGCCAGCAGGTTCTAAAAGGCCAAGCATTAACTAAACCAAGCGGTAATTGGTCAGTGCCTGTGCACGCGCCAACATCAGGGTTGATCAGCGATATTTGCCCAATGCCCTCTGCTCACCCGTCGGCGTTGCCTGAGCTTAGCGTTATTATTGAACCTGATGGTGAAGATAACTGGTGTGAGCTTAACCCTGTAACTGATGCCAAAGCACTTTCCCATGATGAACTTGTTGATGTTATTCATCAAAGCGGTATTGCAGGTATGGGCGGCGCAGGTTTCCCAACCTATGTAAAAGCTGATACCCGTAAAGCCATTGAGTTTTTAATTGTTAATGCCGTCGAGTGTGAACCTTATATCACTGCTGATGACATGCTAATGCGCGAACATGCCGATGGCATAATTGCCGGTATTGAATTAATGCAGCAGCTGTTAAGTCCACAGCTGACAATTATTGGTATTGAAGATAATAAGCCCGATGCTATTGCTGCCATGGAACAAGCAGCACAACATAACGACAGCATAATAGTACAAACTGTACCAACGGTTTACCCTTCTGGCGGTGAAAAACAGCTAATTAAACTGCTAACGGGTAAAGAAGTCCCAAGTGGTAGTATTCCTGCCGATATTGGTATGTTGGTGCAAAATGTCGGTACTTTGTTTGCGGTAAATCAAGCCGTACATGAAGGTAAACCTCTCATAGAGCGTGTAGTAACGGTAACGGGTAACACCATTCATAAACAAGGTAATGTGTGGGCTTTACTAGGCACTGAAATTAAACATTTATTAGACTGCCAAGGCTTTTCTCCGGTTCCACAGCAACGTGTAGTTATGGGCGGTCCAATGATGGGCTTTACCTTACCAACCGTGCGTATTGGTGTGGTTAAAACGACGAACTGTATTTTAGCGCCAGATCACCAAGAGCTTGCTGAGCCGGGTGATGAAAAAGCCTGTATTCGTTGTAGTGCCTGTGCTGACGCCTGCCCTGCTTCATTGTTACCTCAGCAATTACAATGGTTTGCTAAGTCTAAAGAATACGACAAACTCAACGAGCACAATTTATTCGATTGTATTGAATGTGGCGCCTGTGCTTATGTTTGCCCAAGCGAAATACCCTTGGTGCAGTACTATCGTGTTGCTAAAGCTGAAATCAAAGAGCAGCAAGCAGAGCAAATCAAAGCAGAGCGAGCAAAAGAGCGTTTTGAAGCACGTAAAGAGCGCTTAGAGCGCGAACAAGAAGAGCGTCAAAACCGCCATAAACGTAAGCCGGCTGCTAAGTCAGATGGCGAAAAACAAAAAGTGGCCGATGCACTCGCGCGTGTTAAATCTAAATCTGATGATAAAGACAGTAAGTCAGCTGTCGCTGCAGCTATTGCCCGTGCGAAAGCGAAAAAGCAAGGTGCTGAGCTTGAGCCTGATAACTCTGAAGTAGCTAAAGAGCGTGCAGCACGTAAAGAACAAGCACGTAAGTACAAAGAGCAAAAAGCACTAGAGCAAGGTGAAGAAGGCGTCGATAAAGACGATAAAAAGTCTGCTGTTGCTGCCGCTATTGCCCGCGCTAAAGCGAAAAAAGCCGCACAAGCTGCAGAAGAAAACACTTCTGCTGAGACTGACGCTGCGCCAAAAGATGACAAAAAAGCTGCTGTTGCAGCTGCAATCGCCCGTGCTAAAGCGAAAAAAGCAGCGCAAGCTACTGAACATCAGACTGAAGCTGATAGCGCACCAGTTGATGACAAAAAGGCTGCTGTTGCCGCTGCAATCGCTCGTGCTAAAGCGAAAAAAGCGGCGCAAGCTGCTGAAAACCAAACTGAAGCTGAAGAAGATAGCGCGCCTGTTGATGACAAAAAAGCTGCTGTTGCTGCTGCAATCGCTCGTGCTAAAGCGAAAAAAGCAGCACAAGCTGCTGAGAATCAAACTGAAGCTGAAGAAGATAGCGCGCCAGTTGATGACAAAAAAGTCGCTGTTGCAGCTGCCATAGCTCGAGCCAAAGCGAAAAAAGCCGCTAAAGAGCAAGCACAGAGTGACGATTCTTCACAGCAAATAAATGATTCAAATGATGAGGCTGATGCTAAGCCGCAGTCTGACGTTCCTGAATCTAGCGAAGATAAGAAAAAAGCCGCTGTTGCAGCAGCCATAGCTCGAGCCAAAGCGAAAAAAGCCGCTAAAGAGCAAGCACAGAGTGACGATTCTTCACAGCAAATAAATGATTCAAATGATGAGGCTGATGCCAAGCCGCAGTCTGATAAACCTGAGTCTAGCGAAGATAAGAAAAAAGCAGCGGTCGCTCGTGCCATTGCAAGAGCTAAAGCGAAAAAGTTACAACAAGAAGGAAACGATAAGTCATGAAACTAACCATGGCGAGTTCGCCGCATAATCATAGCCATAAATCATTAAGCCGATTAATGATGACAGTGATTGCTGCGTGTATTCCAGGCTTAATCGCGCAAGTTTTCTTTTTTGGTAGCGCTGTGTTAATTCAGCTTGTTCTCGCGCTAATTACAGTTAGCGCTTGTGAAGCTGCTGTATTACTGCTTCGTAAACGCAAAGTTTGGCCAACACTCGGTGATGGTAGTGCTTGGTTGACGGGCGTATTGCTGGCGTTGAGTATTCCGCCTTTAGCGCCTTGGTGGATTGTCGTAATTGGCTGTATGTTCGCAATTGTTATTGTAAAGCAGCTTTATGGCGGCCTTGGCTTTAATTTATTTAACCCTGCTATGGCAGCTTATGTATTACTACTTGTATCGTTTCCGGTGCAAATGACAAGCTGGTTACCAGTTAGTGATTTACTAGCATCTCCGATCAGCTTCTCACAACAGCTGTCTGTTATTTTCAATGGTTTTACCAGCGCTGGATTTAGTGTCGATCAATTACGTGTAGCAATTGATGGCACAACTATGGCAACGCCGCTTGATACCGTTAAAACAGATGTCGCCCATCACCTAACGGTGGCTGAGAGCATGAGCAAACCTCTTTTTAATGACTGGTTTGGTCTTGGCTGGGGCTGGGTTAACCTCGGCTTTTTAGTCGGTGGTCTTTATTTATTAAAAGCTAACATCATTAATTGGCATATCCCTGTTAGCTTTTTAGCTTCATTGGCCGTGTGCAGTGGTATTGGTTATATTGCAGCCCCGGGCACAGAGCCGGGCGTGGTATTTCACTTATTCAGTGGTGCGACCATGTTAGGGGCATTCTTTATTGCTACCGATCCAGTTTCGGCATCAACAACGAATAGAGGCCGTTTAATTTACGGCGCGTTAATTGGTCTACTTGTTTACTTAATTCGTACTTTCGGTGGTTATCCTGATGCTGTGGCATTTAGTGTATTGCTGTTAAATATGGCGGTACCTTTAATTGATTACTACACGAAACCACGTACTTACGGCCATGGGGTGAAATAATGATCCTTTCCTCAATGACTAAAAACGGCGCTATTCTTACAGCATTTGCGCTCATTACCACAGGCACTGTGGCCCTGACTCATAGCCTAACTGCTGAGCGTATTGAAGAGCAAGAAAAGCAACAACTTGCAGAGCAACTTCAACAAGTACTTGATGCCCATCATTATGACAATCAACTATACAAAGATTGTGTTGTAATCACCGATGAGCGCCTTGGCCCACGCCCAGAGCAAGTTATTTATCGCGCTTACAAAGATAATAAGCCGTATGCTCTAGTGATGCGCCATGTAACACCAAGTGGTTATAGTGGCGATATCAACTTATTAACTGCGGTTTTTGCCAATGGTGAAATAGCGGGTGTTCGTGTCACTAAACACGAAGAAACACCGGGCCTTGGCGATAAAGTTGAGGTCAAAAAATCAGACTGGATCACCCTTTTCAAAGGCCAAAATGTACTGGGTGAAGATGATAGCCGCTGGGCTGTTAAAAAAGATGGTGGCCAATTTGATCAGTTTACTGGCGCAACCATTACACCGCGTGCCGTTGTCGGCTCAGTAAAACAAGCTGTGCTGTTTGCCCAAGCTGAATTTGATAATCTGTTTGCTGCACCAAACATCTGTCAAGGAGCCAAGTAATGAGCCAAGTTAAAACTTTATTTAAAGATGGCATGTGGGCCAATAACCCTGCCCTTGTGCAGTTATTAGGCTTGTGCCCGCTACTTGCCGTTACCTCTACGATTACCAATGCATTAGGCCTAGGTTTAGCAACTTTATTGGTTCTGGTTGGTTCTAACGTCACCGTATCGGTTGTGCGTAACTGGGTACCTAAAGATATTCGTATTCCTGTTTTTGTGATGATTATCGCAGGCTTTGTAACCATCGTGCAGCTAATGATGAATGCCTATACATTTGGCCTTTATCAATCACTGGGGATTTTTATTCCACTGATTGTTACCAACTGTGCCATTATCGGTCGCGCAGAAGCATTCGCTTCTAAAAATACCGTGCCACTTTCAGCCTTTGACGGACTGATGATGGGACTTGGCTTTATGTTAGTTTTAGTGGTGCTAGGGGCAATGCGAGAGCTTATTGGTCAAGGTACGCTATTTGATGGCGCCGATTTATTATTAGGGCCATGGGCTGCTGCACTTCGAATTGAAGTATTTAGTTTTGATAACCAATTTTTATTGGCAATTTTACCACCGGGTGCCTTTTTAGGGCTTGGTTTATTGATTGCTGCAAAAAATGTCATTGATACACAAATAAAATCTAAGCAAGTTGTTACTCCAGAAGCAGAAAAAGGCCCTAGAGCCCGAGTGACAAGTTTAACTTAAAGGAGAGCACGCACCGTCACTGCGTGCTTTACGCCACCATGAATAAAGAAAAGCGCTATGAGATCTTATCTCGTTTACGTGAGCAAAACCCGCACCCAGAAACAGAGCTTGAATACTCAAGCCCGTTTGAATTATTAGTTGCGGTTACCTTATCAGCACAAGCTACAGATGTGGGTGTTAATAAAGCAACCCGTAAGCTATTCCCTGTTGCTAACACGCCTCAAGCGATTCTTGATTTAGGCCTTGAAGGCCTTCGCGATTACATCAAGACCATTGGTTTGTTTAATTCTAAAGCCAATAATGTCTATAAAATGTGTGAGATTCTGGTCAATAAACATAACTCAGAAGTACCAGAGAATCGTGAAGCGCTCGAAGCATTACCGGGGGTTGGCAGAAAGACTGCAAATGTTGTTTTAAACTGTGCATTTGGCTGGCCGACTATTGCTGTTGATACGCATATTTTCCGCGTATCTAACCGCACTAAGTTTGCTATGGGTAAAGATGTAGTTGCTGTAGAACAAAAATTAGAAAAAGTGGTACCTAAAGAATTTAAGGTCGATGTACACCACTGGTTAATCCTGCATGGCCGCTATGTGTGTACGGCTCGCAAACCTAAATGCGGCAGTTGTATTATCGAAGACTTATGTGAGTTTAAAGAAAAAACGGAATAGTTAAAGTCTTCTCTAAGCAAACAATCTAAAGGTGATGCTCTTCACCTTCCTCTATCACACCATAATCTCATTTTCTAAATGTGCCAAACACAGAGTTTGGCACATATAGTCTAGCCATTATCGCTGGTTTTGGCTCACCTGCTTTTTAATAAATTCTCGCGTATCTCTTAACAGCGCCACTCTTGCTGGTTCGTGAACATACATCATGTGACCGCCGTGATAATAGTGATAGTCAATTTTATCAGCGTATATACCGTGTCTATTTAAGGTGTATTCAGCATCAAAAAATGGCGTGACAATATCGTAATAACCAGAGGCGACCATCACTTTCATTTGTGGATTGCTGCGAAGAACATAAGATAAATCTGGCGCTGTATTGACGTATCTTGGCTCCCAGCCTTGTCCATCAGGCGCTGTGCGCCAGCGCCAGTTATCTGATAACTCAGGATCGCCTGGGTTTAGATATTTTCTTTTCCACTGTACGTTTAAATCTGTGCGCATGTATTTCATCAGTGCCGCTTTATATGCTGGCCCTATCACTTTTGACGCGTCTTGCTTAGGAGCTGCTGTTAAATCGTCTCGTTCATCAAGCTTATAACGTCCATCAAGAAAGCCTACTGCGACGCCCTCATCACGCAATAACTCTTTAGCGAATCTAAAGGCGTTAATGCGTAAATCAACCTGCTCAATATATTGTTTGCTTAGCCCTGTATAACGGTGCAGGCCGTCAACAATTTGCTTTCGGTCAGCTTTACTAAGGGCATTCCCCTTAAATAAGGCTGGTAGTAATTCATCAACTGCAAATTGTCGGCTCGCATCAATAAACGCTTCAAAATCTCCAGATGTGTCTACTTTTTTATGATACCAAGCGGTTGCAGCAAGTGTGGGTATGTAAGTGATATAAGAAATAATGTTGTCATCAACATAAGGGCTTGAACCTTGATAGTCTAAAGCTTGTGACACAAAAATAATGCCATTTACATTAATCAGGTGTTTATCCATAAGCACTTTAGAAACCGCAGCAGCTCGTGTTGTCCCATAGCTCTCCCCCAATAAAAATATTGGCGCATTCCAGCGATTTTCTTTTGTTAGCCACTGGGCAATAAAATCAGCGATAGAGGCTGCATCTTGATTTAAGCCCCAAAAGGCTTTGCTATCAGTGTCACCTAAAGCGCGCGAGTAACCTGTGCCAACAGGGTCCACAAACACCATATCAGTCACATCAAGTATCGTCTCAGGCGCATCTTTTAATTCGTAAGGAGCCATCCCTGGATGTGAAGCATCGCTTGGTACAACAACTCGTTTAGGACCATAGGCACCCATATGTAACCAATTAGACGATGAGCCCGGACCACCATTCCAGATAAATGTGACGGGTCTGTTTTTGTTATCGCTTGCAGCTATATAATCAAACGAAAAGATAGCAGCAGTTGGCTCTTCGTTTTTGTTTAATAAATAAGTTTCACCGGCTACAGCTTTGTATTTCAGCCTTTTGTCATTAAAAGTACCTTTATGCTGGGTCACAAATTTAGTGGCTTCGGGTATCGACTTTTTACTGTTGTTTGAATTTGAGACTTCATCTGCATTAACCGCGCTTGTACAAAACGCAAACAATGTAGAGATGACTACAGTTTTGAAATTGGCAACATACGCCATGTTTTATTCTCCCTCGCATGTTTATCTTTATTTTTATCTGTATCTGGCTTGAGTGGCTTTATCACTTATTGCCCAATTAACCGTGTACTTAAACGATTACTTTTACAGCAAGCACATGTAATTTCAACTATCTGCGATTAACATGTGAAAAGCTTATCCTGTCTCGGTACAAAAATATCAAAGTATTAATTTCACAAGCTTCCGTCCTTTCGTTATGCTGTTGAGTAATGTGAAATTTTTTTATATGAGTTGCTATGTTGCCTTTATTTCGTATCTTATTAATTGAGCAAGATCCTGCCACCTTAAAAGAGCTTTCAACGAACCTAGCAAAAACAATCCCCAATTTTGAGCGCAGTGATGTTGATATCGACATTATTGAGTGCATTGAGCTCAAGCAGGCGTTGAAATATGTAGAGGAAGATGGCGATATTCAAGCTGTGGTACTTAGTTGGGATGTACTGAATAATGGCGAGCGCACCTATAGCCGTTTTATCGAGCAATTAAAAGGCATACGCCTTGAGCTGCCTGTTTATGTTATTGGTGACGATACGAAAGGCTTGGAGATAGTTAACGAGTCAGAAGAAATTGAATCTTTCTTTTTCAAAGATGAGGTCATTTCAGACCCTGAAGCAATCTTGGGCTATATGATCAATGACTTTGATGATCGTTCAGAAACACCATTTTGGACCGCCTACCGTCGTTATGTGGGTGAATCGAACGATTCATGGCACACACCTGGTCACAGTGGCGGTGCTAGCTTTAGAAATTCTCCGTATATTAAAGACTTTTATCAGTTTTATGGCCGTAACGTATTTGTTGGCGACCTGTCGGTTTCTGTCGACTCGCTTGGCTCACTGTCTGACAGCACCAACACCATAGGCCGCTCTCAAGAATCAGCTGCGGCGACATTTGAAGTAAAACATACCTACTTTGTTACCAATGGGTCATCCACTTCAAATAAGATTATTTTGCAAACTTTGCTGCGGAAAGGCGATAAGGTGATCATTGATCGAAACTGCCATAAATCAGTACATTACGGCATTTTGCAATCGGCTAGTTTACCTATTTACTTATCGAGTATTTTAAATCCTAAATATGGTATCTTCGCGCCCCCTTCACTGGCTGACATTAAGCAAGCGATTGAACAAAATAGCGATGCTAAATTACTGGTTTTAACTGGCTGTACCTACGATGGCCTGCTTAGCGATTTAAAACAAGTGGTTGAATTTGCACATCAGCACGGTATTAAAGTGTTTATCGACGAAGCGTGGTTTGCTTACTCGCTTTTCCACCCGAGTTTACGCCACTACTCCGCTATTAATGCTGGCGCAGACTATGTTACCCATTCGGCACATAAAGTGGTTTCAGCGTTCTCTCAGGCGTCTTACATTCATGTTAACGACCCTGATTTCGATGCCGATTTCTTCCGTGAGATCTACAGTATTTACGCCAGTACCTCGCCAAAATATCAGCTCATTGCTTCGCTGGATGTATGCCAGAAGCAATTAGAAATGGAAGGTTATAAATTACTGAATGCCCTGCTGAATCATGTTGCAGAGTTTAAGCAGCAAATGGCTTCACTGAAACATATTAAAGTGCTCGATAAGCAAGATTTCATGGACATATTCCCACATTTTAGTGGCGATAACATGGGTCACGATCCGCTGAAGATCCTTATCGATATTAGTGAGTTACCGTATTCATTAAAGGATATTCATAAATTCCTATTAGATGAAATTGGCCTTGAAATAGAAAAATATACACACAGCACCATTTTAGTTTTATTGACTCTTGGTGGCACACGCTCAAAAATCATACGTCTTTACAATGCATTGAAGAAACTCGATAGCGGTAAAGTAAAACTTGCCACTTCAATGAGACGCACACGCCTACCAGAGAATCTACCCGCTATTGACTTAGCCTGTATTCCTAGTGATGCATTTTATGGCGAACGTGAATCTGTGCCAATTAGCAAAAGTAACAACCGAATTTGTGCCGGGTTAGTGACGCCTTATCCTCCTGGAATCCCGCTTTTAGTGCCGGGGCAACATATCACTAATGAGCATATCGAATATCTTAAAGAGTTGGCGGGTCAGGGCCTGACAATTCAAGGGAGCTTTGATGGCGAAATTTATGTACTTAAAGGTAAAGTGAAAAGCTAAGGTTTCACTTATACCGCAAAAACCTCATTGTTATGCAGCAATCCCTATTTATTGCTGCATAACATCACCCTTTTCATATCAAACGCTTTGTCTCAATGCTACTGTGCATGCAATCGAAATAATTTATAATCCATTTTTAAAAATTTTAATGCGAAGCGTTGTACCATGCTGCGTTATCGAAATTGTGCGAATTTAAAGACAAAAAAGAGGATGCTTATAATGCGCTTATTACACACAATGCTTCGCGTTGCTGATTTAGATAAATCAATTGAATTTTATACGCAGGTATTAGGTATGAAAGAGCTGCGCCGTGCAGACAACGAAGAGTACCGCTACACCCTTGCTTTTGTCGGTTATGGTGACGAGAAAGATTCGACCGTGCTTGAGCTTACTTATAACTGGGATACAGACAGCTATGATTTAGGTAATGCATACGGTCATATTGCTATCGAGTTTGATGATATTTATAAAGCCTGCGAAGACATTAAAGCTGCTGGCGGTAATGTGAGTCGTGAGCCAGGTCCTGTAAAAGGTGGCACAACTGAGATCGCATTTGTTAAAGACCCTGATGGTTATGCAATTGAGTTAATCCAGAAAAAAGATAACAACACTTTTTGATTCATACTGGCTATTTCAGCGGTTGCTGAGATAGCCAGTTTGCGAGTGCTTTTTCAAGTTCAGCAAAATTAATTGGCTTTGCGATATGGTCACTGATACCAATTTTTGCGCTATTTTCGATGTCGTCTTTCATAGCATTAGCACTAACCGCAATAATCGGCGTATCAAAATCTGGCCTTGCAAGTAAGTTTTCGCTGGCAGTTAATCCATCCATCACCGGCATTTGGATATCCATTAAAATCAGTGCGTAATCTTGTGTTAGGGTTTTCTCACAGGCAATTTGTCCGTTTTCTGCCAATTCATAATTTAGACCTAATTGAGTTAAATACTTAGTGATTACAATTTGGTTAATCGGGTTATCTTCGGCAATTAATATTGGCTTGTCGACGGCTTTAAAATCGAACTGAGTATCTTCATCTGACTGGTGTTCTTTTGCACTAGCGTCCTGTGGGTTTAGTGATTTAAAATTAACATTAATGGTAAACTCGGTACCTTTGCCAAGCTCACTGTCGATACCAATAGTACCTCCCATCAAATCAATCATCCCCTTACTGATGGCAAGCCCAAGACCGGTCCCTCCATATTCACGAGTGGTACTACTTTGCGCTTGAACAAAGGGATTAAACAGGGCCGTTATTTTATCTTCAGCGATACCAATGCCTGTATCTTTTACCGGTATCACGACGGCTGTCTGGTGTTCATCTCGGCTTTGCAGAGTAAGCGAAAGAATTATCTCTCCTTGATTGGTAAACTTAACGGCGTTAGAGAGCAAGTTTATCAGCACTTGTTTAACACGTATTTCATCACATTCTACATTCAGCGAATGTAATGAGGAGACCTCAAGTCGGCAGCCAACCCCTTTGGCATCACAACTCGGTTTAAATAGTAAGATTAGGTCATGGCAAAGCGCGACTAAATCACATTGTCGCGACTCGAGCTCTATTTTATTGGCCTCTATTTTTGAAAAGTCGAGAATATCGTTAATCACGGTTAATAACACATCACTACAGTTATTAATTTGCCTTACAAACTCTGCTTGCTCTTGTGTTAGCGTGCTTTTATTGAGTAGCTGCAAAAAGCCCACAATACCATTCATCGGAGTACGTATTTCATGGCTCATATTGGCTAAGAATTGGCTTTTAACTTGCTCAGAGCGCTCAGCGCGAAGTTTTTCTAATTGCAATGAAGTAATTTGTATATCAATGGTATCAGCCATGCTGCTGAGGGAATCTGCAATATCTTTAAACTCTTGATAATGAAAATCGTCGGTATCTTGTTTGTAATTACCTAATGCATATTCTCGGCTAAGAGCAGTAATACGATTTAGTGGGTTATGGAGACGTGCCGTCAACCAACGCACTGAAATAAATGAAATAATAGAGAGTCCTACAATTAACAACCCTGCCAATATAGCCGTTTGCTTTACAGCGCTGGTGTAGGTGGTTTTTGCTTCATTAATTTGGAACTGTAAACTGGTTGGCTTACCTGCATAAAAAACATTACTGATTGAGGCCTGCCCCATTAATTTGCCGTTATCGCCAACATCGCCCACGCTATATAAAATGTTACCTTGTGCAGTAATTTGTACCTGCTTACCTGCTTGATAAACCGGTTGTTCATTATGTATTGCAAGCCACTTTAACGCCTCTGATAAAGGCACAAAAGACACTAACACGCCCGTTTTGATTATTGGCTCACTAAGAGAATCTTGCTCATGTAACAACTTAGATGTAATTGCCAGTAAAGCATTTTGTTTTGCCTGTAGAGGTGCAAGTAACTCAGTGACTTGGGGGTTATCGATAAGTTGAATTGTGTTTTGCTCTATTGATGTTTGAGCACTGTCGAGAATGCTTTTAGTAAGTTTATAATTCAAATTTAAAGAGGTAATAGGATAACCTTCAACTATAAAGCCTTGATTATCAATTACAATCGATGCTTTTATCTGTGGATTCTGGGCAACAAACTCCTGCAGTTGTACAAGCGCGAACTGTGAGTACACCACTTTATTGGGCAGTTCTGTAATCGCTTTAGTGCTACTAAGCAATTGGCTATTTTTCTCAAGCTTAAATAAGAGTTGTTCAAGGCTGGCCGCATTATTTCTAGCTTGCCATTGCAAACTCGTATTTGCTTGGTCAATTGAGCTTAAATAGAATCGCCCTATCATCAAACCTGCAAGGATAAGTAGGGGAATAATGACCAGTAGTAATACACTGATAAATAAGGCGCGACTAAAGCGTGGACTACTCATTCATCCCCTTCATTGGCAATCGAGCGCTCTGCCAACCCTTGCATAAAAAGCCCCGCTTGCTCAGCAGTTAAGGCACCACTGCCATAACGAATAAAGCCTTTATTTAATACTTCCCACACGATGATCATAGATGCGGTTGAAGGCATAGGTTTTGTGAATTGTATAGCATCAATTAAGGTTGATAACTCAGTGCCTTGTTGTGATTTTAGGTTATTTAAAACCTCAGTGTTAACTGGGATATCTTGAAGTTTTTGCCAAACCAGTGTTTGGAATTTTTCTGCTTGAACCAATTTAGCAAATTTGATCAAATTGTCTTTATTAACACCATTTAAGCCATCATTTGGAAACGCCAGCACAAAGGTTGAGTAGTAAGGCTGCATATACTCACCATTGAGTTTCGGTAATTGTTGTATTCCTAAATTATTACCCAATGCCTCTTCATACGCTTTTAATGCCCATGCACCATCAATGGTGAAAGCGGCTTGCTGTGCTTTAAATGCATTATTTGAGCAAGTGTAATCGCACTGCCCATCAACCAGGTTTTGTTTATTTAAACCCCAAACAAATTTGAGAGCCGATTGCATTGCTGGTGTATTTAGCTGAACATGGTTTTCTACAATTAAGTCGCCATTAAAAGCCGATAAGAACGGGATAAACCAATACATTTCCATAAAACTCCATGTAACGAGTTTCACTTTTTCAGGTAATGTTGGTTGAATTTGGTATATATCCTGCCAATTTTCTATTGGTTGTTTAACAAACTGCTTATTATAAAAAAGTAACAAGTGATTCCCTTGAATGATAGGTATACCTAAGAGCTTATTGTTGAGCTTTGCAGTTTCTAAGGTTCGCTTGTCTGTGGTATCAGCTATGAGTGAGTGTGGAATGGTGCTGTAGTTGGCATATTTATCAAGGCCTAAGTGATCAGCGGGTACAATAACAACGTCTGTTGAGGTGCTGGTACTAGTATTTTGTACCAACCTTACCTTTAGCGCCTTTTGGTCAACCAATACAGAGTTAACAGTTAAACCGCTTTGCTCTGCAAACTCACTAAGCAATTGGTTAAAATGTTCATGCTTCATGGTATGGGCTAGGTTTATCGTTGCTGAATAGCAATCAAACGTCGCTAGTATCACCGCCAGCCAAAATACTCGCCACACGCTAATGTCTACTCAAAATGAATTAAAATTACTTTTTAGTTAAGCACATATGCCTTAAATTGCCCAGCCTAATCAAGGGTTTTCTTAAACCTAAATGCAGCCACAGCCAAGCCCAAAATTGTAAAGGCTAAAAGCCAAAGTAAATCACTGCTCATACTTATTAGATTGACATCTTTTAGCACGATTCCGCGTATTAACCTTAGGTAATGCGTTGCGGGTAGGCACTCAGCAAGCCATTGTGCTGCCTTTGGCATACCTTCATAGGGAAATACAAAACCTGATAATAAAATAGAGGGTAATAGAATGAAAATTGTCATTTGCATTGCTTGAAGCTGATTTTTAGCGATGGTTGAAAGCACTAAGCCAAGCACTAAACTGGCACATATAAAGGCAAAGGTTGCGACAACCAATGCGACTAAACCACCTCCAAAAGGAATATGAAACAAGAGCTTACCCATACCTAGTATAATAAATAACTGAATAAAACCAATGAAGATATAAGGCACCACTTTACCAATCATTAATTCAAGTGAGCTTAACGGTAAGGTGATTAAGAGCTCCATATTACCTCGCTCTTGCTCTTTAACAATGGCAGCAGAAGTAAACATAATCATCGTCATGGTTAAAATAACAGCAGCTAAACCTGGCACAATATTCACCGCAGAGCGTTGCTCTGGGTTATAAAATAAGGTCGTCTCAAAGGTAGGGTAAGTTCGATTCGCAGGTTTATCGAGAAGCTCTGCAAGCGGCATATTGCGCAGCGATTTTATGCTCGACGCTACCATTGTATCTGAGCCATCAACTAACCAATGCGCAATTGGCCTGACTAACGACTCATTACTGCCATCAGGCAAACCAAAACCAACGGTTGGGTGCTGAGCAAGTCGGTTTGCCACATCGTGGGGTATAAACAGCACAGCACGCACTTTCGCACTGGCGATTGCTGTTTGTGCCTGTTCAATACTGTCGTAATAATCCGTCACTTTAACCACATTTGTCGCCGATACTGTTTGTACTAAAATGCGACTGAGCGCAGTTTGACTATGATCGACCACTGCAACAGGGATATCTTTAACGTTGGTGTTAATAGCGTAACCAAATAGAATCAGTTGGATAAGGGGGATCATCACCACCATCGCAAAGGTCATTCTATCGCGACGTAATTGTAATAATTCTTTGCTTACAATTGCTTTTATCCGGCTTAATGAAGTCACAATACTCATTGTCTGCCCTGCCCTGTGCAGGTAACAAACACGTCTTCAAGGCTTGGACGCACACTATTTACTTGCCATGTATCCTGGCAGAATGATTGCTGTTTTATGAACTCAACGGGGTCTTGAACATCTTTTTTTACTAATACTCGCAGCTGTGCACCTAATTGAGTGGCTGAGATAACATGGTCGATTGTTGCTAGCTGTTTTTTTAATTCTCTGGTTTGCGCCCCTGCGATTTCAACAACATGAGCGTGCATGTCTGTCATTAATTGCTTTGGAGAGCCATCCGCGCGTTTAATACCAGATTCTAAAATGGCTAAACGATGACAACGCTCGGCTTCATCCATATAATGAGTAGTGACTAATATCGTGGTACCGGCATTACTTAAATCAAACAGTGTTTCCCAAAAGTCACGGCGATTTTGTGGATCTACAGCCGATGTTGGTTCATCAAGAAATAAAATTTTCGGTTTATTAATCACTGCAGCAGCCAATGCTAAACGCTGCCGTTGGCCCCCACTCATACTTCCGGCCATTTGATCTACTCTTTGATCAAGGCCATAGGTATGGAGCAATTCGTCAATTCTTTGTTGTTTTTGTTGCTTTTTAAACGGGTAAAGCGCCGCCATGAACTTTAGGTTTTCAAGTACGGTCAAGTCACTATAAAGTGAAAACTTTTGCGTCATATAACCAAGTTGCGTTCTGAGCTTTTCAGCATCTTTTGGCAGACTTAAGCCAAGCACGTTGATATCACCAGAGGTTGGCTTCAATAACCCCGTAAGCATACGGATTGCTGTCGTTTTACCACAGCCATTAGGGCCCAAAAAGCCATAAATTTGCCCTTGCTCCACGTCTAGATCAAGGTTATCAATCGCTTTTAAATCGCCAAATTGTTTTACCAAACCTTTGGCATGGATCACCGATTCAGTCATGGCATAATCACTTGAGCAGGTACGCCTGTCGGTAAATTATTTTCTCTTACCGGTAGTGTTACCTCAGCAAGATACATTAATCTCGCACGCTCTTCCTGATTAAGGGCATAAAAAGGCGTGAACGCAGGCTCTGAGGCAATCCAGGTCAGTTCACCCTGTATATCTTTATCTATGCCATCGACACGAACCGTAAGTGTCATGCCCTGATTGAGCTTGGCACGATATGGTTCAGGGATATATACGCGAGCGTAAGGTGCGCTGTTTGCTTGAATAATAACGACAGGGCTGCCTTTAGTAACTCGCTCACCTACGTGCCAAGGTAAATTATCGACCCTGCCAGCACGCATCGCTTTAATTGTCAGATCTGAGAGGTATTTTTGCTGTACTTTTAGTTCTGCTTCTGCCGCCTGAACTTGCGCTTTCGCACTATTAATATCTTCAACGCGAGAACCATTTGTTAACTCATTTAAGTTCTGCTTTGCTGATTCTAAATTAGCAAAAGTCTCATCTCGTGCAGCGGTAGCACTGTCTAAGGTTTCTTGGCTTGCGAGTTTATCTTTAACTAAGGTTTTTGCACGGCGAAAATTAGCTTCGCTTTGCGTATATGCAGCATTGGCTGCTGCTACTTTGGCTGATGCAGCAGCAACTTCTTCGGGGCGAGCACCATTCAAGGTTTTTTCAAGAAATGCAGTGGCTTGAGCTAATTGAGCTTGTGCTTTAGCAACAATCGCTTGTTGTAGTTCAGCATCGAACTTTGCAATCACCTGCCCTTTTTCGACCAACTGGCCTGCTGAGACGGGTAAATCGATCAGTATTTCGTTAGTCGTTGCAGGATGGATCACACGCTCACGCTCAAGCGTTCCTAGCGCTACTCCCTCATTTGAGTCTGAGCAAGCAGTAATGACTAAAGAAATTAGAATGAATACAACACGTTTAGCTAACATTTTAATTTCCTTATGGTTAGCTGATGAGTTGCTAAATACTATAAAGTAATAAAATGATCAGTAAAAGTGTTCAATAGGAATTAAAGTTTTAGAAATTTATGGGGTCTATATCGTAAAGATATATGGAGAATAAGAAATATTAAGTTGAAAAATCTTAGTTCTATTTGAAATGATATATAGATAGTCTTTCCAACACATCAACTTACTTAAAGTAAGTGGCGTCCCCAAGGGGATTCGAACCCCTGTTACCGCCGTGAAAGGGCGGTGTCCTAGGCCTCTAGACGATGGGGACACATAATGTGTCACTAGGACAACTGAATAGTTAAACTCGATTCAGACGAGCTCTTAACAACACAACACTTAAAGTAAGTGGCGTCCCCAAGGGGATTCGAACCCCTGTTACCGCCGTGAAAGGGCGGTGTCCTAGGCCTCTAG
>NZ_JABVXF010000180.1 GCF_013349995.1 Pseudoalteromonas sp. 0303
GATGATCCCGCGTCTTGAATTTGAGCGGAAAATGAAAAAAGTGCTGGTTCGTGCAGAGGACCAACCGGAATCGTAACCGTTTGGGAAGACCCGGCCTGTTGTTTTCCACAATGCCCGTAAACGGCCGGAATGCCGGGTAACCGGACATGCGGACAAAGGACACCGCAAAAACGGACAAGCGAGCGCAATGGAAAGAGGATGCAGCCGCATCACGGGCTGCATCCTCTTTCTTTTGGTCAATGGTGGCGAAAGGCAAGGGAACCGGGTGGGTGGCGTCTTGCCTTGCGCAAAACATCTTGTGGATGACCTCTCGAAAATTCAGTCGAGCCATTCCGGCGAAGCTGCTGCCGAAGCGATGCCGGGGCTGGATATGCAGACG
>NZ_JABVXF010000181.1 GCF_013349995.1 Pseudoalteromonas sp. 0303
GATGGTAATTATGCTCGTAGTCATCGTTTTTATAATGGCTTAACTCGTCAGCAACAGGCATTAATTGCTGAAGATTATACCCTATTACAAACACAGCAACTGAGAACCCGTGCAGATGAGCTTACTGCTGAAGGTCAACTTGATGAAGCAGTTGATGTGCTACTTATGGCAATCAAACAAAGTCCACGTCAAAGCTGGCTTTACTACGACCTTGCAAATTTATATCAACAACAAGGTTTAGTTGATCATGCCAAAGCGCTGTATAAAAAAACCTTGTGGCAATTTCCGCTAGATGCAGATTTGCGTTATAGCCATGCACTATTTTTACGTTCGTTGAACGATTACCAAGGAGCACTGGCAACCTTAGATTACATTCC
>NZ_JABVXF010000182.1 GCF_013349995.1 Pseudoalteromonas sp. 0303
GGTGACAATAGCGTTTTGGACCCACCTGACCCCATGCCGAACTCAGTAGTGAAACGAAACAGCGCCGATGATAGTGTGGCATTTGCCATGTGAAAGTAGGTCATCGCCAGGATCCTATTAAAGAAAGCCCGATTCGAAAGAGTCGGGCTTTTTTGCGTCTGGGAGCTGTCAGCTTTCAGCCGTCAGACGTCAGCTGAACTGTGGGGTTGTTTAGTGCAGAGACTCCCTCAGCATTCACCCTATTCATTCTCCAGGTAGGTTGGGTAGAGCGGAGCGAAACCCAACACGAGTTATACCATTCCGCTTAAATATCTGATCTAATATAGGCTATATAAAATCACTGGTGATTAGCATTGAACCCAAACATAT
>NZ_JABVXF010000183.1 GCF_013349995.1 Pseudoalteromonas sp. 0303
CTGGCGCTTGAGGGGGTCGGGCCTATCACAGCGGTTGGTTTATTAATAAGCTTAAGTGACACAACCCATTTTACGAGCGGACGCAATGCGGCAGCCAATGTTGGTGTCACCCCTCGCCAACACTCAAGTGGTGGAAAAGTGCGAATAGGTCATATAGCCAAATACCGTGGCGAGATAACATTACGGAGTCACTTGTTTCTGGGAGCCAGAGCGGTCATCAGTCAGCTAAAGCATCGAGAACCAAAAACGAAAAAAGAACAATGGCTCAAAGCATTAGTTGAAAGACGGGGCGTGAAGTGTGCCGCCATTGCGTTAGCAAATAAAACAGTTAGGACAGCGTATGCCATGCTGAAAAAGGGCACGAGTTA
>NZ_JABVXF010000184.1 GCF_013349995.1 Pseudoalteromonas sp. 0303
GATGCAAATGATGTCATTGCAATAGCTGCCGCTTCTTTCTCACCTAATGTCCGCCCGTGTAAATCACTGACGCAAGCACAGCAAAGCTTACAGTCAATAGAGCGCATGCGCGCCTTAGCTGAAAAGCAGAAGCGACAGCTGGCTAATCAAATCAGAGGCCTGTTACTTGAATTTGGGGTTGTAATCAAGCAATCAGAATGCGCGTTTAGGCAAGCTATCCCTGAGATTCTAGAGGATAGCGATAATGGGTTAACCGCAGGTTTAAGGGAGTGTCTAGCTCAGTGTTATGAATTATTTAAAGCGCAATCAACATTAAAAGAAACATTAAATGAGTTACTGACAGGTTTAGTAAAACAAGATGAGCA
>NZ_JABVXF010000185.1 GCF_013349995.1 Pseudoalteromonas sp. 0303
CAACAACGGCGACATAGAGCGATTTGCCAATAGTTATGCCCCCGAACACTCCGAAGAGTTTATAAATTATTTAAATGAAAAAGAGCTGTGGCACTTATATCACTTGCCTTATGAAATTATGTCAGCTTTGGACCAGTTATCATCTGATGGGAGGTTAGGTGACTTACAGGAACAACTTGATTATGGTATTTCGCAAAAGTTGAAAGAGCGTTTATTACTCCGTGGGGGATTGCTTAGTGAAGCAAGGGCGTTGGAAGCCGTAGAGCGTATAGCCTTAGCGCTGTTTATGATGCAAAGGCGATCTATAAGCTTAGAAGCTACGCCAGGTAAACCTCACTTAGTGAGTATCAGTGA
>NZ_JABVXF010000186.1 GCF_013349995.1 Pseudoalteromonas sp. 0303
GCAATTAATGCCTGTTGCTGACGAGTTAAGCCATTATAAAAACGATGACTACGAGCATAATTACCATCTGAGGCGGTCAATTCAAGCATGGCACGCAAAGTAGGCTGTTGCAGAGGGTCGTCTTTTAGCACTTGCTTATAAAGGTTCATCGCGTTTTGAAGTTGGCCTGCTTGTTTGGCAAGTTCAGCACGGTAAAACAATACCGTATTAGGGTCTTCATTTAAGGTGTCAGCTAAATCCAGCTTAAGCGCAGCCTGTTTGAGTTCATTGCTACTCATGGCTGATTTAGCTTCATCTATGTATTGCCAAAAACGAGCAGTATTGGCGAGGCCTTTTAAAACTGTTATACGGTT
>NZ_JABVXF010000187.1 GCF_013349995.1 Pseudoalteromonas sp. 0303
CGTGCCCTGTACTCTGTAACCTCTTTCTTTAAGAAGACTTGTTGGCCGTCACTTAAAGGCTGACCATGAAGGAACTTTTGACCTAAAGGGGTCATTTTACTGAGCTTAAACCAGCGTAAAAGAATGGCTTTATCTGATAACCTATTTGCTTTCTTATCATCAACATAAAGCACAACATGAGTATGATTGCTCATCACAGCATAAGCACATACATCAATACAAAATACCTTCGCAAGAAAAAGTAGGCGCTTTTCAACCCACCCTCGGCGGTGTTCATATGATTTACCAGTGAGTGCGTCTTCTCCACAAAGGTAAGCACGTCTAACGCAACGGGATACGCAGTGATA
>NZ_JABVXF010000188.1 GCF_013349995.1 Pseudoalteromonas sp. 0303
TTATTGGTAAAAGTAATTGTCCAATCTCTTTATACCGTACTCACCCTATTTGGGGGAGGAGTCCATACATCTCCTACGGGGTTTTGTTGCTGAGGGTGACTCTGTACTAAACAACCCCGCAGTTCAACTTTACCCTTGCTAACTTGCAACTCGCTAACTCGTGTTGGGTTTCGCTCCGCTCTACCCAACCTATCTGGAGGATGAGCAGGGTGAGCTTAGAATGACTCTGTACAAAACAACCCCACAGTTCAACTTTACCCTTGCTAATACCATTCCGCTTAAATATCTGATCTAATATAGGCTATATAAAATCACTGGTGATTAGCATTGAACCCAAAC
>NZ_JABVXF010000189.1 GCF_013349995.1 Pseudoalteromonas sp. 0303
CCCAGATAGCTCAGTCGGTAGAGCAGAGGATTGAAAATCCTCGTGTCGGTGGTTCGATTCCGCCTCTGGGCACCATTGATTCAAAGCCTCGCAATCGCGAGGCTTTTTTGTTTCTGTCTCCTCCAAATCACGATTTTACATCCCCTAGGCGTGAAATTTAAAGAGCTTTCAGCCGTCAGCTATCAGATTTTAAATACATAAGTTAGCGAGTTAGAAAGGGGAAAGGTACGAGTTTCGAGGCCCGAGATACGAGTTGTAGGAGATGTATGGACTCCTCCCCCAAATAGGGTGAGTACGGTATAAAGAGATTGGACAATTACTTTTACCAATAA
>NZ_JABVXF010000018.1 GCF_013349995.1 Pseudoalteromonas sp. 0303
TGCCGCTGTTATAGTCCAGTGCATTACCCGATAATGTCGTGATTGTTCCGTTATCATAGGTCAGTTGATCACCACTCAGGGTATCCACCGCGCCGCTGTTATAGTCCAGCGTGTTACCCGATAATGCCGTGATTGTTCCGTTATCATAGGTCAGTTGATCACCACTTAGGGTATTCACCGTGCCGCTGTTATAGTCCAGTGCATTACCCGATAAATCAGAAATTGCACCACTAATATAATCAAGAGTATCACCATTAATCGAAGTAACCGTTGCAACCCCAATAACCCCCCTCGAATAGTTAAAAAAATCCCCCCTCAGGGTATCCACCGTGCCACTGTTATAGTCCAGTGCATTACCCGATAATGTCGTGATTGTTCCGTTACCATAAATCAGTTGATTACCACTTAGCGTATCCACCGCGCCGCTGTTATAGTCCAGCGTGTTACCCGATAATGCCGTGATTGTTCCGTTACCATAGGTCAGCTGATCACCACTCAGGGTATCCACCTTGCCGCTGTTATAGTCCAGCGTACTTCCACTCAACGATGTAATATCACCAGTAGTCGCAGAAAGATTAGTAAAGTCACCAGCATTAGCCTCCAAGCGGTCAAAGCCGGTGATATCATTACCATTACCTACTATATTTCCGTTCATAGACAGGTTCGCATTCATACGAACCGTACCGGCATTCAAATTAAGTTGATTACCCGCATAAGTGATACTGTTATTGCCAAGATGAATTGATTCAGCTTCAACCCTGTCAATATTTGCCGTGGTAATTGTCGCATTTGTAATGGTTGCCTGATTAGCATCCATTTCATCGATATTGTTGAGATTGTTGTTATTTACATCGATGTTTGTACCAGGTGCTAACTGATTACAATCAGCACAACCGGCAACCGCTTTACGCGCAAGAAAGAATGACTGAATAGCTTCTCTTGATGGTGTTCCCATTTCAGTGCTAACGGTTTCACCATCAGCCGCCACGTTACCAAACGAAACTTTACCAGCGAGCATGTTTGCCAACTGATTCCGGTTAGTATCAATGCTAACAACCAAGTTATCGCCATTCGTCCCAATGACATAGTTAGTACCAAACGGTGATACACCTGAACCTGTGTAATAGCCTGTGGCAATCAGCTCGTTTACAGATGCAGGCCACGCACGATTTTCCATGTAATAACCATTCGCTGCCGCTTTGAGCTCTGAAATATCATTTTTGGCATCATCAGCTTGTGATATTGGTTGTTGCTGCTGAATTAACTGGGGACCATATGTGACCGCAAGGCCAGATAGAATTGTCAGCACAAGAATCAACTCTATAAGCGTAAAGCCCTGTGACTTTTTATTAATTTTCATAATCAAACTCCTGCTTAACACAATGGCGTACCAAAGGCTTCTCTATCCAACTGCTTACGAACCCCATCAGCTGTGCGGCTAAAGGTACTATTTGCCGTCCATGTAACTGTCGAACCGGCGACTGTTGCATTCTCTGAAAATCCAGCAACAAAACCGGCATCAGTGGCGTTATTAAAAACGACTGAAACCCGCAATAGCGGGTTCCTTGGTCTGATTCGGTCAATTACTAACTGGTAATTACCGCCCCAGGGATTATTGAACCCCCCGCCAACAAGGATTCCTTCAGCCCTCAATTGAGCTTCTGTGATGGCGGGGAAAACAGCTTCAGTGCAATGGCTATGGTAATACTGATTCATGGACTCAAGTAATAACTGTGCATCTTGATCTAACCGTTTTGCGGTAAAGACCCTGCCATTTACTTGACTAAACGAGCTTGCCCAAATCAACATTCCCGCACCGATAGCAATGGTGATAAATAGCTCTATTAACGTAAATCCACGAACCCGCTTCATGACATTAACCCTGGAATGTAACTGTCATAGTTGTACCGTTGAAATCGGCATTTACCGCAGATGTCGCATAGTCAGCGGCAAGTTGCGCCCCAATGTCAGCGTTTTGAATACCAGTAACTGTAACCGTGTAACGTGTAGCATCAGCTGCATCTACCGCGATAGTGTAGTTACCACCCCAAGGATTACGCGCTGTACCGTCAGCCATACGATCAGATACATAGCCTTGGTCATCCAAAACAGTCATTGAGATACCGGTAAACACGTTATTTCGTTGCTTATAAAGCGCTGCACCATTTTGGATTTCACTGATTTGTGTTCGCGTCTTGGCTGCATCACCAATACCAAACATTTGAGACAATTGAGGCCACATTGTAATTGTCAAACCGACAATCAAAATCAACACAATTGATAACTCGATTAGGGTAAAACCCTTTTGCTTTTTCATCATTTTCACCTTTCGGCTCCTTACTTATCGATATGACATATTAAATAGAGAAGATATAACGCCCATAAACGAGCTAATCACCATTAACAACGCAAGAGACATTATTACCCATAGAAAGAAAGCCACGAACTGACGGGTTCCGATAAGCGCCCGAACCGCTTCATCCCCGCTTCTATCCGCTGCAATCGATATTGCAGACTTCTTTCTATCCTGGTCCGGTGAATTTGCAGCGTTTCGCAAACGAAACATGAGGCGCTTACTCAACAAACCAGAATTCAGAGCTTCACCCAAATCACTTTCACCAAACTGCGTCTCGCGAATAATGTGATTAAGATGATGAACCATGTAGCCATTAGAATTACGTTTAAGCTCAGTCGCTGCTTTATGAAGGTTGTAGCGAGTCTCAACGAGAATCCCCAGCGTCTTCATCGTTTTCATGGCCGCAAAGTTTTTGTAAATATTCAAAGGGAAATACCCATCAAGAGACAGGCGCATTTTTGACGTGTTATTAGTGACAAAATGAAGCGCCGCCATAAACATCACCAAAAACGCCAGAAGCACATAAGGCCACATCACTTTCACCCACTCGCTAAAGCCAAGAACAAAACGAACAGGAAACGTCATTTTTTCCGGTGGCATTAGATCAGAGAATTGAGGCAACACGAACAAACCCATCACCATCATGAAAGCAAGAACCATCAAGAAATATGTCAACGGTTGTTTAACCGGTTTCCAAAACTCACCCTTCGCTCTTTTAATCTCAGCCTCTTGCTTCAGATACTCATTCACCACGCGAGTTAAGGCCTTAGAACCGGCTTGCTGCCCAGCATCAAAAAGCGTAACCACTTCAGGGTCAAACCAATCCACCATACCTTCACTGATAGACTGACCACGCTTCAACGCTTCATAAATAGAGGTCGCAGCATTCACTTCTTGCTGCAAGCGCTTATCACCCTTACCAGCCTCCATTATTGAGCGACACGCTTGACTAGGACTACACCCATCGTTTAACCAGCTAGAAAAGTCTTGCACAAACTCAAATTGACGTTGCTTGCTAAATCCCCACGTTCTGAAAAAACGCCTTACACGGTCCCAGGTCTGGTAATTTATGCCAGCGTACTCAAGTACGATTAACGCACCCCGCTTTGCAACATCTTGTATTTGCTCTTTAGACAGCGCCATAAAAGCCCCCTTAATCTCAATGAATCCATTGTAAAGCGCCTTTTTGAAGAATGAGCCGGAAAAACAGGGGTAACTTTCGGGGGGTTTTTTTTGAATCGCATTTTTGACGTAAAAATCGAGTCGTCACATAGACGTTTTTGACTATGCTCGATAGAAAAAAGGCCCTAAAAGGGCCTCTTGAAATTAGGCATGCCTAATTATTATTAAGCAGGCTCTAACCCGTTATTGACGAATTCAACACTTGGATATTTAACAGCGGTTTCTTCAGCAAAAAGATTAGTAACATGCTTAACAGCTTCATACGGGTCAATAATTCCCTGCTCTATCCGCATACGAGCTCGCGCAGCCATACCTTTCCAACCGTTATCCAATAGGTGCTTCTCAAGAGCTGCAAGGTCATGATTTGCAATATGTTCACGGCATTTGTCGTCAAACATGATTAACTCCGCAATAAGTACCCTTCCCTTAGTACCAGTACCACCGCAATGTTTACAGCCATGCTCACTTCTGACATATGAATTTGTGAAGCCCTCTACCGGCTTCTTGACTCTACACTTGGGACAAAGCGCCGGTATCAAACGTTGGGCAACGATGCAACGAAACAAGTTACGTTCAGCAAGCACTTTAGGGCTTACACCTTCATCAATCAAACGGCTTATACCACCAATCGCATCATTGGTATGAAGCGTTGAAACCATCAAGTGACCTGTAAGCGCCGACTTAATAACAATTTCAACAACTTCTTTAGAACGCATTTCACTGATACCGATAATATCAGGGTCTTGACGAAGGGCGTTTTTAAGGTGGTCAATAAAACCCTGCCCTTTGATTTCTGGAAACACCGGTTTTTGCACTGTATTTTTACGCTTAATTCGATACTCAACAGGATCTTCAAGTAACAGAATTTTCCGCTCATCATCTATCGTTTCATAGAGCGCGGCTAAAGTTGTAGACTTACCTGAACCCGTTGGGCCGGTAAGCAGAATTATCCCTGTAGGTGCTTCTGTAGACCGGGTAAGCATACTGCGAATATCACCGTCCATGCCAAGGTCAGAAATGGTCTTCTTAGCCTCCTGAGACGTTCTAATTACACGCATTACCGTGTGTGGTCCTTCAAGCGAGCCACTTTTAGAGGTACGAAGATTGATTTTTTCACGTTTAGGCTTCTGACCGCCTTTTGGATCAGGCACTTCAATATTCATATAGATTGAAACATCAGCCATTTCATTATCGTCTGTCACAGAGCGATAATCCGGTGACTTTGTATTCAGACCAGCGGCGATAATTGAGATAGCCTGCTCTCTTCCCAAGGGGGTACTTTGACTAAATAAACCATCAATACGAAATACAGCCTCCGCACGGTCTTCATAAACATAAAAATGAATATCAGACGTACCGGTTACTACCGCCTCAGTAACAATATTTTCCAAATCCTGCAAAGCCGCACTATGCGTTTCATCAGCTTCAGACTTTTCGCCTTTCCCTTTTTTTGAATTCGCGTCATGTAAGATGGCGTGAATATCTTTAGGGTGCGAATAAATTACAGACACATTACTAATTGAATGCTTCGACGATAAAAGCGTTTCGATATTTTGAATTTCCAAAGACTTTCTATCGTGAGCACGGCGCGTAGTCATAATCAACGCCGTTTTGTCAGTACCAGGAGGAATGATAACAGCAACAAAAACTGTATCTTCATCTTCTTGGTCGCCACTGCCCTCATACGCCATACAAACATCCAACAGAGGCTTGAAAAAGCGATATCCATTGTCTTTAAATGTGTTGTAGTTTAGCTGGGCAGCGCCAGAGATAACTTCTTTTACTGTAGCCATAATGCGCCCTTAATAAGCATAAAGCGTAACTTCATCAGAGCCTTTCATAAGGACCACTTCATTTGATGAAACGCTCTTCACATCGACTTTACCAAAAAGGGTATACCCTTCCTTAGCTGGCACGTTTCGGTCGCCATAAGCGAGCCGAGCAACATAGTCAGGGCCTTCTTTGATGATTGCCCTTAAAGCAAAATCAGCAAGGGTTATATCCTTTTTAATATCACTCAACTGGCTTACCTGTTGACTAACCGGTGCATTACCTTGATAGAGATTTTGACCAGCTTGAGTATCAACGGACCCTTTTTCTGCCTCTCTCGCAAGCTCGACATCAATTTGTCCACGTTTACGACTCCAAAGGTCTGCATCGTATTGAGCCTTTGCCTCTTCCGCACGTTCTTTTGCGCGACGAGCTCGTAGCTCTTGAATACGATAGGACTTCGCTTCAACAAGAAACGTGAACGCTTCTTCCTGGTTAGGGGAGTTAGCCACTATTTGTCGCGCAAGGGAATCAATGCTTTGAGAAATATGCCCCTTATCAGGCACTCTCACCACCGATTTAACTTGAGGCTTGGACTCTGTTGCTCTATTTGCTTCAGGGCTGTACTTCGACGTAGCAACGGCACTTCCAGCATTGCTATCATAAACCCGATAACCTATTGCAGTTGACAGAATGACCGCCGCACCTATCGCTAATACTTTGGTACGCTTGTTCATAATTTCTCTCCAAATACTGATATTTTTAAGCCGCCGGTAAAGCGCTCACTGTCGATGATGTATTGACCAGCATTAGGGTCTGCGCTATCACCACCGATGCTTACAGGCAGGTTTTTTGTAATTGCGCCCAAGGTCATCAAGTCTTCTTTGTATATGCCCCTGAACTGAAACATGAGTTCCCGTATCGTCCACTTTGTATCTGTACCTTTAGGCACGTCACGAATAAAAGTAAGTTCTGCCCCAGGAATATATTCATTCACCGCATCCCGAAGGAAATGATGCACCTCTTCAACGTTGTACATTTTCACTTGGCTATCATCTGTAGACGTGACGTTAGCGCCAAGGCCTAGCAAAACAATTTCATTGGGATCAATCATTACGTGAAGCCCGTTTTTGCCTGCAAAAGCTTTAAGCGTTTCAACATCGCCATTTTCAGTAGACATCATGCGGTAACTCACTTGGCCTTTCGTATGCGTAACCTTAGTGACTGTCCAACCAGGTAACGTCATTAAACCAACATGAGTGTTATAATCCTGCGCCATACGATTCAGCACTTGAATCACATCAGAGGACATTGCTTGATAGAACGAAGCATAGGGGTCTACAACCACTGTTTTTTCAACCGTATCGGTTGTTAGCGAAGCAAGTTGATTCACTCCCATGAGGACAATGCCAGCAATGCCTAAGTAAAGAAGCCAAGGCTTGCGACTCTTAATCTTTGACATCGCATCACGTTCAGCTAAAAAGGCAAACTCTTCAGTAGGTTCAAGCTTGTCAGTCAACGCCGCCGACAAATTTTCAATACGCCCACCAAAAATACGCTTTGCTTTTTCTAACACTCCATTTTCGAGGAACTGGTAGTTGATTAGCTTTACATTTTCAAGATTGGCTGAACCCATCATCGATTCGAGATCGGCTTTAATATTTTCTGCTTTACCTACTTTATCTCGCTTGATGTTACCCTCACGAACAATCACGATAATGTTATGTTCGTCGCTAGAACGCTCTACATACACAACATCGCTCATACCCGCTTTCAGGCAATATGAGTGAAACCGTGCAGCAAAATCATATCCATCGCGCTCAGACGTATAGGCAGCATGAAGAGAATCACCGGTTGAATAGACAGACAGATACCGAAAATCTAATTCCTTCGCCTTTTGACGAATTTTTTCTTCTCTGCCAGCACCTTTAAAGGTTGCCCTGAAGGGTTGAAATATCCAGCGATGGTCTTCTTTGGGGCTCGTATAAATTCGCATTCAAACCCCCTACTGAAACACAATTCTTGGCGTGATAAGAATCAGCGTTTCCTTCCGGCTCTTAGTACCGCCAAGCTCACCGCCTAACGCCACAAAACCGCCTGTAGAATTTTCTGTATATTGGTTTTTATTATCACTGCTACCAGAGATAAGCAGTGTTTGACCATCCTTTACGGCAAACTTCATAAACATATCTGAAAAGCTTGTCTCAGGGGCTTCAATGGCTTTATCGCCGCTTTCAATACGTCTAAACTTTCCGTTTGTGAGATCTGATAGGAACGTAGATAATTGAATCACAACTTTGTCGCCTACATAATTAGGCAGCATATAAATTGTGTCACCGGTTTTTAAAATACCAGGCATGAGATTGTCTTGAGAGCCTACATTCGCAGTAGCAGTACCACCACTTTGCGCCAAGTACGCAAACTCACCACCTTGGGAAAGTTTTGTTACCTGGTTATTCAAGCTAACAACTCGACGGCTTTTAACCGTTGTCACTGCACCATATTGGTCAAGCACATTAAGTAGCACCTGCGAACCGGCATATTTTCCCGTTTCCTGACTATAACCAAGAATTGTCGGAGCCAAATCGTTATCTACTAACGTATTGAAGGCAGTTTGAAGCCCGAACACTCCCCCAGTAGATAAGTCCTGCTTAATAACATTCCAGTTGATACCGCGCTGATCACCTTCATTTGAAGTGAATTCGATAATCTGAAAGTCAACAGCCACCATTTGAGTGATTTTATCGTTTCCACGCTTTAGGTAATCGGCTATTGCCGAGACATTATCAGGGTAGTCTTTCACCACTACAGTAGAAGTAGCTTGGTTAATGACATATTTTCCCTCTTCGCTTTTTAAAAGCTCAAGAGTGGACTTCATATCTTCCCAAATAGAAAGGCCTTCAGTGGAGAAATTAATATATTCGTCCGAACTCGAAAAGCCTGTATCCGAGACAACGGTGTTCATCCCGCCACCGCCGTTTTCATTAGCCGAACCGGTTGAATTCTCTTTAGCACCGAACAGGTATTCCGTTTGTCCAGCGATAAAGGAAACATCGAATTCTGCCGTTTTAAACTTACTCCACGTAAGCAAATCACCGTCAATCTCGTATGAATACTTTGTAGCGAAAGAAATTTTATCCAGCAAACCACCAATCGTACCTTTATGCACCAACGAGAATCTGCGGCCTTTATCCAGACTATCAAGGTAACGGATATTTACTCCTTCACGCGCAAGGACATCACGCATTACTTCTTCAAGCGTATAGTCAAGGTATGACCCTTCTGCTTTCTGAAAGAACCACTGAGGCTTATCCTGGTCGCGCTCTTTTAATTCAGGCACATAAAATTCATCTGAATACCGAACGTGGGGAAGTTCTTCTTCATTGATAGCGTGTTCATACGCTTTGGCTACAACAGCCTCACCTTCCTGTTTTACTTCTTTGAATGATGAGACAGAAGACGCACAACCAGCCAAAAATATAGCCGTGGCCGTGGCTGTAATGATACTGAGTTTAAGATTTTTCATTATTGCCCCCTACTACAGCTTTTTAATGATAACGCTGCCGTTACCCTTGAAGTCAGCAACTAACTTATAAGGCGCAAGAACAGCATTAATAACGTGATCTAATGAAGCTCCGGACAATGTGTGACTATTAGGCCACATAAAATTGTCAGAGGCTTGCCACTGAATGTCATCTGTAGAATCGATGAGACGGTGATGCATAAGTAATTCGACAACTTGAGGCTTCAACAAACCTTTGCGAAGACTAAAATCAACAGCGCCGGTTTCCGGAAAAAAGCGATAAGGACCAACTGTAACTACAGCTGGCGGTGCAGGCTTATCGCTATCTGCTACAACAGTGCGGGGTCTTGGTTGAGGCGTTTCATCATTTGACATTGAATAAACCTCAACACTATCACTGGCTTCAACGGGCGTAGCCGTAGGAATTTGCGCCACTGCAACAACTGGCTTTTGGTAAGCAACTGCCACTTTAGACGATACAGTGACCGCATCTTGATCCAAGAAATCCGAGGAACGGACAACACTATTTTGTGCAACAACCGGCAATGCAAAACCTAACGCCACGACAAGGCAGGCAACTTGCGAACATTTCATAATATTTTCCCAATTAAATCTTTTTTCCAAACCTTGACCAGTCGCTCACCGGCCACCACTTCATAGTCACAACCAGGCATTAACTCGCCTATCACGTCATCAAGAAGCAATGAAACTTCGATACGAGACGCAACTTTCTCAAGCGTAACTATCTGGATATCGTTAAGATGTACATCAGAAGGCTCAGGCTCTTCGCCAATGAGTTGCAAAGACCACCCAAGCGCTTCAAGCAAACTTGCTGTTTGCTGCATGCCGGTAGTACCTACAGGTTGCAAATGGCGCATAGTTGGTACGGCCATAAACAACCGCTCATCAGCTGAACGGTAAATACCATTAGAGCCATCTACCCACGAATAATCACCGCCATGCATATAGGCTTTTTCAAATGCCCCCCAATTTTCCGCATGATAGATACCAACACGGTCGCGTTGTTCAAAACGCTCTAATGGCTTTACAAGCACTCTGTAATCAGCATCAACGTCTACAGCATTTACAATGGAATAAAGACGCGACACAGCCAGAGTAAAATCTTCTTCTTCATTACCAGAGGCTACAACAACCACTACAGGGCGCTTTTTGTAACCGCCCAACACGCTGCTTAATCGCTCTGTGAGCGCGTATCGATTGTTAAATACAGATTGCCCCGCATCGAACTGTACAAATATGTCTGCGACTGGATGCACACGTTCTTGATGTACAGAGGAACACCCTGACACCAGTAAAAACGCTGCATAAACGCAGAGACTGAGCTTTTTAACTTGTTTCATGACTCCACCCGACTTTTTTTGATGAAGCCATTTTATTTGTGTCAACAAAAGTTTGCTGGGAAAAGCTAGGGGAACTTTCAGGGGGTTTTTCTGAAGACAAAAAAAAGCGGCCAATTTGACCGCCCTTTGCCCAAAAATTTTTAAAAATTAGGCATGCCTAATTTTGTTCTCGATAAATACCTCGCGCTTTATCAAGAGCCTTAGCTACCAGTTTCGCAGCGTCCGTCTCAGAAATACCATGCTCATCCATGTATTTACGGCGATCTGCTTTTTGGTGTGATTCACTCATTGCCAAAGCCAGAGTAAGGCTAGGCGGCACAGCCCTGAATATTTCAGCTAACCGACTACTTAGAACAACACCTTCGGTATAGCAGCGCTCTTGCTTCTTAGCACTGGCAAGCAAGTGTTTTTGTTCGTCGGTCAACTTTTTAAACCTCGCAACCTCTTCAACCTCTTGAGGCTCCAAGGCCAAACAAAGCCACCATTCAAACAGTGACAACATAACTTCTACTTCATTTGGGAAGTCACCCATATTTTGCGTTGCCAACCAAAGCCACGCACCTAATTTACGCCACATTTTAACAATTTTGACAACACCTGGCGCAAGCAATGGGTTTTTGGTTATCAAGTGGGCCTCATCCGTAAGGAAGATAATTGGCCGACCGGTTTCCTGATCACGCTCCGCAATATCGTTCACGTTATTCAGGATTGACATATAGCTAACGGCCAACTCAGCTTCAGTGTTATCTTTGACGAATTCAGCTAAGTCAATATGAGTAAAGTCACACTCCGGCCACAAGTCACCTTCACGGTTGAATATTTGCCCAGCTAAACCTTGCGTGAACTTACGCATTGCAGCGGCATACTCATAAAAGCGTGTTCGGATATCCTCTGGAACCGTATCATCTTGCGATACATTGTAGATATGCTCAGCAACGTCTTCCGTGATAACTTGATTACGACCTTCATCCCGACACGCTTTCGCAGCTTTAAGAATCGCTTCTCGAATTAACTGCTGATCACCTAACCGGATACCCTTGGCAATATCTTTGTTGCCACCTGAAACCATAATGCGTGTGATGATTTCCATTTCGCCCAGGTAATCCTTTTCATACTCCTGACCATCATCATCATCGTCTTCCTCGTAATCAGGGCTTAACTTCCCTGTCTCGAAGTCATTCATGACTTCTTCAACAACATCTATATCGGGTGTAACGGTCGTTCTACCGTATAGCTCTTGCTCTTTCTCTTCACGTTCAAGCGCTTTCAAAGCATTAGCAAATGGAGGTATGACCGTGTTTTCACCAGAACGCATTCTGACCTTGTGGGTTGATACCCCTGATTCTTTTAAATATTCACGTAACATACCGAACGAGTTACCGGCTTCAACAAGAAATACCCTTGCGTTATAAATAGACATCAAGAAAAGGAGCATGCCGGTTATCTGAGCCGATTTACCCGCCCCTGTAGGGCCAAACAGACATAAATGCGCGTTCTTGGCTCTATCCATAGGATTTAGCGGGTCAAAGCTCATCGGTTCACCGCCACGGTTAAACCACAGCAAACCTGGATTGCCAGTACCTTTACCCCGCCCCATGATAGGAGCAAGGTTAGCAATATGTTCTGTAAATACTAAACGTGAACGGCGGCGCTGCTGCTCTTTTGATGGATCGTAATTCATTGGCAGATTCTTAATGTAAGAATCAAGAATAATGGGATCATCAGCATCATCAAGCGCATTTAAACCCTCAAGTTGAAGAAGCGATATCACGTCAATTTGGTTTTGTCGTAATTGCTCTTCATCTTCACCACGGATATAAAAACACATTTCAACCGGATACATAGGGCTATCATTTGCCAATCTATGTTTAGCTTGCTCTACTTCAGCTTTAATACGATTGATTTTAGCGCTATCCCCTTTAGCCTTATCTTCAATTTTATCGATACGTTTTTCTATGACATCTGAAGGCGTAATAACGACTTTCATCGACATAACTGTGCCTTCAGGCATACGGTCGAAGAGTGCGGAAATATCCTTACCGTTTTCCTTTGGCGCTGACATAGCCCCAATTTTTGGTCTACGGCGAAGATTTTGAACTGTGATCACCTTATGAGGCAGGCCATCGAAATACCAGGTTCCCGATTCGTTGTCGCTTTCCGGTGGCCGGTGTAAAAGACTTTCAGCAAAGTCATGACCATATGGCAGATCTTCATTGTCGGTATACGGCAACTGCTCTAACAATTTATCTGTATCGCCGCCAGTGACTTCAGGGCGAGGATTAAACCAACGGAATAGCCACTCATAAAAGTTTTTACCATCAACGCGAAAGCACTTAACACCCGATTGCGTCAATGAACTTTCGACTTTTTGGCGTACTTCATTAAGCTCTTGAATGGGCGTTCTGCCTCTAGGTGGACTTCCGTTACTACCGTAACGACGATAAAACACCATTCGGTAGGTACGTACTGAACCACGCCAGTTAACCCCAGTTACAGTATCGTCGTGAAATAGGCCACCTTCTTTACATACATCTTTTAGATGTTGCTCCATAACAGGAAGATACTCTTTAAAAAGGGGACTTTCCGTTACTTGAGGGTTATCTTTGCGAATATTGGCGGCATACTCACGCACGGTTTTGGCAAAAAACGAGAGTGAAAGCACGTCACTTTGGTAAAATTCAACAACCCAAGGATTTTTTTCATGTTGGGGGAAAACTTCATTCAAAAACGATTTAAAGTTATCCCTGATACGTGCTAACTCGCTTAACATCACGCCTTCGGCATTTGTCGGAAATATATCGTAAACGGCTGCTACACTGCGCTCATCACTAAGTAAGAAACACTCATCTTCTGTGAGATATTCAATCCAAGGTAAACGGTCGGTAAAACTACGGCGAACAGAATACATTTTTTCCATATCGCCTTCAGTTACCATTTCTTCCGGTTCCCGATCATACAATTTGAAACTATCTGCAATCATGCTGGCAGACCGCTTCAGGTTACTACTGATTTTCTTAGCGAACATTAGCTACATCCCCCACTAAACCGTACTGTACTTTTTCATACATTGGAAAACGCACTGTGTAACCAGGAACAATAACACCAAGGCGAGTAGACCGATGCGGATAAATAAACATTTCCAATTCAGGATTTTGTAACCGACGATAAGCATACTCGCCTACGGCTTTGTAATTGATGTCATTTTCAAGAGGGCGGCTAATGCCTACAGCTCCCGCCCCTTGAGAAACATCAGCACCTTCACCGACCATGTGATTTTCATAATTTTGCTTCATCGTCGGCCCCTCTTTTGCCATTTCAAAAGGGGTTTTGCTCGCGCACCCAACGGTGTTAATCAAGAGCAGTAATAGGACTGTAATTTTCTTCATAACTGACCTTTCTGTTTGTCGGTATATAATCAATAGGTACGTCTTCAACGAACAATAAAGAAACCTTTTCACCTGGCGGGACGTAGATGGCTTCGTAGTAATTTTCATATCGCTCAGATAGCATTTCACCGGTCTTGTTCAGACCTCCTGAAGCAAAGCTTCCAGCTGCTAATTTACCCGCATCACCAGTAAGCCCTATGCTTGTGCTATTACCTGAAGAAGTAAGCGTTTGTTGTTGCTTTGCAATTGTTTCCGCATAATTTGAAAGGCCAGCCACTACACCTTGAGCTGTGATGTACTTACCCACATCATCTACTTGAACACCTTTGATACATGGATTTCCCCAACGGTCGCCAAGCTCAGCAATAGGCTTTTCATACGTGCCTTTCTGGTTATAAATCCGGCCATCTTCAAAATTAAATGTCACGCTAGTCACACGGCCCCTAACACAACTAAAAGCCATATCACCAGTACCTACCCCGCTTACGATTGCGTTTGCAACACCTGGCATCGTATGACCGTTTGCCATCAACGTATCGCCTGACAGCATCACTTGAAAACGGAATGGATCATGCGTTTGACCTTTACGCTCAATCCGACCAATTAATGCAGTGAGCGCCGTTGCATTATGAATAGAGCTATCAGAATGGATTGTGGCGTATGGAATCGGCTTCAATTCCTCTTCCAGCTTTGCTTTAGCTTCAGCTGCGCTATCTTTTACGTTATCCGCAAAGTCACCCGCCTTACGACTGAAAGCGCTACCGTTACCTAGAAGGCCATCAATAACACCATTACCTTCATTTGGTGTAAATCCAACCGGATAGGCCCACTGGATTTCTTCTGAGTTCTTGTTTTTACCCTGTGAAGTAGAGCCGGTATTCACTTCAAAAGCATCAGCGAACGGCATTTCATTATCAACATTACCGACACTATTAGGATTAACAGTATTTTCAGCGATGAATTTTTCTTTAATGGCCTTTGTTCTGTCATCGATAAGCTTTGAGACTTTATCCAACAACGCTTCTTCATCAACGGTGTCGCCGGTATTGTTCTTAGATGAGTCAATTATTTGTTGAAGATCATCTTTTGTAACTGCGTTATCAAGCGACTCTTTGATACGCTTTTGCTCCCCCTCAACAGTAGAAAGATATGCAGACATCGCGGCAATCGCCTCATTTTCAGTCTGCACCGGTTTACCAGTACCTTTCTCTGACTCTTTTGGTGATGTTTGAACATCTGATTCTTCTTTAGAATCGGTAGCCAAAAAGTAAATAGGAATGATCACCATTAAAGCAGCCAAACCTTTAACGATAGGGTTTTGCTTTATACGCATAACAACTCCCTACTTTGAATAGCGATATCAAAAGGCTTTTCACTCAATAGATATACCACTGTAAAGTCTTTTTTATGACCAGATGGCATAGCTGACTTGAACTGAGCAGTTGCAGAGTAAAAATCACCTCTAATACGACACGGTTCAAACGTTACAGCCTGTGTAGAAACGTTGATAAGTTTCAACGCTGTAACGTACAAGCCCCCACCGGTCCAACTTGCTAAAACTTCAGACTTGAACGCACCACCGCGATAGAGATTAGCCATTGCACGTTGTTTAACTACAACCCTACGAACACCAGGGGTAGGCTCAATAAGCTCAGCAGATGGCGCATACAAACTTTGGGAAGCGAACTGCACCAGATCCATAGGCGTTAATTTAGGCGCTTGAATTGGTAAACGGCTACCACCTACTACACCTTGCTCTGGTTCATTTTTTGATTCATTAATATGCACAATCAAATCATCACCAGCCTTAGCAGCCCCTTCCGACACTGAGGCCTGAAGGACATAAAAACGACCGCTATCTAAACCTTGCAGAGTAAGCTTTTCTGTAAACTCCGTAACCGGTGTTATATACAGCATGTTATCAATCAAGGAATGCTTGAACTGCTCAGCGTAACGCGCTTTTACTGCAAATCGCACTTTTTCAGGGAACGTAACCTTTCGCTCTTCATTTTCTTTGAGCTCAACGCCGATTTCTTGCCCTTGTTCCCACTTCACTCGTTCGGTGGCATACCCACCAAACGAGCAAAGAATAATGATGAAAGTTAACAGGAAACGAATCATGATTAATTTAACCTCTTCGGCTGACCCTTCATGCCATCGATAGCCAATCGCCAAGGATTTTTCTCTCTATCAACATCGTACTGAGTCACAATCAACGGGTAACGCATTACAGCATCACGGACAATCTTGCCACCAATAAGCTCGCGCTCAACGACATCAAGATAAACAATCCAGGTATTGTTTCCTAAAGGGACTACTTTACTGTCTGAGTAAGCTCCATACTCAGAGATACCACGCACTTTACGGCGGTTATCTGACTCTTTAACTTTCGCTAAATTCATCAGTTGTGGTCGATAGGAATCAGTAACAAAATAACCATATCTACGGATATTTGCCTCAAATTCAACAGCGCAATCTTGTTCACAACGATATAAATTTTGATAAAAGGTGTATGCGAACGCATAAACTTCATGTCGTTGAAACTCATTAACCTTAACCATTCCACCTCGCGATAAGTCTGGCGGAAAATGACACTCAAATTCTTTAGGAAGTGTCGCTAACAGCCAGTGAGCATGCAGAACCAATCCCAACAGGATTACTGCAAAGATTGTCAGGCCACGAATAACCTTATCCTTGCGGTCACTTTCTTTAATTGCTTTACTTTTCATATTCACTGTTTTGAAGCCCCTCTACTGCTTCGCCCCAAACTCCATTTGGTGCTTTCACAAATAAAATTAGGCTTAGCTAATTTCTTAGCCACAAGCCAAGCGTGAAGGTTATGTTCAACATAGCCAGAAGGCTTGCCGCGCCTTGCTTTTTCCATCCAACCAGCAAGGAAATAAACCACTATCATCGGGATAACAAAGACGAAAACGATCATAAGCATCGGAAAGCCACTTAACATTCCAAGTAAGACCCCAATAGGTGAACCTATAAAAAGGGATATTAAGAATACGCTTTTGATCTCTCCATCCGTCAGGCCCTTGAATACAACCGGCTCTTCATTAATGAAGTCGCCGGTAAAGCTATCTGTAAAATCGCTTTCGTCCAGTTTCATTAATCAACCCACGTATCAGCCAGGTTGAACAAAATGATACCCAACGTTAACAGTGCCAAGCCACCAACTACGTGACCAGCAAGGTCCATCCAGCTACCACGCTCATCAGATATATCGTTATATTTCTTCATAGCACCTTTGATGATGAGAATAGCGAACCACGCAGTCATACCGATAATGACAACTTGTACAAACTTCTCCATTAACCACATGAGCATTTCAGCGCCATCTTTATCATCCGATCCATCTGCAAAATCGTCTGTCGTTGGCATATCTGCGCGAACTTGCCACGCAAACGCCATCAATGTCCAAAAGGCTAATTTAGATTTCTCCGCCATCGCCATGAATACCTTAATAACTTTCATTGTTTACCTCTGTATTTGAAGTTAATTGATTACCGTAAAAACCCCAGTGGCGACCGCTACAGCGATGACCACATCAACCAAAACGTCAACCGCTTGCATATCACCTTCTATCAAGCGCGTGTAAGACCCTTTCAGGACCACTACGCAAAACAGACTGACTACAAACGTCAATATCCACTCAATGAATGCTTTCAACGTGTCAGCATCCATCCCAAAAGTATTACTGAATATTTCCATATTCTGCCTCTAAGGGCTTGAGCGCCTTTGGTTGACGAGAAGGCCCATTAATGTGTCTTTCAACTGCCTTTTGAACAGCGTCAAGATCACTTACAAGAGCCTCATAATTGAAAGCTTCTGTATCGTCGGCACGACGAAGCTCACTTATCTGAAGCACATCATGCTTCAAATATTTCAGCTCACTCGCAATTCTTGCCAACTCAGCCTTCTCCTTTTCAGTAGAGGCATTAGCCGAACCAGCAAAAACAGCGAGTAAAACCACTGAAACCATCAATATTTTTTTCATATTGCACCCCGCAAATATCACTTGAGGGCATTGTAAAGGGGTTTATTTCAGGATGTACTCGAAAAGCTAGGGGAACTTTCAGGGGGTTTTTTCTATACCGCTGCAGCATAGTCATTTTCGACTATGTTTTGTGGCCATCATAGACACATTTAACTATGTTCGATACAAAAAGCCCCCGTATTGGAGGCTTTTAAAATTAGGCATGCCTAATTTTGATTCGTTAGAAGTATTTCTTGTAGTTAGATGCCGTTAAATGTAATGCATAGCCGAACATTGCAGCAAACGGCACAACTATTAGCGCCGGATTAATACTGTTAGGCCATGACAGATAGATAACAAAACACAACACTACTGAAGGACTGATAAGCTTAGTTGAAAGCTCAAATTTGTCTGTACTTTCTCTACCAGCTCCCCATTTTCTCAAGTCACGTTGCACCAACCCCGTCACAAGCCCAACAACTGCAAATAGTATGTAGGCCGGTATCGAAAGGAAAAGAACGCAAAGCCGCAACAATACAACTTTGATTATCGTGTAAGCAGATACAAAGTAATTCCACGCCCACCCTTTTTCTTGATTTGACTTCCGAATGTAATCATCAATACCTATGGGGCGAAATATATAATCGTCCGTCCATGTAATGAGCTCACCCGCAACTTTCACAGGAGCAGATCCCATCAGACTATCTTTGAAATGCTGATTAACATACCCTGCTTCGGCTCTAAGCATGTTTCTTGAATGATCAACACCCATACCAGGTTGAAAATCAGCAAATGAACACACCGTCGTTCCTGGTCCGTCATCACAATGCCAAATTAACCCCCATTCAACCAGAATAGAAATAATCATTGTCACCATCACGGTAATTGGAAGCGCCATGACAAAAAGAACAATCTTGGTAAACACACCATGACGTTTTGTTTTGTCTGCCTGCCGTTGCTGTTCTGACTTAGCTTTAGCCATTATGCTGCTTCCTCCCACCAAAGTTCACCAGTGCGATAGCGCTCATTCATATCCGCGCATATATCGACAAGATTTTGTGGAAGCTCAATATCCCCCTTATCATCAAATAAAGGCAACCGTACTTTGAATAGCTGATTACCATTCTTCAGTACAAATGCGTGACCTTTAGGCAAGCTCGTAACATGGTAAGGCTCTACCATTGGCACTTTATCTTCAGATATACGATCTTGGTTTTGGTCATCGAAGCGCCCTACACCAGTGCCATCTTTCTTGCTTGCCCCCGAAACCAATGTGGCTTCTTTGACAGGTACTTTCGGCAATCGACTTGTAAGTAATGAAGCTGTTTCCTCGTTCTGCACCCTCATCATAATAGTGGTATTAAAGTTACCTATGATCTGCATTGATTTAGGGTTGCCGGTAGTGCTACCAAACTTCGCATCGATATCCTGTAATGTTTGGGTATACGCACATATCCGGACACCCGCCCCGCCAGATTGGTTAACCATCGGAACAAATTCATCACCAACCAAAGAATTGAATTCATCAGCGTGAAGGTAAATCTCAGGGAATTTAAGCTTTTTACTTCCATCAAGAGATGGTAAGCCAACGTCTTTACCGTGCTTGTACATAAGGCCTGCATTTGAAACAAGATCATTGAACATCGCATTACCTACGGCAGTAGCAACTTCCCTATCAGTCAAACCATCAAGGCCAATATATACGATACCTCTTCGCTGTATCACTTCACGCCAGCTCAGAATTGGGCGCGGATCTTCTTCATTGAAGTATTCAGGGCTAAGCAGCTTACCAATTTTATCCGTATTCATTTTGTCCAAGAACGGAAGCAAACTGGCAACCAGTTTTTCGTAGAATGACCTTTCATAGTTACTGGCAAGCAGCAGCTGGCGGCCCAGGTTATCTTTAGGCAAAAGTTCTTTCATCAGGTCGATGATTGCAACCGTAGTTTTGGTTTTACCTTTGCGCTCTACCATAGGGTGCTTATCACGTACCATTGCGGCACGTTCTTCGATTAGTGATTCAGGATCATCATCAACAGCAAGTAGGGCCTTTTTCGCGTACAGGTAAAGCAAATCCTCTAAGTCCTGAACGTAATGGTTGATGTTATCAATTGTGGGCCTTACACCAACATCAACTAAGGCGCGAGCTACTACATTAACGAAACGCCAGCTGAAAGCTTTGAATGCAGAAGAGTTACCTTCATCACCAAGTTGAGCAGTAGTTTTACCAGCAACTTCAGTAATGCGTTGGAACTCACCTACAGGGTTATATCTGCATGACGCTTCAGGATAACCAAGATGGAAAAAGTAAAAATCATCTTCTCTACCAGCTCGTTTCGCTTCCACGTACATCCTACGGAATAGCTCACCATCGCCTTTAGGGTCTATAACAATTACACAATTATTTCCACGTCGAATATCACCGGCCACCAAAACTTCTTCCAGCCGAGTTTTACCCACACGGGTCGTACCCAGCACAATCGCGTGACCATTTCGCTCGCCCAGGTCCCAGTACGTTTCATTTTCCTCATCAGCACCAACACCATGTATTGCAGCTGTACCGCCGATATCTGGATAAGGAGTCAGGTCAAGTAACTTTAAAGGATTGTAGGGAGATTGGTTTCTGAGTGCCTTCGCAATCATAGAAAGTCCAAATGTATTTTCCCAATTGACCTCTTTACGCCTTGCCCACTCATAACGTGCAGGCGGTTTAGTGTAATCCTCATTTTCCGGTTTGGTCGTGTCATAGAGGCGTTGAGTATGAATGGATTGCCATCGATACCCTTGTCCCAAAAAAGACTTCGACTTTGAAACAGGGAGATCAGCAGGTTTTATAGTGTAAGGTTTTAGTGTTTTGATATTCCTTTGGTATTTACTAAGGCGCAACGCATCATCTAAATACTTATAACCTATATAACTAAAGGCACTAGCACACGCATAGGATACCGGCTCTGTCATCATCCAATAATAAGGAGCAGCAACACTGAATCCAGCAGCGACACCCGATACCGTTGCCGCATTATATTCAGCAATTGGTCTTAATAAACGCTCGATAGGATAGTCATTACTCATTGCCAAACCCCCGTTGAAGTAACCAAAAATGGATAAGCGCCTACCTTCAGCTCTTTACCGATCCCATCACCAGAAGAAGGTACAAATTTCAAACCTGAAAACTCAGAAGAGAACGCCTGTAATTGTTGGAACGATTCAGCTTCAACAACATATATAGGAGCATTGAGCTCTGCTAACTTATCAAAACGAAAACGCAGCCATTTGATAGATAAAGGGTCGGTCCCAACAACAGCAAAGGGTTGAACTGTCTTAGCTTCTTGAAATTTGAAGCCCTTCATTACACCTGGCTGCATATTGCTTGGGACAAGAGGAAAGAACATTTCACGCGATATACTGCTTCTTGCTTCCTTCAGAAGCTTTGACGCTTTTTCGGCATCAACCTTTGAATCTCTGAAACTCAGATTAGTGTAATATTCTTCAGCAGGCTTAGTTTCACCAACCGTTGCCAATTCTGTTAACTGTGAGGCATTAACCGACGATATAGCGCTTAAAAACGCTAGAACGAAGAAAGTACCGCTGAAGCGTATTTCTTTGCTCTTACTTGATTTGAAGGCGAATGATAAGCGCCTATTGCGTATTCCCATGACTTACCTTTTTTTAAATCTTTTAGATGGTTAGCGGCATACTGAATGTTTGCCCTTGGGTCCATTAATTCGCCAACAGACGCGAATTCTTTTCCATGCCAATACCAGTTAATCTGACACATGCCTACGTCGAGCTTTACGGGTTCAGTCCCATCCATCAGTTCAAGTTCTGCATAAGCCACTGCGCTATGCTTAGTTTTAAACCACAACCCTTTTCCACCAATATTTAGTGTCCAAGGCCAAGGCTGACGCTTGCCGTTGTGATAACTTTGACTTTCGTGCGTACATACCGCTTTAATAATTTCGGTAGGTACGCCTGTCACATCAGACACCGATTCCAAAAGGTCATTAAAGCCTGCCATCGCTGGCTGCGACAGACTGAACATTAAGCAACAAACAACCTTCCGGAACATGCTAATCAAACTCCACAAATGGCACTTTTTTCACTTCCTTTTTCGCTGTATTCAACGTCACAACACGACTTTGATTAACATCAGCAGCGTTAAGGCCACTATCTGCTACACGAGCTTTAGCCCATTCAATGATCTGCTCCTTTGTTGGCTCCGCGACAAAGTGGATATCAAGACCAGAATATTTGCCCGATTTCAGTAATTCATACTGGCGCTGGTACGCTTCAACACATCCATCGCAATTAGCAATAGCAAGGTATAATTGCGCTCTAGGCTTGCTCTGAAAAAGTTCATCTAATGATGGTTGATTGTTTGCTGTACTGAATATGTCTGACATATTGGATTTAGCGACCGGCGCATTCATATTAGCCACCGCATAATGAGACGTTTCAGGTTTTTTGTACGCAAACCTTGGAACACCAGGAAAAGCGCGTTCCCATGCTTCATTTACCTCAAGTTGCCAGCTAATCACCTTGATATTGTTTTCAAACTGAATTTGAACCCACTTATCTGCGTAGCGCTGTTTATCTATTTCAGACTCACTTTCAAGCGCCAATGCGAGCAAAGGGTTTTTATCTAGATCAGGCGTAAAATAAGCGCGGGGAGATTTTAAGATCTGCTTATAACGCTCATACTCTTTTTCAGTTAGCTTCCACTGTTTTGCATGAACAATATCCGCCTTAGTTAATGAGCTTTCCGTTACCGAAGTATCCGTTTTTTTGATCGGGGCAGCCGACTCATTAGGCTGATTAGCAAACACGCCCACACTGACCACTAAAGCAATAGCAGAAACACTTAATCTGAACGCTGACATAAAGCCCCCTCTTGAAGATAAACCCGCTCAGAACGCTCAACGCTAAGATTTGCAACACGACGATATTCTTTCGCTGCATCACATTCAGGATACGGATTTGAAACTGAGGCCTGTAGAACATCAATACGATCATCTACAGCTAAAGTAGACTGTTGAGTATCGTAACTCGACGCACACCCACCCAAGGCCGCTACTGACAGCAAAATTAAACCAATACGCTTCATAGCATCACCTCTTTTCTATTGCCTTCAAAATGCTCAAATAGAGCTTTATGCTCAGAAATTTCAACTAATCGCCAACGGCCAACAATGCCACCCACACGAAGAAAACTTGTTTGGTCAGGTGCAACCTTTTGAGCAACGGTTAAGAAAACGTCATCACCCCATACGTTTTTGCTATAAACAACGATAGGAAATTCTTGAGACGCTTCTTTTACATCAACACCGATTTCTTTTAGCTGATTAGAAATACCTCCTAACCACCGCTGATTTTCCTTAACGTTATTCGTTAATGTTTCGTCATTTGCCTCGCGTCTAGCCACTTCCATTTCAAACTGCTTTAGCAAGGCATTTTGATTTTTCATCACCTTAATTAACGAATCTTGCTGTTTATTCAACTGACCAGCAATAGCACCAACCTCTTCAGCAAGCATAACCAGAGAGTCATTAATACCCTTTAACTGCTCAGGGGGGATATCAGCCTGAATGTCCTGTGTTTGCGTATCAGTGTTATTTGCTTCATTACCAGTCATCATTGAACTACCGGCTAATGCAGGATCATTAACTAAAAAGTCACTTCCTGAAGGGCTATCCATAACGTCATTTGAAATAACCGGCACAGGAGGCTCTTCTACAACCTGTGGTTCTTTTTCAAAAATACCTAAGTGGTTAATTGCGTATTGAATCCCAAAACCCGCAACCCCTAACAAGGCTACTAAACCAACCACAAAGCCAATAGGAGGCTTTTTATTGCCACCTTTGGGCTTCTCTTTGCTCGCACTTCCTTCGAGCTCCGGCAAACCGTCTGCAACGGTTTCTTCTTGTTGTTCAATATCTTTTTCAGTCATGGTTCACCAAACCTTTGTATTCATCTTTTAAATCAAATGTGTAAATGCGTCGAAGTGGGTCTTCAACAGGCACGTAATACTGCCCCACCAAAACTTGCAGAACCGTTCTCAGAGGCATTAGAGATAACTTGCGATGCACCTGTGGTAATGGGCGCTCAAGCGTAATACCAAGCGCCTCATCATTTGACTTATCAAGTGCCAGTACCCAACCAGAATTCATCAGCACAAAATTCACGGCATCACGCACTGTTTTTACACTTGGCGGGAACGACAATTGGATATTGACCGATAGCGGATCTATTTCTTTAGTTTCCGGTGTAGGTGTAATTAACGTATACCGGTCAGTAGCAACTTGTTCCGCATGCACTGAAGCGCTAAGAATTGCTATTCCAAACGCTATTGATGTAAGAACCCCATTTTTCATTATTTGATCTCCGAAAATACCTGGTGCAATTCACTGACCGCACCACGAACAAACTTGGCTTGAAATTCAACGAATTTATCAGTTGTAATTTGACCTTCTTTGATGGCCTGAAAACCACGTTCCCACAGCGCCGAATTTGCAGGCTCTTTCATTTGTTTAGGCACATGAACCATATATTTTTCAAACCAACGGGAAGGCTTTAATTTGCGTTTTTCTTCCATTAAAAGGCCTGATTTAATAAGGTCTTTGATTATTGCTGGGCGTGTAGCTACAGTACCAATTCCATCCTTATCACTAAGCAATTTTTTCAGTTCAGCGTCTTCGACTTCAGATGAAACATTTACCATCGCCTTCGCTAATGAGGACTGCGTATAACGTGACGGCTTTCTTGTGGTTTTCTCCACAATACGAGCTTCCTTAACGCCCACTTTTAAACCTCGGTTTAAAGCTGGCAATTCAGGTAAATCATCTTCATCTTCACCCTTTTCAATAGAACGCCAACCCATCGATTTAGGAATATTGCAAGTGGCTTTACAGGTGACATTGCCGAATTTGATACCTACATTCGTACTTTCGTATACATAATCCGGCATAAACTGAACGAGATAACGCTTTGCTACCATCAAGTAGACGGCTTTTTGCTTATCGGTCAAACGAGAAAAATTGAGCGCAGTTACCGTTGGTATGATTCCATAATGCACTTTAACTTTCTTATCATTCCACGCCTTTGTGCGGCGCTTCAAATCAAGCTTGTCAGAAAGTGTACTGAAGGCATCCAACTTAACCAGGTGCGTAACAGTTTCAGTAATATCTTCAGCTAGACCACTGGTTAAATAAGCAGTGTCCGTTCGCGGGTAAGTAGTGGCAGAATTTGGCTTATCATAAAGTGACTGAGCAATTTCTAACGCTTCATCCGGACTAATATTGTATTGTTCACAGGCCGATTGCAGGGATGTTAATTCAAAAGGCAAAGGAGGTTGCTGACTCTTATCCTCTTTCGTAAGGGAGTCAATCACCCCAACCTTTTGCGCCTTAATGTACTCCATCGCTTTTTCGGCATAGCTTCGCTCAAGCAACCGGCCATCAACTAAACCGCGCTCAGGGATTTCCCATGCTACCGTAAACTGATCACCACCCTGCGTATAAACATCTACTTCAACCTCGTAATACTTCACAGGCTTAAAGTTTTTAATCGCTTGCTCACGCAAATACACCAGCATTGCAGCTGGCGTTTTAACACGACCAACAGGGAATGCCTTTTTAAAGCCACCGGATGATTCAAGCTTTTGAACAACTAATGTCATAGCCATTGTAAGGTTCATGCCGACAACCCAATCTGCCATTGCTCGCGCTTGAGCAGAATGATACATCCACTCTGTTTCCCAACTAGGTAATGGATTAGAAAACGCTTTAGTTAAGGTTTTTTTGTCTGTAGAACCATAAAGCACTCTAAATACATCACCTTTGTATGAAGCGAATTTGAGAATGTTTCGAGCAATACACTCACCTTCTGGATCAGGGTCAGTAGCGATATAAACTTCTTTCGCCTTTTTCAATAACCCCTTAATAACACGCCACTGTGCTTTAGCTTTTACATCTAAAGCATATTTGTACTCTTCAGGCACTACCGGTAATTTATCGAAGGCCCATTTCTTTTTTAGCTCAGGCGTATAATGCTCAGGCGGTTGCAACTTAAATAGATGCCCTCTCGCCCAGGTAACAGCAACGTCACCATTTTGGTAATATCCCTGCTTCTTATGAACAGGTGACATCCCCAAAAACTTGGCAACGTCCTCACCCTGGCTAGGTTTTTCACAGAGATATAATTTCATTTCTGCACCACATAAAAAAAAACTGACACTACAATAGCGTCAGTTTCGATTAGATTCAGCGAAAAGCTAGGGGAACTTTCGGGGGGTTTTTCTTGAGCCTAATTAGGCATGCCTAATTTTGCTACATTTGCCCTCCCTTTAACCGCATCCAATATGCGTTGGTCAAACTCACCACTATGTTCCGCACGTTGGTAAAGCGACCACAATACATCGAAGCCATATCCAAATTTACGATGCGCCATAAGAAAACGCTCTAATTCAGGTATTTCTTGGTTAGCTATCCAAAAACAAATAAAATCTATGTAATCGTTTGGGGGAACCGTATTTGGCCGACCTTTAAGGGGAGCAACACCCAAACGGAAACGACGAGCTTTCACAGTATCTTCATTTTCCTCAGAAAAAAGAAAATACATAATACCGTTAGTCGCTTTCTTTGACACCAACATATCCTTAATTCCCTCTCTACGCTCATACCGCATATGGGAATAGGTACGTTCACGCATCTTATCTTTATTAAAAGCGAATTTAACACAACGGCGCTCAACCATCTGATTAGCTAACCATTCGAGTTTTCGCGCATCAGCGCGGGAAAGCATACGACGAACTTCAGGGTCAAATTTAATGATCCCATCCATATTCGCGCATGTAAAAGTATCAGCCAAAGAGTCGGCCATAAACATGACAAGCTCACGAACAACCTGACGATGACCATAAATACAGTCCATTTCAGTTGCTTCGCGGCAAATTGGGACCTGTTCAGACCCAATGTTTTTAAGAAGCGTTTTGAGCAACCGCTCATTCACTTCAAAAGTGACAGCGTTCGCCTTCACGTAGTTATTAGCAAGCTTCAATAAAGACGATGAAGTTCCTTGCCTAACAAAGTCGAACGTTTTTTCGTCATACCCAAAAACACCAACAAGAGGATGCTGACTATTATCCGCTTCGGATAGAAGAGCCAGCAGTATTTCCCTCACTAATAGAGGCGCACGTACTAGGTATGGAGTACGCGCAAATGCATGTGCGTCCATACTGCTTTCCCACATTAAATTGTAAAAACCCACTAACAATTATATACGCGGGTGATCAAATTGAACAGGAATTATCCACATTTTTAGTCAAAAAAATACGACAGTATTTGTCCTAATAACCTGTTTTAAGGACGCTTTTCAATACTTTAGTATTATTTCTCATACCTATATTAAGCAATTTCATCCCTTTTTACCACCCAAGCATACGTATTTGCATCCAGGGACTGAAAGGAAGAAGGTACTTGTACATTTAGCAACAATACATTCACAACTTCATCTTGTATCGATATCTCCCAAATGTCTCCACCCTCTTCATTTTCAACCCATGATTGTGACATTTCGAGATCTGTTAATACTTCCTCTGCCACCGTTTTGTATGCTGCCTCATTATCAAGATCGTAGTCACTGCGAACAAATTCCATCACGCCTTTATCTCGCTCAACAACAATCACCTTTTTATTGTCTCGCATTAAGACGTGAACACCATTTTGCGATGGAAACTCACTCACTTGTGCCAAGCACCATTTCAACAAATCAGTCGTGATAGATGACTCCGAACTGAACAGCAATGTCGATTCATCCTCATTTATCCCTGTATTGTCAACATTACTCGATGAATCACTAGGCTCAACGTCTGAAATTGGTACTTTACTCGTACCTTGTATTTCATTCGGGTCCAATTTATCTTCTCCGGTTTCAGCAAAATGATCAGGACCTGGCGACGATGTTGTTGCTGCAAGAAAAGCTGTAAATTCATCCAAAGCATCAGCAGACGAATTTACCGGCGCTTCCTCTTGGGTTGATGATTTACTTTCAACTGACGATACGACTTTTGGCGAGTTATCACTTATTGGTGCGACTTGATTATCAGTTGCGTCCTGCAACTCTAATGGCGCTTGATCAGTATTTTCCCCATCAGGTTCATTATCAAAAATAGACAAGTCTAAGCCATCATTACTTGATACTTCTTCAGAAGCTACAGGTTTGTTTTCCTCTGTTTGTTTAGACTGATTACTACTATCAAGTAGTTCATCTAGTGAAACACTATCGTCGCCACCACCGAGGCCACTAATCAGATCGTCTAACGAATCACTTTTCTCAGGGTCTTCATTTTCCACAGGCACAGATTCTGAAATCTCAACTTGAGGAATATTTTCAACAGACCGACCTATTGGCGCTGCTCGCATGTCGGCCAATATTCCTGAAAAAAGCCCTTTCTCACCATTACTATAAATCGAGTCGATCAAACCTTTCAAAACATCAGGCTTACTGTGTAACCACTTCCATCCAGTATCGTTCATCATCGCATTGAATATGGATATCGCGTAGACATAAGCGGGATAAAGGCGACTAACCTTAGACAATTTAATTTCACATTCTACTGGCACATTCATCCAGGGATAGAAGTGCGAACGCTCACCTTTTGTCTTTTTACCCTTAGAAATGGCAGTAAACTCAAAGGAATGGCAAAGCCTTGCCACATATAAAGATGAAAACGCAATCGACAAGCTGAACGTATGAAGATGCACTAAAAGCGGGTCATCCTGCACAGTCCCCTTACTTCTCCGGACCAAACGAACAAACTGATCAACATAATCAGAATACAGTTTACCTTTTTGTTTTTCATATACGCCTAAAGAGCGAGCAACAGAATCTATAATTGGGGAATATAAAGCCTCCCAATATTCATCTGATACCGCTATTATTTTTTTTAATGGAACTACATCTAATGCAGGCTCACGCTGCTTTCTGCTCCAAGGCCATCCCAGTTGCATAACTGCACCACCCATAATTGAAATTCATAAATTTTTTCGCTGTTATTCAAACAATCACTGGCTACTACATTTCCAGCATGCGCCCTGAAATCCTCAAAAGACTCCATCAGTGGTTCCCACACCTTACCAGTAGATTTACAAACAATGTTTTTATTCAAAACAGGTAGTCTGCATAACCAATTAAAGAATAACTCTTCAGTAATTAGAGCTGTTCGCGTCTGCTCTTTCATAAGTTGACAATGAACCTGCATTACAGGATCAAGAGATTCAACCACGTCAGCCACCCCCCGAAACCTCTGCTCTATTACAGACCACGCAGAAAGAAAAGGCCTCAACTCATCTGTTTGAGCAAGAATTTCTTCAATTTCAGAGAACAACTGGGCTCTAAGCCGTGTACTACTGGACATTTAAAACCCCACTTTGATAGTTAGTGGAGCAATTGAATCACACTTAGAGAAAAGGAGGGCGAAGAAAACACCCCCGATGTTCGAGGGGTTTTATTTGATAGGAGTAAAATTAGGCATGCCTAATTATTCTGCCAAGGGCGCTTTCGACTTCATTGGGGTTTAGGTTGCTCAGACCAGTTACTGACAATACATCATTTACTTCGTCGTCTGAAACATCTACCAATAGATAAACCAGTAATGCATCAAGCTCTTCATCACTATCGGGGACATACCCTTTCGACAAGACATAACGAACCATTGTTTTTACTGCCCATTGGGGGACAGACTCACCGCCCATCCAATTCCGCAAAGTACGTCCTGGCACAGCTCTATTGCGCTCTGAATAACCAAAACTCTTTGCTTTTTCAACTAAGCAAATACCCGCAGCCGAATCAGTAGGACCATGATATTTCAAGAACTCCGAGGCAAAGAAGCCCCGAAGTCCCATTGCGTTTTGCCAAGCGTTAGGATTGACCCTCATAACCTAACCCACAAAAATAAGAGAAAGCTCAGACACATCAACGCGAACGGCTGGCTCTTCGCTATTGTCATATTGAATCCAAGCAAACCCCTCTTCCTTGTCTGCACGATCTAATAACAACTTGGCGACCTTTGAATTATGCATAACATTGATTTCAGTCACGCGCTTTTTCTGAAATGGAGTTTCTTCAGATTCATCATCGTTAGATTCCGGTGCCTGAGACTTTTTATCAACTTTTTCCGACTGAACTTTATCAGCCGGTTCAACTCCATCCTGTTCGGTTTCTAGCTGAAACTCTTCTTCGAGAGCGTTCTCATCACCGGTCATTCCATCTGGTGTAGGGGTTTTTGAGTTAGGACGCTTTTCGTGTTCTTTACGCTCTTCAAGCGCAGCAATTTGGGCATCAATAGGCGTTTCCAGATCTTTAACTTTTAAAGATTTAGCCCAAGCTCTATTCAAACAGTTATTATCAATAGCAAATTGTAACAATTCCTTGGTCTTTTCAACGTCCTTTCTAGCAAACCTAACCAGCACAGCTAAAGTACTAATATCTCTACAAACTTTATCTTCATACAACTTATTGAGAAAGCTAAACTTTGGCTCTATTTCCATTTCATACATCATGATACTTTCGGCTACATATGGTTCTGATTTACCTAATGATTTAGCAATTTCCTTTTGTGTTTTACCTTCCTCTTTAAGCATTATGAATGACTTGCCTTCCTCTCTTACATCTAAAGGCCTACGAGCAATATTCTCCATTAACTGTAGGAAAATAGCTGAATCAATATCTTTCTTTACTACAAGTGCGGGAATAGTGTCTACGTCATCATAAAGATTTACAGCAAGCCAGCGACGACCACCCATTAACACTTTATGCCCTTTCTCATCTTTTTCTCTAACAACAATAGGTTGCCAAATACGGCCTTTTGTAACCTCAAATGTCGCTGTTATATCCGAAACACCTTCAGCAGTTAAGTTTTTATATCTAGGCTGTTCGGGATCTGGATAACATTGATCTTTTGGCATATCGTCAACATATTCAAATTCACCACCTTGAACACCACTAATGAGGTCCATGAAACCGCTAGTGTCTAAATTACCTTTATTCATAACCAATCCCCTTACTTAATTCTGTCGTTAATAGCGTCAATAGCGTTTCGGAATGCACGGCCTACAGTAGCGGCGTTACCGTTTGGAGGGCTAACCCAACACGCTCTACCAGCCATACGCGCCTCTTTGATACTCAGGGAATCCGGCAAATAATTTGGGATCAACAACTGCTTATAATCTCGTTCAATCTGAGCCAATATCTCAGCGTAAGGATTCTCACCTTTACGAGTAGTTGGCTTTTTAAAGAAGTTAATGTAAACACCGCCAATCTGTACACCGGCACGCAAACCAGTCTTAACAGCCTTGACAGTCTTCAATAATGAAATCAGACCTTCGTTTGAAAAATCATCAATAGTGACCGGCACAAAAATGTAATCAACGGTATTGATTGCGGCCAACTGAGTGACACCGAGCGATGGCGGCGTATCAATAAGAATGTAATCAACATCAATTTTATCAAGATGTTTCTTTGGATTGCCGATGAGACTTTTTGCCTCTCGCCCAGCAGCAAGCACATTTGCAATGCGCTCTTTATGCGCGGGAATAACGTGAAGGTTTTGGTGGATTGGAGATTGATACATAACAATATCATCTTGCTCCAAATCCGAGTTGAAGAGCTCAGCGGACGTAAAGCCGTTTTTTTCTACCCATTCAACCTCTTTGATTGAACCCAGTAAAAGCTTGCTCATATTGCGCTGGCCGTCGAAATCGACCACCAATACTCGATAACCTTGCTCAGCCAACCTGTATGCCTGGTTAAACTCAACTGTTGTTTTGCCTACTCCACCCTTTTCATTTGAGTGAACGCATGATTTAGCCACCTTCTTTAAGACAAAGGACGGCTTAACCGATGTAATAGTTTCCATAATTAACTCCTAGAGCGTGGGCTTTAAACCCGTTTTATAAACCATACAGTATGTATTGGTTAGACATACATTAACTGACTTTTAACTGGGATACAATACCCAAAACAAAAAAAACGAACGAACACTGTTCGTTTAGTGTTTGATGTTCGTTTGTTTATACTATAGACTCAAATTATCGATAGAGCGAGGGTGAAAATAATGAATGCAGATCTACAAGAGCGAGTAAGTCAGATATGTAATGACTTGTACGGCAAAGGGGAAAAAATAAGCGTAAGAGCTGTTTTATCTCTTCTTCCGGATGTAAGCAGTACCAGTACAATGCATAAGTACGTCAAAGCGTGGCGGGATGAGTTGCAAGCAAATCAGCAATCGCTAATGGAGCGACTTGGTTTTTCTGAAAAGTTTACTCAGTCTTTTTTAGAAGAATTCAGTCGGTTTAATACGGAAGCAGAAAAGCGGTGGCGAGAAGCTGCGGAACAAGCTAGGGAACAGGCCAGAGAAGCAATTGAAGATCTGGAACGTATTGAAAAGAAATACGATAAGCAGCAAGCATTACTTGAACAAAGCAAAAAGACAATCAATCAGCTTGAAGAACAAAGTCGAGAAAATAACAAAACACACCAACGAATTGAAACAGAACTTAGGGATCGTATTGTTCAACTCGATAAAGACAAATCGAATTTAGCCGAAACTAACGAAGCGCTACGCACTGAAATTGCTAAATCACAGCTTAAACTTGAAAATAATGAAACATACGTCACAGAAGTAAAAGAAAATCAGCGAAGAGTAACGCAAGAACTTCAAATTGCTAATCAGAAAATATCTGAGCAAGCGGCCACAATTGCTAAACTAGAAACTAATACCGAACGTGATGCAAAACAAATCGAAGATTTACGCAATAGTACGGTTGATTATCGCCGGTTAATGGAAGAAAGTGAAAAACGAGCTGGCAAACTTGAAGATAAAATTAGAGAACTAGAAACTCAGTTAACAACTGTTAGAAAGGGCTCTGAAGATAAAATTTCAGCGTTGAAAATAGATAATGAAAAACTAGCTAAAGATAATGCAGACAAAGAGCGCCGGTTAGTACAGCAAGATAAAGTAATAGATAAGTTAACCAATCAGACTGAATAATAATTTCAACTCCCCTATCGATATCTATTATGCCAGCTGCATCTGGCATAGTTATTTATGACTATGTTTCTGAAAGAGCCTGAATCATCGCGGCCATAACTGCTTGGCGCTCACCTATAGGCAACTTCTTTATTTTAGCTGCCCACCTATCCGCTTTCCTTTGAATTCTTTGCCTATCTGTAAAGTTTTTTCCCGCATACGTATGATAATGAACTTCCCCAGGAATAAAATTGCACCAAAGCTTTTCCGTTCGCACCCCTCCCCTGGACATTGCCTGAAAGGTATCGGACCACCACCCTGCACCGTCAACGAGAACAGAATCATATAAATCGCTAGGGTATCCAGAAAGAATGATATTAGCCGGTAATGACTGGATTAACTCAAGCAATGTAATGTGTTGGTCCTCAGTAAGCTCATGCTCATATCGAGCGTTACTGGTTCGCGTACTAGGTAAATAAGGAGGGTCTAAATAAAGACAAACGCGACCATTATTTTGAAAATCAAAATCACGTAAGAACTGAAAGGCACACATATGAACCAGTTCAGCGCTGGGATGATCTAAAGAAGAAAGGCAACGAGGGTTTAAATCAACTCCAATATCACGTTGAGCAGGCGCTTTGTGACGTAATACAGCACCAGTACCAAGGAAAGGCTCTATAAAAGTATCATGTGGCGGGATGAGTTGCACAATACGCTGATAAACACCGCTACCATTTTTAGCACCCAAGTAATTTTGCATAAGTAGAAACCCATATTACAATATAGCAACGAACATAGTCGGAACTGTCTATACAGTCAATAAAATTAGGCATGCCTAATTTTTCTAGATATAGAGCTATGACCTATGGACTTGTGAATTTACGCTACGCGCAACAGCCTTACCGTATGGACAAGCATATGGATAACTCATGGACGGACAAGCCGACCACAAGTTACCCACACGCATTGACCACACTCACGGCTTAATTCACGAATACCACAGGCCAAAAAGAAACTTAAATAATAATTTATGCCTCATAATTTATTAAATGTATGCTGATAAGAAATTCGGTTGGCTATTTCAGTAGCTAAGTTATTAGATTGTACCAATATAGAATCGTGTATAACTAACCCCTTACCCCAGTATGGCTTGAAAACATCTAGTTCCAGCATACGCAACTTCAAACTGAGTGAAGGAATATATTTATGAGCAAGACGTATACAAGTAAACACTTCAAAAAATGCGATATCAGAAAGAAGCGTATTTAATTTCCCATCATAGATATTGTTTAACTTAGACTCACTAGCACCATTCATCAAAGCAACAAGTCCTCTCTTAATAGATTTAACATTAAGACTGGATCTAGCAGACCAAGAATTAAAGTATTCAGGCATATTAAGAATAAAATGCATATAGGATTCTATAGGGTCAATGAAACAACCATAAGGAGTACCATTGTCATTTAGCGATTTAACTTTTGATTGAATCAAATCAAAGGACTCTCGTAATAACGTACAAAGCATTTGACCATGTGAAAATGTAAGATCTATTTCATACCAACCTTTGAAGAGCTCTTTTCGTATCCCTTTCTTCAATGTTTGAATATTAAGGTCTGAACCAGATTCTATAAGTCGGCCTGATTGAGTATCCAATCTGTAGCGTGATACAAACTCTTTATTGAGATCAGAAGGATTAGGTAAAACATCAAGTTCTGCCTTAAATCTATTCAAACGAAATACGCTAATATTGTATTTAAACGTAACATCTGGCGTAAACGTTGGAGTCTTTCGCGGGAAAGAAACCTTATGTACAGCTAATTGAACTTTTTCTTCCGAGCTATCGGGGCGGCTTTCATAACTCTCTTTAACTTCCTTCCAGTAACGTTTGATTGTGCTTAGTGAGTAATTGGAGCAAGAGCTGGCTACGCGCTCTTGTGTTGGTTTTGCGCCTGATAGAGCAACCTCTTCAAAAGCTTTCAAAATCTCACCTAAAGTTCGCTCCCGCTTTTTATTTGCTACATACAACGCAGCTTGACGTTGCTTTTCTTTTTGGTCCATGTCATGAGGCAATGACATAACACCTCTGTTCCCCTTGCTTCCTTGATATTTATTCCAGCTAAACGTAGCTATGCTTTTTGCAATAGCCTTCACCTGGCTTGAAGGCAAATCACTATCCTCTTTGAAGCCCTTACCTCTAAACTTATTCTCTAACTCACATTCAGCTAATACAGCTTTGTAAAAGCCTTCCATATCATTAGCCAGTCGATATCGCTGCACTTGGTTGTAAGCTGCGAATCGAACTTTGTGAAATAAACTAAGGTTACGAGATTCAGGGTTGGGGTTTTCTTTATCCCCTCGCTTATAAACGCTCCAATCAGGGGTAGCGAACTCCGCTAGTTCTTTTAACTTATATACTCTAGAGTGAATAAACTCAGTATTAAATGCAGGGTGGAAGGGATTCTTTGAGACTACATTATTGAAAGCGGCTCTATCAGCTCCTAGTTTTTTACACAATCCATAATACACAGCTTTGGCATATTGAATTGGTCCATCTTTTACAATTACATCACTATTGACTGTCTTTATTAAAACGTCATCAATCCGGTACAGTAAATGTACTTTCCTGTTATTTTTATTACGTATGATAACGTTAGGAATTGGAGTTTCTTCATTGTCCCATAAAGACTCATCTTCATGATCTATGTCAATTATAAACACCTTGTAATTGCATGGAGGATTTAATTGCACGTACTGACGCTTGAATGCGTCCCGCCTAGGAAGTTGAAATCCTGCGGTTTTGTTATCAGAGCAAAACGGCGCATAAGGAGCGTTATAATAAAGTTCTCGCCTTACCTCATGTTCATGTAAAAACTTTCTATTTAGCGCTTGCAATTCTACATACTCCCATAGAATAAAGGCAGCTAAATAGAGCTTTGACGCCCACTTTGTGCATTAAAACAGAATTGAGAAAGCTAACTCGACTTCTTACCAAATTAACGTAGCCGATAGCTGTGCGATATGAGCACTCATAAAGACGGCACACTTCCTTACCAATGCCCATCATCTGATTGAAATCAGTCGAAGGACGCTTCTGGTAATCCTGAAGCTGCCTAGTGCTTTTTAATAGACTATTCTCTGACATCACCACCCGATCCCTGCCACATTGACGGAATCGAGTAGTAACGTGGGTTTGCGCTTCCCATAATTTCCCTTTTTTTACTTATACTTACTTCTAGTTGCTTTTATTAGGCAAAAAGGTACTTGACCGGTTGGGGGGAAACGACTAATATTTGAGGTGCGAATTCAATATCTAGTGCTTCCAACCGTTACCGGTTTGTTGCTACTCGAACAAATAGCCTCGTTTCTACGAGGCTTTGTTTTTTCTAAATCATGCCGCTACTCCGGCAAACTTTTCATTATCAATCACGAAATTTTTAATCCCCAATTTTCTTGTTAGCTTCCATGCGCTTTCGATTGTTGAAAACGTTCTTGGTTCTGGCTTATTAACCATCGCCAAAAATGCGTCTATTTCACCGTTCTGGCTGCGTACACGCATTACTTGTTTCTTACCTTCAGGATCTGGCAGCAATGCAGCTTCCACAGCCAAATGCATGCGCGTTAGCTCCTGAATGCGTTCTTGACTAATTAATGGTTGCATCTGCATACCTGGCTCCTATGGAAATATCTCGCCCCTAAGTGTTGCAAGTTTTTTACATTCGATCAAGTTTTTTTGGGCAAAAAAACATTTTTGGATCTAAAAAAGTTTTCCTAGTGCTTTTTTTACCCTCTCCTGGTTAGTTAAACCATCGGTATCAGCATTCGCTATCAATCGGTCCACTTCATCTAACAGGGATTCAACCGCGCTATCGCTTACAGTCTCCACAATATCGCTATCTATTCCGACCCAATGACTTACAACGACAACACACTGAAAAACATCATGGTTGGTCGCTGGCCTATAGTTACTGTTGGCTGTTCCGGACATCAGGCCTCTCAATCTTGAACCCGTTAAATCAGGATGTATCTGTTTAGCCATTCTTATATAGTCACTACTTTTAAGACCTGTCAGGCTCCACAACCCTTTAATCAGTCGATTATTCTTATTTTCTTTTTCCATTTGTTACAAAAAAAGCCGCTATAAAATGCGGCCCTTTTTCTTATATATGCCCGTAGTTAATGTAGAGTGTGTAACATATCGTTGAACTGATCAACCAACTGCTGCACATCAACATCGCCATCAAAGGGACTATCTTTTAGCAATTGCTCGACAATTTGATTGTCGAACTGCTTGCCAGCCTGCTTCAATGTATTACACATTGATTCAAGCTGGCTTGCGGGGCCTGCTTCAAGATCAAACCACTGAAACGCTTGCCAGGTATTATGCATGAGCTTTCCCCCCATCGATGAGGGAAAACCGTAGTTTACGCTCTCGCACCAAAACTTGATGTTCGGGAAGTTCATTCACTACCTGAAATAAAGGCATACCAGTGTGTTCTTGCTGCAACTTCTTCACTTTCGCACCCAATCGGGCAGAAGCTTCCGCACAACGTTGTAGACTAAGCTTTTCAGCCTCTGAAGAAGCCTTATTTGCTCTGTCTGTAAAGTGCTTAGCGCCCAGTGAAATAGTATCCGCTAAAGACATTCTCTTGTTCATAGTGATTCCTCATTACGTATAACAGGCAGCTCGAAAGCGCCTTCTAATTAAATTGTTTGTTGTTGCTTAACGAATTGTACTAAACGGTCGTGTTTCTCAGTATCGGACTTTGGGAACTGAGTTAGTGAGCCATTAAGTGATGTGTGAAGTAGATAGACGTTATTATTTTGGTAGGCGACTCGATACCCTTGAGTATTCAGCCCCATCGCACAAACGCCCATACAAATTCCATCGTTAGCAACATCGCAAATACGGTTGCATGATTTCATTGCGTTCCTCGTTACGTGTTGAAGGCAGCTCATAGAGCGCCTGTTTTATTTGTGGCCGTGAAGCCAATTAGACACCTTAAATATATCACAGAAATATTAAAATGCACTAATGGCCATCATAGTCATTTTTAACTATGCTCGATAAAAAAATGCACCCAAAGGATGCATTTATTTTTAGGCAGCTTTTAACATATCGTTGTCGTTTGAAGCTTCAGAAGCCCACTTGCCAATCGCGAAGCCAACAGCCGTAAAGACTGGGTATGCAATGGACTGACCCAGTAGCTCATGCGCAATTGTCGAAGAGACACCTTTAATCAACCGTACCGGCACACCTTTCACCCCTGCATGCTCTGTAGGAGTAAATAGTCTAGTCAGTACACCGTCAGGATGTTTAACAAACGCATCCGTTGAACCGGCTTTATGGTACAAGCGACGAATTGTAGGCACAGATGATTCTGTACCATCCAATAAAGCTCGCTTAAAGCCCTTACCGGCCTTCTTGTCCCGAACCTCTTTGTCAACTAGGTACTGATAAGTTTTCCATCGAGAGTCATCTAGCGGCACATCTTCAAGTATTTCAGAAACACTATTGGGTTTTTGCTGTAAAGGTTTGACTAGCTCCATATTGAATTTAGGCATTCCTTTACTCGTAGCTATTACGCACATTCTGTCTCTATTCTCTAAGCAACCAAACTCATTGCCATTAAGAACATCAACCTCAAGTTCATAGCCCCAGGTTTCCAGCACAGACTTAATTACAGCCATACTTGTAGACGATAAGTAATCAGGCACATTTTCCAGAATTATTAACCCTGGTTGACACTGACCAATGAACTGCAAAGCGTGGAAAAAACAAGCACCGGCTGCATCGTGAAACTCTGCTGCTTTTATTTTGTTCTTACTTTTCCCTGCCTTAGAAGCTCCTGTGCATGGTATGCCAGCTATTAGAACATCCACTTTTGGCGGGTTCTTTAGCTCGACAAATTCAATTCCACTTTCGATAAGAATTGAATCTTCACGGAAAAGTTCTGGTTGATTCGCTACCATCGTATCCAGGTACTGACGTTCCTGTTCTACGATGAATTTTGTATAGCAGTTAATACCGGCCTTTGTTAAACCTTCATGTAGTGCAGCATCGATGATACCGCCCCCTGAAAATAACGAACCGATAGTAAGCGCCTCACCTTTTTTAACCTTACGATTAAAGCGGTCAACGCGCTCTGCTGTTTTACGATCAATACCATGAACCTCAATAGTAGCCACACCGTTCTTGACCACCACACGAAGAAGAACACCTACATCACCAAACATTTCACCAAGCTCATCATCTTTAATTTCAATAAGCGGGTAAATTCGGCCATTCCGGTCACGCTTGGAAACTGAAAATCGACCTTCAGGTACAACTTTCAGGACAGCGACTTTCTTTTCATGATCAAGTTGGATGTCTAGCTTTTGACCTATTTGGAAGCTACTACTTAGCTTACTTCCTTCAAGCCACACTCTAGGTACACCGCGATTTTCGCCAAGACGAGTATTAATTACTGTCAACATACATTCACCTCTTTACGTATTACGGGCAGCTGGGAAGCGCCCTTTTTAGTCATTTAATAATCAACACCAGGTTAGCAAAATTCCCCCTAATGTCTAGTATCTCGACGCACATACACCTATAATCAAAGTGATTTACGCCATTTTTGGCAACACAAAAACAGGCGCTCTATGAGCTGCCTTCAACACGTAAAGAGGAAACACTATGAATATACATAGCGCTATTGAGTTGATCGCATCTGCTGGCAATGGCATTGCTGCTGATTTCACTGAACTGAAACGTCTATACAAACGTGCAGCCTTAGCTTGTCATCCAGACCGAGTTAACAGCAATGAATCATCAGTATCAATGAAAACATTGAATGAAGCGTGGGATTTTGTATCCGGCAAGGTGGAGTTAGTAAACGACACACTTAACGGCACATCAAATAACGTTCGTACTGCTAAGGTCAACGACCCTATTGAGTCACACGAACTAACCCACTCTAACTTACCGGCCTTTGCGAGCCGTGAAACTCTACTCCGTGAAGCATTCATGATCATCGATGATGAAAAATGGAATAACTGGACGGATGTTCGCTTTAAAACGGTTTACTTTAGCAAGTACCAGGTGCGTGTACACACCTACAGTAGTTCAATCCACATAACAACTCTTGCCAATGCGCTTGAGGCCAGAAAGACTTGTGAGAAATACACAATTCACTGGAACGTAGGATCAGACGCTGAAGGTTACAGCCGCTTTCTTGAATGGGTTCGCAATATAAGCCAAACAGAGTGCATTACAGGTGTTATTGCTCATCTGTATATCGCAAACTATCAAGAACGCCGCGATGGTGTATTTGAAGCTGAATTGATGCCAGGGCTCACAGTAACGCGAAGAGAAGTAAAGTCAGGTCAGGTGTTCTCACCTTTCAAACTTCACAAACTCAAGCCTCTAACTGAGATACCTGAAAAGGTTCGTGCTTTACACTTAATCAAAATGCTCGCTAACGGCCAATACCGTCAACTGCATAGAAAAAGTTACCTTACTGATGATTATGCTTATGATGCCGCGAACAATCACGGTGCAAAAGTATATGAAAACCCCTTCCCTCTTCTGGCTGATCTCATCGAGGACCGCAGCGGAGGTTTCCACTTCTTTCATAGTGGTCATGGGGTTTACAGCTTTGGTGATCATATGAACGATAGCAAGTCTATCGTGCCGGTGATTGACAACCGTTTTCCAGCCGTAGATTTGATATCTACTAAGCTAAACGAACAAGCCTATCTCCAATAACAAGCAGGCCCTTTAAGGGCCTGTTTTTTTGCTCATTTTCAACCTTTTATTGCGGGCGGCTATTAAAGGGGACCAGGTAGCAGTTCGTATTGCTTATGCAAAGTACGTTTTTAAGTTCACCCTTTTTCTTATGCAAAGACACCAAAGCACTTTTATCTATGTTGCTTAACTCCACATTACCTTTGACAACATAGATGCCAGAAGTCGTCTCAACTTGAGTATAATCGCCGTCCAAGGTAGCACTAACAAACTCGCCAGCATCCCTGTCTTCTAATATTTTTAAACAGAAACCATTAACTTCACAGGTCGGGGCCGTAACAATCCACGCCAGAGCTTTAGAGCCTTCAAACATAAATTCTCTAGCGTCTTTGGTTTCGGCGCTATCTAAAAACCACGCGAGATAAACAATTCCAGCATTAATAAACAGAATAAAAGGAAGATACTTTATCACTCCCCGCATAGTTTCTTTAATTTCTGACATACTCTATTTACCTTTTATGCTCACTAGTCGATTTGCTGCAATTCGACAACAGCTTCTTTGGCGGCCATCATTACCGAATACTCTGTTTGCTGATATTCATTATCAAGCTCGCCACCCAAACCTTCGCACCATGTTTGATACTCTTCTTCAGCTACATCTTCACTAAATCCATTGGCTAAAAATTCAGATTTCCAGTGTTTGTACAACCATTCAAGCGCCATAGTTATTTTTCCAATCACTAAAATTTGTCGTACATAGCTTTATTAAGCGCAACTTCAGGAGTAAGTTTTGCGTGAAACCAATCTCTCCACTGGCCTTTCTTCTCCCAACTTTTATATTGCCGTTTTTCAGCTAAGATACGAACTTGATTGAACCAAATTAGAAACTTCACCTTTATCATCCTTTGTTTATTATTGCGTCTATTTTTCTTGTGGCTTAATCGCATAGTATTCCAACTAACCGTGTTCTGCTTCTGTAGCCCAGCAATAAAGTATAATACTGAGTAGAGCTTCAAGGTTTGTATTTTGGTTTATAAACTTGAAGCTGGGAAACAAAGATTCATACTAGACTTAGGTAGCAGCTTATATTCGCGCTCAATTCAAACAATAAAGTTTCATACTGAACCTGAAATATTTACCACCTTATCGAAATAAAAGTGGTAAAAAACCAAACAAACTGCCACTTTTACGAAACAAAACAGTGAAAAACTGAAACAAATTACCAGTTTTGTAGAACAAGCAGCAAGAACTGGTAAAGTTTTACTGCTGCAAATTGCCATCTAGCAGTATGAAACTATATTGCTTAGGATGATACTTTATTGTGCGGGGTGAAACTTTATTGTGCGGGGTGAAACTTTATTGTTCACCCACAGCTTCAAAAGCTGATTGTTCAGCGTGTAAACAACGTTACTAACCACAACAATACAAACTTCCACAATTCCATAAATACCCCCCATTAACCGCTCTTAACAACTTCAAAAGCCTCAATTATTTCGTTAATTGAACCATTTTCTAAATCTAATTTTTCTGGTTTACGCGTTTGTTGGATTTTACGTACCAGATCAACACCCAACAAAGAGTTGAAATTTTCTTCCTTGATTGTAAATTCATCAAACCAAAGAAATTCACAACAATTTATTGCATGACTGATAAATACCTCTCCTTTTTGGAACGCCTCATTACCGTACCCACCAATCAAAATTTGAACATCGGTACTTGTTCGTAAATAATCAAATAGCTCATTAGTCTCTATTGCGTTAGAGATAATATTAAGTGCATGTGGAACAACAATAATATTACTACCTTTAACAGAGGCCTTTTTAATGCTTTCTACAAGATTACCTGTTACAGAGCAATGAGCTATTTCGCATAAACTGTCTTTATTATTTCCAAGGAAGTTAATACAATCCTCTAAGCTATCGCCATTATCCAACCATATAATTTTACAATTACTTCTTAGTGCTTTAACTAATAAATATAAGCTCAACCCTGAACCTAAATCACCAAATGTTATTTCATATTTTTTTGGCATAAAGCCCCCTTTATTTAATAACGTCAATTTGTTCATGAACAATTTAACCTCTTTACATAGAGCAAAACGGTGTAAAAAAAAGTATTCCAATTTCAGACTAAGGTAAGTTTAATTCGTACTCATCATCTTCAAACCTTTTAATGTAACCATTTGCAAGCCCCAAAATATTGAATAATTCCAAATGCTCACTACCTAAAACATCTTTTAGCTGGTTAATACTAAACTTCTCGCTAAATTCAACATCTTTAATTGAAGCCTTCCAAGCGCTTCTAAATTTAGAATCTAAATCTGAGTCTGAGGATTTTGCAAACAACCGATGGTAAGTTATACCCTTAATCATAAAATTATGAGGGTTCTTATATTTAGTCTCATCTTCACCAGATTTACATCTGATGCACGAACACTCGCCAACTTCAAATGCACTTTCAAGCATTGCAACTAAGTCTGTTACTGGCTTTGACATATTTTCTCCAACTTTTATTCTAATTAGCTTTTGTGAGTAGCGCTTAATGAAACGCCACTGGCAAAAGCCTGTCATTCCAACTATTGTTTTTTATCTGGCAAGCCCTTTACAGCATCCAGATCCCTCACTTTTCCAGCGCTGGCAACACGAGATAATTGCCTTTCGGATAGCTCCCAACGCTTCGCTATATCTTCAAATCTCCAGCCTTTGGCGTTAGCTATCCGCTGAAATTCTGTAATCTTTCTACCCGTCATATATGTCTAGTATACCTTTCTAGCCTAACCTGTCAAATATGTCTAGTATCTGTTTATACCAAACAAGATGGCACTGGTAAATAACATTGGAATCCCCAGCAATTTACGTAATTTCCAACATGGCATCATTTTTAACCTATAAATTTTATAAGGCGCGTTCTTGTTGGGAATATTGGAATAGTCGGTTTTAGCGAAACTTGCCTATATGAAATATTTTCCTCATTACTATTATCACTATATTTAACTTTTTTATGAGCAAGCGTAATCGAGAAATTAGGCATGCCTAATCTGCCAGTTGCCAGCACTTACTAAATTGGCTAGTATTTAATCGTCTCCTGCCATGAATGGCAAAAAGCAAAACAGGCGCTTTCGAGCTGCCTTCAATACGTAATGAGGTAATACTATGACACCGAATAATCAACCGGTTAATCAAGCTGTCTCAATCGATACTCTGTTAGCTCTACGCTTAAACTTGAAAGGCAAAGTACCCGCCCCGACCGTTAAGCCAAAGCCAACTAAAAAACCTATCGATATATCACTTGAGAAGTACCAGGAAGCCGTAGATTTTTATACAGATCATCCCAACCAAGAAATGTATAAAAGTTACCTGGCTAGTTTATCCATTTGCAAAACGTTGAAAGAGGCCTTTGAGCTTTCTGACACAATTGCAAAGGAAACAACCAATGTCAGAAAAAAACGTCTGAAGGGTATGGAACGAGAAGAGTCCGTGAGCTCATTGCTAATGCAGCGAGTAACGGCACTTGAATCCATCCAACACGCCAAATCAAAACTGGCTGAACTCAAGCAGGAACGAGTAGAACTGAAGAAAAATAAAAAGCCCCATTAATGGGGCTTTTTTTGGCTATCAATCTTTATCTGAACGCATAAGCAAAATCGCTTTAATGATCAGAATGAACAGCGCTACCACTATGCAGACTATTCCGATACCCAGTATAAACACAGCTTTTACAATATTAGTGTCAGTTGTAGGTCCGAAAAGTAACGCACCTAAACCCAAAAATATCGCACCAACCGCGATGTCAATTAGTAAGCCGTGGGCAAACACTATCAACATCTTTTTGACGAGCCGAGGCCCATCACGTTGCTTCGCTTTCAAAGCGACCTCCTTACGTTTAACGGGCAGCTCGAAAGCGCCCTTTTTTTTCAAAATTACGTAGGTCCACAACTATCACCAAATGCACCAGCTGGTAACACCCAGTTGTCTACAATGATATTATGGGCAAACGTACCTCTATTCATAGCTATTTCTAGCCATTTTTTATCTACCTGATAAGGCGTACCCTTAGCAGCAACTTCCGCTAACGGAATTTGAACAACCTCTTTATCACTATTGCGTGAAAAGTGGATTGTCTTGCCGTATTTAGCTTCGACCGCTTCAATATTCTCAAACCGATTCGGCATGAACGTTTGAATGGTTGCTAACTGGTTTGCACTGGCAAAAATGCAAATAAGGCATGAGCATCGACCGAACCCCAAAATATATGCAGGATGAGGCAAAATGCGGTATTTCTTCATAAGATCCCACACTCGCTCTTCTTCCCAATCTTGTATGATTCGATAGTGATCCACGAAACGCTTTTTATTGCGTTTAATATCGAAAATCACTTTACCATCGCACCCTATTCGTTTTTGGCCCTGTGCGTCCTTCTGAGCAACTTTCGTCGCTGAGCTGGCATGTGGTTCAAAACTAGCGTAACGAGCCCTGCTAGGCGATTCTTCAGCACGCTCACCCGTTAAAACTAGGGTGCGTTTTCCTTCAAATCGCTTTTGATGGCTAATTACCTTTTTCCCCACGTCCACCTTGAGATATGCTGAACACCAACGTACTCTAAGGTCTGCACTCAGGGCTGGGAACTGTTTACGGGTTCCTAATTTATCGGAATCACCGCCGACCTTTTTGGTTTCACCTTCCGGAGTTTCAAAAAGAACAGCTGCTGTAGGTGCATTATCCCTTTCCATTTCCCGAAGAAAACCACCTTCCTTCCATGAAAAATACAACTTAACGCCCAAAGCTTTGCACAGCGCTTTGCAATATTCCTCAGTGCAAGGCCAGTCCATAAACTCAGGCCCTTCCCCATCAATTAAGTGATGGTGACATTCTATTTTTTCCCTGGGTATGCCTTGCTCAATGAGCTCAAGCAAACAAGCGACACTATCTTTACCACCGCTTAAAAATACCACGAAGGTGTCATAAGAATGTAAGTCCACACCGTCAGGCTTCTCGATTAGATAATCAAGATCTAGACTATACGCATTTCCAGATACGAACCTTATAGGCTCTTCACAATGAAGTGCTTCCATATTTTTCCTCATTACGTGTTGAAGGCAGCTCGAAAGCGCCTGTTTTGTTTGTAAGCTAATAAGCTAGTTACATTTAAGATACTACCGTATTTCACGCAAAAAAAAAGCGCCCCGAAGGACGCCTTTATTTTTACGCTGCTAAACCGTGTCGGCTTACCGCTTCTTCCATGCTCTTGGATAACTCAAGTTCGGCTACTTGTCGCAAGTAGGCTGCCGTCACCTTGACGCTATCGACCGTCTTAACCATTCGCCCAGCTACAACACAACGGTTATTCCAGTGTGATGCATCTTTGGCTGTAGGAACGCTCGCAATTTTGTCAATTGCCTCCTTAACAGTTTCTTCATCGCTTTCGCACATACCCGATAAGGCAAGCGCTACTGACTCCAAAAATACTGCGTGACCGGCCACATTATAATTTCTCAATTCTTCAGAACTGATCTCATTATTAATGACCTTTTGCCACAGTCGGATTTTTCCGGTCAATTCAGTTAATACCAAGTCGAAAAACTGATTCATTGAATCCAACTTTTCATCATCGATGTTAATGAATGACTTTTCTTTGACATTAAGAAGTTTTTCAACAAACTTCTTCCAATGCACCAGTGACCAAACCTTTTCAGATTTACCACCAATTGTTGTTTGCTCCTTATCAACCAATTCGTTAATTGCTGGATGGCGCTCTAAAGCGTCCAGAACGAATTTATTGAAAGGGTTACGCAAATCATACAGTGCATTTATCGCAGCGCTTGGCTTTGACAGGTTTGCATTCAAATCAGCGAAAATTTGCTTTGACCGCTCAAGTCCTTCATCATAATAAAACGTCACAGGCACGGTTTCGTCCCCTAGCGTTTTATCATATTTAATAAAGAATTCAGCGGCTTGACGGCGATGCTGACCATCATTTATAAGGAGCTTTGCAGTCAAAGGTATACGAATAACACCTAAACGATCTGCAAGTCCATTTACATTTAACGGGTCAAATACCATCGCTTCATTTACGCTAACAGTCAAACACGGAAGTACATAATCTTCACGATTATCGACTACGTATTGACCGATTTCATTGGCATGCTTAATGTTGACCTTTCTTTGAGCTCGAAGCTCTGCCGGAAGGCTTTCATCTGCAAACGTGAAAAACTTAACCAGATACTTAAATGGCACCTGGGCAATGTAAAATTCCTTTTTCGCCTGAATGCCTTTTACAGCAGGGAACGAATAGGTCATTTCACTCGCAGCGCTTTCAAAGCTTGAAACGATACTAGCTCGTTTAGCTTCTTCTTCTGCTTTTTGCTGAATACGCTTTTCATTTTCTTCAATGAGTTTTTGCGCCGGTTCAGAGAACTTATCGCACCACTCATCAAATTCCATATCGCGATTGTACTCATCAAGTGGGACCAGGTACTTACACGCCTCTTCAGCGCTTTCACCTGTTTTCATTTTCTCAATGATGTCTGCACACTTTCGTACTTCGCGTTGGCGGTTACATTCGACATAAGCATTCCATACTAACTCTACTGGCTTATCACCTACTTCTAACTTTTCATCAGTAGTAAGCTCAAAAGCCATTTGTGAAGAGCTTAACGCGCCCTTACTGGCTTTTTTTGCTTCACGATCAGCAGTGAAAGCGTCTTTATGACGGCCTTTTACTACACCAAAATCATGACCACACTTAGCCAGGTCAGCATTGAAATCAGTAACACATACACGATAGAACATAGTAATACTCATAATATTTCCTCTTTACGTATTGAAGGCAGCTCGAAAGCGCCTGTTTTATTTGTGGCCGATGGCCGATTAACCATTTCACTATATCAAATTTTGGACATAAAAAAAGCTTCCTAATGGAAGCTTATTTTCTATGCCAAATCTACACTTCAGACGAACCAACCCAGCAATCGTCCTTTTTATCCCCCAAATATGCATCCCAGCCAAATTGCAGGGTTAGATAATCGGTCATTAAGGATTCGCTGACGAGTTCCAGTGCGTCATAGGTCCACCCTTCATAGGGTGAATTCTGTCTTACCACTAAGTTACCGTCCAAATCATAGAGGTACAAATCTTTATATCTGTTTCCTTCTAGTAGACAAGGTTCACGTTCATTAATTGGTCGTGCAACAATCATATTTTCCTCTTTACGTGTTGAAGGCAGCTCGAAAGCGCCTAGTTTATTTGTGGCCGATGGCCGATTCAGAATCTTTAATATACCAGCGCTATTCGCATAAAAAAAGCGCCCTCAAGAGGCGCTTTCTGTTATATACACGTCACTACCTTGCAATAGTGCCTGAGTACAACCATCAGTAAATGGTGAATCATCATCACGACGAAAGAATGAACCCATTTTGTACGGATTATATGTAATCGCACATTCAGTTCCATCTAACGTCTGCACCATTTCCGATGCATCTACGATGATGCCTTGGCAAAAAGCGTGGACATTCTTGCGCTTTTCCCTCAAGACACGTTGCCTTGACTTCTCAGATACTACCAGTTGGCAATTTTCGAGTAATACCGAACGAGCATAGCCAATCACTTTACCTTTATCTTCACCTTCCATAGCCAGAATTGAATAGAACTCCGGTTTGTTTAGATTTCGATAAACCCTAACTCTCATTAGGCGGCGGCAAATACGATCTGCTTTACCCACTTTTGATTCAAACTGACCGTCATTAAACAGTGAATTGCGTAAACATTTTGGCTCGATGCTCGATGCTGCAAAATCACCTAACGGCAAATCCATAGTTGCTTGAAACATGATGCGCTCCTATACCACATTAGGCAGCAGCGCTGCGGTCTTCCCATTTAACACCATGCCCCTGTGCTACCAAGTTATTCAACCAACTGTGCAAAAACGAGTTTTGCGACTTTTTGGCTTTTACATTAACTTTGCCAGGAAGGGGGTATACTACCTCGTACATTGGAGGAAGACTCATTTCAAATGAGTAGGCTTCAACCATTTTGGTATCAGGGTAATAAAGGATTTCCATAATTGGGTCTGAGCATAAATCACCACATTGAACAAAGTAGTGTGCAATTGAAAAGCCAATACACTTTTGGTCGTTAAAACCATCAGTAAGCTCATTGCGCTCAACCACTAAGTCCATCACACCAGAAGAGATACTTTTGCGGTAAGAAGGGACCGTATTATCTTCCAGAATAATTCCAAGCTTTACCATTAGATCGTAGTTTTTCTCAAATACAGTTTTCATAACTTTCCTCTTTACGTATTGAAGGCAGCTCGAAAGCGCCTGTTTTGTTTGTGGCCTAAAGCCAATAATCACATTCAGTATATAGACCATCGACTAATAAATCATCTCTGAACAATAAAAAAGGCCGCTTAGCGGCCCTTATTTATTTGAGAAGGTTGAAACCAAAGTCAGCTAGGCGTTCAGTGAACTCGACATAAATGTCACTCTCACCGTCCCAGTCTTGTTTAACCTTGATATAGTCGGTGAACTTACCTTCAGCTTCTTCTTGAGTCGAAGCCATTACAAACTTCAATTCTTCTTCGCAATCACAAACCCTACCAACGACAACAAACACATGCTGTTGCAACTCATCATCACTTGCATCAACAAGCAATGGTGCTATAACCCTTTCCCATACAGGATAGACTTGTTCGCTTGTGATTCGCTCGTTATTGCCCTCAGCGAAACAAATTGTGTCATAGCCCCCATCGTAATTATCCTGTAACCAATCGCCAAGAGCGATTAAAAGCTTACGATTAGATGCTGGCATTACCTTTTTCATTTGCGCCCAGGTAACTACAAATCCAGATTCGCTAGGAATAATTTGGTTTTCAATGCCTTTAGCTGTTAAACATGATGACAGTTCATTAGCTTCATTTAGTGTTGTTTTGGTTTCAGTTTTAATTACTGCTTTCATGGTATTTCCTCTTTACGTGTTGAAGGCAGCTCGAAAGCGCCTGTTTTGATTGTGGCCGATGGCCTGTTTAGATGCATCAATATAACAAAGGTAGCCACTTAGTAAAAGCAGATCAAAAGTACGATACTATCCACAACCAAAAGTACGACACTGTGCGCCTGTGCCAAATCCCAAACAGATCAAAAGTACGATACTATCCACAACCAAAAGTACGATACTATCCATAACCAAAAGTACGACACTGTGCGCCTGTGCCAAATCCCAAACAGATCAAAAGTACGATACTATCCACAACCAAAAGTACGATACTATCCACAACTAAAAGTACGACACTGTGCGCCTGTGACAAATCCCAAACAGATCAAAAGTACGATACTATCCATAACCAAAAGTACGACACTGTGCGCCTGTGACAAATCCCAAACAGATCAAAAGTACGATACTATCCATAACCAAAAGTACGACACTGTGCGCCTGTGACAAATCCAAAAAAAACCCCGACGATGCGGGGTTTTTGTTACAGTATGAAGTCCATTGCAGTTTGTGACGTATTAGCCGTCAACTCAACAACTCTATCCTTGATCTTCTTCGATACAGAAAGTCGAAGAATTGCTTCGTCCACAGGAATGCCGGTTGTTGTTCTGAGCGAAAATAAGGCTTGAGCTCGTTTCGCATCACGGTTCAACCGATCAATACTTCCTTTGGCTATCCGGACAACACCACTTTCAAGTAAGTGCTTCAGCATAACAGTAGGGCATTTGTTCTCTAAATAACCCCCTTCAACCAAATCGGGATAAAAAGAGTCTACAAACATCATCGCCTTACTATTTTCTGTTACAACCTCGAAAGCGCTGCTTTCATCGTATTTAACAACTTGGTGTTTGATACCATCACGGTAATAAACTCTCGCTAAATGCTTGTACTCACCGTACAAACCTTCATCGTCAAGCCCAATACTGTTGTCCTGATCCATATAATCTTCAAGCGGAAAATACATATACACAGGGCTAAATGCAGCCTCTATCTTTTCCGTGTGAGGAATGGGATAACGCATACCATCCTCCACAATTTCATGCCATATTTTCAACGCCATACCAGGTTCAGGTTCCCCACCTTCTCTTGACCAGTGGTACTGAATAGCCAGTAATTCACGATAGTCAATTAAGTCAATGGGATGATAACCATGCTGGTCAAAAGCGTCTTGCTGAATAGTCAGCACATATCGCAAGAGATCCATCCGATATTCCATAGAATACTGGTTGATTCCAACTTTAATAAAACCGTCTTTCATTTCCCTGCCCAGTAATGATCGCTTGTTAAAGTCAAACAAGGTATTGATCATATAGGTGCGAAGGTCATTAAGGGGCTTCATGAAACCATATGTTTTAGGCGATACAGCTAATTGCGCCTCTAAACTACGGTCAGTTGGATTCATTGCACACAGTACACAACCGAATCGTGCGCCACACTCCTTATTGTTTTGAATACCAGCAAACAGATCACAGGTCCCACCGTTACCGGCGCTGTAATGCCGCTTCATAGCGTCAAAACGGTCGGAATAACTATCAATTTCACATTCATCAACAACCTTGAAAAGCTGCCAAACATCGTTTAATGACCAATCCTTGATGATGGCTTGCGTCCATCCAAGGCCTGTAGCCACAACCTTTGTAGCTGATTCATTTCTTTTCTTCAGGTTCATCGCCCTTACTGTTGATTCGCTATCTCTAGCGCCTGATATAGAAACAATCTTAGTGGTTTGATGTTTTTGTTGAAGTGATTTTAGAAAGCGCTCCATTGGCTTGATTTTCCAATCACTTGCACAATCTCTGCCAGATGCCGATGTTTGTGGCGTTCTAAGTAACTTGCCACGTCCCACATACTCAACCATAGGGTTGTTAGCCAGAGACGGTTTCAGCTCCTTGGTGATAATTGGCAAGCCGGTATCAGATGCGAATGTATTCAGGTCTTCGTGTAGATCCATCATGTATTCATGAAGAACCATATTATCCAACGTTGTATTGGTCGTGACGACATACAAAGGACCAACATTTGGGTTTATTGCGTGAGCTCTTTTTAAGCCCTCAACAACACAAATACTAGCTGCGCCGGAATCTTTACCACTCAGACCCAGAGATACTATCCAACCATCCAAGAAGAGCTTGGTAGCTCGCTCAACGGTTTCTTCATACATACTATGATTAATAGACATAGTGTTTCCTCTTTACGTGTTAAAGGCAGCTCGTAAGCGCCTGTTTTGTTTGTGGCCGATGGCCGGTTTAGAAACTCCAATATACCATGTACCAGGTATAAAAAAAGCTTCCCGAAGGAAGCTTGTTTATTTACACAATATCGCGCTTTGCCAATTCAGAACAAACATGCGTTCTTACCTTGGGGCTCAATATTTTGTGGCAACGTTCAACAATGTATAACTGCACCATTTGAAAGGCATAACCGCCATTACTTTCATCAAGACAATCCCATAAGGATTCGTTATCTTGGCAAGCCAAGACAACTTTGACATCGATGTTCATGTAACGAGCTAAGGCTTTAACTTCAGTTTCTTTTAGCGTACCTATATACCCTAAAAGATCCCCCAGGACTTCCGTTTCATCCCATACTGAAACATCGTCAATCCGAGAATGTGAACAACCATGTATTGCATGGCTAACCACATCATCCAGTATCTGACTTTGCATTTCAGTTAATAGTCGGCCTTTACCTATATGTTTTCGCAGTTGCGTAGCATCACAAGTAAATTCCGTTTTGGGCGACCGGTGTTTTGCCTCATGAACCAATGCTGTTTCAGAACATCCAAGAAAATGAACATTCGCAGGCTTCACCGTCGAAATGAAATCAAACACTTCAGAACGGCTTAGCGCTTCAGCGTTGGAAGGAAGGCCAACAACAAAATCCATATTCAGCATTGCTTTACACCGCGCATAATGTTCAGCGATAGACAAACGACCTTTTTGCATTGGAACCATCACCTTCACATTACGGCGAGTAATAAGCTCTATTTCGCGCTTATAGTCAGCCAATAAACGAAAGCTTTCATCTTGATCACCAACCACATCAGGAGCAACAACAATCAAGCCGGAAGGGTTAGCGCATTTTTCGATAATGTCATGGTATCTCTCAAACACTTCGTCAAAATCAATTGGCTTTGTATCTGGCTTTCGCAGACCGGCCATGAATGTCCGGAATGCCCCGCTATCAACAAATACTTCCCCCCCTTGAGAAACATATTCAGCAACTAGAGAACGAACCGGTGCAGACGCATCCATCACGCATATACCAATTGCCGAGCCAGCTTGAATGTATCCCAAAATATCAGATTTAGAACTTGCACCAGACCTATACGTAGTGATTTTTGCACCTGGCATAAAGTCATGAACAAGATCGTGTTGTTGCTTTGTGTATTGTTTATCACGCAGAACCTTTTCCCAGGGATAGACCTTAAATTCAGGAATAGCCCTAACAGGAGTTGGAACAGCACTATCAAACATTTCTATTTGCATATGTTTCCTCTTTACGTGTTGAAGGCAGCTCGAAAGCGCCTGTTTTCTTTGTGGCCGATGGCCTACTAGAACAGTATCAGCGTAGCAAAATTATCCCGCTGCAGCATAGTCGTTTTTGACTATATAGGTTGTGGCCATCATAGATATTCTTATCTATGCTCGATAAAAAAGGTCCCGAAGGACCTTTATCTTATTGAACGGTTATCCCCTTTTGTTTTAGTAACGTCCGGAAATAAAACCGCTGATTGTCTTTACACTCTGCAAGCACCGCGACCGTGTTTTGAACAGACCAGGGAACGTTAATATCGTCCAACCGGTTAGCCCAAAACCCGAAATCACTTTTCACTTTTTCGTGGTAGACACAAAAACAATGCGTATAAAACCCAAGTAAATTATCAAACTGCTGGCTGTTAATTAGCATTACTCGCCCCTTCAGTTTTGATAAATTCCTGCACCAAAGAAGGAATGTTAATAAGTTCCTTATTGATAGTACGAGCCTTGTTTTGACGATGTTCACATAGGTCTACTACATACCCTGCAAACGCCTCAAGCTTACTTTGAGTGGCAGCTATAAGATTTTTGGGTTCACCAAACATATCGAAGTAGGTACGAAGAACAGGAACATGCTCAGCATGCACTTCTTTCGACCAATCTACCGAGTAGTGAAATTCCCAACCAAGATCCGCAATACCCGTTTCAGTGTATTCGGCAGTTCCATTGTCAATGCTACCATGACACTCCCCCAATAACGCTTGGTCATTGGCAAGCTCTTCTGTGTCAGCCCAAACTAACTTGGTAACACTCTTTTCATATTCACCAGCACGAATTGTAAGTTTAACTACATATGCTTTAGACATATTACTTTCCTCTTTACGTCTTGAAGGCAGCTCGAAAGCGCCTGTTTTTGTTGTGGCCGGAGGCCGATATAGAAACTCCAATATACCATGTAACAGGAATAAAAAAAGCTTCCCGAAGGAAGCTTGTTGCTTTAAGTAAAAACCTGTAAATCTTTGTGTAGAAAAATAATTTTAGCTAATTACACACCTTGCTAACCTGAAGATTAGAAAATTAATTGATGAATAAGTAATAAAATCCAGCTGCTCCTACAGCAAACAAGAAACCTCTGCCAACCCAAACGAGCAAAACCACTAAACTAAACCCCAGCGTTTTAGCATCATTCTGTACTTCTTCAGGCATCGCACTAAAAGCATATAAAAAGAATGGAGGTAGAAACAATATAAATGAAATAGTTGCAACGTTTTTTCGGTATTCAGTTTGGTTATCAAAAAACTGGCTAAGAAATTCCCATCCAAAAACTTCAAACAAATAAGCAGGAAGCCAGAAAACAATTGCCATCAATAAAACAAATAGAACCATTCTTCCTATGAATATTAAAACGTTATTCGTTTCCTCACCTTTAAAATTATTAACCATAATTTTCTCTATAATTCTAGTTTTCGAATATTTAAATGTGAGCCAAAAGGCACTCACATTCTGGATATTTTATTGCCAACTCCTTTATCCTATCCATCGCCATATCTACCAAAAAGGTGTTATTAATATCTTCAGGTAAATTGTGAAGTGCTTCTGCAATTTCCTTTGCCATTTGCTGACCGTCATTATTACGGCCAGCCAAAGCACTCCTTATAAGGCAAAAACCCTGATTAGATAGTGCTATCACTTGCATTCTTTTACACCTATTCCAACTTAAAATAAGATGATTTTGGCGCGCCTGCGAAGACAAAATTTAGCGCCAAAACCAAATATAATTAAATCACTTTGTTTATTGTGAATTGATAATTTAAGAACAAGTTAAGTTATTTAACTTCCATGTGGGTTCACTATCTCCTGCAAATTCCATCGTGATATATTCCATTTCACAAACAAGATTCACCACCCTAGCTTTCACAATTGCTTTATCATCTGATGGATAGTTAATTGACTGAACTCGCGTATAAAATTGACCTAATAAAGCTCTGCTTAATTTTCCCAAATCAGAGCCTTGAGCCTTAAGGTCAACTTCAAATTGAGAAACTGGAATTTCTACCCCAATTACCTGTTCTATAAACTTGCTCTGCTCTTTATTAGTTTCTTCTGAGGGCATAACAAATGCCATTTCCCTCAATGTTTTTGATGTTTTACTAGCCAGTTCCCGATCAAAAGTTTCCTCTTTAGTGCAACCAGCTATAGCTAATGCTATCAAAGTAGTAAAAACTAATTTTTTCATTGGTTTGTGTTCCTAACGCGCTACGCTTATTTGCTGCCGCTGATTTTCAAACAAGTTTTCAATAAACGGCCAGCCGACATTTCAGGTTCGTATAATCGTTTGATTTCATCATCTGTTGCTTTACGAATTTCCAGTATGTGTGGAAAAGAAGAAAAACGTTCTATAATCAGTTCATCATCACCTTTTGGATCTAAAATTACTTGTTCTGAACCTTCTGTTTTTATGTAAATTGCCATAATTTATTTTTCCAAGCATTAACAATTTATAGTAACTGCTCGGTAGAAGACAGGTGTTCCCCTTAACATTTTCAATGTTTTTCTCATCAATATACTAGTAATTTCAACATCAAAATGCCCAGAGTACGTCTTACCAAACCTACGACCTTTTACTGGTATTTCTTTAACTAGAAAAAGCAACTTATGATCATGACTTAATCCTGTGCATTCCATTTTTCGCTCCTACGTTCCAATATCTTTATTTTTAAGTGAAATTGCTTTACCTAACTAAGATTTCTTAGTTGGCTGCGGTTGATATCTGTTAATTCGTTTAACCCTAATTAATAACTCAATGTATATACTGACGAAAAGTGAGACTAAACCCAAAACAATTACTGCTATAGAAAACCAAACTAGGGCCGTATTTTCGATTAACAAAGAGACTAATAAAATAAGAACAGCAATACTTAGAAATAGCCACTGGCTTCTTACATATCCCTTTGAATTTTTTGCGCCATTTTTCATCTTAACTCCCACCATTAATTTTCAACTTTTGATGAAATAAACAATGAAACAGCTGACGCAATCAAACCAAAAATTAAAAACATTAAATATTTTGACTCTTCCATTTCTTGGCTTCCAAGACTTAGAAAAAGGCCTAGACCACTAATAACAGTAAGCAAGCCGCTACTAATAAACATTGCGATTAGGCCAGCTTTTTGAATTTTATTAAATTTCATTTTACAAACTTCCTAATAACCTTTTACCGCTGATAAATCGCAGCTAACTCAGCCTCTTACATTTAAGGTTGCTTAGTTCCGGCAATTTCTAACGCTGCTTTATCGAACGTGTATATAGTCGATACTTTATCTTTATATAACTGACCATGCCTTTTAGCTTTGTTAACTATTAACGCATCCGGAAAGTCTGCTTGCTTAATCTTGCCACCTGATTTTATAGGTTTAGCATTGGTAAAATCTTTTAAAGCACCCCATACCGCCTGACCATCTTCAAACGTCAAATTTGGCTCAGCAAAAAGCGCATGAACCACATCAATAATTTGTTCTTTGCTCAGGGTGTAACGCTTACCTTTTAGTGTCCAGATCGTTTCTGTTAATACAACGTCAGTTACCAGAACAGGTTGATTGCCTAAAATCAATTTAGCCGCTTTATTGGCTTGCTTTTCATCGTCTTGCAACAAGTAGCGAAGCAATACATTTGTGTCTATCGCTATCATTTATCTAGCATACTCTCTAATGATTCTTGTTCGCTTACATCAGTATTAGCCGTTATTCCTTTAAGTAAGCCTTTTGCTGCGCCTGATTGTTTCTTAACAATTGAAATTACACCTTGTCTATCAACAAAGCTTTCAACATCATCACCCGCACTAATATGCGCTATTACACATTGGTCGATAGGCAGTGTGATTTGTCTTTTTGCACTTACTTTAGCCATAGAATCCTCTTTACTTTTTTATCTCAAGTAAAGATTAACACGTCTTTACCATATTTCAACAGGTAAAGATTAAATGTTTTATATTTATTTTTTATATCCAAGGTGAGGAACGGATTTACATAGATTATTCAATGCATTAGATAGTAGGCTGGCTGTACTTCTACGCCCTGAATAGCCGGATCGCTAGAGCCTTGCTAAATCCACAACTCTTAAACAGTTATCTGGTTATATTGGAAAAGTGATGAAGTGATTATGCAAAAAAAGCCTCATAATCTGAGGCTTTTTATTATCACTTTTTAACGAAATAAAAATCTCTACAAGCTATCATTTCATGAATAACCACTACATTACCGTTCAGGTCTGTATAGTCAAATTGCATTTCATGGCAGTCGTAATTAATATTCTTTTTCAACGAATTACTGACAATTAAATCATTAAACTCTTCTTCACTAGCTGTTCTAAAAAACTTTAGATTTACACTCATAATATTCCCTCTTTACGTGTTGAAGGCAGCCCGAAAGCGCCTGTTTTGTTTAAGCTAATTAAATCTAAACTTAGAACAAATAACAGCATTAATCAACACGCAAGACAATGTAGTAATTACCAGGTAGCAGGTATAAAAAAAGCTTCCCGAAGGAAGCTTGTTTATTACTATGCGGTTTCTCCTAACAAATCAAATTGCTCTACCGGCATGGCCGTAGGCTTTTCCTTTTCGTCCGGAACAAGCAAATCAGCACATTCTTTTATCGCGTAATGCAATTTAAGTTTTTGCTCCCACGCTCCCATGTAATACGCAGGCGTTCTGAACACCTTAGTAATATTCATCGTGAGTGTGTTACCGATACATATTTCAGCTGGAATATGCAAAAGCGTAAACTGAACATAAGCCATCATTGCAGCTACGGGATCAAGGTCAATCGCCTGCACCCAAAGGCGCTGTTGATAGTTAATCCCTCTTTCACGTAACGCTTGCGCGTATGCTATCACCATACCACCTGATCCCACGGCAGGCTCATGAAGCGTTATGACTGGTTTGTCTTCTATATCCGACACATTTAACTGTGCCATCAACAGGGACAACTCATAAGGGGTGAAAAACTGGCCGATCTGCGAACTGCCAAGTTCCAACTCCATAAACAATGAGCCAAGAAAGTCACAGGGCCTTTCTTCCAACCCCATGACGACATAACCCATCAGTTGCGCCATACGCTTCATATCTTCTTTATCGTACCGCTTAGCAATGCGTAAATAGTCTTCTTCAACCTCTTGGCTGTAAGCAACGGCATTGTGTAGCGCATACGCCTGACAAGTGATCACATCCCTAAATACTTCGTAGCGATGGTGATAACGTGCGGTTTCTTTGAATAGCTTGATAAAGGCCTGTTTATTTGCAGACATATTTTTCCTCTTTACGTATTGAAGGCAGCTCGAAAGCGCCCATTAAAATTAGGCATGCCTAATTTGGCATACCTGGTAAACGGGTTATATAGGTTGATATTCGTCTTTTAATGGACTCTGAGGCTCTTCGTAATCCTCACTCATAGTATGCAAGTACGTACCATTAAGATTTACACAGCAGACTTTAGTACCGTTTTCAAGTTGGTACACTGGTCTACCCCAATAGTCCTCATAAAGAAATGTCGCTGTTTGCCCGTTCTTTAACGTTAAATTATTCATGATAGTTCCTCTTTACGTGTTGAAGGCAGCTCGAAAGCGCCTGTTTTGTTTGTGGCCTATGGCCGATATAGAAACTCCAATATATCATGTACCAGGTATAAAAAAAGCCTCTAACGAGGCTTTGGCGGGAACATACTACTCAAACATAGTAATTAATAAGGTGTTCACTGACATACCCCACAGCCACCCCCGCAGCTGCAAAATAAAACACTTTAACTCTGAGCTTAACTTTAGGTCGCTCATCGACATAAACACCAACACACCCAAACATCATGCCAACGGATAAAGCCCCTGCACCAACAATGAAACAAATGATACGGTAATCTTCGATTAAGGTGAATTTAGTGCCTTCCGGCGCAAAAAGGAAAAGTGAAACTAAACAGGAACCAATAACAATGAAAATCAGTGACAGACTGAAATAGCCATTATCAAAAATTTCCGTCAACTTTCTCATCGATATATACATAGCTCCCCCTAATACATATTCCAGAACAGATCACCGGAACGCATTTTATCTGAGGCCTTCGGAGTGAATTCATCAGCAAGCACAGATACCATATCTTCATCCACATATAACGCTTTCAGATCATTGTGAACCATCACTTCAGCGAATGTTTTAAAGTCTGGATGTAAACCGGCACGTTCCCCCCAGGACACGACTGAACGACTGAAATACACCCATAAAATACTTCTATAGGCCTGCCCTTTCTCAAGGGCTGTATTAGCCTCAAATAATCGTGTATACGCCTCCTGCTTTGCTTTTGTTCTAGCCTTGTAGGAAGTCAGTATTGGGCCATGTTTTTTCTTCGCAAGAATGAGCCCACTGCAAATTTCGCCATGATCACTTAAAGGACCATAAAACTCACTACCACATTCATTGCACAACTCACCGGTCATTGTGTTTTACCGAAGCGATTTAACATAGCCTGACGATATCAAACTTAGCTCTAGTGACAGGGGATAAAACTACCCTCAATGAAAAGGGGTTTTTCAAAAAACAAAAAAGCTTCCCGTAGGAAGCTTTTATTCAGCCATGATGTACCCGCTCAGAGCGTTCAGCCAACCCCCACTTACCGCATCGAATACACTCTCCTGATGCATAGTTACAATCATTTTGAAAACCAAGCAAGGGCTCGAAGTCGTGTTCACCTCGATTACACTTCTTTTCACCGACACGTTTCTTATGCCAATTAATTAGCCTAAATACGATCAACGCAACAGAACAAAACACCATCACACCAATTGCAACCAAAAGAAGCTCAGGAACCATTTCTAAATACTCAAAAGTAACATCTAACATACATTTTCCTCTTTACGTTTAGGGGGCAGCTATAAGCGCCCAGTTTTATTTATCTATGGCCGAATACTCAACCAACTGCCCTTACTATATTATCACAAAACTTTTCACTCGATCTGGCATAGACATATTTTTCTATGCTTATTTATTTAAGATGCAATGTCACAGTTATTTATATTTTGTGATCTCCCCCTCTTCCCCTTATATTTGCTGGCTTTCAGGTATTTTTATTAGTTCCAGAACACATTTTTACCAACTCACGATGTCACATTAAGCTTGTTAACCTAGTTTTACGGACAGATAATGGTTTTATTGCCCATTTTGCCAGGTTTATAAACAATGCACTCAAAACACCTTGTTAGCGCATCCCCTAGCCTTCAAATTGCCGCTGACGGCCCCATTGTGGACATCAATTGGCATTACCTAATGAAAACCCGCGCTGAAGTGATCCAAGCGAACGATTCAATGCCTGCTTATTTGCTGATGCCTGAAATCACCGGCTTGATTGATAGTGAACTTAACGCGAATCGGCGCATGGCCTTTGAAATGATGTGGATGTTAGGGTGTCGGGTCAGTGAACTCTTATTACTCACCCCCAGGCATTTTGTGTTTAACGGACAGAGTAGCTATGTGAATATGCCAACGCTCAAACGCAGAACACCGGACCAAACCAAAAGGCGACGAAAGCGCCTAAACGATTTGGATACGCTGGGTAATTTGCCACTACGCCAGATCCCCATCACTGACGTTCAATTTGTGGCACGGCTTCAGTCCTACATGGTGACAGAACGTTTACCGGATAACCGGCGATTTTTTGGGATCACTAGACGGACAATCAATCGCTGGGTCGATGAAGCGGTATCGAACTACGAAGCGCAATATGGACCTTTTCAAGTTCACCTAAGCCCTCACGTTTTCAGGCACAGTTACGCTGTGAATGCCGTACTGCACTTCACACCGCTCAAAATATTGCAGGGATGGTTAGGCCATGCTTCACAGGCCAACACAGAAATATACACGAAGGTACTGTTTTCTGATTCGTTCGAGTTCGCCAAACGCATTGCATGGAGGCCAGTAATACAAGCGATAGATAAAACCCGTATAAAGCAACCAGAGCTTTTCTACACTGATATTTCAGACAGTTGATATCATCGAAATACATTGAATTAAAGAGTCTTAACATGAACATCGATCCTAAATCTAACATATGCGGCCATCCGGCTACCATCACTAGAGATGCGCTGCGTAGAATGGCACAAGTCACTGTCACACCCGCACAATTTAAAAAAATGCTCCAATACAATAAAAGATTAAGAATGGCGATATCGAAGCCTGAATTATTTTTATCAGAGTTGGCTAAAGCCGGATATCTTGAAGCTAACCAGGAAAAAAACGGGGAAGTATGTTACGAACTCAATACCAACGGCTATCAACTTGCCAATGCTTCAGCGCTGAAGCGCTTTACCCGCAAGCAGGCAAACAAAGAATTCAACTCATTAATAGAACGTGCATTGAGTATTGAAGAAAGTGGATATTATTTAGACCGAGTTTCAAGAATAACCGTCTTTGGCAGCTTCATTACAGACAGTGAAACCGTGGGCGATATTGACATTTGCGTCGAATTTGAAAGAAAGACTGAACTTCTAAATGGCGAAAATTACCATCAAGTCCAAAAGGCTCTAGTAGAAATAGACGAAAAACTTGGGCAAGGCTTTAGGCCCCAAACATTTTCTGAAACCATTTCCTACTCTGTAACCAAAGCGAAAAAATTTTTAAAAAACAGACGCCCGATTCTCAGTTTTCACTATATAGGCGAAATTGAAGAATCAGACTATCCGCGCAAAGTATTGTATGAAAAGCAGGATGACACAATTACTTATTACGACCCTCTTACCGGCAAAAAGGTACTTGAAAAAAAGGGTATTTAGTTACCCTTTTCCCAACCGTTTAACAACTTCTCTATTGGCGCATCAAACCAGTCATCGTTTTTCAATCCCGCTACACATTCCATAACGAAATATACAAACAGATTCGGCTGGTATAGCCATTCTCTTAGTACGGGGGGGAGCGTACCGCCCTCAACAACACTTTCTCCCAGCTTGTTATGTAGATAGCCACAGGCCTCGAAGGACTTAGCAACAGAGTCAGATTCTGCAAATTTCTTCTTATGCTGATTAAAAAAGCTATAGCCCCTGCAAACACTGTAGTTTTGAACAATCAACAAGCATAAATCTGTATACCTTTCTATCAACTCAATTTCACTTTCACTTGCGTACTCGTAGCTTGAAATAATCCGTTTAAGTTCCCCATTTATCTCTACTAAATAGTTAAACAAACTAGCCAACATCGCATACGTTACAAGCAACCGAAAAAGATAAGGTTTTTCTTTTGCTCTTTGACGCAAGATCTGCAAAGCCACCGTGTTCACCGCTTCCCTATGACTATTTGAATAATCAAACTTCCAATGCCATTTATCTTGTTCAACATCCACAATAGAACCAAAAGCAGTATCCATATTATCAAACCACTCAGCACGACCTTCATTATAGAAAGGCCTCCCGCTTCCCCTGGCTTGTCTGCGAGTAGTGCTCATCACCAAAAGCGCCAACTGACTATTACTTAACTTGTGTAACGGATTATTAGGCCAAGAATCGGTCCCAATTTTCATAGCAATGACATTTTCAACAAATTCGCCACCTTCGGTATTGTGAAATGCAAATGCTTTCATGCAAGCATCGCACGAACAATTAAGCCAATTTTCTTTTAGATTTAAACCTTTAAAGCTTTCTTTATGCTTACATGATGAACACCTGATATTCTCTATTCTAATTCGTTCTGATATTGGTGATTTAGGCTTTACCATTTTTACCAAGTAACCAACTTCGCTAATCATTTTTGAACCACAGTTAACACAAAACCGCCCTGGAACAACAACATCGGGGTACAAGCTTTTTATATGCTTATTGGGCAATTCCACTTTAAACTCTTCACTTAAAGCTCTTTTTGACTTAGCGCCTTGCCAGGACTTCACCAAAAAATCGGTTAACTCTAAATTAGTCAAACCGCTTATGCTTTCATCAACATTGATAAACTCAAATTCCATAACAACTCACCCCTTCATCCAAAAAAAATGGTGACGGTCTAAACCCAATTTTTTCACCCAATCTTAAACAAGCATATATACATTCAAGTTCATATTCAGAACCCTCCCCTTCGCTAAGCTTCGTTATAAACGCCGCCCAAAGTTCATCCATTCTTTGTTGAAGCATATAAACAAGCTCCATTAATTCATCAATATCCATTTCTTTGTGGATCATAATATTCCTCATTAACTGCTAGTAAGTGCTAGTAAGTAGAAGTAGCTAGTAGTAACTTTTCTCAGCCCTTAAACGAGAAAAAGACACTCAACGGTGTCTTTTAATTTACAGGGATAAAGTAATTTTTTATTTATCAAGGAAGTAGAACTCCCCTCTTATTTTCTTGAAACCCAATGATTCGTAGTAGGCTCCGAGGCTATTTCTAGCTTCTTCGTCATCTTTTTCAAAATGGTTAAACCCCATATTATTGTTCCATTGCACATCATCTTCAGAATCTGATGCCTCTAATTGCAATGGGAAAGACTGTAACAAAAAGAGATCTGTAGAATTGCAAAATCGATTTTTAATATCGTCTACCATTCTTCGGCCAAGCCCATAACCTCGATACTTAGCAACCACCTCAAGCCTAGATAATATTAATAAACTGGGGGGCGACAACAACTCTAAATTTTCTGTCTCAATTTCAAAATCCCCCCACTCATTTATAAATTGCATAAATCTGGCTGTTTCTGAATGAAGATCCAAAACGTCTTCCAAAGAAAAGTCTTGGTCCAAAAAGGCGACAGTATCAATTTGGTAAAACTTTACCTTGCCAATAACCTCACCTTCTTCATCTTCAATTTCCCCCTTAATAACAGATAATGCATCATCTTCAACCAACTCACCTTCAGGAGCTAAAACCCCTTTAATCTTATAACTCACATCGAAAGAAAGATTTGCCTTATCAATCATTATTATCGCCACCATCAATTAAAGAAACGTTATAGACACCGGCATCATTCATGCGCTCATGAAATACCTTGCCCAACCCTCCACTTACATGATGATTTCCCATTGATTCCATGAGCCAATCTTTAAATCGAGATAATGGTTCTGAATCTTCCGAGCCGTAAAACACAACATTTGTGGAGTGTACCGGCGCACCGACAACGAACTTCTTCTGTGCATGCTTTAAAATACCATCAGAAATATCACGTCCAATTTCCAAAGCAAAACACACAGAATATCGGTTTCCTCTGTGCTTTTCCTTTATTAATACACTTTTTATATCAACCACATAGCCCTGTTCGTGCCCTGAATCGGCAACGCAGACGAAGCAGAGCCCAATTAACTCATTTAAAATCCAAAGCTCATAGCAATCAGTATATTCAAAACTTACACTGCCATTCTCGGTATGCTGATCATGGAAACTCTGAAGCACTTTTTTAGATAAAAATGATTTGGTGATAGCAAATCGCTTACTATCACAAAGCTCACCAACATTTTCACTTTCCCCCCAAACTGCTACTAACTGGGAAGGTGCAACGTTTTTAATAGAGGGAACAGGCTTGCTAAGCATCCAATTTTCAATTTCGATACGACTAAAGCGCAATTCACCATCAACTTTTTCATGTGGCAACACCCCTTTAGAAACAAGCTTTTTAATATAACTTTCTGCCATATCCATAAAAGTAGCGCATTCAGTTACTGTGAATTTGGATTTTTCATTTAGCATATATTTTTCAACAGCCTGCGATAAAACTTCACTATTGTTATTCATTACATAACCTTACGTTCTTATATTATTAAACAACAATACCATCCATAAAATTTTTAACGCCAAAAAAGCTAGGGGATCTTTTAGGGGGTTTTTCTATTCCTCAATTTTTATCGCTATATTTTGTGGCTACCATAGATATTTTTAACTATGCTCGATACAAAACAGCCCCAAAATGGTCTTCAAAATTAGGCATGCCTAATTCTATAAACCTCTATTTTCTGACCACTTCACCAATTCATTCACTGCAAATTGTTTGTCAATATTCACGTCGATAAAGCTATCACCATCGATTTCCCCTAAATCAACTAGCGCCCACAGCAATTCAACAAAAGAATTTACTTTTTTGTTTTGATATCGCTTTGCTCTAGCCACCACTCGCTTTGCTTGGTGTCTCGCAATTTTTTGTTCTTTCGATGAGAATTTCATAATCACTTACCACCTCATTACGTTTCAAAATAGAAGCGATCAATATCTGGATATAACTGAAAGCAAAAAGCTTCATCTTGTCCCAGTGTAAGAACGTATAACGTACTCCCATCCACGGTTTTTTCTTCGCATTGACCACCACGGCCTACTACGTATTCCCTTGCTACCGATAAACCTTCATTAAAGGTCAGACGCTCTCCTTGAACGTTAGTAAGATACTGATCTAAAGACATTGGCATTCTCTAAAAGCAATGGTCGCTCAACAACGGGGATTTTTCCCTACGGGAAACCAGGGGATAAAGGGTGCATTCCCTGATGGACAAACAGCGTTCCGCCGTATTGACCACAGGCACTACACACCTTTTCCCACCTTAATCGCACGTTGTCACTCCCTAAGCTAATAACAAATTATTTATAAATAGGTTTTGTGATATGAACTCTAACCACGTCCGGAGAAGCCATGAACGCTTGTGGTAAATCACTAGGCTGCTGAGCAACAACCAGAACCTTCATATCATGCGACTTGGTTACGTTTATGAAGTTATTCCAGTCTGATTCTGCACAAAGTAATTGAGCCTCATCAATTACAAGCTCCCCTTTGGTCGCGATAGGAATTGCATTTGAAGTAATTGGCTTATCGTGAAGCATCGCTTTTCGGATAGCAGTTTCTTCCAGTAAAGAGTCAGGACAGATTTTATTTGCCAGAACGGATTTACCTACCCCACTGTCACCGGTTAGCGCTACAACCTTGCCATCTTTAAAAGCACGGTCGATAGCATGCTGTATCAGATGAAGGTCATAAGCCTCAATGCTTGACCAGTTAGCCGGTAAAGGGGCGTTTTTATTGCTGCTAGAGCCTTGATAACTTTGCATATGGATATCCTCTTTTCGATTAGGCATGCCTAATTTTTAAATTCAAGAGAAACCATATCAAAGTGAGTATCTTTAGGACGGTAAAAACAAGGGTAGGTTTTAGGGGGTTTTATTTCGCTCTTTGGTAATCCTCGCCTTGATCACCTTAACTATCCTTTTGGCCTCTTCAAGTTCCTCTTGGTATATAGATACATCAGCATCATCAATACCTTTAGATAGTTTATCTTCATACCATTTAACCGATTCCTGCTCACTCTGTAACGCATGTTTAAGCGCGGCCAGTTTGATTGTGTAAATGCCATAAGGCAAGCGCTCTCCCACCTTGAAACTTTGACGATATTGCTGAGAAATTGAGGATAACCAACCAAAATCACCGTTTTTCTTAGAACGCTTCCCCCAGGTTATATCCTTTACTTTCTCAGTAAGATTTACATACACATCATCGTTCCGGAAAGCCTGAGATAAAGCCCGACCATACCTTGTTTGGCTACCGCGCTTTTTTTGTATCGACCGAACAACCCATTCATTAACATCCAGTATTATTCGACCTTCCCACTCATGCCCCATTGCGCCGTACAACGCTGCGCCAACCTTAATTTTTGAAGCAGGGTAAATTTGTCTTTCCATACATATCACTCTAACAACAATTAAATTCGATTAACGAACATACACACCAAAGTATTTGAGCAATTCCGCCCCCCAAACACCAACCACAAAAATACTGATCACAAAAGACAACATAAACACCAGAACTGGTGCAAATACACCCCAAAAGAAATCATCTGCATTCTGCGGATTAAGCCCTTTACCAATATCTTTTAGCCAGTTAGGACCGTGGAATTTTCTTAAAAAAATGCATGTTAAGAATACTGGCACAATGAAGACAACCAATGCACTATGTACCATTTCAATAATATTCATAAATACTCTTACTTATTACCATTTACTAAGCCTGATCGAGCTTCTGCTTTTGAAGAAACCCACAGAGCGCATTCAAAGCATAAAATAGAAATTAAACCTCTTACCCAAATATTAATTGATTCAAATTCAAGCCAGAATATCAGAACCCATACACCAGAATTTACAGCAAGCATTAATACCTTTGTTACTTTTGAAAAATCATGCTTAGTTGCAGCAATCCGTATACAAGTTACAGATACACTAAGCACAAGCAGTAAACCTAACGCATAAACTAACATTTCACTCTCCTACTCTATATAGGCCAATTTAGCTGAATCTTGACCAGAAACACCGGCATGGATAGATACACCTGCCCCGTCACGCTTACCATTCAAATAGGCATCAATTGCACGTTTATCGTCCTTAGCTTGCCGTGCTTGATAGGTAGTGATATTTAAGTTTTTATCTTTCCAACTCTTGATCAGGCCTTTTTGTTCAATTGGCACAACAAGCGGCTGTACCTTTGAACTAACTTCTGAGATCCATCCTAAACAATACCAATCAGCTCGATTAGTCTTCGTGGCCTTCTTACAGTTTTTATGAAGGCCAGCAATGAACACCTTTCTATCTGTCATTAACTGACGGTATAGAACGTTGAAACAATACGAAGCAATTTCATCGTTTGGCATAATGCCAATGAACATTACAGCCCCTCTTCGCTTCCACGAAGCATGATCATATTCTTCGGTGAGAACATGAGTCACACCGAATGCGTCATCTACCGCCTTTAACAATTTCAGGACCCAGCCAGGAGGATTAAGTTTATCTACCAATGTCGTAGTTGAACCAACTTCACTCAACATGACATCACCAATTTCAAAGCCATGCTTACGCATCATTGCTTGAGCTCTTGATAAAGCTACAGCTGCCTCATTAGGATTGGGCGACTTAGCTAGGTTAAGCAGCTTCTTAATTTTTTCTAGGTATTTTTTTTGCTCATCAGTCATCACTAAGCCCCCCAGGTAACTACACGTTAGCCATTTGTCTAAAAAAGCGAACTTGACCATCTACCGATTTTTCTAATGAATTACGCGAACGAAACCCAAGCCATAAACCAAGCGCACCACCGATTAATAAAGACCACAACCCCATCCCAAACATTGGCTCAATAGACCAGCCGAATTGATTATTTAACAATCCTGGGCCAATAAAGAAGGCAAGCATAGAAACGCCAGAAACCCCCATAGCAGTTTGCTTCAACGTGTTAGTTAACTCAGTTTGAGTTGCACCATACACAATAGTCGCCTGACAGCCCGTACATACACGAACACCGAATTTTGATTGCGTGTCACAAAAAGGACACTGAACTGTATTATCAGTCATTTAATACTCCATAACGTCTCATTTATAAACCATACTATACAGCCTATAAAAGAAGTTTACCAAACTCATCAAAAAATGCCATAATTAATACATTATTTAGCCATCGGCTAATTGAAAAAAGAAGGGCGCTTTCGAGCTGACCGCAAGCCAGCATTTACATTGTCTCTTCCAGTGGGTTTTCAGTGGGCGTTTCCATAAGCGTCCAGCGGAAACCCACTGGTGACTTGGAGACAAAAATGGAAAATGTATTGGCAGTAATTGAATTAATCGGCGTATTGTTTAAGTGTGGCGTAATTGCCGGTGTAGGGTTCTACATACTAGGACGTTATCGTGCTTATCGCGAAGCGACTATGATCAGAAGAGCTTACAATAGAACAATACTTCGTACTTCAAAAAAAAGGGCTCATGCATGAGCCCTTTTTTTATCTAAATCGTTACCATTCAAACTAGGTAAGTATAAAGACAAGCTACTATATTCCCCTTAAAACCTTTATTTTGTACCCCTACCGTAAACTCTCTTATGGAAACTTTGGGGTCATCACCAATGATATATAAGCATGCTACGCCCTGAATTGGGTGGTGACATAGATGCTCGAAATAACCATAGTCCTTTTTACACCAGCGATTAAGATCACCTTCAACAAGCTTTTTTACTTCACCTTGTAGGTAATCCTCTATGTTTGGCCGGTGTTCTTCATCGATATCATCAAGCTTATACTGGCGTATGTACTCCACTGTTTTATTAAAATTATCAGACTCAAATCTGACCTTCACTTCACTCATTTGTAACTCTCTCGCTCATAGCGCCATATTCACTTATTTGTATTCCATTATTTTAAGCCAGGATTGCGTTGTTAGTAATTGTACCTCTGGCTAAACTTAGCAATAAATATACTACTAAATCATGAAAACAATATGGATTATAGAATTATTGTCCGTTTATTTAGATTTGACGAAGCCTTTTAGCCTAATTACGTGATCTAAATCAAGCAAAGTACCATCATCTAACTTGGCATGACTGACGTACTCGCATAGCAATTTGTATGCCGCTTCTGGACTATCGGAATAATGACGCAGTGCTTTAGTAAAATCCATAGTAATGGAACATACGAGTCTTTTACCTTCAGGCAGCTGAACATGCACTGGCTCCGCGCTGCATTTTTGGTCTACTGATGATTGATTCATGAAAGAGCCCTAACCTCTGACGGCTCAAACCACGCTAACATTTGCTCTTCAGATAAACTAGGAATGGGAATGTTTAGAGAATAGGAGCAATGCACTACCTCTTGTGCAACTGAACCTACAGCTTTTAAAGCTAATTGAGCTTCAACCAACTCTTCCCTGTCAGCTAGGCGTTCGGGTATATCCGGATATGACTTAGTAACAACTTCTGCTTGACGCTTTAACGCACTAAGCGCTTGCTTTAGTATCTGTACACGCTCTTGTTTCATCCCATTACTCTCCATCAATTGTATGAGATAAATTAGAACAGATATCTAGGGGGAACACGCCGGAAAAACCCCTGTTACTTATCAGGAGTTTTAGACATAAAAAAACCCAGTTAAAACTGGGTTATTTATCGACTAGCCAAAATGTGCGCGAGTCACTTCATATTTCATATTGCGAGCTTGGCGAAACTTATACCAAACATAAAGCAAAACAGAGATAGAAACGAAAGACGTGAACATAGACTGTATCATATCGATGATATACATAGGATTTCCTCTTTACGTGTTGAAGGCAGCTCGAAAGCGCCTGTTTTTTTCATGCTGTGAAAACAGCTATAAGAAACCTTAGTTTAGCCCCGACGATCCACCTGGTCAACACCTATAAAATTAGGCATGCCTAATTTTAAAATGAGGATGATGCGGCCCAATTGTTCTATGTAATTGAATGCTCTTTTGAAAAATCTGACAGCTGTTCAGGGGTTATACCCCACTTTGGTTCACCATTAACGTCATGCCAAAGAATATATGCCAGAAATTCTACCAACCCAGTCCGACTTAAACTTGCTTAGCTCTGATCTAGCCATGAAAGCAGATATACATCCTGCGAATAACTTCCCCACGCCACACCTATAGGTAAATCACCCCATTCAACCAACTCAGGACACAAAGAACGAATAGATTGAAACAAGGCCCTATACTCGCTGGTATATTCACCCGATGATTTTTCATACCCCGCACTGGCAAAATGTAAAGGGTTAAACTTTGACTTGTTCATAACAGTTTATCCTATATTTTTATATACGCTTAACGCATAGCATAAGGCTACCTATACCGCTCAAGGCGACAGTTATCCACAATTTCGGTGGAAAACCCCGTGCATAACTATCGATTAGTCCCGCCCTGAAAGGATTTCAAGAGCTCTCTACCTTTTTCCTCGCCATACGCAGCAACATAATCAGTTAGGTCCTTGTAATGATTTTGCTTTGCCACTTCATCAAACTGAGGAATGATCATGAACGTCTTCCCTGGTGTAGCTCTAAGTGTTGTTTCACAAACTTCTACACCCTTATTAGGGGCATCACCATACTGGTCATTGTCTGCCACCAGAATAATTGCAGAGTCTGGACACATTTCGCGTAGTACAGCAACAATGAGCGGAATATTATCAGCATACATTGCCGCAACGCTGTAGGCCTCTGTGAGCTTATATGACATCCCCGCATCAGCTGGGGCTTCCATAACGTAAATACCCTCTCCATTGATCGGTGGACGGCATGGAACAGGGAAGCATGCACCCGATGTATCCAATCCCTTACGAAACGTTTTAACACCCAATTCCGGATAAATACGTTGGATACCCTTGAATTTCCATTGCGCGAGCTCAACCAATTTCAATGCTGTAAATTGCCCAGTCAACTTCCCCATTGTGGTTTCACCAGTAAAGAGCTCAACCCACTGAAATAAATCAGCAACGCCTTTTTTAGCGAAGTATGGGCAAGGGGCTTGAAGCTTAGACAGCATTTTCAACCATCGAAAATCTTTATTTACAGCTTCAGCTTTTAAAGCCCTTTCCTCTTCTCTTCTCTTTTCTGCATTCTTCAGATACTCATTTCGTCGCGTATTATCCGGCTTTACTCTCGATACCCTGGACCCGCCCCGATATGAATCATATTCGTCCATCAAGGCTTTATAACCATCAAAAAGCACAGGTTCTGGAAAATGCTTACGGAAATTATTGAAGCGCACAGAAGGGTATTTAATGGTATAGCTCTCCCCATCCACCTCCCAGGTATGAGTATTTTCAAAACCAATAATTGAAATTCTGTTGTTATCTGCTTTTTCAAGACCAGTAACATCACGGCCTTTGATTACCTCACCAGACAACGTTACGTTAGCTCTTGAGTCATACCAATCAATTGACACTTCTTTCGCTGTATCAGCAATTTGTGAGGCGAACTTATCTAACATCAGGTAAGGATCATTGCGGTAGTAAGCCATTACAAAACCATAAAACCGACTATTGTGTTCGCTTTTTTGTTCGTTTGAATTAGGCATGCCTAATTTAACCTCACTTTTTAACTTGAAAAATATTCTCTAATTTTAAACTCTATGTCATTCAATCCCATTTCATAACCTTCATTGAAAGCTTCGGTAGATTCATCGGGATCGGTTACAGTCTTCTTACTTTCTTCATAGTTATCACCAATCTCTTTCAAAATAGCTAAAACTTGCTTCTCACTTATGACATTAAAATTCATAATTTCACCATATTACTTATTGTTTCGACCCTTCTTGGCGTACAATATAAGTCTCATATGCCTCTGGTCATTTACCAGAAAGAAAAAGAAGGGCGCTTTCGAGCTGACCGCAACCGGCCTCTGTGCCAAGGAGTATGTAAAAACCCTTATTTCATGGATGAAGCGGTGTGGCTGTTCCCACGGTCACACCGCAACCTACATTTACCCTTTTGCCCTCTTTTGTGAATGCGCCTCCAGATATTCCACGCACTCACCTTCCAAAAAATTTTCGTTCACCAGTGCGGTAACAATTTCATCTTCAGAAAAGGTATAACGCGACTTCAGGATCTTAATAGACTCCATAGCCTTTTCATGCTCATCGGCCAGCCGATGTTCATGGAACTCATCAATAATATCTTTAATCACTAAAACTGCTCCTAACGACTCAGGGGCAGAGTGAAAGCTAAATTTTATTTTTCGTTTAACTTTCTCTCTAACTTCAAAGGTTCAACAATGCCAAATGCTTGCAGCATTAAGCGCCAGGTACTGTAGTGAATGTGATATGCACGACCTTCACGTTCAGTAAGCTTGTTAATCTTGTCTGTATTAAAGATACGAAGTGAGTCCAAGAGCCTAAACCAAACATCTTGCGATATTTCCATTGGCTCTTTTTTCCATGCTTCATTATCCCTGGTTGCTAACGCAACCTTCATTTCTTGATTACCAAACTTCAATCGATGTGCGATTTCCATTGGATCAAGTGACAAGATATTCATAAAGGTTCGCAACTCTACAAACGTGGGCGCTCGCCAATTTTCAACACCGAATACACGTTCATCGATAGTGACATCGTGACTACGCGCTGACCGGTTGGTGGTGAAAAACTTTAACTTTGACTCTTCCACACCAAATTGCGCGGCCAGCTGCTCAGCTGTGTAGCCAGTCCATGCAATGAATTGTCGAAGAACTTTTGGTTTTGGAGGCTCAAACCCCTCACCTAATGGTAATAACGTCTCAGGAGGCAGCTTAGGGGCCTCTATATACTCATGTAGAGAACGAATACCGCCTTTATCCAATAAGTCCATCCACTGTTCATGTGTAACGTGGAATGGATTGGTAGGCTGCGCCTTGTGGCTATGCAACAAATGCTTTACCAATGGCTCTTCCATATCGAGAATTCGAGCGATAGCCGAATCTGACATACCTGAGCGAGTTGCAAGAACGCGCACTTCCGAGATATTAGGCTTTACCCATTCCTTAGCGTCATGGCTAAAGATACGAGAACGAAGGAAAGGCTTTTGAGGCTCAAGCTTTACTGGCGTTGCAACGCCAAAGCTTTCAAGCCATAAGCGCCAAGTTGTGTACTGGATACGTTTGCCTTTAACGTAGTTACGGTCTGTAAAATAAGTTCGTAGATGTTTGGGGCTCACATCGGCAAGCTGCGCGAGCTCATTGGTGGACCAACCCACAGCATTTTTGAACTCAGCCAGTTCCGCTGTTGTAGGCGCAACCCATCCATCACCAAACGGCTTCAATACGTCTGGATGCATAGAATTTTTCCTAACAATTTTTTGATACAAATTAGCAAGCACTTTCTGAGTGCCAGAAAGCAGTGAATTGAAATCTGCGATTAAGTCTTGATCTAAATATGGAGTTTGTAACATTTTCATTTCCTCTTTACGTGTAACAGGCAGAGGTAAAACCCTCGCCTTTTTTTAGAACCTAACAGCATTGGTTAGGCACTGAAACATTGGCACATTTTTTAACTGGTATCAACTTCTTTTTCACCAGGTCTTCCCCTGTGGATATTTTTTGCCGCGCAAAATAAGGAAGAGCGAGTTACCCACATACCCACACTAAATCTACGAGTAAAAGAAAGCTCTCCGATGCGCGTGGATATGCTGGATAACTCGCTCTCTCTTTACCTACGGCTTCATGTAACAAGTTCCATTACGCCTTTTGCGCTGCATGCCTGCGGCATGCGTGAACCTTAAAAACCATCGAGGTTTTACGGTTCATCGGCCTTGCTACGCAAGCCCGTCGCTCACCCGCCCGTAGGGAGGGGCATCACGAGCAATAGCCCCTCCTTTTTTGGCGGCCCAGCCGCTCTAGGTTGCGCTATCGCGCCAACCTAGAGCGGCTGGGTTCGTGAGCTTTAGCGCAAAAGGCGCACGGAAAAGCCATCGTGCTTTTCCTGAACGCATAAATACTTTTATAATTATAGCATGTTGCACGGTGTTTACGAACGGCATTTTTAAGGCTATCATGAACGCATAGTTTGAACGGTATATGTGAACGCTTATGAAACCAACTACAAAGGCCTCCAAAGACGTATTGGCAGTAGAGGCAGAAGAAATTTTAAAGTTAAAAGAAGACATCAAACAGAGGCGTAAGAAGCGTAATTTCTCGCGCTCAAAATTAAGGAAATACTTTGCTGAAGCAAAAAGATTAAAGGAAGAATTTGGGTTTTCCTTTGAAGATATCGCCCTGTGGTTGCGTCAATGTAAGCGAGTAAAAATGACAGCTGATGGAGTCAGATCGTCCTATCGTCGTATCGAAAAGGAACTCGAAAACGACCAATCTGAAGAGTAATTTCTATGGCAAAAAAATCTCTAAGACAGCAGGCAGCGGCAGTAATACGCTCAAAGACAGCCTTTAATACAGACAGTAAAAAAGGTGGTAATGCCGACTCAAAATCGGTCCCAGGTAATTATAAATCTTTGCAATCTTTACGCTCAGCTAACGAAACCGTATTGGCATTAGCTAAGATAGCAGAAGATATGAATGTACAGCGGATCAAGCAAATCACGCCAGATAACGCAGAACAATATTTAGGCTTAAAACGAGACAATTTTGCTTCGCAAAAGGCACTAGATAGGGACAGAAAGGCATTATCTATTGCGCTTGGTGTTGAAATTCCACGACTAAAAGCTGTTTCTGAACAGGTTTTAAGCTCACGCGCTTACAGCACTGAACAAATAAATAACGTCACCAAATCTATGACTGATAGAAATGCGCTGGCAGTAAAGATAGCGCACAATGCAGGCCTTAGAGCGCATGAGCTATTAACGCTTAAACGGGCAGATGAAGGTACAAAGACAACATCAAGAACATGGACAGAAGACAGGTTCGCTGGGCGGGATGGTACTGTTTATCTTGTGACAGGGAAGGGCGGTTTAACAAGAGAAGTGCTTATTTCAAATGACTTGGCTAAAGAGTTGGAAAGCAGAAGGCACGAACAACCACAAACGAAAATTGACAGAGGGATTAACTACCTTCAACGCTACGATATTGGTGGCGGTAACGCCCTGTCCTCTTCATTTACTCGCGCCAGTCAACGCGCATTAACATTTTCTCATGGCCTTCACGGTGTACGACATCGGTATGCTCAGGAACGTATTGATGAAATAAAGCTTAAATTCAATGTAGACCATGACAGTGCCAGGGACATCGTTGCTCAAGAGCTTGGGCATTTCCGTGGTGATATTACCGAAGTGTATTTACGTTAAGAAATTAGGCATGCCTAATTTTTGGAGCTAAACCAATGGACAGTTTTAATCCTCATAAAGATTCACCAGTCGCCAGCAATCTATACAGTTGGCGTATTGGAAATACAAGAAGTTGGGCAAAGGCCGTTTATGAGACAGATACAAAAGCATTAGAAGCAGCAAAAGGACATTGTAAAAATAGGCTTGGCGTAGGTAAGTATACGATACACATTGGTGTCACTAAAACTGAATCGGTTGATTGTGAGCCGATCATAAAACGATACAAACAACATTTAGAATATGGCTGGGATAACCCCGAACTATTCAGAGCGATGGCTATCCCCAAAGAACATTGGACACGGTTAACAAATGAAATTGCTCAATTGGTTACGGATAAGTTAGTTGAAGCTTCAGCGCTTAGCAGTAATACCCAAATATCGAAAGTAAAGCATCACTACTTTACAGTTTCGCCATCGGACATAGGGATCGAGCAAACAGGTATTGAAAGTCTGCTCAACCAGATTAAGACAGAGTATCGAACTTCCGCGACTGACTGGCACAAAGTCGATGGCCTGCAAACATTGTTGATTCAACAAGCGCAGCAGCTCATTGAGCAACATCAACACCCGTTTGTCATCAAGTCATTAATGGTTTGGCAGGGATACGAACGAACAAAATGTAGACTACATATAGTGTGTAACAGCTCAATAAAAGCTGGACGATTCTCGCGGAATGCTAACGATACACTATGCAAAAAATCCCCCTCACTCGTAGATGAAGCAGACAACACAAAATTACCATGTATTGCATGTTTAGAAAGGTTATTGAAATTATCATCTGAGGATGAAAAATAAAAACCCCGACTAAGCGGGGTTTATTTATTAGGCAGCTAATTTTTTATCAAGATTGATAAAGCGCTCTGCAATATCGGACAATTCGGCTTTATCAGAATCGACCAATTTATAATACTTGTCTCCAATTTGTCCTACCCATTGAACTAGGTCAAAACAAATACGCTCACTTACATGAAACACTTCAACGCCAGAAACTTTGTGCCAGCGACACGGTGGTAAGCATTCAAATAACCACCAATAATCTTCTGAACTGATCTCTTGCTCTTCCTTCATTTGTTCTTGTCGATAAAGGTTTATCCGAGCGTCATGCTCTTCTGGACCAATTACCTTCAAGCTAACTTCAGGGTTATTCTCAGCCTTATACTTTTCGTATTCAGGCCAAGTCATATCCAACAAATCTTTAGTCTTGTAAAGCGTACCGCTGTATGCGACACGTTCTACACCTTCAGGGTCTGTATAGATAATGCTTTCAGTTACATGAAATTTAGAGATAGGTGCGTTTGCGTCAACAATGTATTTAGTATTGCTCATGGGGTTTACCTCGTTACGTATTGAAGGCAGCTCGAAAGCGCCTGTTTTTGTTGTGGCCGGAGGCCGATATAGAAAATTCAGTATATCATTAGACAAAAAAAATGCACCTCGAAAGGTGCATCTTGTCTAGTCATTACTTGTTTCAAACGTATCGTGTGGTCTACCGCAAGCTTCTTCTAACTCTTCATCCGGAGTGATTAAAAGTCGGCGCAGAAGACCGGCGCGAAGCTCAGCGCCAGTAACATTATCACCGTCATTATCAGAAACAACTTCAAACGCGATATCAAACGCATGATTGAACAGGCCTTTACGATCAGTTGGCTTAGATACATTGTATGTAACTACATAATCGACTGACTGGCCGCAACGTTGTTTCTCATCGAGACGAGTAACATTGTGTGCTACACCAGCATCAACCAGGTACTTTTCAACATATTCAAAAAGCTTACCTTCAGCATAGGGATACCATGCTTCATTTCTGATACCTGCCAATGTTTTTTCAGTGAAGTGAAACATTTTGATGTTTGGCAAAACGATAATTGTCATTGCATTACGTACTGACATATTAAGTCCTCTTTACGTGTTGAAGGCAGCTCGAAAGCGCCTGTTTTTGTTGTGGCCGGAGGCCGATATAGAAAATCCAATATACCATGTACTAGATATAAAAAAACCCCAACATTGCGGGGTTTATTATTAACATTAACTGCTGGTATTTGAATTATACCTGCTCTGATTGTGATTCATCGGAACAAACCTTAACTTCAAACCAATCAACATATATATCTGGATGGCTCTGTAAAGCTTCATATATTTTTTCTTTAGCTTCCCGAATAGAGTCAACATTTTTAACCATAATACAACCATTTGTGGGGTGTAAATCTAACGTTTTCATAGAAAATCCTCTTTACGTGTTAAAGGCAGCTCGAAAGCGCCTGTTTTTGTTGTGGCCGAAGGCCGATATAGAAACTTTAGTATATCAACAGATATAAAAAATGCACCCCAAAGGTGCATTCATCTATTTCAGCCTAATGTGTTCGCCCCGACAATCTGGTTTCAACGTCCACAATACATGCTCTGTATTGCTTACCGCTACTTCCCATTCATCATCAATAACAAACAGATCAACATCGTCTTGATATCTCGAAGTGACTTTACCTTGAAAGTCACCCTTTGAGTTATATACCGGTAATCCAAAATACATAGGACACCTACAAGATTTGATATTGGAGTACATAAGGGTTACTGATCGCTTGCTTATACATTTCCTGCAATGCGTCTCTGGTGCATTCAAATACACGAACCACTTTTTTAGTCGGGCGCTGAATAACAATTTCCAGCATTCCTCGACCTGGCTTTGTTACCTCTGATACACCATCCAGCAACTGTATTCCATCACTGTCTGGACCGTCAGGGAAGGGGACGTAAGCATCACGTATTGCATCACCAACACGTTTAGCTACATCTTCACCACTATGTTCTTTGAAGATCTCAAGAACAGTCTTAAAGTCTCCACGCCACTGATTCGTACCAGTAAACATAGGTTCAAGCCCAAAGGTTTTGTAGATAGGTTTAAGTTTCTTATCACGTTGAAAACAAACTTCCTTCCACTTCGCATACTTCAACTGCTTCGCAAAAACATCACTGGGCATCCCCTCGATAGAGCCTAGAACCGTACCGCCATTTTTATTGTACAAAACGGTTTTAGTGCCACCGGTTATGCCGCGAAAATCATCACTCGTATGTTTCCAGATAAGATCGATATTCTCAGGGGTTTTTAATAGAACGTCAGTAGTCATACTGTTACCTCTTTACGTGTTGAAGGCAGCTCGAAAGCGCCTGTTTTGTTTGTGGCCGATGGCCGATTTAGAAACTTCAATATAGCACGAAAAGAGATAAAATGTAGGGGAGGGTACGCACATAAACCCGCGCCTACCCCCTGCATCATTATACTTTGTATATTATTTTACCGGCCTCGTTTACAATTTCATTTCTAGGTAACTTATCTACAATCACTCCTTTTATGTTGCCTGAAGGATTACCTGTTCTTAAAACATGACCAAACTTCTGCAAGGCAAAACCATCAGCTTCAGTCAACATTTCACATTTGATTTTTTTATCCGATATTAGATTCCCTAAATGATGTATAAACTCACCACATTCCAAGGAAAGCTTTAGCTCATCAGATAACTCGCATTCATTCGGAACTTCTAATTCATTTGATAGTTTTGGTCTAGGTGATACATTTATTTTGTTCTTGGCTAATTCCAAAAAGCCAGTAACGATACCAAGACAAGAAAAAACGATAGAACCTAAAACGATAGAACTTATTACTTCAGGGGTTCTTTCCAAATCCCAAGTCCCATTAAAAGATTCAGGCGATATCTCATAAAAAAGTAAAAATACATAAAAAAGAATTCCTGGACAAACAAGACCCAAAAGTAATACATGCTTGATGAATATCATTATTCCATTTTCTCGATTCATATTAGATAACCATTAGTTAAAATATTCATCTGATACTAACAAATGTAGCTAATAGCTTATCAATAAAACTAGGTATAATTTTAAAGGGTTTTTCACCTTTGAAAAGCTCAAGAAAAAAGCTTCCCGAAGGAAGCTTTATTATTACTTTGCTTTCAGAATGTTTAGCTCGATACCTTGCTGGGAAGCCACAGGGACCAACATGCTAAGCAGTATTTGTAGGTACTTCTCTCGCGTATCAAGGCGAAGTATCTGACGTTCTGCAATGCTGGTATAAGGCTCCATAACACTAAACAAAATACGTTTTGCTTCTCGCAAAGTTGACTCCGCTACCAAGAACGGGCAACACTCACCATCAGCTTTAAACCCCTTCAATGCCATTTCCCGTTTGTGATAATCGTAAAGCTCATTAGCTGCATTGTCTGAAGCTAAATAAAGATCATCCCAACGAGTTATGACTTTACCAACACTTTCGGTAATTCGGCCGCATTGACTGTCCTCAACGACTGGCTTGAACTTATCTAAAGCATCCTTCCGGATACCTTCAGATATAGGCGTAATCATTTCCAGAAAAGCGGTTGCACCTAAAACTGATATCAAAGCACTTGATACAGGCTTAGGCATTTCTTTTTGAATTGGGGCCATACGTTGTTGTAGTTCTGAAGTATTCATAAGTTTCCTCTTTACGTGTTAAAGGCAGCTCGAAAGCGCCTGTTTTATTTGTGGCCGATGGCCTAATTGAACACTTACAGCTTAGCAAATTTATCCTGCTGCAGCATAGTCATTTTCGACTATATAGGTTGTGGCCATCATAGATATTTTTATCTATACTCGATAAAAAAAGGTCCCGAAGGACCTTATTTATTCACCTGAACCAGCGTCAATTGCTTGCCCTGGTTCTATTTCAGAAGTGTTTACTTCCTCTGTTTCAATCATTTCTTTCATCAACTCTGGATCAGCGTCTGGATAAGATGAACAATGCTTTGCCCATCTATCAAGTAACGCCTGATTAGCTTCCGCTTCATCACAACCCAAACCAATAAATTGAAACGACCTTGTTTCTGCAATTTTAAGTAACATACTTACCCCTTTCGACAATGCTCAAGCGCTTCATGAAAATCTTCACAGCTACAAACACTGCCAATCTCTTCATGTGATACTTGGTACTCTTCCCACAATGGGTTATACCTTATGCTGTAACCATTACCGATCAAGAATTTATGTCCGGATTTTGAAAACGATTCAGCGGCAATTTGCCCTTTTTCCCAATAACTAGGCGCTCCTTGGGATAAAGGTGTACGTTTAATGTGTCCATTAAAATATGCACGATAACCATCTGAAAAACCATCCAGCTTACTAATCAAATTGATAGCTTCAGCTTCAGTAGCAAGCGCCCAGATCTCTTTAATCATTCTGGAACGCTTAGCCCCTCGAATACCTAATTCCTTGCAACGTATTTGATGATCCATAACGGCGTACATCGATACTGCAAAATCCTGTTCCAATGCAATCAAATCTGTCTCAATTTGCTGCAAACGAATTTCAGGGGTTATATTTTTAGGTATGGGGGAAACCAAACCTCCATATACAATATAAGAGTATTCGGTAAGCTCGCATAAAGCACCGGCCATTACACATCCATACAGCGCAGATAGAACCGCACTTCGAGATTGCATATCAGCCCCCTCAGAACGTGCTTTAGCTATAATCGCATCAACGTTATTAGCAAGTGTTATTGCATTCTGTCTCATACATTTTCCTCATTACGTGTTGAAGGCAGCTCATAGAGCGCCTATTTTCATTGTGGCCTGCTGGCCGATTAACCATTTCACTATACCAAATTAATTCACTATCGCACCAACTTCATGCCTGAATACGTGTGATTTCATTTTTTATGATCTCCTTGTCTCAATCAAGGCAAGTAAAGCGCTTTGTTCATAAAGTGCCAATGCAAGGCTTCGCGCTTACTCACCCGTTCAGATTCGCTTTGCTCACTTAGCTGCGGCTCCCGTTGAGCCATTTGCCTTTACTTCACTTCCAGCGCTATTTTAACAGCCGATTTCAACAAAAGGAGAATTAAAATGTTTACATCAGCACTCAAATTTACAGGCAAAATTTTCTTGGAGTCAGTTGACGAAGTTTTCTTTGGTAACACTGAAAATAAAAAAACAAATAGCCAGCTTGACCAACTCAATGATGGCTTTGGCAATATCATCGCTGACAACAACGATATGACGTGGCAAGAAGCTGAAACAGCTCAAAGTCTTGGTGAAATGTATGATACTTACTATTAAACAATGCACCTTCGGTAATAAAAAATGCACCCGAAGGTGCATGTATATTAAGCATTGTTAGCTTTCCAGTCATCAACGATTCTGCGTTGTTCTAACTCATCTTTCATGTTTTCAATAGCCCATTTTCTGAATTCCAACTTGGATTCTAAATAAACCCTGATAAACAGTTTCGGTAAGAATTTGCGATAGCGCCTTATCAAATTATCTCGTTTACTGACTCGTTTACTTTCATGATATGCATACCAATAAACAAGCTCATCAGCTTCACTAAACGGCACATACCAAAGACATATAGCCGTGACAAACAAGGCAGTAGAACTTACCTTGTTGCTATAATTTAACCACTTCATACATCACCCCTTGAATATTAAAATTAGGCATGCCTAATTAAAAAAGGACGCTAAGCGTCCTTTATTCGTTACCAATCGAAATGATTAGTTTTGGGGATTACCACCAAGTAAACCGGCAGCTTTTAAGCATTCGATTTCTTGTTTAGTAACGTGACCAACTAACTTTTCAGCTTGAACTTTCATCGCCTTGCGGTTCTGACCATCTTGTTGCCAAGACTCAACAACCAACTTACCTTCAATATCGACTTGATCGCCAGGATTAAAGGCATTTTTACATTGTTTGAGAAAGCGGTTAGTAACCTTAACATCGATAAACGACACTCGCTCAACCCATTGGTTATTGTTGTTTTTATCAAAGTAACCATCATCGTATGCGATGCTCATATTGCCAAAGTATTCACCTGGCTTTTGAGTTGATTCTTTGATGTCAACGAACGATACATTACCAGCGATAAGAACAAGATTTTGCTTAAAGTTTTTCATAGGATATTTCCTCTTTACGTGTTAAAGGCAGCTCGAAAGCGCCTGTTTTGTTTAAAAAAGTAGCATGTACATAGTAATACATGGTTACTTATTGTGCAAACACAAAGCCTCGAAAACCCGCCCTAAAAAAACGAACTTTTTGTCATTTTTGATTAACTTTTTCTATTGGCAAGTCTACGAGTTCTTGGAACTCTACATGGAAAGGGCAGCTCGAAAGCGCCCAATTTTTTACAAATTCGATTAGAAGGTTACACGCGCCAGTTCTTAAGAAAAACAGCTCAATATAATGAGCTGCGCGTGTAGGAACTACACGACTATCCTCTAAGGCTGTGTTCTGACTAGCAGATACACTGGATTATAAGCCTCCCAGGTCGCACCTGGTTGTACCATCGGTCAAAGCCTCCCAGGTAGGGGACGTTGCTATAGGCAACGAATCTCGGCGCGTGGCCTTTTTAAAACTGGATCAAATGAACGAAAGAGGGGGAGGGACGGCCTAATAAAAAACCTTGCCCATACTCACAACCTAGTTGCTCTGACATCTTACGCTGAGATTCTGTTTCAATCCCTTCAGCCAAGACGTAACACCCTTTCACATTTGCGATACTTACTAATGATTTTACAATGGTTTGTTTTATTTCGCTAGACTCTACACCGTTAATTAAGCTACGGTCGATTTTCACGCCATCAATATCCAATTTATCAATAGCGACCATGTTGCAAAATCCGGCACCAAAGTCATCTACAACGACTTTAGCGCCTAATTGTTTAAGCATATAAATAGAGCAATTCACTTGCTCATAATCTTCTATCTGAAAGTCTTCAGTTATTTCAATCTCGATACAAGATGCATCGAGATCACCACCTTGGGCCATATTGTAAAAGCACTGCAAAAATACACTTTTATCACCTTTCTCTAATTCATCAGGCGAAACATTAATTGCTAATTTCAATCCCTTACCGTGGCGCTTTTGTTCAACACTCACTTTGTTCAACATCACAGGCCATAGACGATTCCAGATAGTGCTTTTGTTGAGCCGGTCGATAAATCGACCTGGCCCAACAATTCCGCTAACCGGATGATTCAACCTGAGCAAGCATTCAAACCCTTTTAGTTTGTTTGAACCAAGTGCGAATTGCGGTTGATAGAAATACTGAAAGTGTTCAGCCAACCGCGCATCGATGTGTTTGCTTTTACGAGGCTCAACGAGTCGAGCCGAACGTATACCGGTCATTTGCCCATCTTCCCTTTGATGCCGCCCATAGCTTTACCACCCATACTTTTTCCCATTGACTTACCTTTATTGGCTGCATATGAACCACCTTTTTGACCCGCACTACCAGCACCGCCAGCCATTTTTTGGAATGCGCTATCAGCTCCGGCCATGCCTACCCACCCAAGCGCTGTAGAGAAAAGTAAAGGCGCATACAGGTACAGAGCCGATGCAATCCACTGTGACAACATTTGCGTGTTCACTTCATCAAAATCCACACCTAATGCTGTCATCATCGTGTCATCAATAAGTCGGGAAAGTTCCCAAAAGAACGGCCAAAACATCATTGACATTACAACACCGTGGAACAAACCTATGTACTTCCACTTAAATCCGGACATTAACATAGCAGGCAAATAAGAGATCACTATCACCATAATGATAAAGGGTTTTACCATTGGCATAGACAACTGAAGCATACTTGCACCGCTAAACTGCTCAATCGACTTACCAGCTACACCGATAGTTCCCATTGCCCTGAAAGCCCAGTCAGTAAAACCATCGTCGCCTTGAGTACCATAGTCCGTAGTTGACAGAGAATTAAGTTCAGACAACTTGATAGGAGTAAATAGAGATTGCATTACCACAACGTCTTTTTTGGCAATGAAAACATAACTTCTATTTTTCACACGGTTCAGCTGTGTTGTTAAGGTGTCGTATATTTCATCTTCTTTATCCCTTAACCACTCTTCAACGCCTGCGTAAAGCCTAGTTGAAAGGGCTTCATCTGCGACATAAGGCGTATTGATCACACCTTCCCCTAACCACCACTCTTTACACGTTGGAAAACCATAATCAGCGGGTAGCTGTTCACTTTCCGGTAACTCGTTGACTGAGTTTCCGTAACCTGGACGCGCTTTTCTTGAATAAAAGCCATCACCGTCATAATTGTCGTAATAACCTCTGTCCATGACCAGCTTTCGGCCCCCAGGCCAATTTTGCTCATCACTCAAACCCATATCCCAGTCTGACAGGTACTTACGTCTTGCTGGGTTATAACACCACTGAATAAACTCTTTGGTTTCGTTAAGCAGCGCCTCATCAGTTATACGCTGAGACAGCATACCATCTGAAAGTAAACGAATATCCGTAGAGCATGGCAAATCCTCTACCGCCCAATTTTTAATACCTTGAGACATGCGAAGCGCAACAGCAAACAACACCGGCAAACGAATTTCACGGCCACCAAGTTGAACCTCCATATTTTCAGCTACAAATTCAGCTTCCTCGCCCAAAATCTCAGTTGTAATAGTTCCAGTTCCGGTTGTATCTGACGTACATTGGCGAGAGTAATACTTAATGTCATCAAACTTGAGTCGAACCATTGGATAAAGCGCAAGCTCTAAAGCAAGCAGCATAAAGAAGAGCCCCATTGCAACTGTTCGTAATGAAGATTTAGTATTAAAGTCTTCCATTGATGATTCAGAGGCGCTTTTTACTGCACCAAATATCAGCGCAATCATCGGGATGTAAACCAAACCGGTCTGAGCAAAGATATCCCACAACACATCGTAGATATAAAATGCGAGTGAGATACCATAAGCATCTATCGTGCTATCAACTACCATGCGCCCCCCTTAAAACACCAAGCCTAACAACTCTACAAGCACTAACGTTCCAACAACGTAGGGATAGAGTGTTTTAAGATAAAACACTTGACGATGATTAAGGCTTTGAACACGGCCAAACCACCTTACAAGCTCTTTCCAATAAAAAATCAACAAAACCACAATAGACAGGCGCATAACTGTAAAATAATTGCCAGCACCGTCTATGCGTTTCCCAACTTCCAAAACAGCTTCTTTCTGTTCCATCAAAGAGACTGCAAGGTTAAGCAAAAAGCTAACCCCCAATGTGGCGAGCAACAAAATCCCACCACCAATCAACAGCCATTTGAATACTGCCTTTCTCTCAATATTCATTACTGACCTCGACCTGTCATTTTACGAATGGCATCTGCCATATCTTCACTTGGGGCAACGCCGTTATACTTTTCACGCCCCGCTTTTCTGTTAAGCAGTGTCACGGCAACCGATTGTTTAGTAGATGCTCTTAATTCTGCATCTTGGCGAAGCAAGTCCATTTCTTCACCAAGCTCTGTGATCCGTGAAGTAATGATTTTCACCGCATCGGGGTTTTGCGCCACATGCGCTTCCTTTAGGCCAGACAGCATAATTCGACGAGCAGCTATCAAGCGCTCAACCATATCAACGGTCGCGACCTCTTCAGCTAAACGTTCAACTAACGCGCCTTGATATAAAGATTCACTTTTTAAAGCTTCCATAACTTGTTGAGTTATTGCATAACCAGGTGCAGATATTTCTTTCAAAGTATCAGGGTCATAAACAGTGATAGGGGTATCAAGCAACACAAGCAGACGATCTTCAATACGCCTTTGCTCTTGTTCCATTTTTGCATAAACCCCAGTTCCAGGGGTTGTCTTTAACCGCTCACAATCAACACAAGTTCTAATTGTTGTTTCTCCAACAATATCAGTCACCCAGTCTGCGGCATCACCAGGGCTATCCCAGTATTTAACAAACCACGGCGCTCTATCGTTATCAGGGATGCTCGACCGACTTTTAACATCACGGTTTGCCAACAAATTAACACCCGCTTTTACTGTATCTGCAACCGTATCAATTGGTGGCTGGTGTTTACCAGCAGCTTTATCGCCCCCAACCCATTTAACACCGCCATCACCTTTATCTTTATCAACGTTTTCCTCTACCTGAACAACGTCATCTGATGCGGGATCTGAATCACCCCAATCTTCAAAGCCTGAGACTTCAACCCAGCTTCCAGGTGAACCACCCGTACCGTAGCCTTCGCGAATCATTTTATCGGTCATTTCTTCACAGGAAGCGACAGAAGCATTAAACAATTCACTTGCTTCAAGCTTACCTTGCTGGATGAACTCATACAGTTGCGGGTCAGATCGCGCAATTTCCATCATCGGCCAATTCGATATAGCACCGGTCACACTCGCTAACAGGTCATCACCCAACTTTTCAAGTTGGCCGGTCACGCCATTGAGGATATTGGTAACAGACAGTGACATATCAAAATCACCGCACATTGGCGTTTTCCAACGGACCCCAGCACCTACAGGTATATTTCTATTTCGGCGTTGCTTTATTTTGGCTTTACCACCAATTTCAAACACCAGTCTAGGATCTAATTTATCCTCTGCCGCTGAAGCTTTTGAAACCACAGCCCCATTAGTTAAAAAGAAGGCTGCTACGGCCAATGCAATAACACTTTTTTTCATCATTATCTTCCTGTTGAATCTGTATCAATGGAGAACAAGAACACCTGCCCTTTTTTTTCGCAGCATGTGTAAGGCCTCCATAACTGCCAAGCGTAATTACCATCGTCTGAACGTCTGTGCTGATATCCGTCATAAACGTATTCAGTCATGTTCGGCATGCCGGTATCAATTGTGCGGTCTTTCCGTGTAGAGTCTTCACCAAATATATGACATTGGCTTTCAGCTCTTGGATAGAGCATTTGCCATTTACCCTCTTTCGATGTCCACTCCTTCACTTGACCTGGAGGCCACCAACCATCCTTGCTATTCTTTTCACCAAGGAAGTTATATACATGAAGTGCGGAGCGGTCTGTAACTAAGTCAGCCGCTCGTTGAGCAAAGACAGCCGAAGCTTTATAGGTATCATTTTGCATCAGGCTACCAATGCGGGGATAGACGTTGCCAAACCGCCCTGTAAACAAAAACGTTTCATTCTGCCCATCATTGCGCTCACCAACTTCACGCATACCTGGAACAAACGTGGCAAGTTTAAGGAATTCTGTATAAGGGAATTTCCAAGAGTAATAATCGAGCGTAGACACATAGTAAGGCTGGAATGGCTGAACACCGCTTTCACAACCATAGTCGGTACTACCCAGCACTTCAGATATAGGTAACAAACCAGGACTACCAATGATGTCAACATGACGAGAAATGATTTTAGATGACTGTTTACGCTTATCCTTACCCTTATCTTTAGAGCGATCTTTAGCGGTTATGCGGTCAGCATTAGCCGGAGTGCTACCAGATTGCCCTAAAGATACAAGCTCAGAAACAAACGACATTTCACCCCACGGCGTTTCACCTGGCGTTTGATACACTTGCACAATAGCATCGGGATTGTAGTGCTTAACCTTAATGCTTGTTTCCACACTACAGCTAGGCGGGAAAGGCCTACACTTCAACCAAAAACAAACACCTGTTGGTCGCCATGCAACACAACTAAATGAAAGGCTTTCCTGTATTATTTCAACGCTATTGATATCTGCTTTAGCAGGCAAAGGCTTGAATGAAAAAACAAGCAGCGCGGGGGCCATCATAGACAACAAACGCTTATTCATGAGTGCCACCTTGCTTTTGATAAATTCGCAGGGCCTGATTCACATCAGTAGTTCCGTACACCACATAACGCTCATCAATGACTGTAGCAGGCAACTTATTCACCCCTAACCCATATGCTCTACCAACCCCCTGATAACCATCTACAATTGCTTGTATTTGTATTTTACCCTCTTCACTGTTTGCATACTGGCTCATGAAGGCAGCTGCATCGTCAAGGTTAGTAGGTAGCTTTTTACTGATTTCACCTTGCAGGCCAGCTGGCTTATCCAACTGATAATAAACGAGCTCTATTCCTGCCACTTCAACTTCAGAAACGTTACCGGCACTATAGTCATAGAAGACTTCGATTTTTTTAGGCCATGTATCGGAGAAACCACCTTTAGGCTGCGTACTGGCAACCGCGCTGGATGACGCAAGCGCCAGAACAAATAAAACGTGCTTCGATAGGTACAAAGGACACCCCCAAATATTTCTATAAGGGCATTGTCCAGTAATAAAAAAGGAAATGCTGAGAAAAACCCCAGTGACTTTTACAGGGTTTTTTTAGACAAAGAAAAACCCGCATAAAGCGGGCTTAACTTGAGCTTTAATTAGGCATGCCTAATTTCTAATAGTAAGTGTCGTACAACTCACCACGCGATTGTGCATCTTCCGCCTCTTGGCGAGTCATATGCTCACCATTGACGAACACGCCGCCGATACCGTCATCCAAACCGTCTAATTGGCGCTTATCTTCTGAAGTGTTGTCATCAGAGCCAATAAAAAAGCTAACCAAGAAGAACACTGCAACGGCCAGCACTCCTAAAAATCCTGCAATTCCCATAATGTCACTCCTTAGCTTTAAAGTTTTCCAAAGACTCAATAATTTCGTTGTATCTTTGTTTAACCCAGCTTTTCTTGATTGGTCCCCAGGAATGGAGTTGATACCCGCCAGTCTTTCGCGAACCAACGTACTCAACCTCAATCCCCATATCTCGTATACCATTAATATTAGTCTTAACTGTGTTTTTAGGCCAGTTAAGCAAGCCTACTATTTCGACTGTGGAGATTGGCCCTTGCTCATCTATGATGTATGCAAGAATCAACCTCCTATAGTAAGCACTTTCAAATAGATTTTTTATTTGCATTGAAACCACTGTTTCTGAATATCGCCATCAGACCCAATAGTAACATAAACCCAAAACCTGTGCTGCCGCCACTCTTTTCGCTACCAGTGTCCCCACCAGTATCACCGCCAGAGCTGGCATTATCATTGTCAGTCAATGTAATCGTAATGGTACTTATTGTAACCTCTACACCCGCACCCTCAAGGACAACATCAAATGAAGTATTACCAGCTTCATCATCAGAGTCATCCAGAATCTGAAGTGTTAGTGATTTTTCAGTTTCACCATCAGCGAATGTCAATTCTTGATCTAACGAAGTAAAGTCAGTACCAGCAACCGCACTACCAGCTACCGTGTAAACCCGAACAACAGCTGTTCCTTCAGAACCACCACTTCGAGTAACCGTAATCGTCACACTACCAGCAGCTTCAGAAACGCTAGTCGCTGACGCGCTTAACGCAAATGTACCAGCATCAGGCTCTACCGTATCATCATTATCAAAGATATCGACATTCACGCTCTTGACATCGTACTCAGCAGTTTCGCTAGGACTATTAATTTCAATAGTCAGACTTTCTTTCGTTTCTGCTTTTTGGTCATCAATAGTCACCAAAGTAACTGATTTTTCAACTTCACCTTCAGCAAATACAAGCTGTTCATTTAGAGCAACATAGTCAGACCCAGCAACTGCACTACCAGCTACCGCAGAGACATTAACAACCGCTTCACCAGTACCCCCAACGCGACTTACAACATAAAAACCTGAATCACCTTCATTCAACTCTGAAGGCCCAGCAACCGAGAACATGCCAGCTGTGCCAGTTTGAGCGCCATCAGCAACATTTACCGTTGCAGTAGCCACATCACCAACACTCAACTTATAAGCATATTTCATTGTTACTGAAAAAGACTCAGTGCTTTCGCTCTCACTGTCTTTTACCATTGGGTAGACCACTTCAGCAGTGGCCGCACCCGCTTCAAATTCTGCCAGTACATAAGCATCTACGAAATCAACACCCCATTCCGCAGTATCACTTTCAGCAAATAATTTAACCGATGCAGCTTGCGATAAGTCACCATCACGTTGCAATGTGATCACCACGCCATCTTCTTCATTGCCTGAAAAAGCAGTCTCAGCAAACGATACGACTCCCAACGCCTCAACACCTGCACGGCGCTGAGTAGTTGCCACAAAGTTTTCTTCCAGAACGCGAGCATTGTTAGCTGTATCTTCATTACCACAAACCTCACCACCGCTAGATAAGTCAGGCGAAGAATAATGATGCAGCGTTTTAGCAGCTGGCGAAGCCGAATACATGATTGTGTAATTACCACCACACATCGTTGCTCTCGCGTATTCTGGACCCACATACGCCTTAGCTTCTTCGTGGTTCATACCGATATTATGACCAACTTCGTGTGCAAACGTAGTGTATTGCTCAGGCGCAACATCATTGTCAAGCATGCTTGAATACTCACCGCCTATACCGGCAAGGCCTAACACTGTATCTTCAGGGCGTTGCTCACGAACATATACAACCAGATCGCCTTTCCATTTTTCCTGATAAGCCGTGTACTCAGGGCTTCCTTCATTCAATGCCGCCAGTGAGAAAAGGTAGTCAGCACCGTCTTGAACGATATTGCCATCACCATCAACAACATCTTGATAAGGAACATCATCTGACACCGATTCAACTGCGATGACATCAGACACAGACAGGCGGTAATTCAGACCGTGCGCGGCATAACTTTCGTTAGCGGTCGCAACCCAAGCTTCAATTCGCTTGTGCGCCTCGTATGCACCATATTTTGCGAAATAAGAAGGCTGATAGAACACAACAACATCAGCCACAGCAGCATTTCCAACAGCGGTCGTAGATGATACTGAATAACTTTGAACTGTGCTTTTTGTTGCCACCTTTGGCAAATATTGAACCGGACTTTCATTAACATGAAGCCCACGAATATCAGCGCCTGTTCCCGCCGTTGCAGAAGCAGCCATTACCGACAAACATACTGTGCTGATTAGTTTTTTCATTACGAATTCCCAAAATTAAAGCTCCCTTAGACTATACCGCTGCGGTATAGTTACGTCAAGGCTATTATTAGTTTTTTATATTCATTTTCTGATTTACCTGGTAACAACTCAGGTAAAACGATATCCATCATATAACGTCGAACATCAGTGGGAATGCGCTCTAGCGTGTACCCACGACCCTCCATTTTGGAGGGCCAGCTTTCGGTATATTTTGTGCCACAGTGGTTGTTTAATTCCTCTATGGCCGCTTTTTGTGTTTTTGTCTTTTTCTCAATTTCCAGCCATTGCAGGAAAAGGCCTTTTTCATTCATAATTTTTTACTCAAGAGTGTGGAATCTAACAGTCACGCTAAAGGCTCTTGTTTCACCAGTAGGCTTATGACGTACTGAAACGGCAGCCGAATAATTTTGGTCGCCAGTGCGAGGTCTGAAATCGAACTTACACGAATATGAAGTGCCGGTACAATCTCCGGACCAGGTAATATCCCAATCAGATAGCGTGTTAAACTGAAAATGCTCTCGACCTAAATACTCACCCACACTTAGAAGCGCAGTATAAGTATTATCAGGCCAACCATTAGCCATACACGAATTTTGTTTAGCTGTATCAAATGCAGCAGTATCAACAAAACAACCAGCTACAACGTTTCTGAATGGATCATTTGGCGTTGTATTTGTGTAAGAGACATTCACACTGTCTGAAGCCGTGCGACTTGTATAATGGCTATTAGTCACGATCAACTGAATGCTACCAGAGGCGCTTTCTTGTGGCCCTAACGAACTTGATACTCTGCATGATGGAGAAGCACTACCGCCTTTGGCAATAGTACCACCACTACATCCGGAAAAGCTCAGCCCACTCCCCGATGTCACCCAGCTATAAGAACAGCCCTGCCTACATCCCGAAATTGAACCAGTAGCAGTGCCAGAAAAGCTTGAACGTGCCGCAGCCGAATTACACGAAGAACAAGTTAGATTCACGCTAGGCGTTTGCGGAATGCAGTATTTAGTGACATCTACGCAGTTATCCAGCTTACTTCTTTGCTCAGTAATCAAAAGGTGATTGTTATTAACAGAGCTTTGAGAAGTGTAAAAGTCATTATTACTGGTGAATGAACCGCCATTAAATTGATTTGCTGTGACAGTGTTATAGTTCGCGCTTGTACCGCTTACGCTGGCAATGTTCCCCGAATTAATGTTAGCTGTAGTGACGTTAATACCTGAAGCGCTAAGCGCCCCCAGCACGGTCAGTTTTGATGCAGACGCATTACCTACAGACGAACTGTTAGATTCAATAATGTTAGTCTGAAGGCTATTATTCACCGTCAGGTTTGATGCAGATACAGACCCCACAGAAGCATCGCCAGAAACGCTACCAGAACCAACCTCAACATCAACTGAAGTAAACTCATTAGCACTAACATCAATACTATCAACATTAGCCAAGTTAGCATTAGCAGCCGTTAAATCAGTCACATCAGCTGAACCCGCTGTCAACTCTGTTATATTTGCCTTATTCGATGACAAATTACCAACTGAAGCAGTATCAGCATTAAACGAAACAACCCTAAGCGTATCCACTGTACCACTGTTATAGTCCAGCGTATTACCCGATAATGTCGTGATTGCTCCGTTACCATAGGTCAGCTGATCACCATTCAGGGTATCCACCGTGCCGCTGTTATAGTCCAGTGCATTACCCGATAATGTCGTGATTGTTCCGTTACCATAGGTCAGCTGATCACCACTTAGCGTATCCACCGTGCCGCTGTTATAGTCCAGCGTGTTACCCGATAATGCCGTGATTGTTCCCTTACCATAGGTCAGTTGATTACCGCTCAGGGTGTCCACCGTGCCGCTGTTATAGTCCAACGTGTTACCACTCAAGGTATCCACCGTGCCGCTGTTATAGTCCAACGTGTTACCACTCAAGCTGTCCACCGTGCCGCTGTTATAGTCCAGCGTGTTACCCGATAATGCCGTGATTGTTCCGTTACCATAGGTCAGCTGATCACCACTC
>NZ_JABVXF010000190.1 GCF_013349995.1 Pseudoalteromonas sp. 0303
CGCTGGCGCATCGATGGTCATCGTTGGTGCCGTCACATCGATGGTGCCTGTTTCTGTATCGCTACCTTCGTTACCCGCCGCATCACTCACCGTGGCTACCACGGTGTAATCACCCTCAGCTAACGCGGTACTTGGCTCAACAGACCAACTGCCATCCGCTTGCACCGTCGCTGTCGCACTTTGTACATTACCGGCGCTGTCAGTGATAGTGAGCAGCACTAAGCTCCCCACTGTCGCCCCGCTGGTTTGCCCACTGATGAGCGGTGTCACATCATTGCTATCGGCCAAGGTATCAAGAGTGATGGTCGGTGCGGTGATGTCTATTTCACC
>NZ_JABVXF010000191.1 GCF_013349995.1 Pseudoalteromonas sp. 0303
ATCTCGAATAGTTGCTACCGACTTCAAATCTATTGCTTTAGACTCTACACATTTATACAGCTCATAACCTAACCCATGCACATTATTAGATACTTCTTCTAACTCTTGTGCCAAGGCTATAAACTCATCCAAGGTAATTGATTCAGGTAATAATTTAGATATTAATTGGCGTCTAAGTCTTTGCGGCCATTCGTCGCTAAGTACAATTTTCCCGAGTTCTTTCTTATCTTCGACACTACCAAACTCTAGAATAGTCCAAGCAGCATAAACTCTATGTGCCATATTCAGATCACAATCGTGAAGAGCCTGTTTAGCTAAATC
>NZ_JABVXF010000192.1 GCF_013349995.1 Pseudoalteromonas sp. 0303
GTCCCCATCGTCTAGAGGCCTAGGACACCGCCCTTTCACGGCGGTAACAGGGGTTCGAATCCCCTTGGGGACGCCACTTACTTTAAGTGTTGTGTTATTAAGAACTCGTCTGAATCGAGTTTAACTACTCAGTTGTCCTAGTGACACAGAAACTTTCTGTTTAAGCTAAGGCCATTCGCCTCGCAGGCTCGGTCTCATCTTACGCAGAAATAGCAAATCAGTGATTTGCAAACCAATTTCTGCGTCCCCATCGTCTAGAGGCCTAGGACACCGCCCTTTCACGGCGGTAACAGGGGTTCGAATCCCCTTGGGGACGCCAC
>NZ_JABVXF010000193.1 GCF_013349995.1 Pseudoalteromonas sp. 0303
GCTTGCATCAATCGGATCGGTAACATACTCGCCGTTTTGAACGGTTGCTTGAACTTCAATTGGCGCGTTTATACCATCGCTCAAAGTGATGGTAACAGTTTGGCCGTCTTCAACGTCAGTCACTGTGCCGCGTATAACCATGGCGGCGCTTTCGCCGTTGCCATTAATCACGCCATCGGCTGTTTTATCAATGCTGGTTGTGATCGCTGCGGTGTTATCAAGCTCGACTGAATCTTGTGCTGAAATCGGGTTGCCTGCCACATCGGATACGCTAGCTGTGGCAGTGAGTGTGCCATCGTTTAGTGCGCTTGCATCAAT
>NZ_JABVXF010000194.1 GCF_013349995.1 Pseudoalteromonas sp. 0303
GAATTATTTAAAGCGCAATCAACATTAAAAGAAACATTAAATGAGTTACTGACAGGTTTAGTAAAACAAGATGAGCAATGTGAACGCTTACTGGCACTTGAGGGTGTCGGGCCTATCACAGCGGTTGGTTTATTAATAAGCTTAAGTGACACAACCCATTTTACGAGCGGACGCAATGCGGCAGCCAATGTTGGTGTCACCCCTCGCCAACACTCAAGTGGTGGAAAAGTGCGAATAGGTCATATAGCCAAATACCGTGGAGAGATAACATTACGCAGTCACTTGTTTCTCGGAGCCAGAGCGGTTATCAGTC
>NZ_JABVXF010000195.1 GCF_013349995.1 Pseudoalteromonas sp. 0303
GGAGAGACTTGAACTCTCACAACCGAAGTTACTGGAACCTAAATCCAGCGCGTCTACCAATTCCGCCACTCCCGCATACCTTTTGCGTTTGTAGTAAGGGAACCTAAATCCAGCGTCTTAATCAAGACATCGGCCAATTCCGCCACTCCCGCATCATTCGTACTTAAAGTACTGGTAGTTATTTTAAACTCTTCATTGAGCGCAGCTTTAACTCCTGCAGAGCCATTCTTAAGAAAGAATGGTGGCTAAGACGGGATTTGAACCTGTGACCCCATCATTATGAGTGATGTGCTCTAACCAACTGAGCTAC
>NZ_JABVXF010000196.1 GCF_013349995.1 Pseudoalteromonas sp. 0303
CAATGTAATGACACAGCCAGTAACCAAACAGTGCGCTTTATTCATGTTGCTGATTTACACGCGCGCTTTGGCTTTAAAGAGCAGTTATTCAGCCGTATTCGCAGTTACTACGACAATGCAAAACTTGAGAACCCTAACACCTTATTTACCAATGGCGGTGACGATTATGAAAAAGGCACCGTAGCTGAACAAACATCACAAGGGTTAGCCACTGTTGAAGCAATAAAAGCCATGGCTTTTGACGTACGTGTGATTGGTAACCACGACTATGCGTGGGGACCTGAGCAACTGTTGGACTTTGC
>NZ_JABVXF010000197.1 GCF_013349995.1 Pseudoalteromonas sp. 0303
TTCAATCCCGGATCGAGTGAAGAAAATGTGCAATCGGGAATGGATTAAATTGATTTAATCTTTATGCGGAATGGTATGAGTTGAGTGCGAATTTGTGGTTTGGAAACGTGATGTTCGCGACTGAAGTCGCTCCAACAACCACATCTACGTGAATTTCAGGCACAAAAAAACCGACTTTCGTCGGTTTATGACACTTTAACTCTAATTGAGAGAAAGTGGCGGACGCGGGAGGATTCGAACCTCCGACCGCCTGGTTCGTAGCCAGGTACTCTATCCAGCTGAGCT
>NZ_JABVXF010000198.1 GCF_013349995.1 Pseudoalteromonas sp. 0303
ACAACAATGGCTGCACTTTCGCCGTTACCGTTAATAACGCCATCGGCTGTTTTATCAATGCTTGTGGTAATGGCGGCAGTGTTATCAAGCTCAACGCTATCTTGCGCGTTTACAGGGTTACCCGCTAAATCTGACACGCTTGCTGTAGCGGTGAGTGTGCCGTCGTTTAATGCGCTGGCATCAATCGGATCAGTAACGTATTCGCCGTTTTGCACAAGCGCCGTGGTTTCAACTTGGTTTGTACCATCGCTGATAATAACAGTAACAGTTTGGCCATC
>NZ_JABVXF010000199.1 GCF_013349995.1 Pseudoalteromonas sp. 0303
ACAGCCCTTGAGACGCGAAAGTATCTCAAACGTTCTTTAACAATATAAAGCAATCATCTGTGTGGGCACTCGTACAGATTGAGTTCTAACAGCGACGCTTAGTTTACTAAGTAACGCAAACAAATTTAGAGTCTCAATTGAACTGAGTGACCAACGGAAACAAGTTTACTTGTTTCAGCACAGTCAATTCGATTCGAAAGAATCAAAATTCAGAATTCATTGAGCATGTCCTTCGGGACAGAAAAAACTTTTAATTGAAGAGTTTGATCATGGCTCAG
>NZ_JABVXF010000019.1 GCF_013349995.1 Pseudoalteromonas sp. 0303
ATTATGAGCCCGCATATAAGCACGCAGTCTGACAAAATTAACGAAGGGTATTGTGCAATAGGAGGAGTCCATATAAGGTGCTTTAGCGCCGAACAACAGATTCCTAATCACAGCTTAAGATAACCCCACGATTTTTGTAAGCATGAAATTTATTTCGCGCGAAGAGCCGATAGTTATGCGATGTTACTGGCGTGCCATGTAAGCATAGCGCAAAGTAAAGTTAAGAGTTACGCGGCATAAAGCTACATAAGCTAGACCCTGTTTCCTAGAGCCTAGCGCCTTTTAACTTTACTCTTTCTAACTTTCCCCTTGCTAACTTTTTTTACCCATGCGTAAAACAAAACACATTAAGTTTGTTACCGTCTAGGTCTCTAAAGTATCCCGCATAAAAGCCGGGCATTTCGCGTGGGCCGGGGGCGCCTTCGTCTGTGCCACCTAGTTCTATGGCTTTTTTATAAAAGGCATCTACTTGGGCTGGGGTTTCGACTGCTAGAGCAATCATAGTGCCGTTACCCACTATAGCTTTTTCATCGTTATAAGGTTTGGTAATTGCAAAACCGGGCTTATCTTGACCTGTGCTCCATGCGACAAAGCGGTCAGTTTCTAAAAAGCGCTCGGCGTTTAGAGTGGCGAACAACTCATCGTAATACTTTACTGCTTTAGCTAGGTTGTTAGTGCCTAACATGATGTAACCTATCATTGTGTGCTCCTTACGTTTAAAAGTGTCTGTACTCAACATAAAAGGGAAATGACCATCTGTCTATTGATTTCTCCATTCATCGCAATGGACTATATTTCTGATGGTTGTTACTTTATAACAGGTTAACAGCCCTAATTTCTGCTCACTAACAAGGAAATAAAATGAAGTTTAAAACGTCTTTAGCACTGCTTGCAGCAGCTAGCTTTTACAGCCATGCAGGAGCTAGCAATACCTTTCAACTTGAAAATGTTTTTGATCTTGAATACGCCAACCAAATAGAAATGACAAAAAATGGCGATACAATTTACTTTGTGCGTAATCGCATGGATATCAAAAGCGACCGTAAAGTCAGCAATATTTGGTCAGTGAACCCAGATGGTAAAACCATGCTACCACTAACGTCTGGCGTGCATATGGATTACTCTCCGGTATTGTCACCAGATGAAACTCGTTTAGCGTTTATTTCTACCCGAGATGGTAGCAGCCAAATCTATGTGAAATGGTTAAAAACCGGTAACGTAGCAAAAATTAGTAACCTAACGCAAAGCCCTGGCGGATTAACTTGGACACCAGATGGCAAACAATTGGTGTTTAGCCAGTTTGTGCCAGCAAAATCAGCAAGCCCAGTTTCTTTACCGGGTAAGCCTGAAGGCGCTAAGTGGGCAGAGCCAGCTAAATATATTGACGATACCTATTACCGTGCCGATGGCGGTGGCTACTCTGAAAAAGGTTATCGTCACTTTTTTATTATCAGTGCAACGGGCGGCAATGCTCGTCAATTGAGCTCTGGTGATTTTGATCACGGCGGTGCTATTAGCTTTAACGAACAAGGCGATGTGTTTTATTTTTCGGCTAATCGTTATGAAGATAATGAATTACACCCAACTGAATCTGAAATCTATAAACTTAGTTTAGCGGATCGTTCAATTACCCAAATAACAGACCGTAAAGGCCCAGATTCACGTCCTAAAGTCTCTCCAAATGGTCGTTACCTGGCATACACAGGCTATGATGATAAAAAGACTAACTATGAAAACAGCGACATTTATTTACTTGATTTAAAATCAGGTAAAACCTCAGTACTCACTGCTGATTTAGATCGTAGTGTCGAAGATATAAAATGGGATGATAGCGGCAGAGGTCTTTATTTTAGCTACGATAGCGAAGGTAAAACACACCTAGCTTACCAGCCGCGTAGTGGTAAACATAAGGTGATTACCTCAGAGATTGGTAGTGTCGCCTTTGGTCGTCCGTATTCAGGTGGTGATTTTGATGTGAGCGAAGATGGTGAAGTTGCATTCACACTCGCAGATACACAACGCCCAGCTGATGTAGCATTAATTAAGCGCGGTAAAACCGCGCGTTTAACACAATTAAACGAAGATGCACTGGGTGACAAAGAGCTGGCTAAGGTTGAAGAAATTTGGGTTAAATCAAGCCACGACGGTTTGGCTATTCAAGGTTGGATTGCTTACCCACCGGGTTTTGATAAAAACAAAAAGTACCCACTTGTTTTAGAGATCCACGGCGGCCCTGTTGCAAACTACGGTCCTCACTTTAGCCCTGAAGTACAATTATACGCAGCCAAAGGTAATGTTGTACTTTATATGAACCCGCGCGGCAGTGACTCATACGGTAAAGAGTTTGCGCAAACAATTCATCATAACTACCCAAGTAATGACTTTGATGACTTAATGACTGGTGTTGATGCTGTCATCAATAAAGGCTTTATTGATGAAAGCAAACTATTCGTTACCGGCGGTTCAGGTGGCGGTGTTTTAACTGCATGGATTGTGGGTCATACAGACCGCTTTGCAGCAGCTGTTGTTGCTAAACCTGTTATCAATTGGATCAGCTTTGTACTAACTGCTGATTTCTACCCTTTCTTTGCTGACTATTGGTTCCCAGGTAAACCATGGGACAATATTGAGCATTATATGAAGCGCTCACCTATTAGTTATGTGGGCAATGTAAAAACACCAACTATGCTATTAACCGGTGAATCAGACTATCGCACCCCGATTTCTGAAACCGAGCAATTCTACCAAGCGTTGAAGCTACAAGGTGTTGATACAGCGATGGTGCGTATTCCTAATGCCTCACATGGTATTACCGCTCGCCCATCAAACCTGATGACCAAAGTCGCCTATATTCAATGGTGGTTTGATAAACATAGTAAGTAGTGGCGAGTTGCGAGTTGCGAGTTGCGAGTTGCGAGTTGCGAGTTGCGAGTTGCGAGTTGCGAGTTGCGAGTTGCGAGTTGCGAGCAATAGTTTAAGTGCGGCTTTATGCCGCGCCATACACAAAACATAAAATATGTTTCACACTTACCTGTAGCAGCGGCTTTATGCCGCGTCATTTAGTAAAACTATAACGCGGGGTAAACCCGCTGCTACTTTCCCCTTTCTAACTTACTCTTGCTAAGTTTCCCCTTTCTAACTTTACTCTTGCTAACTTTTGAATCTCAATCTGATAGCTGACGGCTGAAAGCTGATAGCTCTCTTTTCCTGTAAACCCCCTTTACAGTCACAATGTGAGTAATTCCTTACATACATTTTTCAAATATCGGACATTAATCCAAAAGCAGTTAGTAAAAAATCGGTTTATAGCCAAAATCAGTAACTTGAGTTAGTAAAAAATCGGTTTGTGCCGCTAAAAACCTAGCTTCAGTTAGTAAAATTTTGGTTTGTGAGGATGTTGAGTTGGTAAAAAATCGGTTTATAGCTTGGGTGAGTTAATAAAAAATCGGTTTGTAAATCGCAAGATTTTACAAAACAGCATTAAATTGCCGTTTATATGACCTAATTTTAGCCATTCTAGAGGCTGTGCTCTGCCAATAAGCCCTAAATTAAGGCTCATGAGGCGGAGGTAGTTAAATCCTGATCTAAAATTCTTAAGCTGGTAAATGCGTGATCTGTATTTTTATAAAGCTAGTAAATGGCTGATCCAAGACTTGGTTAAGGAGTGATCCGAGATGCGAGGTGCGAGATGCGAGGTGTGAGGTGCGAGGTTCGAGGTTCGAGGTTCGAGGTTCGAGGTTCGAGGTTCGAGGTTCGAGGTTCGAGGTTCGAGGTTCGAGGTTCGAGTCTGATGGCTGACGGCTGAAAGCTGATAGCTAAAAAGCGAAAAAGGGCCCGAAGGCCCCTAACAACATTATTGAATAGCTATAAAGGAAATTACAACTTGGTTAGAACTGGTTCATGGTATTTGCTTCACCACCGGCTTTAAGCGCATTTTCACCAGAGAAGTACTCTTTATGAGTATCACCAATGTTAGAACCTGCTAGGTCTTGGTGTTTCACTGATGCTTGCTCACGGCGGATTTCTTGACGTTGTACGTCGCGAACATACGCTAGCATACCTAGGTCGCCGAAATAGCCTTCTGATAGAATATCAGTGCTTAGCGCCGCTGTATGGTAAGTTGGTAGCGTGATTAGGTGGTGGAAGATACCCGCTTCACGTGCACCATCTTTTTGGAAGTTTTGTACAAGTACGTCTGCTGCCGCTGCAAGCTCTGTGTCATCCATTTCTGGCGCCATTAATGCTTTATTGTCATCGATGCTTGGGTAAGCAGATAGGTCTTTACCTTGTTCTTGCCACTCAGCATATACTTGCTCACGGAATTTAAGTGTCCAGTTGAACGACGGTGAGTTGTTGTATACCAGCTTAGCATTTGGTACTTGCTCTTTAACGCGGTTTACAAGCTCAGCGATTTGTTTAACGTTTGGCTTTTCTGTTTCAATCCACAGTAAGTCTGCGCCTGATTGTAAGCTTGTTACACAGTCAAGAACTACGCGGTCTTTCTCTGTGCCTTCACGGAACTGGTATAAACCATTATCTAAACGTGTTGGTTTGCAAAGCTGACCATTCAGCTTCATTGCTGTGTCGCCTTCATTTAAGTCATCTACACTGTTTACTGGTGTTGTTTCAAGGAACGACGTGTATTGGCTAGCAAGGTCGCCAGGTGTTTTAGATACAGGCACTTTTTGAGTAAGGCTTGCACCTAATGAGTCAGTACGAGCAACGATAATACCGTTATCAATACCAAGCTCTAAGAATGCGTAACGAACAGCGTTAATTTTTGCTAGGAAATCTTCATGCGGTACAGTTACTTTACCAGCTTGGTGACCACATTGTTTTGCGTCAGATACTTGGTTCTCGATTTGGATAGCACATGCACCCGCTTCAATCATCTTTTTAGCCAGTAAGTAAGTTGCTTCTTCGTTACCGAAACCCGCATCGATATCAGCAATAATTGGCACAACATGGCTTTCGAAGTTATCGATTTTATTTAGTACTGCTTGAACATCACCGCCGTTTGCTTTCGCTTCGTCTAGGTCTTTGTAAAGGTGGTCAAGTTCACGTGCATCAGCTTGCTTTAAGAAAGTGTAGATTTCTTCGATTAGCGCTGGAACAGATGTTTTTTCATGCATACTTTGGTCAGGTAATGGACCAAACTCAGAGCGAAGTGCCGCAACCATCCAGCCACTTAGGTATACATAGCTGCGTTTGGTTGTTTTGTTATGACGTTTAATTGCCATCATCATTTGCTGTGCAGTGAAACCATGCCAACAACCTAATGATTGTGTGTATTGGCTGTGGTCAGCATCATAAGCTGCCATGTCTGCACGCATAATGTCTGCAGTGTATTGAGCAATGTCTAGACCCGTACGAAAACGGTTTTGTAAGCGCATACGGCTTGCGTATTCAGGGTTGATTGACTGCCACGTTTTGCCTTGTGTTTGACATAAAGTAGCTAGGTTATCGGTTTCGCGTTGATATGTTGTCATAATAAAAATCCTTCGAACGGGTTATCTATTTTTTGTTAGTGAGAGTGGCTACTTTGCGTTTGCTTCGTAGCGCTTAATTCAACATTAGGCGGATTTTTTGGATTTAGTAAATTTATAGTTGTTATTGCCACTATATTTTTAGTGAATGGTAAATAGCCTGCTTATTAGCCTTTTTTACGATATGGTTGAACCATGAATGATCAAATTAAGCTCGTTTAAAGGACATTATTATGACCACTCTCTCACTTAACGGTTTAAGCGTTGATCAACAACTTGCACAGTTTGTTGAACAGCAACTTTTACCTGGAACAGGCATTAGCACAGACACCTTTTGGCAAGGTTTTGCTGATATCGTCAATGAACTAACGCCAATCAATCGTGCGCTTTTAGAAAAACGCGAACAACTACAAGCTAAGATTGATGACTACCATAAGCAGCAGCCGGTATGGGATGCAACTAACTATCAAGCATTCCTTGAAGACATTGGCTACCTCGTTCCTGAGCCAGCTAGCTTCAGCATAGAAACAGAGCAAGTAGAGCCTGAAATCGCAAGCACTGCAGGGCCGCAGCTTGTTGTGCCAGTAAGCAATGCACGCTTTGCCTTAAATGCAGCAAATGCACGCTGGGGCTCTTTGTATGATGCGCTATACGGCACTGATGTGTTAAGTGAAGACGACGGCGCTGAGAAAGGCTCTACATACAACCCTGTACGTGGCTTTAAAGTAATGGCTTATGCCCGCCAGTTCCTCGATAAAGCATTGCCTTTAGCAAATGGCTCACACATCGAAAGCACCAGCTATTCGGTGGTAAATAATGAGCTTTTAATCACATTACGTGACAGTAGTCAGGTTCGTTTAGCAAATCCTGAACAACTTATTGGCTACCAAGGTGAAGCGCAAAACCCAAGCGCTATCTTATTGAAAAATAATGGCTTACATGTAGAACTGCAAATTGACCATCATCACCCAATCGGCCAAGCAGATAAAGCAGGCCTTAAAGATGTACTACTAGAAGCAGCCCTTACAACAATTATGGACTGTGAAGATTCTGTTGCTGCCGTTGATGCCGAAGACAAAGTAAACGTTTATCAAAACTGGCTTGGTTTAATGCAAGGAAATCTTGTAGAAGCATTTAACAAAGGCGGTAAAACCATTGAACGCCGTTTAGCACAAGACCGCCAATATCAAGCTTTAAGTGGTGAAACAATCACGCTAAAAGGCCGTAGCATGATGTTTGTGCGTAATGTTGGCCACTTAATGACTAACCCAGCTATCCAAGATAGTGAAGGCAATGACGTGTTTGAGGGCATTATGGATGCCATTATCACCAGCACTGCAGCACTTCATGACTTAAAAGGTACAAGCAGCCTTAAAAATTCAACAGCTAATAGCATTAATATTGTTAAACCAAAAATGCATGGCCCAGAAGAAGTGGCATTTACAAATACTCTATTTACGCGTGTGGAGCAGCTGTTAGGCTTACCAGCAAACACCATTAAAATGGGTATTATGGATGAAGAACGCCGTACATCAGCTAACTTAAAAGCCTGTATTTTCGAAGCTAAAAAGCGTGTTGTATTCATCAATACCGGCTTCTTAGACCGCACTGGTGACGAAATTCATACTTCAATGCAAGCAGGTGTAGTACTGCCAAAAGGCGCTATTAAACTTGAACCTTGGATCAGCGCATACGAAGACCGCAACGTAGATATTGGTCTTGCAACTGGCCTTAGTGGTAAAGCACAGATTGGCAAAGGCATGTGGCCAATGCCAGATAAAATGGCGTTAATGATGGAACAAAAAAGTGGTCATCCGAAAAGTGGTGCAAATACCGCGTGGGTGCCCTCTCCTACTGCTGCAACACTGCATGCCATGCATTATCATGATATTGATGTATTTGCTTGTCAAAAAGCGCTTATGGACCGCAAAGAAGCAAGCCTTACCAGCTTACTCACTCCGCCGCTTATGAAAGATGCCAGCAGCTTAAGCAAAGAAGATATTCAAGCCGAACTTGATAACAATGCTCAGGGTATTTTAGGTTATGTTGTGCGTTGGATTGACCAAGGTATTGGTTGCTCAAAAGTACCAGACATCAACCATGTCGGTTTAATGGAAGACCGTGCCACACTGCGTATTTCAAGCCAGCACATGGCCAACTGGCTGTATCATGGCGTTTGTTCTGAAGAGCAAATTAGAAAAACCATGGCACGCATGGCGAAAGTTGTTGATGGTCAAAATGAAGGTGATCCGGCCTACAATAATATGGCTGATTCAGCCGAAACTTTAGCACAAAGCGTTGCTTATCAAGCAGCTTTAGCCCTTGTATTAGAGGGAGTTAAACAACCTAGTGGCTATACTGAACCATTATTGCATGCGTTCCGTATAAAGTATAAGTCGTTAAATTAGCCACTACACAACTCCCCTTCGAGTTTCATGTGTCGTTCATAGCAGCCCAAGGGCTGCTTTTTTTTGACTAATATCAATTGAACTCATAACGACAGTGAATAGCCATCATTCATGGCATAATAAAAATCTATTAAAAAAGGGGCATTTGTTACCAAATGCCCCTTTTTACGTACTAAAACGTACTAATTTTTTAAAAATTAGTTTTTGACAATCGCATTGTGATAAACGTTTTGCACGTCATCACAGTCATCAAGCATAGAAATAAACTTTTCAAAGTTTGCGATATCATCTGGATCAGTGATGTCAGTATGAACTTGTGGTACAAACGTGATTTCGTCTACTTCAAAGTTAATACCTTCAAATGCTTCTTCAAGAGCAGTTTTTGCTTTGTAGTACTCAGTATGTGGAGCGAAAACTGACACTTTGCCATCTTCTACTTCTACATCAGTTACGTCTACATCAGCCATCATTAGCGCTTCAAGTACAACTTCGTCGTCATCACCTTCAAAGCCTAAAACAGCTAAGTGATCGAACATATGCGCTACACAACCCGGTGTGCCAATTTTTGAATCTGTTTTTGTAAACGGTAAACGTACATCTTTGATAGTACGGTTAGGGTTATCAGTTAAACAGTCTACAATTACCATACAGTTACCCGGGCCATAGCCTTCGTAACGTGCTGGAGAATAGTCTTCCCCTGCTCCACCGGCGGCTTTTTTGATTGCATTATCGATTACGTGTGCTGGAACTTGGTCTTTTTTTGCACGCTCAATAATACGTTTTAGCGCTTGGTTAACTTCTGGATCTGGTTCGCCATTTTTAGCAACAACGTAGATTTCTTTACCGTACTTAGAATTTACTTTAGTTTTTGCATTGGCTGTTTTAGCCATGGCGTTTTTGCGGACTTCAAATGCTCTGCCCATCTTATGCCTCTATGAATACATTTGATAATTGCCGATATTTTAGCAACTCATGACGGCTTGGGCTAGTACTTGGACATTTTGAAAAATAAAAAACTAACAATTACTCAGGAAAAATAAAAAACAAGGCTATTTAACATAACACCTTATTTTCTTGGAATGAGTCAACCAAAGTAGGTAGTTCTGAAAAATGATGCATTACATAATCGGCCTGATTCGCATACTCAGGAATTTCATCTGGTGCGTACAAGCAAGCACGCATATTGGCATTATGCGCAGCCTGAATATCAAATAAGTAATCGCCAACATATAGTAACTCAGACTGATCAAGCTCCCATAGTGTAGCAATCGCATTCAAGGCACTTGGATCAGGCTTAGCTGGCGCATCAGAGCGAGTCAGCACAGTTTCTATTGGTAAGGGGTTATTCTTTAATTTAATAGCAGCTGCACGGTCGTAGTTACGAGTTACAATCGCCATCGGGATGTTATTTTCTTTAAGCCTAGTAATTGCATCAGCAACACCTGGCAATAAATGAGCGTGTTGTGCATCTATGAGTTCATGCTGATGAACTATGTTCATCGCCTCTTCACGCATGTAAGGCGAAGGTAATGATGCAATGTAAGCAAGTAAGTCATTCTCAACAGGACAGCCTACCTGCGCTTTGATAAGCGAAAAATCCAACTCTGATGAAACCAAAGTACCATCTAAGTCAAAGATTACACCACGGATATTGTTGTCATGGATAGTCATATAAATCCCTGTATATGAGAGTTGGGAAAATTTTGAAGCCCATTAATAAGATAGTTTACGAAATGGGTTAATTAAAGGATCAAAGGATTAAAAAAGGAACTTTTTTAATCCTTTTGGATTGGTATTATTCTGGATTGACCGACTCAAACCTTGCCTCAAGCCAGGTATCATCTTGGCTAAACGTCAGTGTTTTTACTTTTCCTTTGCCTTCAATGTTTACCATATTCACTTGTGCTGGCCATAGGTCACGAAGTGCTCCGTTGCTCATACGAATGCCATGAATTCCTTCAGGTATCGTGACTTCTTGATAAACCCAAAAGAATTTACCATCAACTTGCGCACCCACATCTTTAAGTTCAAGTGGTTTGCCACCTAAAGTTTGTAGAGCAATATGTGACTCAACATAATCAGCAAAACGCTTTTGATCTTCTTTATTACTTAAGATATCAGCATTGCCGTCAAACAAATGTTCAACGGCGTGCTCTGTATCATGTAAATAAAAACGATGCATCAGCTCTATGTTGTTGGTGCGTTTATTAAACAGCACCGTTGTCACAGATGCTTTTAACTGGTGCGCCATGCTTGGCGCACTCAGTAATAAAGCAAGAATAATGGCTGTAAAGCGCATTATTGTTGCTCCTGGGCATCTTTATCGTCGTCTTTTTTCAGCTCAGTTTTAATATCTTGCATGATATCGCGGCTAACTTTCGCTTTACTCTTCTCACGTTTGTACACTTCAATGCGTGATGGAATAATACGACGCGGGTAGTTGTTGTTTTCTACATCAACATCCGCTGTTTCCCAGCGTGGGTCGACTGTTACAGACACTAGGTTTTTACCTTTTTCTGTAACAATTAGCTTTTGTACATGCTTGTGGTTACGACGCCAGATTTCAGCCGGAATGTACTGCTCTTCTTTCGTACCATCTTCATAAGTAAGCTCTAATAAGATAGGCATGACTAAGCCACCTAAGTTTGAGAACTCAAGTACGTAGTAGTTTTTATCTTCTTTGATTGCACGCTCAAACGTTTTACGTTCCCAAGGCTCTAGACCTTTAAGGAATTTGTTATACGCGTTGCGCTCTTTGTTAGTTACTGTGAAGCGGTCGTTTTCGTCGTAGAAGTCAGTTACGTCTGGGTTTTCTTCAACCCACAGTTTTTTGCCTTCTTCTTTATTACGTTTTACGAATAACGGCATTGGCTTATCAGCTTCAATATCACGTAAACGATTAAAGTCGATATCAGGGTTTTTGGTATCTAAACGAAGTTGGTAAACCTTGTCTAGCGAGATATCAACGTGATCTGTAGTGTAGAACCAACCACGCCAGAACCAATCAAGGTCAACACCTGATGCTTCTTCCATAGTACGGAAGAAATCAGCTGGAGTAGGGCGCTTGTACTTCCAACGCTGTGCATATTCTTTAAATGCAAAGTCGAATAACTCACGGCCAAGGATCACTTCACGTAAAATGTTAAGTGCAGCAGCAGGCTTAGTATAAGCATTTGGGCCTAAACGTAATACGCTGTCTGACTGTGTCATAACCGGCACTTGGTTTTCAGACTTCATGTATGCAACAACATCGCGAGGCTCAACACCCCAAGGAATTGTGTGGTCCCATTCACGACCAGCAACACCATCTAAGAAGCTGTTAAGACCTTCATCCATCCACGTCCATTGACGTTCATCAGAGTTAACCACCATAGGGAAGTAAATGTGACCTACTTCGTGGATAACAACGCCGATTAAGAAACGCTTTTCTGCTTGTGAGTAAGTACGTGTACCGTCGTCTTGTAGGTCAGTACGCGGGCCATTGAAGGTGATCATTGGATATTCCATACCACCTACAGGACCATTTACAGACTGAGCCACAGGGTAAGGGTAGTCAAACGAGAAGCGCGAATACACTTCCATTGTATGAACAACAGCTTCAGTAGAGTACTTCTTCCAAAGGTCGCCACCTTCTTTCGGGTAGAAAGACATTGCCATTACTAACGGCTGATCTTTACCGCCTTGATGATAGCCTTTTGCGTCCCACATAAACTTACGTGAAGAAGCCCACGCAAAGTCACGTACGTTTTCAGCTTTAAAGTGCCATGTTTTAGTTTTGTTTGTGCCTTCTTTCTCGTTTTCTAACGCTTCTTCTTCAGTCACGATGAAAACAGGGCGCTTAGCATCTTCAGCTTGTTCAAGACGCTTACGCTGTGTGCTAGTCAGAACGCTGCTTGGGTTATCAAGCTTACCTGTTGCCGATACGATGTGATCAGCAGGTACTGTAATTTCTACATCGTAGTCACCAAACTCAAGAGTGAACTCACCGCTTCCTAAGAAAGCTTTGTTAGTCCAGGCTTCATAGTCAGTGTATGCAGCAAGACGAGGGAACCACTGCGCTAATAAGAAGATATCGTTACCATCTTCTTCAAAGTGTTCATAACCTGAACGTGCACCAACGGCGTCTTCTTCAACAATGTTAAAGGCGAAGTCCATGCTGAACTCAACGTCTTTACCCGGTTTAAGCGGCTCGTTTAAGTCGATACGCATTAAGGTATCTACTACAGTAACTTTAAGCTCTTTTCCGTCTTCGTCTTTAACATTGGCGATTTGATAACCCAGCTCGTTGTCGGCCATGAATTGCTGACGACGTAACTGACCTAGGCTCAATTTAGTTGATTTTGGCTGAGGGTCACCTTGCAATGTTTTACCATTGAAAGTTGAAGTCATTTCTGCAATTGAGTCAGATTTAAAGATATTTTGGTCTAGTTGTAACCAAAGATATTTTAAGGTGTGCGGCGAGTTATTTTTGTATTCGATAGTTTGGCTTGCTGTTAAGCGGCGTTTCTTTTCATCAAGCTTTACATCGATGTCGTAGTTTACTTGCTGTTGCCAGTAATTTTCAGCGGGTTCACCGGCTGCACTACGGTATACGTTTGGAGTTGGAAGTGCTTCATCTAGCTGACGGAACTTGTCAACGAATGAGCCTTTAGTTTGCTCAACAGATGACGCCATCACAGCTGAAGATACTGCTAAAGGCAATACCAAAGCACTCAATTTGAGAACTGCTTTTTTCATTGTTAATCCTGTAATTAATTTGCCAGCGTACCATCGCAAACTGCTAACAAAGTTGCAATAAAATAACGATAAAGTGCGGGATTTTTCGGGTAGTATTCGATGTTTTATTGAAGACCTATTTTTCACAAAAAAATTGCCTTAATTAACACCTTGTAAACCCCCTTTACAATACACTGGTTAATTTTAGTTCAGCACTAATTCATCCCAAAGTATTACAGTTAATCATTAGATACTCTGCTTAAATTCTAGTTAATGATGAAAGGGTGATTAGATGAAGTTTTATATTGTAAAAAAAGACTCTCGTTTAGCAGCCATTCCTGCTCAAGAATCAATTCTAAACGAGTACAAAGAACGCGGATTTGAATTTGTCGAAGTGATTGCAGCTTGTGATGAGTCAGATGCATTATCTCGCACGAACCCGAGTGTAAATGGGTCTAAAAAGTGGCTAATTTACCCGACTGCACTGGTAATTTTATCCTTAATTGCCATTATTTTTGCAATAAATTAAATTTTGCGACATTTGCTATTGAAATTTACTGCCATTTGTATTTAAAATCGCCCACTTTTTTGATTTTGGGGTCTGCGAAGCATGCATTTTAAACCCCAAAATGTTTGGTAATCAGCATAGAATTCGGTGAGCGTATGGATTTCTATATCCTAAAAAAACAACAAGAACTAATTGCAATTCCAGCGGACGAACAAAATTGTAAACAGTACCTAGATTCAGGGTATTTTTATATCGACAAAGTAGCGGCATGTAATGAAACAAATGCCCTTAAGATTTTACAAGCTAAGCAAACTAAAGCGCTTAAAGTACCTATGATAATGGCATTGTTAGCATTGCCTATGGTGGTTTTTGCTTGGTATAGCTTAAGTTAACAAACCAGGCTGGGCATCTTGGCTCAGCTTAGGTATATTGACGCTCTTAATAAATAATAAGAGCGTTTAATGAAAGTCCTTCATACATCTGATTGGCATTTAGGCCAACAATTCTACGAGCATTCCCGATTCGATGAGCATCAAGCATTTCTAGCTTGGTTAACCGATACGCTTGTGTCAGAACAGATCGACTTACTACTGGTTGCGGGTGACATTTATCATACGGCAACACCTCCTGCCAGCGCAGAAAACCAACTCTACCAATTTATTAAAACCACTAAGCAACATTGCCCTGACTTACACATAGTGATTATTGCTGGCAACCATGATTCAGCAAATCGTATTATGGCGGCAAAACCTTTATTGGCTCAGTTTGATACCCATGTTGTTGGCCGCTTTGATAGCAATGCTCCTCATGAAGTAGTACTGCCAATCAGCACAAAATACGGCGATGCGAATGTTGTTGCCATGCCATTTTTACGTAGCAGTGATTTAAGCAGCTATAACCGCCAACAAGAGCAACCGTTAAGTTACAACCAAGCCGTTGCCCTTGCTTACAAAGATGCATTGCAAGCAGCAAACGAATTACCTAACGCGCCATTAATAGCTATGGGCCACCTGCATGCAAAAGGTGGAGACATCTCATCTGACTCTGAACGTAACTTAGTTATTGGTGGTGAAGATGCGATATCGGCAAGCATATTTACTGATCAACCTGATTATGTCGCGCTAGGGCATCTTCATAAGGCTCAGACAGTCGCGAAAAAAGAGACCATTCGCTACAGTGGCACGCCAATGCCGATGTCATTTTCTGAAAGACGCTATCAGCATCAAGTTGTGCTAGTCGAGATTAGTGACTCCGGTACTTCTGTAAACCCCCTTTACATTCCTAGCTTTTGTAAAGTCATGTTGCTACCAGAAAAAGACTGTGTGCCACTGAACGAACTCTGTGAGCTTATAAAGCAACTCGATTTAACAGATGAAGATTTAGCGCCATATCTGCGGGTTAAATTGAGCGCCCATGACACGGACACCACTTTTAGAGAACAAATAGAACAAGCCCTTGAAGGTAAGCAGGTTAAGTTTTGTGGCATTGAAAGAGTACGTCAGCAAAGCAACCAGCAAGACGATGAACAAACCCTATTTGAAGATGTCTCGCAAATTGAAGCGCTAAATCCACATTCACTTTTAGAGCAAGCATTTGCAAACAATAAAGATATGGCAGGGCAGGCGGTGCCAAAAGAACTAGAAGGCTTACTAAGCCAAGTGATCGATGAGTTGAATGCAGAGGACCTACTATGAAAATTTTAGCGATTCGTGTTCACCAACTCGCCTCTATCTTAGACGCCGAAGTCGACTTTAGCGCTTCACCATTAAAAGAAGCAGGGTTGTTTGCCATCACCGGTGATACTGGCGCCGGTAAAAGCACATTACTCGATGCCATTTGCTTAGCGCTTTATAATAAAACCGCAAGGTTACGCGGCGATACAGGCAATAAAATTGACTTTAACGGCGACAATATAAAACTCAATGATTCGCGTAATTTATTACGCCGCGGGGCAGGGCAAGGCTATGCCGAAGTTGACTTCATTGGCCAAGATAAACAGCAGTACCGAGCAAGGTTAAGTTTTAGCCGAGCGCGTAATAAAGCCGATGGCAAGTTACAACCTGCACAACATAGCCTGCACTCTTTACCTGATGAAACCCTTATCGCTGATAGAAGCGCAGCAAGTAAAGAAATCGAGCGTATTATTGGTTTGAGCTTTGAGCAGTTCTCAAGAGCAGTACTGCTTGCGCAACATGAATTCGCCGCATTTTTAAAAGCAACAGGAGATGAGCGTGCGCAACTACTTGAATGCTTAACAGGCACCGATAAATTTAGCCGTATTGGTCAGCGAATTTTTGAACGCCATCGTGATCAGCTGCAAGCATTAGAGCAGTTAAAGTTAAGTTTAAGTAACTATCAGGTTTTAAGCCCTGAAGAGGTCGAAACGAAACAAGCAGAACAAAAAGCGCTTGAGGCTAAACTTGCTGAGTTGCAAAAGCAAATAAAACAATTTGAACAGTACCAAACGTGGTACAAGCAAGCATCTCAGCAGCAACAGCAGCTAAACCAGGCAGAGCAAGCAAAGCAAGAGTTACAGCAACAAATGCACGCGCTTGCTGAAAAAGCCACTGAAGCGAAACAAGCCCAGCAATGCCTAGAAATAAAAGATAACCGCGAGCGCGTTACTTCGATTGCTGCTCAACATGGGCAACTTATTAAAAACCGTGAGCAGCTTTTAAATGTTGACCATAAAACACTGATCAAAGACGCTGAGCAAACACTTGAGAAGCAAACCGCGCAACTAAACCAAGCAAAGCAAGCACAAAAAGAAGCGCAGCCTATTATTAGCCAGGCCCGTGAGTTAGATAAGCAACTTGCCGTATTAAACCAGCAAGCAGCAGCACAAAAATTACAAGCAGAGAAAGCAAAACACCATCATCAAGAGCTGACTAATACACTAAATAGCCATAAAGCAGAGCAGCAAAAACAGCTCGATCAACAAGCACAAATAAATAGCTATTTAGAAACACACGCACAATGGCAACCATTAGCAAAAGACTGGTCATTCTATAAAAGTGAGTTAAGCCGCTTTAGCCAGCAACAGCACACAATTAGCCAATCACAGCAAAACGTAAAAGCTCTTCAACCTAAAATTGATGAGCAGCAAACAGCTGCTCAGCAGTGTAAAACTCAATACCAAGCCCTTGAGCAAGAAATTAAGCGCCTAAATGAGCAAGATACCGCCTTTAAATCGAGTTTAAACACCCAATCAATGGCGGATATTGATGCGGGGCTTGAGGCGATTAAACACCTGATTGAAAAGCGCCAAGTATGGCAAACTAATCATCAGCAGTTAAAAAATTGGCAAACCCAGCTAAACACATTAAGCCAAACTGAGCAGCAACTACAAACAGCATTAAAAGATGCGCAGCAAGGGGCAGAGCAAGCGCAGCAGCAGGTTTCATTTTGTGAGCAAAACTTACAACAAGTGCAGCTTAGAGCCAGTGAAGGGGTCAGCCAGTTACGCGCCACTTTAAAAGCAGGGGAGCCGTGTGCAGTATGTGGCTCAAAAGAGCACCCGTTTATGCATGAAGAAATGGTAAACGAGCAATTTAGCCAGCTTATTAACGACTTTACCAACCAACTAACTAACGCCAAACAGCACTTAAATGCTCAGCAAGCATTACAGCAAGCTAAAAGTAATGAGCTGGCGGCATGCAGCCAACAGATAAGCTCGTTAACTGAGCAAATCTCAGAACTGAGCGCTCAACAACAGAGCCTCAAAGAAACCATGGCAGCTAATCGTACTGAGCTAAATGATTTAACCGAAGATCAGTTGAACGAGCGTCAACAACAGCTCAGCCTGCAAAAACAGCAATACTACAAAACCCTTGAGCAGCAACAACAACTGCAAAACACGCTTGCAGCTAAGCAAGCTGAGTATAATCAGCAAGGGCAAACACTACATAGCAAAGAGCAGCAATTAAATGAATTGCAGCAACAGCTAAATAATCTGCAAACTCGTTTAAATGAGCTCAATGATGAGCATCAGCAGCTTTATACGACCCTGAATCAACAGTTCACCAGTGCACCTTGGTGGCTGGCACTCAATACACAAAGCATTTCTTTAGAGAACATTGCAGAGCACGTTGAGGCTTATCAAGCTTCGCTGCAAACGGCGGATGAGCTTAAAACTAGCTTAAAAGCCATTGAGCAGCACCTTACACATGTAACGCCGCAGCTTAACGAAGCACACGCCTCTTTAACTCAGTACAACGAGCAACTAAGCCAAACAGAAAACGAATTAACGCAGATACAATCAAAGCGCGAGGGCTTATTTAGTAACGCAGCGATATCGGTAGATGAGTTTATAGCAGAGCTTGAAAAGGCGATAGATTCAGCGCAGCAGGCACTGCAACTTGCCCAGAAAAACCATAGTAATGCGGTGAAGGCGCGTGACGAACAAGCCATTCAAATCGCCAATTTTGATGAGCGTGAAAAAGAGCTCACCGCTGAGCAAGCAGCGCTTAATGAGCGCTTTAGTCTGTGGTTTAACGATTTTAAAGCGCAGCACCCAAGCTTGGATGAGCAAGCCGTTAGTCAGTTATTAACAATAAGCCCCGCTGAAATCAAACAAACTCTGGCAGATTACCACACCAGCGAAAGTAGCTTAAAAGACGCAGAGGCTCTTTTAAAACAACGACAACAAGCGCTGGCTCAGCATCAAAAAGACAAGCCAGCTCTCGGTGAAGATGAGCTGCAATTACAGCTTAATCAAGCCTCAGAGCAACAAGTACAAGCGAATAATGCACTATTGCAAGTTGCGACTGAGCTTAAAACCCATCAACAAAATAGCGAAGCGCTTGAAGACAAACAAAAGCTATTAGTTGAACAGCAAAAAAGCTATGAGCACTGGCATTTACTCAATAAGGTGCTCGGGGATGCCAGCGGCAAAACCATGCGTAATTTAGCGCAAACGCAAACCTTAAAAATACTGCTACACTACGCGAATAGTCACTTACAGACACTAAATAAACGCTACAAATTAACAGCCATAGGGCAAACGCTCGATATCGCTATTATCGATAAAGACATGGCCGATGAGCAGCGCTCTGTTAATACATTATCGGGGGGTGAGTCATTTTTAGTATCGTTAGCACTAGCGCTTGGGCTTGCTTCGTTGTCGTCGAATAAAGTACAGATAAACTCTTTGTTTATCGATGAAGGGTTTGGTACGTTGGACAGTGAAACGTTAAGCATCGCGATGGATGCTCTTGATTCTCTACAAGCACAAGGCCGCAAAGTAGGGGTTATTTCGCACGTATCAGAAATGACCGAACGCGTTGCCACGCAAGTGCATGTGGCGAAAAAACCAGGTGGTTATTCGACCATCTCAGTTATTTAAAGGATTAGCATGCCAACTTTTAATCACGAAGAAGCAAATCACTACGACGAACGCATTTTGCGCCTAGTTCCAGGTTATGAGCTATTACATCAAGCAACCGCAGCCCAATTAGCAACCACGCTGAGCGATGATGCGTGCATTTTAGTGGTTGGTGCCGGAACTGGTAAAGAAATCATCGAATTAGCGGCGCTAAAACCAAGCTGGCAGTTTATTGCTCAAGACATTTCACAAGACATGCTCGATATTGCCGAGCAACAGTTTGGCCAGCATAACATCAGCGATCGCGTGACAGTACACTGCGGTGATATCAACGACATCGACACTCAATGTGACGCAGCACTGTGTTTATTAGTAATGCACTTTGTTGAAGATAACGGCGATAAAAAAGCGTTATTAAAAGCGATTCACAGCAAACTTAAAAAATCGAGCAACTTATACATTGCAGATTTAATGCGCCCAGAAACCACTTTTGAGCGCGAATCTCAACTACAGCTGTGTACGCAGTTAGGTTTAACCGAAGTCGGCGTAGAACGCATGCGCCACAACCTAGAGCACGAGTTTTACCCATTAGACCGCATTCGTTTTGCAGAGTTAATGAATGAAACCCGCTTCAGCACCCCAAAACAGTATTTTAAAGTGCTTGGTTTTGCTGGGTATGTGGTTGGGAGTTAGCTCCCGAGCCTAATACCCCGCGGCCTGTCCGTCTTTACGGGTTTCTGATGCGCCGTAATAAACGCCGGTTTTTGGGTCTTTCAATATTGCTTGATAACCACCGTATGGGCCAACCGCGTCTTGTAAGGTGTGGCCTTTTTTCATTAACTCGCGGCGGGTTTCCATTGAAAAACCTGACTCTAAGCTAACAAAACCGCCGTCTTCCATGATCTCACCGGTTGGCTGCGAGGAACCTGTGTGCAGAATACGCGGTGCATCACCGGCTTCTTGTAGGTTCATGCCAAAATCAATCATGTTAATAAGTATTTGAGCATGCATTTGTGGCTGTGTGGCGCCGCCCATTACGCCATAACTCATATATGGCTTGCCATCTTTGGTGACAAACGCAGGAATAATTGTATGAAACGGTCGTTTACCTGGCTCATATTGATTCATGTGGCCTTTTTTAAGGGCGAACATTTCGCCACGGTTTTGCAATACAAAGCCTAATTTTGCAGGTGTCATACCTGAGCCCATGCCACGGTAATTACTTTGAATAAGCGAAACCATGTTGCCGTCTTTGTCGGCGGTCGTCATATAAATGGTATCGCCTTCTACTGGGCCTGCATGGTCACGTTTTGCGGCTTTGTTAGGGTCTATCAGTTTGCGTCTTTGGTCAGCATATTGCTGCGAAATGAGTGTTTGTACGGGAATGGTGTTAAATGCTGGATCGGCGTAGTACTTTGCACGATCTGCAAACGCGAGCTTTTTCGCTTCAACAAAGGTATGTACGTATTCTGGGCTATCAAAGCCCATTGCTTTGATATCGTAACCTTCAAGAATATTTAGAATTTGCTGTGCAGCAATACCTTGACCATTTGGTGGTAATTCCCAAAGCGTATACCCTCTATAATCGGCGCTCACAGGCTTAACCCATTCACTATGATGGGCAGCTAAATCTTCATAGGATAAGTAGCCGCCGTTTTCTTTCATGTAGCGACCAATTTCTTTAGCAATATCGCCTTTGTAAAAGGCATCTCGGCCGCCTTTGGCTATTTTACGATAGGTGTTTGCAAGGGCAGGGTTCTTAAAGATTTCCCCTTTTTCTGGCATTGCCCCATCAGCCATATATACATCTTTAAAACCTGGGTATTTACCACGAGCAGCCACACTTTTTTGCATATAATAGGCAATCAGTTCAGACACAGGGAAGCCATTTTCAGCGTAGTCGATTGCAGGTTGGAGTAAGGCTTTCATAGGTGTTTTGCCAAACTTTTTATGTAACTCAAACCAACCATCTACCGCACCCGGTACCGACACAGGCAAGGGCCCATAAGCAGGAATATAATCACCTTGCGCTTTTAAAGTTTCAAAAGACAAGCTTTGTGGTGAACGGCCTGAAGCATTTAAACCGTAGAGTTGCTTGCTTTTGTTATCCCAAACAATGGCAAATAAATCGCCACCAATTCCACACCCGGTCGGTTCAACCAAACCAAGTACTGCATTTGCCGCAATAGCAGCATCAATGGCATTACCACCGTCTTTTAATACTTGTAAGCCTACTTGCGTAGCTAACGGCTGTGATGTTGCAACCATCCCTGATTGTGCGATGACTTCAGAACGACTAGCAAAGTTATGGCCAGTGATGCGATCGTAAGCTTGAGTGGCGCCTGTTGTGCCTAAGCATACTGCTAGCACTAAGCTCTTAATGAGTGGAGTTGATTTCATAGTTCTGCCCTTTTTATTTGTCACTATAAAAAGCAATTTAAGATGAGGCAATGGCTTTGCGTTCGAGCGCGAAAAATCGCGATTGACTTCTAAAATAAAAAAATAGCGGCTAACTTACCTAAAGTCACTCCAATTTAATAAATAGCAGAACCATTTAAGCACTGCTGTGCAACTGTCGATGCTTCGCCGTGAGAGTGCATATCCTCTGCTACAAACTGATCAACAAGAGAGTCAATCAGGTTTTCTTGCTTCATGGTATCGAGGGCGTGTTGCAGCTTAGTGATCAACTCTGGCGATGTGTTTTTGTTAAGTGCTAAGTAATTACCCACCAAGGCAGGATGCTTTAACTCAAATACCGGCGTGACTTGGTCTGGGCTCATACCTACATTCATCAACTGTGATGAAAGAGTGAGAGAGGAGCCAATCAGCAAGTCATGCTTACCTTGCTTAAACATTTTTAGCTCTTCAAACTTTTTTGAGTAAGTTAAAAATTGCTGGCCTTCAGCAAGGTTAAAATCAGCAAGAACGGTTTGATAAACATCACCACGAGATACGCCAATGGTGTAGTTTTGCAACGATTGTGTACTCGTTACTTTAATGTCATTACGGTTATTTAAACGGTATAAACATGAATGCCCAGATACCAAAGGACCAACCCAATAAAATTGAGTTTCTCGCTTTGCGGTGCGTGAAGTAGAGTAAATTCCAGCATTCGGTTGGGCGAGTGTTAGTGAAATTGCGCGCTTCCAAGGCAATACACTAAACGTACAGCTCAACTTGGCTCTTTCACACAAAGATTCCATGATTTTGGTGTTAATACCGGTGAGTTGATTGTGCTGCACAAAGTTATAGGGAGGGAATACTTCGGTGTATAAAGTCAATTGTTCAGCACTCGCCATGGCAGTGCTGGCAGTGAATAAACTTACTATTGTTAAATGCTTAAACATCGCTCTTAACTCCAGTTTTTAACAGGTTATTCTGGTTTAACAATTCGACTTAACTGTTTTTGCAGTGTATTTAAACAAAATGGTTTGATAATAAAACCGTTCACTTTTGCTGTGATCATCTCGCTTACTGTTTGTTTACTGTCTTCGCAGGTTACCATCAATACAGGTAAATCACATAGGACTGGGTTTTCGCGAATATGATTAAGCAAACATTTGCCATCCATTTTCGGCATATGCAAATCAGTAATCACCAGATCAAAGCTGTGTTTTTCGAGTAAATCAAACGCTTGAGCGCCATCAGTCGCCTCCGTTATATCCTTATAATCAAGCCTGCGCAACATGTTTATTAACACATGGCGCATAAGTGGCATATCGTCAACGACCAGTATTTTCATCTAGATTACTATTAAGTTTTACAATATTTAAAGCTTAGTTTGCTAACTCAATAACGCAATAAACCAGAAACTAAGAAAAAATATCTGCAACTAGCTGGCTAAGTCGTGCAATTTTAATGTTGCTCAACTGGCGGTAATCAAAATAAGGGCAGACAATCACTTTATCTGATTTACTAATAGCAAATTCATCATCAAGCCAAGTTAATTGGCAATGTAAAAGCCCATCATTTATAAGCTGCTTAGCATGGGTTCGCCCTGCAATTATATGTAATTGCTCTGGTTTGCCTAATATCGGTGGGCTAAACAGTAATGCAGTTTGGCTATGTGCTTGCAGTAGTTGTTCATCGCGAAAGCTCTGCCAATCAGGTGCTCTTTTAGCAAAATCATAATATTCACTTGGTAGTGCAAAAAGTACTTTGCCATACACATTAAAAACTTTGCGCCAACCATTGCCACATGCTTGGTTTATTTCGTTTATTTGGCCGGGTTGCATTGCATGTAAATACTTAAGCTGTTGCCAAGCAGGCATCGGCGGGCGCTTTTCTATATAAACAGCGACTCTAAAGGCTTCATCACCAAAACCCTGCAGTGGCACACTTTTAACGACACTCATGACTTTTTAGCGAGGATTCGATCTAGGTTATTTGCAAAGTTTTGGCGGTCTGCTTGGCTTAAAGGCGGTGGGCCACCGGCCATTTCAACGCCACTTGAGCGCATAGTTTCCATAAAATCACGAACATTTAAACGTGAGCGAATATTTTCGGTCGTATATAACTCACCGCGCGGATTAAGCGCTTGGGCACCTTTTTCGATAACTTCAGCAGCTAAAGGAATATCACCGGTGATCACCAAATCATTCGGCTCAATACGTTTAACGATTTCGTTATCGGCAATATCAAACCCCGAAGATACCTGCAAACGGCTAATAAACTTTGAGGGTGGCACTCGCATCGCATGGTTCGCCACTAATGTGGTAAAGGTTTGTGTGCGCTCTGCGGCACGAAACAATATTTCTTTAATAACGACGGGGCAGGCGTCTGCATCAACCCAAATCTTCATGCTGTTCTCAATCTTTAATTTTAGACATTAATAGTTTACCGTAATTGAACTAAATTAGTGCTATTAACGTATTAATTTGTTTAATTTTTAAAGGGAGTAAAAACGTGCAAACATCATTAAAGTTAATCGGGTTTTTATGTATCACAGCCATTTTATCTGCGTGTACAGGCGTGCCAGACAACATCAAACCCGTCGATAATTTTGAGTTAAACAAATACACAGGAACCTGGTACGAAATTGCACGTTTAGATCATTCATTTGAACGCGGCCTTGAGGGCATTACCGCTGAATACTCAATTAACCCTGATGGCAGTGTAAAAGTTATCAATAAAGGTTACAGCGCCGAAGATAAAGAATGGCAGCAAGCTGAAGGTAAAGCGAAGTTTGCAGAGCAACAAGACATAGGTCACTTAGAAGTATCATTCTTTGGACCATTCTATAGCTCATATGTAGTGTTTGAGTTAGATAAGAAAGACTATCAATACGCTTATATTACTGGCTATAACAAAGAGTATTTATGGTTTTTGTCGCGCAGTCCTAACGTTACAGAACAGCAAATGCAGGACTTTATAAACACAGCAAAAGAATATGGTTTTAAAACAGATGAGCTTATTTATGTTGACCATGAGAGCTTGTAAAGGGGCTTTACAACTGTCTTTAAACTATCACGAATGTGCAACACAAATGTAATGGATACTAGGCAAACTTAGCGTCGTTAATTTGAAACAACATGTGATCCCCCAATTTAATCCCCTGCTTGGGTAGGCATTGCCTACCCATTTTTTTTACTATTTGCTCAATTAAGCATTATTGCAAATTGGTATCAGATCAGTTTTTTACTAACTACACTACAAAATCATCACCGAAAAGCCACTCAACAGCAAAACAGACATAGTTAATACACTGACATGCTTTACCCATGAAACAGTAAAACTGTATAAAATCATGAGCATAAGTACACTTAAAGCCATATAACCGCAAAATAGCAATGCGCCGTACCCAGCATCTGACAGCACGCAAAGCACCAAACTTAGTAAAATACTGATCCAGCCGCTGAATAAAAAGCTACTTCGCTGTTTTTCGTTTAATTTCTTTTTAAATACATCACGGAAATGATTGAATTTTGCAAGAGCAAAACAATTAAAACCAAAAAAGCAGAGACTAAATTGCAGTAACTCCATCATCCTTGTTGCTCCTTTAACAGCTTGTTTTTATTTAATTTAGCCTTATTTGTAGCGGTTTTATGGCTAGGTATTTTTTTGCTTTGTAGTAAAAACAGCAGCCCAGCACAAATAAATGCACTATCAATACCGAATAAAGCCCACTGCTGAGTTAGTAAATATGTGATCCAATTACCATCTGTTGTCAGTGCATTTACCACAGGTACTAATAAGCAAGCAGCAGCGTTAAGCCAAGCACTATAGCGCCAGTGGCGTTTTTCTCGGCCGATCACAGCAACGATTAGCATCGCCAGCCAAGTTAAGAAAAACACGAATATTTCTTTATCGGCACGCCCAGCTAACTCTATAGGCAATAAACGATTAGCAATGAAGAACGCTGAAGTTGCTAGCGGTAAGCCCATTAGGGTGGCTAAATTTAGTGTCTCAACAAGCTTTAAACCAAAGCTTGGTTTTTGGTCTGCTTTGAGCCTCTCGCGTAAGCGTTTTGCCCACATGATGCAGCCTGTAGCTATCATGGCACAGCCAGCTACACCACAGAAAAAATACAACCAACGCAGCAACGGCTCGGCTAAACGACCACTATGTAATGCTGTCATTGAGTCATAAAACTGCGCCGAAGCGCTCCAATCTTCGCCTGAACTGGCTTCAAGCTCACCTGTTACACCATTGAATAAGTAGCGTGGTCCGTTATCTACAACCTCTTTGCCGGTTGCCAAATAAACCACGATTTGTGAGGTCGCTGTATTGGCATTTCTTACAAACACGTAGCTAATGTCGGCATTCGGTGACTTAGTATAAATCTGATCTAACACATCTTTGATTGCCACCATAGGGCGTTGTTCTTCACTGGGCTTTGCACGTTTATTAATAGGCAATGCCTCATCAAACATTTGCCTTAAGCCATTTTCATATACAGTCTCGGCAGGGTAGGGGAACAGCATAAATATAAGCGTGATAATCCCCGTGTAGGTAATCATGATATGAAATGGCAGTGCCAGCACCGACGAAACATTGTGTGCATCGAGCCAACTTCGGCTTCCTTTGTTTGCTCTAAAGCTAAACATATCTTTAAAAATACGTTTGTGGATCACGATGCCTGTTATAAGCGCTACCAACATAAATAATGAGGCTAAACAAACAATTATCCGTGCAGTAAATACATCTATGTAATGTAAATCAAAGTGCAAGCGATAGAAAAAGTTCCCTCCCTTGGTTTCCCGAGGTTCGGGGATTTGTTCTAAGGTATTTGGATCTAGATGCGTATAGTTGAAAGGTGCACGGCGCTGGCCTGGCTGTTTAGGCTCAGCAAACCCATAGCTTAAAACAGGGTTACGTGGCTCAGGTAAGTTTATCCGCCAAGATAATGAATTAGGTGCCTGTTGCTGTAATTGCGGAAAAACATAATTAATTTGCTCGGCTTGAGACTGAACCCGTTGTGCTTGATGCTGCACATGGTGCGTTTCAGGCTTGGCCCAAATAGTGATTTCATCTTTAAAAAAGCTGATGGTGCCAGCAAAAAAGATTAAGAACAGTAACCAGCATACCAGTAAGCCAACCCAGGTATGAAGCCAAGTCATTGAGCGGAAAAAGCTCTCTTTCATAACCAATCCTTAATCAATGAAAGGGCCAGCAATTGCCCACCAGTTGTTAGTAAAATAGTGATCCAAACAGTCTTTAAAGACTTAACGGCAAATACCCAAATAAACACACAACAGTAAAAAAATACCGATAGAGTCGTGGTTAACAGCACGCTGTCGAGTTTATTAAGTGGTAATAACACAGCTAGTAATGAAATAAGCACACTGGTAAAGGCGTAACCACCAATGATGGCTGCAACAAAACGCAAAAACACAGCAACACGATAAGATAGGCTCACAGAGCGCTTTTTAGCTGTATTTTTAGGGCGATTGGTAGTCACTGCATCTAATGATTGAGAATGCATGATAATCCCTTAAAAAATAACACGAGAAGAAAACCCCGTATTATATCGCCGACAAATAGAAAAGATAGTAGTTATCATTTGCATAAACGTATTAAATAATGAAACAAAACCAACTAACTCGATCTGTTAGTAAAATAATGATCTGCTAGCTTTGTTCTGTGCAATATCATATGGTGTTAAGTAAATAAAAAGGGAGCTGCAATGAAAACAATAGGCTTAATCGGTGGCATGAGTTGGGAGTCTACACAAAGTTACTACCAGCTTTTAAATCAAGGTGTTAAAAACAAACTGGGGGGGTTGCATAGTGCCAAGATAGTACTCGTTAGCCTCGATTTTGCCGAAATAGCTGTGCTTCAACAGCAACAAGATTGGCCACAGATGGCCGAGATACTCATTAAAGCCGCTAAGCAAGTTGAAGCCGCGGGCGCTGATTATTTATTAATTTGTACTAACACAATGCACAAACTAGCTGAGCAAGTGCAAGCTGCGGTTGCAATTCCTTTGTTACACATTGCAGATGCAGTTGGTGAAAATCTGATCCAGAATAACTTTAAAAAAGTGGCTTTGTTGGGTACCCAATTCACTATGGAACAAGACTTTTACAAGCAACGCCTAGCTGATAAATTCGCCATAGACGTGTTAATTCCTGATGCTCAGGGGCGTGAAACAGTGCATCGTGTGATTTATGACGAACTATGTAAAGGCATCATCAGCCCAGAATCTAAAACTGAGTATTTAACCATTATTGATAATCTAACTCAGCAAGGTGCTGAAGCCATTATTCTTGGTTGCACCGAAATAGCCTTGTTAGTTCAACAATCAGATACGTCTATTCCATTACTTGATAGTACAGCACTTCATTGCGCTATGGCGCTTGAGAATAGTTTAAATTAGGAGCACACCATGTCGAACCACCATTGCTTAAATTATGTTGAATTTGCTGCTAAAGATTTAGCCGCAACAAAGGCATTTTTTCATCAGGTTTTTAAATGGCAATTTACCGACTATGGCCCTGAATACACGGCCTTTAGCGCTGAATCAGCGGGCCTAGATGGCGGTTTTTATCAAGCCCCATTAACTAGCTTAACCAATAATGGCGGCGCGCTACTGGTGCTTTATTCAAATAATATTAAAGAAACTCAAGCACAGGTAGAAAAACACGGCGGCACAATTATTAAGCCCTTGTTTGATTTTCCTGGAGGCTGTCGTTTTCACTTTACAGAGCCAAGTGGTAATGAGTTAGCAGTTTGGTCAAAACAAGCATAGATCATATTTTTACTAACTCATGAGTACTCAAACACTAATAGAACAAGTTAGTAAATGCGTGATCTGCGAGCCTCATTTGCCACTCGGATCGCGGCCCGTTATTCAGTTTAATCCACAGGCTCGTATTTTAATTGCTGGTCAAGCACCGGGAATTAAAGTGCATGAAAGTGGCAAACCTTTTAATGATGCAAGCGGGCAAAGGCTTCGCTCTTGGCTTGATGTAACGAGTAATGAGTTTTACGATGAGCGCAATTTTGCTATCTTGCCGATGGGCTTTTGTTACCCGGGCAAAGGAAAATCAGGTGATTTACCGCCAAGAAAAGAGTGCGCGATTGCATGGCGTGAAAAACTCTTAGCGCAACTTAATAATATTGAGCTCACCATTATCTTAGGTAAGTACGCGCAGGCATATCATTTACCCCACACTAAGCAGCTACCCTTAACTGAGTTAGTAAAATCGTGGCGTGAATATTGGCCAAATTACTTGCCACTTCCTCACCCAAGCCCTCGCAATAATATCTGGCTAAAGAAAAATCCGTGGTTTGAGCAACAAGTATTACCTGAGCTTAGTAGTAAAATACGTGCAATTTTAGCAAGGTAAAAAATGGAAAATAACTTTTTTGCTGAAAACGGCTACTACCATGTAAAGGGCCTTTACACAGAGAGTGAGCTTAGCAAGGTAAGGGCAATTCTCAATAAATTTCATCATCACTGGTTGCAAGAAAACCAATCTTTTTACCAATCCAGAGGGATTAATAGCTCAGGTTTGACTGGTGCTGCATGTTTAAGTGTTGAGGAAAAGTTTACTCTTTTTGAGTTTGTCAGCGCCAACACACTATTGAAACAAGTTAAGGGTATTGTTGCTGAGCCCCAGTTTATGAATACTCAATTATTTTTTAACCCTTACAACCCTAAACAGGCAAATTATTGGCATCGCGATATGCAGTATCATTTAGAGCTTGATGCGCAAAAGGCCGCTCTTAGCGGCCCTGAAGTGTTACATTGCCGCGTTGCTTTTGAAGATGAGCCGGGAATAGAGCTAATACCAAGCAGCCATAAAAACTGGGATTCGGATGAAGAGTTAGCAGTTAGATTAGAACAACAGGGCGCTCGCAATAGTGACTCACTGACTCGCGGTAAAAGTGTGGCACTCAAAAAAGGTGACTTACTCATATTTTCGGCAAATATGATCCATCGGGGCTTGTACGGTATGAATCGTTTTGCCTTAGATATTTTGTACTTTGAACGTCACCCAAGCCTTAATGAGTTTGTACAAACTGGATTTTTACCAACTGCACAACAAAAGCAGCAGCTAAAAAACGCTATGGTATTCAAGTAAGCATAAAAAAAGCGGCTCACTCGCCGCTTTCTTTATTTGATAGTGCTGTTACTGCAACATTGCGAACAATTCTTTTAACTGCGGCATATATTGCTTAACTAAGTTAACGTTACTTTCGCTAACATCTGCTGTTGCAGTACTTGCTTTAACACCTTCTAAAGCACCGACCATTGAGCGAGTGCCTGCATCAGATGATGATGCCGTAAGGCTTTGTAAACCACTCATTGCTTGATTTACACGTTGCTTATTCTCTTCAGACATACCCGCTTTAAGGTTTTCTAAATACGCCATTGATACCTCTGAGCCAACAGTAACTAACTGCTCAGCTGTGAAACCATATTGTTTGGTAAGGGCTGCAAATTCAGTGTAAAACTCGTGTTCTTTAATATGGCCTAATGCATCCATTACAGACGAGCTGTCAACACCATCAGAGCTACCTAACATACTACCTAGATTCAAACTATCCAGCTCTGGTTGGTTTTGCGACCAGTTTACTACTGCAGGTAAGGCTTTAATATAACGCTGTAGCTGGTTTTCTGAAATATCTTCTGCAAAGCTAGAAAAACTCATAGCCAGTAGGCTTATTGAAATAAGTAGTGCTTTCATCGTGATCTCCTTTCTTTCAAAATGGTCTGTAACCGGCATACATAGGCTAGGAATTATGTTTGACCAATTACAAATGTTACAATGTCTTTTTTACCACAGCTAAATGAACCTGATGTTAACTATTTCTAATACCGTTACAATTGATGAATGGGAACTCGACTTTAGTGCGATCCGCTCACAAGGCGCGGGCGGACAGAACGTCAACAAAGTGGCCACAGCTATTCACCTTCGCTTTGATATTAATCGCTCAAAGCTACCTGACTTTTACAAACAACGATTGCTTAATTTAAATGACTCTCGAATTACCAAAGAGGGCGTTATTGTCATTAAGTCGCAAAGTCATCGCACGCAAGAAATGAACAAAGAAGATGCGCTTAATCGTTTAAAAGAGTTAATCGTTAACGCGACACAAGTACAAAAGAAACGAAGAGCAACAAAACCAAGTAAAAGTTCTCAGAGAAAGCGTATGGACTCTAAAACAAAAAGAGGACAAACAAAAGCATTAAGAAAAAATGTAAAATTCTAACTTTCACATCAGAAGATCGTGTCAAAAATAAGCAGAACTGTAAAGAAGTGTAACTTGTTAACAAAGTTAATTGATGGTTAATCCTGCCACGTCTATAATAGTAATACAATTTTACTGCTAATTAAGGAGCCGGGTATGGGCCAGAAATCACGGATTATTGCCGCTGCAATGATAACGCTGTCAGCTTTGCCTATGTCGAGTTTTGCTGTAGATTCATGGCAAGCCGGAAACGCGTATCCGCAAGGTAGTGAAACCTGTTATAACGAAATTCTTTATAAAGCTAGATGGTGGGCAACCCCAGGAGAAGAGCCTGGCAGTTCACAATGGGGCGCTTGGGTTGCAGATGTCGCCTCAAAAACCTGTGTACAGAGTGTAGTAAAAAAACAAGACGATTTACTTAAGTCTTTACCCACAATTTTCGAACCAAATAACAATAAAAAAGGGAGTTCTGATTAACTCCCTTTTTTAATCTTTAATCAAACGTGTGATGCCTTGTCATTGCAAAGCGATTTAAGATGTGATGCATTATGTACACCGCACATAAGCTCAATAGTATGGCCACAGACACCGACGAAAAACGATAGAGCGCGCTGTAAACCAGATCTTGCCCCGGCCCTAATGACTGGCCAAACAAAATACCAAATGTAGTGATAATACCAAAGCCAACACCCGGAATACCGCCACCAATTATGTGATAACGACTAAAGATAAAGGTCAAAATCCACAGAATTAACGCAGGAAATATCAAAATATCGGTATGGTTATACAAAAATAACTGTGCCACTAACGCTAAGTTACAACCGATTAAGGTGCCTATCGCGCGCTGCCATGCCGCCATACCTGCTGCTTTCCAGCACAATGAAAACAATATCAGTACCGAGGCCGCTTGAGCAGAGATAGAATCTTGTAAATCAAATACCTGAAATACAACAAATGACAAGGTTGCTACGGTTGAGCAAAGTAATACTTCGTGGCGCACACTTTCTTTTGCTTTTTCTGGCATTACCCGACCTTGCCGTGGTGCAACATCAGGGAATAAACCATGCATTAGCATCGAAAACAGCACAGTAACCACAACGGCAACGGCGTTACTAATGATCAACGGATAAATACTGACACCACCGCCGGTGTAGGTCGAAAAATGTAATTGAATCGACAAACTCACCACGGTTGTGGCGCCAAATAAAAAGTTAGCACCACGACTCATTTGATAAAACAAAAAGGCAAAGGCTATAAAGCTCATCATTGTCATTACAATAGGCAAGTGTGCAAACAAGCCTTGCACAACCAGCACAAACAGCGCACTGAACACAGCGCCTGCGTAAAACTGACGAATAATATGCATGTTAAGCACAGGCACTAAACCGAGCAGTAGCATAGGGTAAACAGTGAAAAAGATGCCATTCGGCCAGTTCATCAATTTTGCCAGTGAAAACCCTAGTGCTGAGCCCGTGGCAATGCGTAGCGCTTGGCGTAAGCCATTACCATCGAGTTGCAATACTGACATAACTCACCCAGCCTTAGTAAATGAAGTGCAGAACACTAATGAAGCGAATTTGCATGCTTGCAAACCAACTGCCAATGCTAGAGTCAGGCAAAAGCTGTACGGTTGCACGCGCACCACTTGGAAATTTTGCCAGCATCTGGTGTTCATCTAGCTTAATATGAATACGTTGACGCTGTGCATCTCGTACCCAACGGTTGCTGCTTTCAGTGGAACTGAGTAAACCATTAGCGTTAAGCTGACCATCACTCACACCCGCTTCAAAACTAATAATTTTGCCAGTAAACACTTTGCCCGGTAGCGCATCAAAGCTGACTTTTGCAGTACTACCAATTTGCACGTGAACTAAAGACTTTTCGCGAAAATCAGCAACTAAATCAGCTTTATTAGCAACAATCGCCATTAACGGTTGGCCCTTATTAGCATAGGTACCCGGTGTTACCTGTAAGTTTGCTATTTTACCGTCGGTATCGGCTGTCACTGTGGTGTACGACAGGTTTAGTTTCGCTTGTTCAAGCTGGTTTTGAGCATGACGAAGCGCTAAATTGTCATCCCCCATTTTACCGCGCGCTAATTTAGCCTCGTTAAGCTGGGCTTCAATTGCAGCCACATTGGCTTTGCTTGATTGATAGTTCGCATTGATAGTTTCGTACTCTTGCTCTGAAATAGAACGCTTTTTCAATAGCGACTCACCGCGTTCAAACAGCAACGTTTGCTCATGTAGCTTAGCTTGAGCAGCCGCTAACTGTGCTTCTATTGCCTTCACACTGCTATCTAAACGTTGGTTTTGTAGTTTTGCATCATCATATGCAAGTTCAGCTTGTTGCACGGCAAGCTCAAAAGGCTCATCGTTAATCTTAAACAAGGCTTGCTGTTTTTCGACGGCTTGATTATTAGTCACTAACACGTCAGTCACACGACCACTTACCTGCGGGGTCACTTGCACAACCGGATGATACACACGGGCCTGCGGTGTAACAGGCATATACAAATCGGCAATCACAAAATATAAAAATAAAACAATAAAACCCGCTAAAGAGATTTTTACGTAACGGGCAAACTTTTGATCTGGTGTCATAACGTTACTTATCTCCTGAATAATGACGGATACACTGACGAGCGTTTTGCTCCATCTGAATTAAGCCATGCGCCATGGTATCGAGTTGCTCAGTGGTTAAATCGGCATAAAGGTGCTCTTTCACATCGGCAATAATCACCTGCAATGTGTCTAACAATTGTAGACCTTGCTCAGTGAAGTACAGACGTTTACTTCGTTTATCTTCAGCGTCAGCTTTACGAGCAATAATCTCTTGTTGCTCAAGCTGCTTAATAGTGCGAGTTAGTGAAGGCATTTCAATGCCTAAGCTATTTGCTAACTCTTGTTGCGTACAACCTTGGTTTAGATGAAACAGGTGCATCATCGCAGTCCAGCGAGATTGAGTAAGGCCCAAAGGCTCAACCGCCAAAGTGACAGCATCGCGACATAAACGATGCACACGGCCCATACTGCCGCATAATGTTAAATCAAGAGTTTCGTGAAAAGGGGGAGTGGAAGACATGATGCGCTCCATTTACTTAGCATGCTAACTATTTTAATGTAGTTAGCATGCTAAGTAAATATTAGTGCAATTAATAAAATAGATAGCTGTGTTCGATAAAAGCGAACAACTGCAAAAGTTATCTGCTAGATAACACTATTTAGCAATTAACTCTTTGATATGGCTTTCATAGAGGTCTAATTTTTCAGCAATAAATCCTGTGTGTTGGAACCGTACTACGCCTTCTTTATCGATTAAAAAGCTGCTCGGCATCCCTTTAAGTTGGTATTGTCTGCCAATAACAGCATCTGGGTCGTAAATAATATTAAAGTTAACTGCAAACTCAGCTAAAAATGCATCGGCATCACTGCGCTCAACATCAATGTTTACAGCAACTACTTTAAGGCCTTGCTGTTGATACTTGCTCTGCATGGCAATAAACCAAGGAAACGAGCGTCGACACGGGCTGCACCAAGACGCCCAGAAATCGAGTAACACGACTTGCCCTTTGTATTGATTTAATAGTTTAGACAACTGCTGCTGACTTGCAGCTAAAGGTGGGGGGGAAGGGTGCTCTGCCATAGCAGCAGAGCTCGTAATTAAAAAAAATGCAATTAATGTGTATTTGATCATTGATAATTTAATAAATTCGCTGGTGAATATTGGTCAGTGAGCACCTTGGTATCCGCTGGCCAATCTTGATTACCCTTAGTATAAAACAAATGCTCGCTAAGTAACTGCAAATCAACATCGTAAGGGGTTAACTTATTTACGAGTTTGTTAACGCGTTCGGCTAACTGTTGCTGGCTAGGCATAGTCTCGAAGCCAGCTAAAATAATGCGATTAGAATTTTCATCGGTCACAACATTAACAAAGTCACCAAACACATCGAAGTAAGTTGCCGACTCATGCTGGTATAACTTGCTTGATGAAAAGGTATTTGCAGCGACAATTCCGCCATCAGCCAAAACACTTTTTACTTCTGCAAAAAATTCCTTAGTGAGAAGGTGCTCAGGGATATAATCGCCGTTAAAGGCATCAAGAATAATCCAATCGTACTTTTGTTTTTTAAGTGCGGCACGTTTAATAAAAATTCGGCCATCTTGCACCTTAGACGTTACGTTATTAGTTTCTACAAAGCTAAAATAATCACGGGCAACTTTTATTACCGCGGGGTCAATTTCGACATTTTCGATATGAGCGCTAGGGTAAAGCTCATGAATGGTATTAGAGAGTGAACCTCCTCCTAAACCTATGATCAGTACATTTTTAGGATCATCAATAAATAGTAAGCTTGCAAACGTCATTTTGGTGTAATTAAACACCAGCTTTTTAGGCTCACTCTTATACATACAACTTTGCGTACTTTTACGGGTTTTTTCGTTAAATTTTAAACACAGTAAATCGCCAGTCTTCTCCACTAAAATATTTCGATAAAGCGAGCGCTCTTTATGTATTACTTCTGCCAAGCTGCTAAAAGGCAATGTCATGAGCAAACAAACCATTAAGACTCTAAACATACAGTACGCTCCTTTGTTTTTATTTGACTAACAGCAATTGCAAGCAAACCAAGCGCGCCTAATACCGCTGCAAAGGTTTTAATGATGTCGTTAACATCAAACGCTAACACCATATAAAAAGAGGTAATAATCGTGCCAAGGGCGCTTCCTAGGGTGCTCACAAAATACAAACCACCGGCAACCTGACCACTTTTTTCATGATCGGTAACCAATAATCGCACTGAGTAAGGTGAGATCATGCCGAGTATTGTTGTAGGGATAAAAAACAACGCTGTTGACGCCAGCAACGAGCCGTAACGACTGTCTTCAATATGGGTGAAAATAAAGGTCATAATTGGCTCAGCAAACAATACTATTGGCACCACCATAATGCTTGCTACAAAGAAAATGAGACCATATTTAGTTAACGAAGGATTGCGGGTTGAGAGCTTACCGCCAAGTAAATAGCCGAAAGATAAGCTCAACATAAATACAGTGATAATACTGCCCCATATATGCACACTGCTACCAAAGTACGGCGCTAAAATTCGACCGCCTAAAAGCTCAATTCCCATAATACAAAAGCCGCTACTAAAGGCTAAAAAGTAGATAAGCGCATTGATTTTATTCATTAAACACCCGCTGATTTTGTTGTTATTTTACCCATCTTAACCTGATGCAGATAAGGATGCCATGACTGTTTTTTAAGCTGTAAAGGCCGTTGACAAAATATAGTCTTTTAAAAATCAATAATTAAAAAGGCTAGGTTAAAGTACATGTGCTCTGGTATTTTAATGGGAACAAAATAAGCAAGGAAAAATGCAATGGATCAGCAAGTAACGAAGATCAATATCGACAACCCAACAACTTTATTTGGCCTCAAAGTTCGCACCAGCAATATGAAAGAAATGAGTGGGGAAGGTGCCAAAATCGCTGGCTTATGGCAGCAATTTTACACAGACATAGCGCCAAATTTAACGCCATCTAGCCAAGTTTATGGCGTGTATACTCATTATGAATCTGATGTCACAGGAGAGTTTGATGTATTTGCGTGTACTGACATGCAAGTCACGTCATCAGAGGTAGAAAAAACTACACTTTCTACAGGTAACTATCTTCACTTTAGCGGCAAAGGTGCAATGCCACAAACCGTTATCGATGTTTGGGGCCAAGTTTGGCAGTACTTTAGTAATGAACAGTGCCCGCATATTCGAGCATATAAAACTGACTATGAGTTTTATAAAAGCAGTGAAGAAGTTGAAGTATTCATTTCGGTTGAATAACGCCAAACCCTATTTTTAGTGTAAAGCCCCATTACAGATAAAGCCGCTTATTGCGGCTTTTTATTTGCTAAAAGGTATATTAATCCTTGTTGTTATCTTCAAGAATAAGATTCTTTAAAATGGGTCGTACAACTACCAAGATTAAAGTAATAAGTACTATCGCGGCCATTGTCATGCGAACTAATCGGAAAAACCATTCAGTTTGATGAATAGGCCTATTTTCCTTTACTTCTTGTGATTCAAGTAAGGCACATGCTTGTGGTATTGAACTAAATGCATCTTTATTTGGATAATCAAAGACGAAACCTACTTTAGCAAGTGCTAGCTTTGCTTGGTCTGAGTGAAGAACATCGACGTACAAAATATGATTTTTAATATCAGCCTTGTAAGGGATCTCTTCAACGTCCAGTACATCAACTATCTTGACGGCATTGACTAAGCGCATATCTTGTATCAAAGGCCGGTATTCAGGAGCTCGAGACCATATAATTACAAATATAGCGAATACCAAGGATAAGCATAATAACCCCCACAAGGTGTAACGCTTAGGTAGCAACTCTAATACATGCGGCGGTTTATTGCTCATTATGACTTCCAATTCAATAAGTTAACTTTCATAATATAAAAGTTTTGATATGTAAAAAAGTAGTTATATACAAATAACCATCATTTAAGTTACTGTGGTTTTGTAACTTTTAGTCACCAATAAGGATGTTGTTGTGTATAAATTACTACTCTTTACCAGCCTATTTCTCGCTGTTTTTTCTACCAGCGCAGCGAAAATTATCGATGATGAACACGTAACAAAAGAAACAGACTGCTTCACAGGTATCTTTGCTGACTATGATTCGTGGCATCAATTTATTGCGCAAAAGAATAAACGCAAAGCTAAAAACGAAGAAGCATACTTAAAGCGCATTAAAGCCTTTGAAGAAACCTTTCCACAAGATATGTTCGATAACTTTAAAGCTAATTTAACCTGCCATAATTTTAAATATCAGGTCGATAATGTTGAGGTGCTTGGTTATATCATCAAACCTAAAGTCATCAAGAATAAGATTCCAGTATTAATTTATAACCGCGGCGGTAACGGTAATTTTGGCAGTGTTTATTTTGCTGCAATGATGCGCAATTTATTTCCTTTAGCAGAGCAAGGCTTTGTGGTTATCGGCAGCCAATACCGCGGTACATTAACTAAAAATGATGATTTAGATGAGTTTGGTGGCAAAGATGTTAACGACGTACTTGCGCTTATTGATTTTATTCCGCACATAGCAAGTGCAGATGAAAACCGTATTGGTATGTTAGGAGCAAGTAGAGGCGGTATGCAAACCCACCTTGCAATGCAACACACAAACAAGATAAAAGCCATTGCAACCATTGCGGGGGCGACTGATTTAGTCAAAGAGCTTACGTTTAGACCTAACATGGAAAAAAACGTGTATGTGCGTCGTATCCCCAACTATAAAGAGAACAAACAAGCAGAGCTTGAAGCACGCTCTGTGATGAACTGGGTTGATAAGCTATCACCTAAAGTGCCCATATTACTTATTCATGGCAGTGACGATAAACGAGTATCGGTCGAAAACTCAATTCAATTTGCCAAAGCGCTAGATAAGCATCATATCCCCCATAAACTTGTGGTGTATGAAGGTGATAACCACTTTTTAATGAACCATAAAGAACAACTAGAAGCAGAGCTAGTTAATTGGTTTAACACCTATTTGTAACTTTATTTTAAAAGTAAGAAGGGCCAAATAAGGCCCTTTTCATTACACACTTCGCTCGATAATCCAATAGCTCGCAGCCGCCATTACCAGCACTGATCATGTAATTCGAACTTTTGATAGCTTTCATCGAATCGCTTTATTTGTGTAACGGGGGTTTACAGTTTGCATAAAAAAACGCAGCTTAATGTCTAAGCTGCGGTATTTTTTAATAAAGCATATTTACTTGTTAAGTAAATGCTTTTCGAAGAAGTTAGCCATCATAGTGTGATAGTGCAGGGTAGTGCCTTTACCTTCTCGTAGGCTGTGAGAACGGTTCGGGTAAGAGAAAAACTCGAACTGTTTATTGTGCTTAACTAATTCGTTAATTAAACGCTCTGAACCTTGGTAGTGAACGTTATCATCTCCTGTACCATGGATCAGTAGCAACTTACCTTGCAGGTCTTTTGCAAAGGTGATCGGAGACGTATTGTCGTAACTTTCAGGATCGGTATTTGGGTTACCTGCATAGCGCTCTTGGTAGATAGTATCGTACAAGCGAATATCAGGCACTGGGGCAGAGGCAATCCCAACTTTATATTTATCGCCATGGCGGAATAACAAATTAAGCGTTGAACTACCACCACCTGAGTGACCCCATACACCAACACGGTCGGTATCAATGACATCCCAACGTTTTGCCATTGCATCAAGGGCGTCAACTTGGTCACGCACAGTAATAGAGCCTATTTTTTTATAGATAGATTTACGCCAATCTCTGCCCTTTGGTGCGCGCGTACCGCGGTTATCAACTGAAGCAACAATAAAGCCTTGCTGAGTTAGATACGACTTGTATAAGTAACTGTTACCTTCCCAACGATCTTGTACTGTTGAGCCCCATGGCTCACCATAAACATAGAAAACGATTGGGTATTTTTTACTTTTATCCATATTCGCTGGGAACATGATGTAGCCATCAAGCTCAACACCATCGCGCGCATTAACCGTAAAGAACTCGTGAGTCGGTAATTGTTCAGTCGCTAATTTCTCTTTTAGTGCTTTGTTCTCAACTAAGGTTTTCACATTGCTATGATCGCTTACTTTGATGATCTCTTTCATTGGTGGAGTGCCAAATTTAGAGAATGTATGCATCGCCCAAGAGGTGTCTTTAGACATGTAATAGCTGTTTGAACCATCAAATGATGCTGGCGTTACACGCATTGGTTTAGAGCTGCCATCAAGCGAGGTACGGAATAAATAACGCTGGCCCGGATCATCCGGTGATGCAGTAAAGTACATAACGTTTTTATCTTCGTTGAGCGCTAGCATATCAATGATGTCGTACTCGCCCGGTGTTAAATCAACAACCGTTTTACCATCGCGAGATACACGGTACAAATGGCGCCAACCATCACGCTCACTGTGCCAAATAAAGAACTTACCGTCTTTTGACCAGTTTGCTTTATAAAACCATTCAATAAAGGCATCGTCTTTATCTTCAAGAATTTTAGTCAGCTGTTGTTTTTGCCAGTCGAATAACCAAACCTTATTGTGGCTTTGCGGGCGGTTAAGATCTTGGATCATCAAAGATTCACCTGTGCCTGCCCAGCTAATACGTGGAATATAACGATCGCGATTATCGCCACCTAGTTCAGCCCAGCGAGTTTTCTTGTCGCTAAGACTTACCACACCGACTTTAACCGCAGAGTTCATCTCGCCGGCTTTTGGATACGGGAATTCTTTAAGGGTAGGGTAGAGATCATCGGTGTTATTGATCATGGTGAAGTATTTAACGCCACTGGTATCAAGCTGCCAATAGGCAATTGATTTGTTGTCTGGACTCCAGCGGAAACCATCACGAATGGTAAATTCTTCTTCGTATACCCAGTCAAAATTACCATTAACAATGGTGTCGTTACCGTCAGTGGTTAAAGCAGTCACAGCCTTGCTGCCGACTTTTTCCATGTAGATGTTGTTATCACGCACGTAAGCTACTTTTGAGCTATCTGGTGAGAACTTAGCAAACATCAGCTTTTTCGCTTCGATGTTTTCGCCACCTAACTGATACAGCGAATCAGTTTCGAGGTTTAATAGCCAAAAATCACCACGGCTACGTGAGCGCCACACTTGTTCGCCATTGGTAAAAACCATCAGCCATTTACCATCTTTAGACCATTGATAGCTTTCAACGGTGAGTGGCTCTTTCTCACCTTTTGGAATTAATTTTTCGTAGCTAACCAATACCTTACGACCCGTCCCATCAGCGTTATAAAACACAATATCATTGCCTTTTACGCCGTGCTCGTCGTCTTTAGCTTTATCGTCTTGGCTGTTTTTATCGCTTTCGCGCTCTTCAAGTACCGTATAACCAGTACCATCATCGAGCCACGTAAAATAGGTGCTACGCTCAGCTTTAAAGTCTTTTTCTTTATAAATTTGTTCAAGCGAGAGCGAATTAGCCGTTGCGTTCACTGTTGCTGATGGCGTGCTCGCTTGCTCTGTACTTGAGCATGCTTGCAAACCTAAACCCGCAACCACAGCAAACGCAAGGGTTGATGTTTTTATCAAGTTCATTTTGTTGTTCCTAGGTTTTAACTTACCTAGCGTACCAAATTAGACGAATAAAATCTGAGCTTTTATCGTGTTATCAGGGGGGTTGAACTTAAACTCAATCGTCCCACAAGAACATACTGGCTTGCTTATTGGCAATACGTAGTTCGTAGATATCACTACAAGGGCGCATCGCCGCACCATAGCAAACATGTAACGGCAATAAGTGCTCTTCTCGAGGATGACTAAAACGCGCCGCAGGGGCCATTTGCCATTCTAATAGCTTAGCTTGTCGCTGTTTTTCACTCAGCTCAGTATTACAACACACATCGACTAACCATTGCTCAAAAGCGATATTTTGCGCTTTAATTTCAGCGGTTTCAGGGGTGAAAAATGCGCGCATATTATGAAAAGTAAAGCCAGAACCAATGATCAATAAATTATCGTAATCAAGCTGCTGTAAAGCCTCACCTATCGCTAGATGTAAGCTTGGCTCAAGGCTTGGATGTAACGACAATTGCACACAAGGTATATCTGCTTCTGGATACATAATCTTCAAAGGCACATACATACCGTGATCAAAGCCACGAGATGGGTTTAATGTGCTATCAATATTAGCCTTTGCCAATGCCTGATGTACTTTTTCGGCAAGGGCTGGTTCACCTGGGCTTGGGTACTCAATACTGTAAGCAGGCTCAGGAAAACCATAGTAATCATAAATTAGCTCAGGAGCAGCGCTCGAAGTGATGCTAATTGGGTTCGCTTCCCAGTGCGCACTCACCATCAAAATAGCTGACGGCTTTTGAATTTTTGCAGCAATAGACTGCAAACAAGTGACCATATCGGCATGACTTGGATCGCCAAGTAAAGGCATAGGACCGCCGCCATGAGAAACAAAGAAAACGCGTGGCTTTTGCATAAATGTGCTCCTTAAATACACTTTTCACTATAGTGCACGCACAAAGATATAAAAACTAGCCAGAAAAACGCACAACTAGAGTGTGAATTTACACACCACTAGTTTGTAAGTACCAACTTAGAAGCCAAGCTACGTTCATGGCGGGCACTTGCCCTTTTAAGCCACCTTCGAGAGGCTCTTTGCACAGTAATGTTAGTTGATAAAAAGCATCGTAGTGCTGATGTAGCTCATCGGCGACCACACTAAACGGCGGACCCGAAAACTCACTTTGCTGATACTCAAATACCACCACTAATTGTTTTGCTCTATTGGTTAACTCTAGTAAATGCTGGGTATATCGAATTCGTACTGGCTTTGGTAGCGCAACTAAAGCGGCACGGTCATAAACTGCGTTGATAGTGCCAAGATCAGCTGCAGTAAGTGCAAAAATATCACCCACCCAAACGGTTAGATTTGCGCCTTGGTAACATAATAGTTCGCCGTGTTGGCTAATTTCGGGTTCTAGCTTTAACTCATCAAATAACTGCTTAATGGCAATCTCACTCAGTTCAGCCCCGACAACACGCATACCTTGCCCAAGTAAATAATGAATGTCGTGAGTTTTTCCGCACAGTGGTACAAAAACAGTATCGCCTTGCTGCAAATTCAAGTTAGTAAAATACTGATCTAGATAACGGTTAACGTCTCCTTCATGAAAACCAATTTCGTTATTTTCCCAACGTTGATGCCAATGCTTTGCGTCCATTACATACTCCTAAATAAATTGAATGAATTGAGCTGATAAATATATTCCGACACCAAAAAGTAGGTGAGTTACAGCACTTTTTAAGCGGGCTTGAAGTGGGTTTGCTGTTTTCGTAGCCATTATCCCCATCCCTAAAGCGGGCTGCATAACAAAAAATGGCATAGATACGCTAGCTAATCCAAATATACATGCAGCGATTAAGGTGGGCTGTTCAAGCCAAGCAATACCGACCAATAATATAAATAGAAACGAAAATAAAACACCAATAAAGTAGTGTAAACACCAGCCAAACACGCACTCAAACTGCTTAACTGGACTAGTTGCTATATTCAGGTGCTTAAACTTTCCATCTAATAAACCCAAGCCCCAACGGCCAACTAAACAAAAGTTTAATGACGGTATCTTAAACACTTTAGCCAGCATAAAAGCATAAAGATCAATGAACAAAGTCGCCGCTATGCCTACAAAAGTTATCACATAAATATCATTAACACTCATAATTAGATGCTCTTAAATGATTTAATAAAAGACATGATATCTAATTGCAAAAATGCTAAAAATAGCAAGATAAACAAACTATGATTGCATAAATGAGAACATGATTGACGATATTGCTCTATTCATACAGATTGCTAAACAAGGCGGCCTAAGTAATGCGGCTGAGAGCTTGTCGTTGCCTACCGCAACTGTATCGAGACGCTTGCAACGACTTGAGCAACGCCTAGGCGAGCAGCTTTTAAATCGCTCAGCAAGGCAATGCACGTTAACACAAGCAGGAGAGGTATATTTTCAAAGTTATGTTGAATTAATTGAGCAGTTTGAACAAACTCACCGCCAGCTTAATGATCAAAAAGCACAATTATCAGGAAAGCTTAAAGTTTTAGCACCTCTGAATATTAGTCATGGTTTCTTAAAGCCGATGTGGCTCGCATTTACTAAACAGTACCCTGATATTCAACTTGAGTTATTGCTTAATAATCAACTTGAAGATCTCAGAAAAAGCCAAGCTGATATAGCAATAAGAGTCGGGCCGCAGGCTGATTCTATGCTCCATCAAAAAAAGTTAGGCAGTGCTGATACATTATTTGTAAGCACTAAAGCATACCTTAATTCGGCACCTGCCATAGAAGAGCCTGCAGATTTAAAACAGCATAGGTTAATTGGTACCACGTTGAGAAATAAATGGCAGCTAACTAATACACAAACAAATGCAACTCATACTCACATGTGCCGCTTTGCTAGTACTTTTAACGATACTGGATTTGTAAAATACTTAGTTTGTGATGAGCAAGGTATCGCTTTGTTACCTCGGTTTGAGGTTATCGATGAATTAAAATCTCAGCAGCTAGTTCAGGTACTGCCACACTGGCGAGGAGAAAACCGCGACATTTATGCCATCTGGCCAAGCGCACGTTTACTGAGTAAAAAGGCTGCCTGCTTAAAACAGTTTATAACTGACTACATGGCTGAGAAATTATAACGTCTGCCATTTATATTCCATCTGTTTGGCGGTCAGTAGGGCGTGTTCGTAACTAATAATTTCAGCGACTAACGCTAGGCTCATATCAATGCCTGCAGAAATTCCCCCAGAGCTGGTAAACTTACCGTCGGTGACCCAACGAGTATCTGCAATCACATTGAGCTTAGAAAACCTAGCAGCCAGCTCAGGTTGATCTTGCCAATGAGTCGTGACATTTTTACCGTTCAAAAGCCCTGTTTTGGCAAGTAAAAACGCCCCCGTACAAACTGAGGTAACACGCTTGGTGTTAGTGGCTGTGTGTTTTAACCAAGTAATAACCTCTGCTTTTTCTAGCTCTCGTGTATGGTCGCCACCAACCACAACAAGGAGATCAAGCGAAGGGCAGTCAGCAAAGCTGTAATGGGGGTTTACACTATAACCACCGCGGGCTAGTACAGGACTATCACTTTCGGCAATTAAACTCACTTGCCAATCATTATTCGCTAGGCGCTTAGCAGTACTAAACACCTCAAACGAACCTGAGAAATCGAGTACTTCGGCATCATCATAGATGTAAATTCCAATATTCATACAATTGTTCCTATTATGTGAATTTATTTCTCAAGTAAAAAAACGTACTATGCCATTTTTGCAGTTCGTTAATGACATATTATTAAATTGCGCACTGTATACAAACAAAACTTCAAGGCATTGTTAATGCGTTTTTTATTTTTATTGAGCGTGCTGCTGGTTGGTTGTAAAACAACACAGCAAAGCGTTGCTGAAATTAGTGAAGTATCGCCGGGCACTATTTATTTTCAGGGCGAAACATCAAAGCAAAATGTTGAAAAGTTCGAACAGTTATTAGTAAGTAGCGATCAACAAATCAACACCTTGGTTATTAATAGCCAAGGTGGTGATGTGATGGCTGGTTTACATTTAGGTGGCTTAGTTCATGAATATCAACTCGATGTTGTGGTACACGAGCTTTGTGCATCGTCTTGTGCCAACTATGTACTTACCGCAAGCCCACATGTCCTCGTTGAAGAGCAAGCCGTTATCGGCTGGCATGGGGGCTCATTACAGCCATTATACGTGCCCATGGAGCAACCGCCTGAGGTCGCTAGCTATATAGCAAAATGGCAAGCCGCAGAGCGACAATTCTTCGATATCATTAATGTTGAACAGGCGGTTACTATCATAGGTATGATGCCTGGTATTACAGAGAAACGTGATTCTGCTATTTATAGTTACGACGCCCAAACCCTGAAGCGTTTAGGGTTACATATTGAGTTTGCTGGTGCGCAAACAGGGAAGTCAGCAAGTGGCGAAAAAATCGCGCAGGTATTCGAACTTGAAGAGTCTGTACTTAACCACTTTTTAATGCTCAACGATATCGTTTCAGCCGAACTTATTAACTAATAAAAAGCCAACATGACGTTGGCTTTTTTGTATCGCATTTAATCTAACTCTAATTGGGCTTTTTCAACAGTTTCCGCGGGTAACTCTTTTTGAACAGAAACCCCCAACTCTTTGAACTCAGAGGCCTGCTTAATCAAGTTTCCTTTACCGCGGTACAGCTGAGAAAACGCTTTATCATAGCTTTCTTTGGCGCGGTCTAACTGCTTACCAACCCCTTCCATACTGGTTAGGAAACCATTGAGCTTGTTGTAAAAACGCTCAGCACGGGCGGCAAGCTCTTTTGAGTGTTTAGTTTGCTCTTCAAAACGCCACAATTGTTTTACGATGTTCAAGCTAGTCAATAAGGTCGTTGGAGTTGCAACTAAGATATTTTTTTCGATTGCTTGCTGATAAATATCACCCTGGTACTTAAGCGCTTCAACAAATGCAGACTCTATGGGTACAAACATGATCACCACTTCGGGGGAGTTAATACCTGGTAATCTGTCGTAGGCTTTGCTTGCTAACTCGTTTATACGTGATTGCACCGCCGTGACATGCTCTTTAAGCGCTTGCTGCGCTTCAAGCTCTGTATCGGCATTTACATAGCGTGTATACGCGTTTAAAGAGGTTTTAGCATCGATAACTAAATGACGTTGCTGAGGTAAATACACCACAACATCTGGGCGTAGACGGCCATCTTCTGTGTTAAACGATACTTCTCGCTGATAATCAACTCCAGCACGCAGCCCTGCGCTGTCTAGTACATTTTCAAGCATTAACTCCCCCCAATTACCTTGGGTTTTCTTTTGCCCTTGTAATGCGGTGCTCAGCCTATCAGCTTGTTCGGTGATAGCTTGGCTTTTAGCCTGTAAATGCAACAACTCAGTTTTTAGTGCTGCACGCTGCTTTAGATCTTCAACGTGGATCAATTCCATCTTATCGCGAAAGCCTTTTAGCTCTCCCTGAACCGGTTTTAAAAGTTGCTCAATACTTTCTTGGTTTAAGGTTTTAAAACGTTGCGATTTTTCTTCAAGGATTTGATTAGCGAGGTTTTCAAACTCTTTTTTGAGTTGCTCTTTGCTTTCTTTGATATGACTAAGCTGCTCTTTAAAATGCAGTTCTTTTTGTTCTATAGTGCTTCTTAAGGTACTTAAATCAACATCGCGCTGATTAAGTGCAGCTTTAGTATCAGCAAGCTCAGCTTCAACTTGACGCCAAAACTGGTTGTATTGTTGTGCTTGCTTTTCTTGTTCAACAAAGCGGGTTTTAAAGTGTTGAGACTCATCACGTTGTTCAGCGTAATCTTGCTGTAACTGCGAAAGCGTAAGTTGGCTTTGTTCAAGTTGCAGCTGCTTTTGTTCTAAATGATTTTGTTGGATTTGCTGACTATTTTGCAGTTCGGTTAATTCATTTTTTAAGCGGCTTTTTTGTAAGGCAAAAATAACACCACTTGCAACAGCACCTACAGCAGCACCAAGCACACCACTTTGCCAATTAATCTGTGCAATCAGCTCTGTAATCATAACGAAAACTCAATAACTTAAAGACACATCATCATAACTAATTAGTGCTCAGCAGAGTAGGGGGTTTAGGCATAAAAAAAGCCAGCTCAAAGTGAGCTGGCTCTAACATTACTAAAATTTAGTAACCAAATGGGAAATCAACATAATGCTTATGTAAACTGCAATTTAACAACAAGCATAATAATAGACGCCCCAAAATTTGATTAGTTCAAAAAAACTTTAAAATAATTTAATTTTTTATCAGAGCAAGCATTTGCTCTTCATCAAATTGAGTGAAACTCATTGATTTTTCGGTAAATAATGCATCAACAAGGGCTTGCTTATGCTGCTGCATTTTAAATACTTTTTGTTCAATTGAGTTAGCCATAATCAATTTATAAACAAAAACAGGGTTAGTTTGGCCAATACGGTAGGCACGATCTGTCGCTTGTTTCTCAACAGCAGGATTCCACCAAGGATCAAAATGAATCACAGTATCAGCTTGAGTTAGGTTTAGCCCTGTACCACCGGCTTTAAGGCTAATTAAGAATACGGATGTATCACCTTGAGTAAACTCTTCGATAACACGGTCGCGGTGTCTTGTTTGCCCGGTAAGCATACTAAAACTGATGCCTAATTCATTTAATCGCTCTGCTATGACATCAAGTGCCATGGTGAATTGACTGAATATAATCACCTTACGACCTTCGCTAAGCATGATAGGCAAATGCTTAGATAACCATTCAAGTTTAGCGCTGCCAGCCTGTGAACTAGGGTCGATCAATTTTGGATGACAGCAGATTTGTCTGAGCTTTAATAATGCATCTAAAAAGGCTAGCTTACTTTTTTGCACACCTTGCTGTGCAAATAGGTCAACTAATTTCTGCTCTAAAGATTCAGTTATACCGGTGTAAATTTCCTTTTGTTTGCTCTCAAATTCAAACTCTTTAACTAGCTCTGTCTTCTCTGGGAGCTCTTGTGTTACCTGTGCTTTAGTGCGACGCAAGATAAATGGCATAATCAACGACTTAAGTTCATCAGCTCGGGCAACGTCGTTATCACGCTCAATAGGCGTTTGAAAATAGCTCTTAAAATGTGCTTGCGAACCAAGTAAAGAAGGCATTGCAAAGTCGAGCAAAGATTTAAGCTCAAATAAGTTATTTTCGATAGGCGTGCCGCTTAAGCAGAGCTTAAAGTCTGCATTAAGGCGCTTAACCAAGCGTGAAACCTGCGCAGCGTCGTTTTTAATATATTGCGCTTCATCAAGAATGATGTTTTCAAAATATAGTGGCGAATAAAAGGCAATGTCACGCTTCAACAGTGGGTAAGTTGTTAAAATACAATCTGCTTGCGACAACTGTTGTAATTGGTCGCTGCGCGCAGCACCGAAGACGGTGGTAATTTTTAAGTTACTCGCAAATTTATTAATTTCACTTTGCCAGTTACCAACCAAGCTGGTTGGGCAAACAATTAACGTGGGGCCTGCTTGTGGTGATTGCTTGGCATTAGCTAAAAAGGCAATAACTTGTAGGGTTTTACCTAGCCCCATGTCATCAGCCAAAATACCACCAAGCTGGTGACGTTTTAAAAAGTTAAGCCAATCAACACCGTGTTGTTGATACTCACGCAATTGCACACCCTGGTTTAAGCCTTGAATATCGGACTTTTTAATAAGCTGTTGTGAGCTATTTAATTCAGATAGATAAGCATCTAGAGCATCGTCAACAATATTAACCTTAATTGCTTTTTGCTCGATGAGCTTAGGCAAAAACGACAAAGGCATTAAGATTTCGTCACGGGTTTTAATATGCTCAAAACGTTCACGATAATCATTAAGCTGCATCATCGCGGCCTTTTCAACCACAGCAAAGCGTTTTCCTACAGTAAAGTAATAAAAGCGCTCACTTTGTCGATTAAGCGATTGATAAGTATTGTTATCAGTGACAAACAACTGTTGAGTTTTAACACCAGAGATCACGATTTTACTAACTATCTGATGACCTTTACCACGCTCAACTTGCAGTGAAAGTTGTTTAAGGACTTTGCCGACTGCTAACTCATCATTAATTTTCCAACCGCGTTTTAATAAGTTTGGAATTATTTCAAACTTTAACCAATGCTCATGAATAACTGATTGTTTATTAAAGATAAACTCAGTTTGTAAAGCCCCTTTACATAATTCAAAGCCAAGGTTAGTTAACTCATTTACAACGGTGTTTTCTAATGACTGGTTTAATATATCAGCTGGCGCCTGGCTTAAATCATACAAAGAGTTTTGATAATTAAACTGCAATCCTAAGCGGATTGTGCCCTCGTCATTATTAATACTGATGACAGGGAATACAGTTCGAGCTAGGCTGTTTTTGCTTTCCTTAAATGCATGAGGGATCACACCTTCACCAAAATTATCATTGAGCTGTTGATAAACGCGGTCAAAGTTCTCTGTGTGAATAGCAGGCATATTGGCAAGTAACGCTATTTCATCAGCCGTTAACGGAGTACGAATTCGGCCTACTTTTAGCTTTTCAGGGTCAAGGTAAGTAGGGGGGGTTGTTTTTAACAATAACCAATTATCTTGGCCAGCAAGCGTCATGCTCAATGACGTTAAATCTTTGTTTTGTTTCCAATCAAACTCTAACGCTTGCATACTGTCAGCTTTAATTGCTTGGCGCGAACGGCCTAAAAACAAACGCTGGGTGGCAATTAATTGCTGTAGTGCTGCAAAGCCCCATTGACCTTTAAGCTCTAGTTTACCAAGGGCATTTTGAGAACGGATCCAGCTATATAACCGAAAATCCGATTCTAATAAATCAGTAGGGGTTACAAAACTATTTAATTGCTGCTCGGTAAGGTTACGACCAAGAGTATAGTTATGCTCAGCGTCATAATTAGCTATTTTAGGAGTAAGGGTTACAACAGATTTCTCTACATCAAGAACAAATAATAAAACCTGTTTGGCATTGTCATTAGCAACTTGCTTAAGGGTTTTTAGCTCACTAAACCAATCGTTAATAATGTAGTCTTCACCGTAGTCACCTGAATGTTCAATTTTGAGTTTTAGGAGCACAGCTGCAATATGACGGCATTTAGTTTTAGAGCCACAAGTACAATGCGAATCGACCGAAAAACCACTTGGTAATTTACTGATCTCAATATGCTGAGTAAAGGTATTTCCTTCGTTACCAAACATAGATGCATCAATAACGCTAAAATCACTGTTATGTTCTAACCAGTTGATTTGGCCGTTCTGGTGATACTCTTTTGCTTTACTTAACACATGCGGCTTAAATAGCTGTTTGATGAAGCGCTCAGACAGAGGAAACTGAGTTTCTTGCTCTTGTTTGATTTCTTCAAAGATAGCTAATAAGTCATTTTTGGATAAGTTAGCAGACATAACGCTTTTGGCAGTAAAAACAAAAAATAATTCTGCCAGTATATGATCTATCGGCCCAGAGCTAAAGCACTATTGAGCAATATTGGACTGGTTGGAGCTGATAACTTAGTAAAAACCTGCTTTAAAATAAAATCAAAGCTGAAAACTGACATGCTGAGCATTTAACAAACAACAATCGCACAAGATATAAACAGGTTAATAACAAGGCAGGGGCTTTACAGATCAATTTTTTACTAAGCAATCTAATTATGTAACGAAAAGCCCTGTAAAGGGGTTATTAGTTGGTAAAAAACTGATCTGAGAGTGTAATAAGTACCAATTTCACTGGTAATAGATCAATATTTTACTAACAAAAGGAAGGGGAAGATCACGCTTTTACTAACAGTAAAAGCGTGAGAGATCATTCTTTTACTAACTAATTAAAGCTATTTAATAGCTTAGTTAGCTGCTCTAAGCGTTTGTCTGTCATCACTTTATTATCGATTTTCACAGATAAATCACCGCTTTTGATGTTACGTTGTACGCTGACAAACTCACTATCAATAAGGGCTTCACGACGGCGTGGCGCTGCAGGCTCAGCAGTTAATAGCTTGGTAATTGCAAGAGCACGTTTATCATCACTGCTAATTTGCGCTATTTCGCTATCACTACTTACGTCATTTACAAGCTTGGTAAACAACTGCTCATCACGCTCTTTGGCACTAATAAGCTTTTTAGCTACTTCACGGCCAACATGATTCGCTGTTGGGTAAAGACTTAAAACCTCAGAAGGTAGGTTCTCATACGCTTTGATAGCATCAGCAATAGCAGTGTGTGATACACCTTCAATTGCCGCAATTTCACGATAAGAACCTTTTTTACCCTCAGCAATAAGCTCATCACGGGTCTGTTGATATGCTTGACCTAGCTCCCATAGACTTGGGGCAATGTATTGATCAGATGATACAGCAAGAATTTTAGCATCTTGATCTGTGAAATCTTCAGAGCTTAAAACTAAGTAATCAGAGTTACTTAAGATACATGCTTTACGACGACGAGAGCCTGCTAATACAAGCATTTCGTCACCTTTATCCCAACATAGGGCAGGGTGCTGATTACGGCCGTCTTCGGCAATTGCAGGAAGGATATCGGCAACTGACTTTTCATTTAGTAATGATTGTACACGGCGGTTTTTACCATAGACCTTTGTTTTAGCTTCAATTTCTGAGCTTGGAATAACCTTACACACCAAAGTAATTTGACGTGTAGGATCGCTTGGAGCTGGCATACTGATAACATCACCAGCTGAAGCTTGCTCTAGCAAAGCATCTAAACTGCTACTTTCGATAGACGTTGAAAAAGGGTCTAAGCTGGTATCGTTTTTACGTTTTTTAGCCATTTTTATTAATTACCTTACTTAGCTGTATTTAGAGACGATTGAGTTGACTGCCAATTAGAACGGATCAGCATTTCAAGTTCATCTACAACATCTTTGATATTTTCTTGCGCACGAAGTAATGACTCACGACTAGCTAAGCTATCTGACGTTTTTTGATCAAAAATGGTATTAAAAGAAGATGAGCTGGCGGTAATTGCCGAGCTATGATTGATTGGGTAACTCATTACTTGACGACCAAATGCACTACGAACATCTTTAACGATGTCGCGCTGTGAATGGTTCCCTTTAACATAGTTAGTTACTAAGAACTGCATGAAGTCCCAACCTTGGTGGCCAAGCGCAGCAACTGTATGGTAAATCTCGCCTAATCGCTTTAAGTATTTATTGTTTGCATCAAAGTCTACAGCTTCAGGATGAACAGGAATAAGCATCGATGTAGAAGCCATTAATGCATTATAAAACATAAAGTTAAGTGATGGAGCTGTATCAATTAGAATAATATCAAATTGATCTTTTACCGGTTCAATAACTTTTTCGAGCAATTTATGATAGTGACGAGTTTTATCATAACTAGAGCTATCTTTTAATAAAGTTGCTGTTTCATGCTCGAAGTAAAAATCATCCATACCAGAAGGCAAAATACGAATATTAGGTATATGGGTAGGTAAGAAAGAGTTTGATACTAATTCATCCCAGGTTTCATTTTCATCGAGTTCAATACAGTCACGCATTAAGTCACCCACAGTAATTGGGTCTGGCTCACTTGGTGGGAAAAAGCTTGATGAAGAACCTTGTGGATCAAGGTCAATAATACCAATTCTGTAACGTTTAATATTGGTAGTAGCAAGTGCAGCGGCAATATTTACCATGCTGGTAGTTTTACCACAACCACCTTTTAACGAGTTAATAACGATAACTTGTAATTTATCATCAATTGTACGGTGATCAGGCTTAATATCCATGATATCAGCCATAGCAAAAATATTTACCAAGGTATAAGCGTAGTGGCCATTTGCACCACGTTTGATATCAAGTGCATCAAAGTCACCATTATCATGACGTCGTTTTAAGGTACGATTATTACAACCTAATAAGTCAGCGGCTGCTTTTTGCGTATAAGTACGAAGTTCTTTTTCTTCAGACTTTAAATGGGCACGATAATGTTGAATACGTCCTTCTAGCGATTTTTCAGCAACTTCTGCTGTCGCTTTTAGTAACCTATAAGTGGCTAGCGCATTATTATTGATAGACATACTTTCTTCCTCAAAGTTATGCTTTAAGTATAATGTCCATTCAAATTGCTGTAAACAAGTATTTAAGGCGACATACCTTTTATTTATAAGACATTTAATAAAAATTTGTAACTTTACTGATACTAAGTATAAATAAGTAAGTTTAATATCGGTTAAGTATATAGGTATATAAGGTTAAGATGCTAAAATAGTGAAGTATATGACTGATTTTATTAAATATTTAGTAAAAAGCCAGATCGTGTTTTTACTTGGTAAAGATCAGATCTTTAATGACTTGCAGATCAGCCAATTACTAAGCAAAAAATGAGCTTTCGACTTATGCACAGCTTAACCACTGCTTTACTCACAAAAATAGTGGTGTAGATCAACTTTTTACTAACTAAATTATAAAGTTATGCACCGAGAGCATGACTAAAATGCACAATAAGTTGGTATGGATCTGATCTATAGTTGGTACAGATCAGATCTATGCTAACTTAAGAGCTGTTTATCCACATGGAGTTTTAAAAAACCGATTTATGTCGTGTTAAATCGCTTTAAAAAGGTGATTAACAGGACATAATCTGAACTGAGTTAGTAAAATCGCGACCTATCAACTATAACTTAGTAAAAATCTGATCTGAAAATCAGCAATTAAGAAACAGTTAGTATAAAACTGATCCGAAGAAATTAATTATGATCGGATCAAGTTTATACTAACTTAAACATTTAACTTTTGAAGTTTTATGTGTTGTTATTAACTGTCGAAGAAAAATTGGAAATAAGAACAATGAGCCGAAAGGTCAACATCTCGGTAGATAACTTACCCGATACATTACGCGGGCAGATCCACGGGGTGGAAAGTGCAATAGATAATGAAAGTCTTGCACTATTTACAGACAACAAAGATGTGCGTGTTTCAATTGAAAATGCTGCACATGGTTTGAGAGCTTACTCAAATACATTTAATCATTATGATCTATGGGGACGATTTGTCCGTTCTGGTCATAAGAAGCTTCCGGTTGAAGAAGCACCAAAGAAAACCATCGTTACACGAAAAATCTCTGAAAAAGTAGACGGCATTCTATATGATGGTGAAATCAAAATTACACCTGCGGTAGTAAGCACAAGAAAAGATGGTGAAGATGTTGAATATCTTGTTTGGCCATCTGATCGTGAAGAAAAGGTCGAACGTGCCTTAATTCGATTAGCCTCTAAAGGTAAAATTGTAAAAATCAATTTTAAGTCTGGTATTCAATACGCAGTTGTTTTTTCAATGAATGAATTAGCGCAAGAGCTGAAAGCTGTTGGTCAGTCGATGCCTTATCCGCAAATCAAAGAATCATTAGAAGCATTACAAGGTTCTAAACTTTCTTTTAAATATTCAGCAACAGATACGCGCAACTCGGATATTGATGACTCATTTTACGAATCGAACATGAACTTTTTATCGTCACTTCATTTTAGTGGTAAGAAAGGTCAGGGTGGTAACGTAAAATGTGTAGCTTGTTTAAATGCCTTCGTTCATAACATGATCGATAACCTTGAATACAAAGGTTACTATTTTAATAGTGCTCAAGAATTAAAACGTGGTTTATCTCGTTGGATGATGCTTCGTTTATATCATTTATGGCGTTATGCGGCACCGGGTAAGACTTACCATTTTAGACTATTATCGATAATGGAAAAATATGGCTCTATTTATTCAACAGACGAAATTACCGAGAATAAATTAAAAGCTTTGCGTCGTGATATGACTACGACAATGAAAGACTTAATTGAGAAAGGTGCAATATCTGAATATAACATTACCAATGTCAAAGATGACAAAACGGGTAATATTATTGATTACACATATGAGATGCATCCATCTGATCAATTTTGTGATGAGATTCTTACGCTTAATAAGCATAACAAACGAATCGAAATTCAAGGTGGTAAGCGCATTGTTGAAAATGCTGTTTTAATCGATGAAGATAAAATTGAAGAAATAGTAGAAGACTAAATTTTTAAATACTGCTAACTATAAAGGAAAGGCCACATATGTGGCCTTTTTAACATAATCAATCTGTAACTTGTTCTAAGTAAAGTCTATCAACTAAGAAATCATATTCTCTTTTTCGAGGATGACTTTCTGGTTTTTGGTAATCAGATAATGTACCAAGTTTTACATCTGGTTCTGGGTTTATCAAAATAAAAGGTAAAGCAGCACTAACATGATATCGGTTTTGAGCTGTATACCTTACATTAACTTGTGGACTAACTCTTGTAGGTCTACGAATTCGTAATTTTTCTTTTTCACCTAAACTTGCAACACGACTTTGCTCTTGTGCAACTAGCGCTTGCCAAGAGTGTTGGTCGATCATTCTTGGATTAGAATAACTAGCCGATTTATCGAGCATTGCTAAGGCCATTTTTTTTGTCAGCGTTTTAGTTGCGTGTTTGTGCATCCAAGTAAAACGAACAGAGTAGGGCGATTCAGTTTCAAAATGGATCTTACGATATGCAGCAAGTGTAATGAGATTAGGCACAGCATTATGAACCGCTTCAAATCGCGCATCATTATTATCGATAGCTATTACACTATTTTTAAAATCAGCTTTGGCTTTATTTAACTGATTTATCCTTGCAATGAAATGTTGCTTATCGACATCTTTTAAAACTAATAAACCTGGATGTCTTTTTAATACTCGACTACTTAATCCTGTCTTTTTATAAAAATCACCAAAGGAATTTAGAATTAACTTATGAGCATCATCGCCTTCAATTTTTTGTACACTAATTGAAGAAGGGACTTTCTTTTCGTCGTTTATATCGATATCTGGCAATTGATAATATAATGCCTTATGAAAACCCACTTCCTTTAATTCTTCACAAAACAAATGAGTTAACTCACTTACTAAATCAAACTGACTGCGTATTTCTAACTTGGAACTCATAGGAACACATCTTACTTAAAGTTAATTTAATTCTAACCTTATCCCATGATTACTTAAAGTTAAATTTTCTTTATTGCTGACCTAATAATTAAGCTGAATTGCGTATGATGTGTTCTCTACATTGTTTGCTAGTACAACTTTTGAATTTGATCAATGAAAACGTAAAAAAGGATTTTTTTCACATGTAAAGCTGAGGTTACACTATGGCTTGATTAAGGTAAGATGTGTTCTTCTGTGGTGCGTCAACGAAAACTTCGTGAAACAGGTGTAACTAACTGGTTTATAACAATAAAATCATGGAGTTCTAATTGTTAATATCGAAACTGTTTATCAAATAGCGAAATAATCATAAATAGCTGAATATTGTCCTTGAACTTAGTACGTGCAATAAGTTAGTTTTCGTTAACGGTCTATGTTAGGAATGAGGAAAGAACATGCAATCGTGGAACCCAGACAGCTGGAGAAAACTGCCGATACTTCAGCAGCCAGAGTACCCAGATCAAGAAGCCCTTAAATCTGTTGAAGGGCAATTAAAAAGCGCACCACCTTTGGTATTTGCCGAAGAGACGCGTAGCTTATACAAACAACTAGAAGCTGTATGCGAAGGTAGAGCCTTCTTATTACAGGGTGGTGATTGTGCAGAGTCATTTAGTGACTTTAATGCCGCAAATATCCGCGATACATTTAAAACCCTTTTACAAATGGCCGTTGTTTTAACTTATGGTGGTAAATGCCCTGTAGTTAAAATTGCACGTATGGCAGGTCAGTACGCTAAGCCTCGCTCATCAGATTACGAAACAATCGATGGTGTTTCATTACCTTCGTACCGTGGTGATATCATCAATAATTTTGAATTCACAGAGCAAGCACGTGTACCTGATCCACAGCGATTGATGACGGCTTATCATCACAGTGCTGCAACGCTGAATTTATTACGCGCATTCGCTCAAGGTGGTTTAGCCGATTTACATCAAGTAAACCGCTGGAACATGGGCTTCGTTGCTGCAAATCCGCTTAAAGAGAAATACCAACAGCTAGCTGACAGAATTCAAGATGCGCTTGAATTTATGGAAGTGTGTGGTATCGACTCAACCGTTGCACCGAGCTTAAAAGAAACAGACTTATTTACATCACACGAAGCGTTGTTATTAGGCTATGAAGAAGCACTAACACGCCGTGACCACTTATCAGGTGATTGGTACGATTGTTCTGCACACTTTGTTTGGATTGGTGAACGTACACGTCAACTTGATCATGCACACATCGAATTTTTTAAAGGTATTAAAAACCCAATTGGTGTGAAGGTTGGCCCAGGCATGGACCCAGATGAGCTAATCAAACTTATTGATGCAGTTAACCCAGATAACATTCCAGGTCGCTTAACGTTAATTACACGAATGGGTGCTGATGTTCTTCCAGAGAAACTACCGGCACTAGTACGTAAAGTACAACAAGAAGGCCGTAAAGTTATTTGGAGCTCAGATCCAATGCATGGTAATACAGAGAAAGCGAGCTCAGGTTATAAAACACGTAGCTTTAATAATATTCTTCGTGAAATTAGCCAGTTCTTCGCAGTACACAAAGCTGAAGGTTCATACCCTGGTGGTGTTCACCTTGAAATGACTGGCCAGCACGTGACTGAATGTACTGGGGGTGCGTATGGATTATCTGATGAAGATTTAGCACAACGCTACCGCACACAGTGCGACCCACGTTTAAATGCGGATCAAGTTTTAGAACTAGGTTTCTTAGTTGCTGATTTATTAAAAGACGCACGTAAGTAACACTAAGTTATTAAAAAAAGGCTGCACATTGCAGCCTTTTTTAATGTCCGATACTAAATAGGTTAGTACTTACGTCTTTCAAGTCCAGTATCAGATATAATCTTTGCAGAAATTTCTTCTACTGAATGATGAGTTGAATTTAAAAATTGAATCTTCTGCTTTTTATAAAGCATTTCTACTTCACGTACTTCGATACGACATTGTTTTAAAGACGCATATTTTGAATTGGCCATACGTCGCTGGCGAATATCGGCAAGGCGAACAGGGTCAATCGTTAAACCAAAAAGTTTATGTTTGTAAGCTTTTAAACACTCAGGCAGGGTGCCTCTTTCTAGATCATCTTCTGTTAGCGGGTAATTGGCTGCTTTAATGCCATACTGTAATGCCAAGTATAAACTAGTAGGTGTTTTACCGCTTCGGCTAACACCCACTAAAATAATGTCGGCTTCAGAGTAGTTTTTAATGTTAGCGCCATCATCATTGGTCAACGCATAGTTAACAGCATCAATACGAAAATCATAACTTTTCTCGTGCATTGAATGCGTTCTATGAACCTTCGGTACTGGCGCAACTTTTAACTCTTGAGAAATTTTATCACTGTATTGTGATAAAAAGTCATAACACACCGCGCAAGACGATTTAATAATTTCACTTAGCTCGTGGTTTACAAAAGTGAAGAACACGAGTGGCTGTTCACCATCACGTTGCGCTGTTGAATTAATTAAGTTCTTAACTTCAATTGCTTTTTTTTCTGTTTCAACAAAAGGAATTGTTTTGTGATTAAACTCAACAGGAAACATAGATAAGGTCGCATGACCAAACACTTCAGAGGTGATTGCTGTTCCATCAGAAATATAAAATGCAGTTCTCATATTTAACCTTTTTATTACCTTTATCTGCAAAATAGGGGCTTCACGGTTTACGTGAGGTCTGTTGCCAGTGTAGAATGACTAAGACCTTTTTAGAAGGTTTTCTTTCTTAACTCTCACAGTTAGTACTACAATTTGTTTATGGAGAAAGATCCGTGCAAGAATACGTTCTCTGGTATCAAGAGCTTGGTATGCAAGATGTTCCTCGTGTTGGCGGTAAAAACGCTTCACTAGGTGAAATGATCTCAAACCTAGCTAACGCTGGTGTTCAAGTGCCAGGTGGTTTCGCTACAACCGCTGATGCATTCAATGAGTTTCTAGAGCAATCTGGTTTAAACTCAAAAATCCACGATATTTTAGACACATTGGATGTGGATGATGTAAATACACTCGCTAAAGTCGGTGCCGAAATCCGCCAATGGATTATCGATACACCATTCCAACCAAACCTAGACCAAGCCATCCGCGACGCATATAACCAACTACACGGCGACGCATCACAAGATGTTTCATTTGCAGTTCGCTCATCTGCTACAGCAGAAGACATGCCAGACGCTTCATTCGCAGGACAACAAGAAACGTTTTTAAACGTACGTGGTATTGATGCAGTAATGACTGCTATCAAACACGTGTTTGCCTCACTATTTAATGATCGCGCTATTTCTTACCGTGTTCACCAAGGTTATGACCACCGTGGTGTTGCATTATCAGCTGGCATCCAACGCATGGTTCGTTCAGATAAAGCAGCTTCAGGTGTTATGTTCAGTATTGATACTGAATCTGGCTTTGAAGATGTTGTATTTGTCACTTCAAGCTATGGTCTTGGTGAAATGGTTGTACAGGGTGCTGTAAACCCAGATGAATTTTATGTTCATAAACCAACGCTTGCTAACGGTAAACCTTCAGTAGTTCGCCGTAATATTGGTTCAAAAGCAATCCAAATGATTTACTCTGCGGATGAATCACATGGTAAGCAAGTAGAAATTGTTGACGTAGATTCGTCACTTTCAAACAAATTCTCAATCACAGATGCTGAAGTTCAAGAACTTGCAAAGCAAGCTGTGATCATCGAAAAGCACTACGGTCGTCCAATGGACATCGAGTGGGCAAAAGACGGCAGCGACGGTAAACTTTACATCGTTCAAGCACGTCCAGAAACAGTTCGTTCAAACGAAGACGCTAACGTTATGGAGCGTTTCCAATTAAATGGTACAAGCACTGTTGTTGCTGAAGGCCGTGCAATTGGTCACAAGATTGGTTCAGGTACAGTACGCGTACTAGATTCAATTGATGAAATGGACAAAGTACAACAAGGTGACATTCTAGTTACTGACATGACTGACCCAGACTGGGAGCCAATCATGAAACGTGCCGCTGCGATTGTTACAAACCGTGGCGGTCGTACTTGTCACGCGGCAATCATTGCACGTGAATTAGGTATTCCTGCAGTTGTTGGTTGTGGTAATGCAACTGATTTAATTAAAGCAGGCCAAGATGTAACTGTATCGTGTGCCGAAGGTGACACAGGTTATATCTACGAAGGTATTTTAGATTACGAAGTACTTACTTCACGTGTTGATGAAATGCCAGAGTTACCAATGAAAGTTATGATGAACGTAGGTAACCCTGATCGTGCATTTGACTTTGCACGCTTACCTCATGCAGGTGTTGGCCTTGCGCGTGTTGAATTCGTAATCAACCGTATGATTGGTGTTCACCCTAAAGCACTTCTTAACTTTGATGCTCAATCTGACGAGCTAAAAGCTGAAATCTCAGAAATGATGGCAGGTTATGAATCACCTGTAGAATTCTATATTTCTAAGCTTGTTGAAGGTATTGCAACACTAGGTTGTGCGTTTGCACCTGAGCGTGTCATTGTTCGTATGTCTGACTTTAAGTCAAACGAATATGGAAACCTTGTTGGCGGCCAACAATATGAGCCGGAAGAAGAAAACCCAATGATTGGTTTCCGTGGTGCAGCACGTTATATCTCTGAAGATTTCCGTGACTGTTTCGCGTTAGAGTGTGAAGCGATTAAACGTGTTCGCAACGAAATGGGTATGACTAATATTGAAATCATGATCCCATTTGTTCGTACGCTTGAAGAAGGTAAGCGCGTTATTGAATTACTAGAAGAACATGGCCTTAAACGTGGCGAAAATGGTCTGAAAGTAATCATGATGTGTGAATTACCATCAAACGCGTTACTTGCAGATGAGTTCTTAGAATATTTTGATGGTTTCTCTATCGGTTCAAACGACTTAACTCAGTTAACATTAGGTCTTGACCGTGACTCAGGTTTAATTGCGCATCTATTTGATGAGCGTAACCCTGCAATCAAGAAACTATTATCAATGGCTATTCAAACTGCTAAAGCAAAAGGCAAATACGTAGGTATTTGTGGTCAAGGTCCTTCAGATCATGAAGACTTTGCAGCTTGGTTAGTTGAGCAGGGCATTGATTCTGTTTCTCTGAACCCAGATACAGTATTAGAAACTTGGTTATATCTTGCTAAGAAATTAGCCGACTAAGTACTTTATTTAACTAAAATAAAGATTCTAATATAAAAAATGCCAGCACTTAGCTGGCATTTTTGTTACTTCGATGGGTGTGTTGACCTTCTAGTTCTTTCTAGGGGCGATTAACTCTTTGTTACCTACATGGATGTAGGTAAGGAGCGTGAGCAGGACGCGGTAGCTTTGCTCGATTTTTACTTAGCCCACTAGGTTTCAAATCTCGCGCCGCGATTAAATCGCCCCTAGAGTGAACAAAGTCTAATCTACAAAGGGCAACACGCCCTTTAAATCAGCGAGCAAGTTTTTTATCGATATAAGCACATGACTTAGTCAGAGCCTTTTGGCACACGGTTAAATAATCACGCGCTTTAGGATAATAAAAAGATAAACAGAAAAGCCCTGCAATAAAGAAGATCAGCGACGGTCCGGGAATAATGACAAAAACTAAACCCAATAACATGCACAAGGCACCTAAACTGATTAATGCAATTTTTTTCATCTGACTATCTCATTTGCTGCTTTAATAAACAGTATAAAAGTATTGCCCCTCAAATCGATAAAAAGAGTGTTACAAACTGTAAAATCTTCAATTTATCTTAGCTATTAGCATGATATAATTTGCAAAATGCCTTAATTTATCACCGTCATGATAGCAACAATAAGCCAACAACAAGCCGCCACAGAACTCGTATCTAATTACTTAGAAACAATTAAAAAACAAGGTTTTAGTGGTGATACCGATGCAAGCTTTTCTACACGTTTAAGTTTATCGACCGATAACAGCGTTTACCAACAGGTACCTCAAGGTGTCATCTTTCCAAAGTCAGCAAAAGACATACAACTTGCTATGCAAATTGCTTCACGTGATCCTTTTTTATCACTGACTTTTGGTCCACGCGGTGGCGGTACGGGTACTAATGGCCAATCGCTAACACCCGGTATAGTTGTTGATTTATCACGTTATATGCGTGAAATCTTAGAAATCAATGTCGAAGAAAACTGGGTACGCGTGCAGACGGGTGTAATAAAGGATCAATTAAATGACTTTTTACGCCCTTATGGTTTTTTCTTTGCACCCGATTTATCAACAAGTAACCGAGCAACAATCGGTGGCATGATAAATACAGATGCCTCTGGTCAAGGCTCTTTGGTTTATGGCAAAACCAGTGATCACGTTTTAGGCCTAACAACTTATCTTGTTGATGGCACTGAAATGTCAACAACCCCTATACCTATTGAAAAAGCTAAAGTAATTGCTGAACAAAACACGACTGTAGGTAAATTATATAAAACAGTTATCGATATTGGCCTTGAAAACCGTGATGCTATTTTAGAAAAATTCCCACGTTTAAACCGTTTTCTAACCGGTTACGATTTAGAACATATTTTTTCTGATGATTTACAAACCTTTGATATGAGCCGATTAATTACTGGTTCCGAAGGTTCTTTAGGTATTGTTACAGAAGCGAAACTTAACATTACGCCAATTGCAGAATTTAAAACATTAATAAATATTAAATACGATAGCTTTGATTCTGCACTTCGTCATTCACCATTTCTAGTTGCAGCAAATGCAACTTCTGTAGAAACAGTCGATAGCAAAGTACTTAACCTTGCTCGAGAAGATATCATTTGGCATTCAGTATCGGACTTAATAACCGATGTTGAAAACAAAGATATGCAAGGGCTCAACATGGTTGAGTTTAATGCAGTTTCACCTGAAGATATTAAAGATAAAGTAGACACTCTCTGTAAGCTACTCGATGAATGTGTTGCAAAACAAACTAATGGGGTGATCGGTTATCAGTTAACGAATGACAAAGCTGATATTTTAAAAATTTATGCAATGCGTAAAAAATCAGTAGGCCTTTTAGGTAATGTAAAAGGCAGTCAAAAACCGTTAGCTTTTGCTGAAGATACTGCAGTACCTCCAGAAAACCTAGCAGATTTTATAGTCGAGTTTCGTGAACTTCTCGATAACCACAACCTACAATATGGTATGTTCGGTCATGTTGATGCCGGCGTATTACACGTAAGACCTGCACTAGATATGTGTGACCCTGAGCAAGAAAAATTACTTCGTCATATTTCAGATGAAGTCGTTAAACTGACTGCCAAATATGGCGGCTTGATGTGGGGTGAGCACGGCAAAGGATATCGAAGTGAATATGGCCCTGAATTTTTCGGCGAGCATTTATTTACACAACTTCGAAAAATCAAAGCGGCATTTGATCCAAATAACAGAGTAAACCCAGGTAAAATCTGTACGCCAATTGAAAGTAAAGACTCACTCGTTTCTGTTGATGATCAAAAGCGTGCCTGGTTCGACAATGAAATTTCTATCGATGTTAAAACAGAATTTAATAACGCGATGACCTGTAATGGTAATGGCCTGTGTTTTAACTACGATGAAAAATCACCAATGTGTCCATCTTATAAAGTAACAGGTGACCGCCGTTATTCACCTAAAGGTCGCGCAAGTTTAATGCGCGAATGGTTGCGACTTCAAGAGTCTGAAAATATAGATTTACTCAATGTCGAAAAAGAATTAGTTAATGGCGAAGTAATCACTTGGTGGGAACGCTATCAACATAGTCGCGATAAGAAAAAAGGTGTTTATGATTTCTCTCACGAAGTGAAAGAATCAATGGATGAATGTTTAGCTTGTAAAGCATGTACAACTGCATGCCCAATAAAAGTTGATGTACCAACATTCCGTTCACGCTTTTTAAATTTCTACCACAGTTATTATGCTCGTCCTGCTAAAGATTACTTAGTTGCAGGCATCGAACAAACTGTGCCGGTGATGGCAAAGTTTGCTAAAGTGGTAAATCCAATTGTAAATACAAAGCTTGTTTCAGGTTTAATTAAAAATACCATTGGTTATGTTGATACGCCAAGCTTAAGCGTACCGCAACTTTCTAAACGTATTTCTAAAGATCAGCAATTTAATTTTGAATTACTTAACTCGCTTTCAAAAGAACAACAAGCAGAGTATGTACTAATAGTTCAAGATCCATTCACTAGTTTTTACGAAGCTGAATTAGTCGAAAGCTTTATTAAAGTGATTAAAGCGCTAGGCAAAAAACCGATGCTATTACCGTTTAAACCAAATGGTAAAGCTCAGCATGTAAAAGGTTTTTTAAATGAATTTAAAACAACAGCAAAAAATGCAGCTGAGTTTTTAAATTCACTGAGTGAAATCAACGCGCCTTTAGTTGGGCTCGATGCATCTTTGGTTATGTGTTACAGAGATGAGTATGTCTCAATATTAAAAGATCAGCGTGGTGACTTTAAAGTTGAATTAGCTCATGAATGGCTTCAAACGCAAAACTTTAAACAAGTTACTCTTGCCACTACAACGAGTTCGCCATTTAAATTATTAAGTCATTGTACTGAAACAACAGCAATGCCGAATGCTTCTAAAGTTTGGCAAACCATTTTTGCTGATCTAAATTTACAACTCGAAACTACCAGTACGGGTTGTTGTGGTATGGCAGGAACATACGGCCACGAAAAGCAAAACCAAGAAAATTCACGGGCTCTTTATGAAATGAGTTGGCAACCAATTATTTCTAATAATGAGCCTGAAACTATTTTAGCAACTGGCTTTTCTTGTCGTAGCCAAGTGAAGCGCTATGAAAAATTTAAGCCAAAGCATCCACTGCAATTAATTGCAGAGCTACTTTAAGTTGTAAAAATAAAAAAGGCGCTCAACGCGCCTTTTTTATTGGTAACTTTTTGCGATGGGCTTGGTACTCATGCCATGAATGAACACACTAAATAAAATGGTTGTTAATGTTACTGTGGCAATTTGTTCTTTGTTTGCAATTGCTGTATCCATAACCATTAAAGTGAAAACGATAGACGCCAAACCTCGAGGACCAAACCACGCAAAAGTAAGCTTGTCTTTAAAATTTAGATTAGTAAACATAAGTGAAAGTAGTACCGGCACAATTCTAAAAATCGTAACACTTAATAACGCATAAAAAACAATTGGCCAGGTAATATCATTCACAATTAAGTGACCACATACAAAACCAAATAAACACCAAATAAGTAGGGCAACGAATTCAGCGATATGCTCTGAGTCTTTAACTAATGTTATACGAATTTTTTTGGGTGCTAAGTAATCAAATAAAAGTCCCGCAACAAAAACAGCTATAAAACCACTGCCATGTAAATTTTGTGTTAAAGAGAAAATGGCCATCACTAAACCAATCAATAAAAATGGACTGCTATTATTTGCAAAGTAATGACGTGCTAATGCAATTTTTAAAAGTGGAATAAATACTGCCATCGACACACCTGCAATAACCAGTGCAACACCTAACTCTCTTGTAAAAACAAGTAAAGTATCAATTGTCGTTACAGCACTTTCTGGATTTTGAGCTAATAAAAGTAAAACTAAAAAGATGGGTACGCAAAGGCCATCGTTCAAACCACTTTCCGTATTGATTCCTTCGCGAACTTTTTCTGGTACCGATGTACATTCTAAAATTCCTTTGCTAAGCGCAGCATCCGTTGGTGTTAAAATAATCGCGATCAAGGCAGATTGAAAAAGTGATAACTCCGAAAAGAAAAACAATCCACCGGCAACACCTAACAGTAATGTCATCGGCAAAGCCACAAAAAGTAGCAGGCTAGGGTACTGATAACTATGTTTTAATACGGGGAGTTTTGATTTTGCTGCATCGGTAAATAAAAAAATACTTAAGGTTAATTCAACCAAAGGTAAAATGTCGCTGAGTCCGGCTTCGCCTAACTTAAACTCACTCGGCAAAAAGTAAGACATTGCAATTCCGACCAACACAAAAAACATCGGCCCAGTAATTTCTGTTCGCTCTAATTGCCGAATCGTCAGTGAGTAAAATAATAAAGCTAAACCGACTAACGCCAGTATTGTATATTCCATTAAACTTTCCTTTTTATTCCAGACTTTGCACGTTCTTTTATATTTGTTTGAATATAAATTTGATCCGTCGTAGCGATTTTTGCATGACCTAAATCTTCAGATAAATGTTTTAGCGGTCTTGTTTGAGCATCGTGTGTTGCACCGGTATGCCTTAACCAATGAGCAGTCGCCGCTTCAAGTTGTTCCGCATCATCTTTAAAGCCGTCTTTTAAGAGAGACTGTTTTGCTAAGTCAAAACTTTGTTGTACCAAACGACGAATTTGTCGAACAGTCATTCCCCCTTTACCACGAATTTTGTGAACAAGCGGCTCAGCTTCATCAACACGGGGCAGGGCAGGTAAACCACGGTAAAGCCTATAACGTTTTAGATAAGATATAAAATCTTCACTTAAGGTAACATCGCGTAATTTGTTACCTTTACCCATAATTCTTAAAAACCAAAAACCATCATTATCTTGCCAAAAATGTGACATAACCGGCGACCACTGAGGGCGCTCGGATAACTCAGAAATTCGTAGATACAATCCTTTTAAGCAAGCGAGAGTAAATAAATTTCTTTCTAAATCAGGTTGTTGCTCACATAAATCTCGAGTAACGCCAAATACATACTCCCATTGAATATCACTGAGTGTATCGGGGATTTTAATTTGCGATTGCACAACTAAGTAAGGGCTATTCTTTTTAACAACCGGTACAAAGTTAGCAAAGGTTTTTTCTTCTAAAATTGCGAACTTATAAAAAACATTGAGTGCTGTAAACATAGCTGCGAGTGTTTGTTGGCTAGCAATATTTTCTTTATTGATGAAAGGGCGCCAATTTGTATTTAGTCGTCTTATGCCTTGTTCATCTTTATAACGCCATTGCACTGAATTTGATAACCAGGCTGAATCTGGTTCAACCATAAAATCAACATAAGCTTCAATATCGTCACGTTTTAGATCAAATACCGATTTTTCAGCAACCAACCACGACCATAAACAAAAACGCTCAAGCTCATTTCGAAAACGATTAAATGTGGCTTCTGATTTTCGGCCATACACATATAAAAACTGATAAAGAAAAACTAAGTCATTTTTTGATTCAGCAACAGTCAATCCAACTTGATGTATAAAGTTATCAAGTTCTGGATATTCTGTTGCAAGAGTATCATCTTCAAGATGGGCAATTTGGTAACGCAGTTGTTTTAGTGTATCGACGAGAGCAACGAGCATAATGATGTAATATCTTGTAAAATAGCTAGTTATAAGATTACCATAAAGTCCGATACTGTCTAGTATTGGACTTAATATATCTTTAGTATTTGCAACATTAACTAGATTGCCATACTAATATTCAAGGAATATGTATGAAAAAGTTTATCGCTATTAGTTTAGTTTTAATCACTTCAATTTTAACCGGTTGTGCTACAACAGGCAGTGCATCTCCCGATGAAAAACGTGCTTTAGTACAAAGCATGAAAAACAATACATTAAGTGAGCTTTACACTCAAAAACCTGATGTTAAACAACAAATTGCTAACTCTGCTGGTTATGCGGTTTTTGATAATGCCAATGTAAATGTTGTTTTAGCCAGTTTTGGCGGTGGCTATGGTGTTGTTAAAAACAACCTAACCGGTAAATCAACTTTCATGAATATGGGTGAAGCGGGTTTAGGTCTAGGTTTAGGTGTTAAAGACTTTAATGTTGTGATGGTCTTTCATAACCAAGCAGCAGTAAATCGCTTTATTGAACATGGTTGGGCATTCGGAGGAAATGCAGATGCAGCAGCAAAATATGAAGATAAAGGTGGCGCTTTAGTTGCCGAAGCAATTGCAGACCAAGTAACTGTTTACTCTTTAACCGAAAATGGCCTTGCGTTACAAGCGGTACTGAAAGGCACTAAGTTTTGGGTAGATTCTGAGCTAAATTAAGCTATTTAAAACCCTTCTAAAAGTGGGCTAGTTAGCAACTTAACTCCCACTTTTAATTATTTCACTCTATTTAACATAACGTAATTTATGGGCATTTGTTACATTTTAATCTTTAGGTATAGGCTATTAAATTGTCTAGTTTTCTAAATTGATATTTCTAATGATTTAATACTTAAAACTGCTGTTCATTTCAAACTTTTTATTTATCTACGCTATCAGAAATTTCGTATTTAATTCATAAGCCACTAATTTTACTTAATATTATTTCTTCACCTTATTATAGTAAGACTTTCGGGTTGGCCCATAAGGCTTAGGCTTCAATCCCGCTCACGATTCACATTAGTCTAAACAATAATAACAAGGATTCATCATGAGGAAGTTTTTTCTAATCATAATCATAGCTTATTTTTCATGGGAATATTATGCAGTTAACTATGGAGAAACAACGATTAAAGAAACAGTACAGTCACAAATTATTACTCCATTAAAAACCCGATTTGAAAAAAGGGAATCAAACAGGCTTTCTTCTGATAAATTTAAATATGAATGTGACGGCAGACAATATTGTGAGCAAATGAATTCACTGAGTGAAGCTAATTTTTTTATTAAAAATTGTCCTAATACACAATTGGATCGAGATTATGATGGCAAGCCTTGCGAGACGGATCCTAGATTTTAAATGATAACTGCGGCACTAAGGTGCCGCATATGATGATTAAATTTTAGAATAATAAGGTAATGTATCAAGTTCTACAGTAACTTCATGAACTACGGGCCCTATTAAAATATGTCCCTGATTGTCTCTCCACTTACCGGGGGGAATAAATACAGTACGCATTTTTGAGTTTTTCTTAATAATTGGAGCTACTAACAGATTTTCCCCAATTAAAAACTGGTCTTTAACCATAGCATAGCCCATATGAGGGTACTCATATTCCATATGACGCATAATTGGCTCCCCTGTTCTCGCCGAGTTTTTAGCTGTTTCTAAGATGTATTCTTTGAACTTTTTCCGAATATCAGTAGCTTCCTTTACTATTTTTAAATGTTCAGGATCTAGAATTCTCCAGGGGGCAACTGAAAACTGCATCATTGGCATTAAAGCATGTGCTTGCGCTGAACGAACAATCAACTCTTGATCGATTTTTGCCTCCCCTTCAAATGACAGATACTGACCTCCTCCAATTAAGTCTGGACAAGAAAATGGATAACCCATAATTCCAAGTAAATTCATTTGTGGTATTAATTTTTCTAAGTCTTCCCAACTATGATCTTTATCGCTTAGCCTTTGCGCAAGGGCTTTTCCGCCCAATTTCCAAGTTGCCCTAAATTCATTTAAAGAATAATCTAAACCTATCTGAGCATATAGTTCAGTTTGTTGATTTGCTGTAACATTGGCATAACTGTCACCTCCTACATAAAACTCAGCATCTCCTGCATCAAATTTAAAGCCATCAACATTATATTTATTAACTAATCTATCTAACTGAGATTTAAACCATTTTTGATCAACTGGATTTGATAAATCTAATACTGCACTTTGTCCATTCCACCATTCAACCATTAATGGTTTATTAGAACCTGGATGCTTAAGAAATGCTTTTTTCTCTTTTAAATCTCTATATTGTGGAATATCACCACTGACAAAAGGGGCTATCCAGAGCATTACTTTAAAGCCCACTTTATGAAGAGATGAGATCATGAACTCTGGGTCTGGGAATTTAACTGGGTCAAACTCCCATTGTCCGTATGATTTTTGCCAAGTATCATCTATCATTAAAACTCCTGGCTCAAAACCATTATCAATGATAGATCTTGCATAGTTTAAAATGTCAGTTTGGTTTTGATTATAAGTTAATTCTATCCAGGTATTAAATTGTGGCGCTGTAAATAATAATTCATTTGGCATATTATCAGATGGAGGAAAAAATAATTTACTTGCATATAAATATGCTTCTTTAAGTGTGCCCCCTACTTTTTTTTGAAAAATACTGTCCTTGTCAGATTCAAAGTCAAAAGTTTTATTCTTATAGGTTATTTTCATTGGGTGTTCTGAGAAAATAACATCGCCTTCATTCGATAGTATTAATGGTTGGACTTGGTTCCAGTGAGTAGCTCCACGCGTTTCTAACTCTATATTTGATGTTAAAGGCATTTTATGACCCGAAGATACAACACCCACCCACCATTTTGTATCACCTTTATCTACAGCAACTTTTTTATCAGCTTGACAACCATATAATGAAAGTAATGATAAAAAAACTATACAAGCCCATATGCTTTTTAAGTAATTAAAATTCATCTTATACCTATATAAATATTTTATTAAGTAACAGGCTTCCAGGTGAAACTAAGAACGTCACAACTTGATTAATGGTAACATCAATGTTATTTATTTGAAGCCTGTTATAAATTTACTATTATTTAACCGAAAACTCTCCATTCACCACAGCCACTTTAAACTGCTGAATATTTGCTTTAATAGACAGCCTCTTACCATTTACAATTAAAGTATATGGCTGATCTGATTTTACAAAAATATGCTCTTTACCATCAAAAACTATGTCTGTTGTCGTATCATCAAAACGTAATTTTTGAATTCCATGTTCAAAGTTATTATGTAAATGCCATTTCACGACTCGAGCTTGAGCATCAACTTCTTTAAAGCCCAATATATTCTCAATGAATAATGAAATTGGACCTAAAGCTGACCAACCACAAAAATCTTCCCTGACTCGCTCTCCATTATGTTCAGCTGGCGTATCTCTTGTTGGACTATAAGCCTCCCAAATAGTATGCGGTGAGTAGTTCTTATAAGTTCTGAGCATATGATCTAATAAGTTCTTAGCTGCTTTGTCGGCTTGTTCATGGAAACCATATTTTTCTATCGCTTTTGTTGCCATATAAGCGGTTGGAAGCCAAACACCACCTCGCCAATAATTACCATCTGGTGTTGTAAAGCTAGGATCATCCCTTGCTACAGTAACCCAAGGTCTAGCTCCGCCAAACGTAGCTGGGTCTAATAAATGCTCTACCATTTTTTTGGCTTGTTCTTGAGAACTTACTTCAGCAAGTAACGGCCAATAAGAAGCTGGTGTTTTTACTTTAAGCGGTTCTAATGTTGTTGCATCAATATCATAATAGAACCCATCCTTTTCATCCCAATAATACTTATTAATTATAGTCTTAAGATTATTATATTTTTCATTCCATAGTTTAGATTGTGATTTATCCCCAATATCATTAGCTAAACGACTTATATATAGAGCTGAAAGAGCCTGTTGAGATATCGCATCAACCCATAAGCCGTCTCGGTATCTAGGGGTATTATCCATCCCGCTAGGCGTCCCCCCCCAAAAATAGCCATATTTATGCTTTTTCAGAGCCGTTTTTGCACTCAACTTTCTTTTTGAAGCATTCGATTTAAATTGCCATTCAGGCTCTATTTTATCAAACCAATCAAAATGCTTTTGAAGATACTGGGTTTCATTTAACAAATGATAAATATGTTCTTTGTCATTTGTAAATTTGTAATTATCATATTCTGCCCAAGCAAATAATGGTGGATTATCAGGATGCTGAATATTTAACGGAAATGTCCCCTCTTCAATATTTTTATCTAATAAAGGCACATAAAAGTTATTCAAACTCTCAACACCTGGGCATACATCTGGAGAGTACTTACAAAACAATACCATAAATGCTGTATCCCAAATCCAGATAGTATCGTCCCATAATGCTTCATCCATATATGGTGATTGTGGTAGGTTTTCTGTTACCTTCATTTTTTGTTGAGCTAACTCCCATGCTTTGTAATATAGGTCAACGTATTCATTTTTATCTTTGTAAACTGGCTTTGGTACTGAGTTGCGCCAATCAGGATACTGTTCTGAAGCAACTGGAAAGCTTGCAAAATATAATGTTATTAAAGAACCTATTATTTTTTTCATTATGTATTCCAAATAAAGTGTTAATTTAGTGGATGGCGCACCAAGGTGCGCCACATGAATTATTTTATTTGAGGATTAAGAATAATTGAGAAGTAATACAAACCCGATTTAACTTGATATTTCTCAAGAGGTGCAGCATTTTTACTCCATGTATCATTGCCACCAATACCTGCCTGTTTAAAATCAATATTTAGATATAATTTCCCATCTTTCTCTAATTGATAAGTGTGCGTTGATTTGTCCAATAATTCTGTAGACCAAGGTTGATAGCTAAAGTTGAACTGTTCGTCAGAAGTCAGTTTTAAGCCAGTTTGTCTATCATTTGATAACGTTAGCCAATAAATATTTGTTCGGTTACCTTGCTCTTGTGGGCGAACATAACTTTCAACAAACGTTTCGACTTTACCTTTATAAAGACCTGTCATAGCGCCTTTATTTCGGTCTGGATAGTTTTCAAATGGCCCCTTTCCAAAAAACTCGACATTATCAAAGTTTGAGCTCAATGAGGTTTTTAAGCCAATTCTAGGTAAAGTTGGTAGAGATTTATCTGCATCAAAGTTTAGTTTAATATTAACTTTACCATTTCCATTAACGATATATTCAATTTTCAAACTTACTTTATCTTCAACATTAAATGTAGCAACAATATGCGCTAAGTTGTCAGCATTTTTCTCTACATCTACCTTATTTAATCGCAGATTTTTAGCTGCATTTTTCCAAAATTTTAACTCTTCATGGGTTAACCAACCTAATCGGTCATTATCTGTCTGCGCTCTCCAAAACTGCGGTTGTAATGGTTCTGAAATTAAGCTAACACTTTTACCTTTGCTATTAATTGAATAACTATCAATGAAGCCAGTACTCTTATTAACATTCAAGCTAAACTGCTTATTTTTCACTGAAATATTATTAGCAATTTCACTTATTTCTAAATTACCTGAATTTAAGACTTCAGACTTATTACTATTAAACCATGGCAGCTTAAACTCCTCATTAGCAACTGTATAACCTGAATTTGCCCAAGCGCTAGCCTGCTTTTGTTGTAATTGAAATTGTAAGTAATAATGTGCATTTTCTTTTAATTCAGGCTTATTGTAATTAAGCTTTAAAACTCCCATTTTATTTGGTTTAATTGCTAAATCAGTGACACTACCCGACTGTACTACCTTGCCATTTTCAGTTAACTTCCAATTAAGTACATATTTACTTAAATCTGTAAAAAATAGTCTATTTTGGATTAAAAATTTCCCAGATTTTAAATCTGTAGAAGTGATTTTAATAGGTTGGAATACATATTTGGCTTCCTCTGTAACAGCCTTTGGTTTTCTATAAGAATCAATAATTCCGTTGATACAGAAATTACTATCATTTGGAGAATCCCCAAAGTCACCACCATAGGCAATATAGGTTTCACCATTTGGAGCTTGTTTTTCCAAGCCTTGATCAATCCAATCCCAAATAAAACCACCGATTAAATTTTTCTTACCCCAAATCAAATCCCAATATTCTGATAAATTCCCTAATGAATTCCCCATTGCATGTGCATATTCACACATTAAAATTGGACGTTTAATATAAGGGCTAGTTGCAAGACCCTCTAGCTGAGCAGGAGTCGGATACATACGGCTTATAACATCAACATACGGAGGATCGGTTGGATTAGCTAAATCCGTAAATCTTTTTTCATGATCACTTGATGTTTCTGAGTAACCTTTAACTGGCTTATATTCTGGATGATTCGGGTCGCCTTGTGCACCTTCATAATGTATAAACCGAGTAGGATCGAAATCTCGGATCCAACCTGACGCTGCGGCAAAAGCAGGCCCTGTTCCAGATTCATTACCTAAAGACCATGCAATGATTGATGGATGGTTTTTATCCCGCTCTACCATATTAACGATACGCTCTAACATAGGCCCAGCCCACGAAGTCAAGTTTGCAAACTTGCCGCCTACATAATGAGTTTCTATATTAGCCTCATCTACTACAAATAAACCGTATTTATCAGTTAACTCGTAAAGGTAAGGATCATTTGGATAGTGAGATGTTCTAACTGCGTTAAAATTATATTTTTTCATCATTAAGATATCTTCTAAGATATCTCCTCTATCTACAGCTTTACCTTTCTTAACATGATGATCATGGCGATTTACGCCTATTAACTTAACACTTTTACCATTAACTAAAAGTTGACCATCTTCCGTGATCTGTACATCACGAAACCCTACACGAACACTTCTAGATTCAACATGCTTGTTACTACTGTCATAAATTGAAACAACAAGTGTGTATAAATTAGGTGTTTCTGTATTCCATAATCGAGGATTAGAAATGTCAGCTTTAAAATTTGCAAATTCGAAAGTATCCCTCTGCGGAAAACGCAATGGAGACAATTTGTTAAGGGCTTTAGATAATTTCGTAATTGTTTTGGTTTTATTACCCGACAGGTTATCTAAAAGTTCGATCTTTGCTTGCCATCCATCAACATCTTGTTTATCAATATTTTGATAATCCAAACGAACTTGTAATTGTGCATTTTTATAATCTTTATCAAGTTTAGTTCGTACTGCGATATCTCTTATTGAAACTTTTGGCTGTGCTAATAGTAAAACTTCTCGGTGGATACCACTTAATCGCCAATGATCTTGGTCTTCAAGATAGCTACCATCACTCCATCTAAACACCTGAACAGCTAATTTATTTTTACCTTTTTTAACAGTATTAGTGATATCAAATTCAGCTGGTAATGCACTATCTTGACTATAGCCGATTAGTTTGCCATTCAACCAAACATAGTAAGCAGATGATACACCACCGAAATGTAATAAAATTTGATCGTCTTTCCATCCATCAGGCACAGTAAACTCTTTCACGTATGAGCCAACAGAATTCTCACGCTCTATTGTTGGATAAGTTACAGGGAATGGATATACAATATTCGTATAAATTGGCTGTCCATAACCTTGGAGCTCCCAATTACTTGGAACTTTAATAGTTTGCCAGTTATTCTTTATATCCATTTTGTAAAAGTTTAATGGTCTTTTAGAGTCATCAGAGACAAAATTAAACTTCCACTCGCCATTTAAACTTTTGATTTTTGACTTTTTACGGTCGAATTTTTTCGCCAGCTCGATGCTAGAATAAGAATAAGAAGTTGACCTTGCTGGCAGCTTGTTCTTTTGTGTAACGGCTGGGTTTTCCCAATCATTTAAAGCATATGTTTTCGTATTAATAAAAAATATACACATTGATAAAAATAGCAGAAAAGTTTTACTTCCGCTTTCATAATATAATTTCATAATTTATTTAAACCTGAATTATTGTTTTGTATAACCTAAAGTGGAATTATCAAAAAAATTACAAACCACTTCAATTTAAGCTTATGACTAACAAATTACTCCCTTTTAATAAAATTAAGATTGCAACCTTTAATAAAACTTGCAATTTTAAGTTCTTTATATAAATCACCTACCTTCGGCTGCTCAGATGCTAACTGATTAAATTGTCCGTACCCTGCAAACAGACAATTCCAGGAAGTAGCAGAAAACTGATTCTTTATTACTGAATTAGATATATAAGGCTCTAATCTTTCGTTGTTTACCCATGCTTTAATAAGTGTTTTCAAATGCATTGGCGTATTATTGTTTTTCCGATTATCCCGCCAGTAGTCAGTATCACTTCGTTGATTCAACTTGTAATGAGCAACAATGTAATCTCTAGTTAGTTCAAACTCATTAACAATTGTTTTATTGAATTTTTTTATATGGTTAGAGTTAGTCTCGAAAAAAGAAAAATACTTAATAAATCGTAAAATAGAGTTATACGTAAGGTGAAGCCCTGTTGCTTCTAGCGGCTCAATAAACCCTTGAGATAAACCTATGGCCAAACAATTTTTCCTCCAATGTTCCTTTAGTTGACCGGTTTCAAATTTAATCAACTTTGATGAAACATCATTATCAATCAAGTTAAGCCTACTGCGGAGTTCATACTCAGCCGAATCTGCACTTTGATACCTAGAACTAAACACATACCCGTAACCAGTTGAATTTTGTAATGGAATTTGCCACTGCCAACCACTAGAGAGTGCGGTCGATATGGTTTGGGTTTTAACAGGCAATGCTGAGTTCACTTTCAATGCAATAGCTGAATCATTAAACAAATTATCACTAAACGAAATTGAAGGGACATTCAGTGTCTGTTTAATTAACTTCTTAGAAAAACCCGTACAATCAATAAAAAAATCTGCATTTAATGTCGAACAGTCGTTAAATATTAAATCATTAATATAACCACCATCATCACAGATTACTTTATCAACTTCATTTGATATATGTTTAACGCCTAAATCTATTGCTACAGTTTGTAAAAGTGCGCTTAGTTTTGCTGCATCAAAATGATAGCCATAGGCAATTTTAAATGAGAAGTTTTCACTAGGAGTAGGATGCTTATTTTCTTTTGCTAAACTTGCGTTAAGAAAGAAATCTTCTGCTTTAGTATTAACCTCTAGGCCTAAACGTCTTGTTAAACAATTAGTAGAATATGCGCGCTCATGAAAGACATCTGGCTGACTAATAAATGGATGATCATAATGTTTATATTCTGAAGTACCTTGCCAGTCTTCAAAGCGGATATTTAATTTATGAGTAGCCTCACATTTGTCCATCCAAATAGATTCATCTAAGCCTAATCGATCAAAAAATAATTTTAGTGTTGGTGTTGATCCCTCACCTACACCAATCGTGTTAATATTTTTAGATTCAATTAAAGTTACGTTAACGTTTAAAGCTTTATATGCATGTTTTAATAAACATGCAGTCATCCAACCAGCTGTCCCGCCTCCGACGATAGCAATATGATACGGTTCATTCATCTTAAATCCCCTTTTCACATTTACTAAGAAAATCTGGATACTGTTCTAGAGATTTAAGGGCGCTATGTTTAACTAACTTTAATTCGTTAAGCCAATTTAAAAGCCGCTCCTTCTCAAAATCAGTTGCTCTAGGGTGATAAGCTTTTGGCATTAAACCTTGACCAAGCATGACTTGAACCCAAGAAGAGTCAGTAAATATATCACTAGGATCTTTAATGACTTGTCCTGACTCTTTAAAAAGTGAGATTTTGTGACTCAGCGAACTTGGTAATTGTTTTGTTCGGTAAGTTTGCCAAAAAGCTTCTTTTCTATCGTTTAAAACATAATGTAAAACAATAAAATCTCTTATCGCATCAAGCTCTAAATTAGCTTGTCGATTGAACTCTTCAATAAGGCTCTGGTTAATATCCGAATGCGGAAACAGTTTTATCAAACGAATAATTGATGACTGAATTAAATAAATACTCGTTGATTCTAATGGCTCAAGAAAACCACTAGACAAGCCAATAGCAACTACATTTTTACACCAAGGAGTTTTTATTTTTCCTGTTTTAAATTTAATATAGTTTGGTTCAACATCTAAAGGCTCCGTGATATTTTTTAGGAGTACAACTAATGCATCTTCATCACTCGCAAATTTACTTGAATAGACAATGCCGTTCCCAGTTCGATGTTTTAGTGGTATTTGCCATTGCCACCCGAACTTATGAGCAATTGAACGGGTATAGAGTGGGAGTTTCGATAAACGCTTACTTGGTAATGCAATTGCGCGGTCACAAAGAAGTAAATCTGACCAATCTTCAAATTCACAGCCAAGAGCTTCTTTTATTAATAAACCTTTTTGACCACTACAATCAATAAAAATATCACCTGAAATTGTCTGACCGTTTTTTAACTTTAAATTATTTACATAGTTTAATTTATCTAAGCGGACGTCATTTACGTGGCTTTTTATGTGCTTTACACCAATGTTAGTACTATATAGCTTTAACATTTCTGCGTATTTACTTGCATCAAAATGATAGGCGTAAGGTAAATCTCTTAATTTGTCTTGTTGAGTTTTATTCGAGAACCTATCATCATTAATTGCTAAATAGTTAAGATCAAAATCCCAAAATGAATCATGACATCCTACTTCTTTTGCATATAACCAATAGTGTTGAAATGAACAAAATGGTGAACTGTATCCAGCTCCTCCAAAGGTATGGAAATAGCATTTTTCTTCGTTGTGCCAATTCTCAAACTTGATAGCTAATTTTATAGAGGCATTTGTTGCGTTTAAAAAATCAAGTTCAGGTATACCTAATACATCATTAATTGCTCTAATTGGTGGGATTGAAGCTTCACCAACTCCAACCGTAGGCACTAGCTCAGAATCAATTAGGCATACATCAACTTGCTTATGAAGTAACTTTTTAATTAAGGCTGCGCTCATCCAACCTGCTGTACCGCCACCAACAATAACTACTTTCTTTATTTTATTCATAGAACACCCGAACAATAGAAATGAAGACATACTCAGCTGAGTATGTCTTCATGATTTAACTTAAAAACTATAGTTGATACCAAGAAGGTAATTCGGACCATAATTTGAATAGTTATAAACTTTTCGAGGATCTAATTGATCTGCATTAACTTCATCTTCATCAGTGATGTTTTGAGCCTGAAGTGAGACTTTTAACCCCTTCAGTAAGTCAACTTCTGATTGTGAGAAATCATAGCTAATTTGAGCATCAACTAATGTGACACCTAGACGATTTACAGGTACAAGTGAGTTACTACCACCACGTTGCTCTGACTCGTAATCACTACGTTTCGTAGCAGCTACACGAACTTCAAAACCATTGTTTTCGTAATAAATCGTAGCTTGATATGATTCATCAGACATGCCCGGAATTGCATCGCCATTATCTAATTCACCATCATTAAATGCGGCACTTGCAACTATGCCAAAACCATCAAGAAAAGAAGCGATTGTATTAAGTGGAATACTTGCTTGTAACTCTATCCCGTTAATACTTCCTGTGAGACCATCTTCACGTAACGATGTATATCCATCGAAGTATTTAGGCGTTACAACTTCGCCTGATACAGAATCTGTAGCTTGGTGATAGCCTTCAATGTAGTAAGGTTCAAAGTCAAAATCAGCCACACCCGCTCTGTGCCAATTAACTAAATCTTTATAGAAGAATGCAGCAGCTAAATACATATCTGCAGCAGGATACCACTCCCAAGACAAGTCAAAATTATTTGATTCTAGAGGTTTTAATGTAGGGTTACCGCTATTAGCCTGCCAAGGACCATCCCCCCTTGATTCTGTGTCATTAACCAAAACATCATAATTTGGTTCAAATTTAACTGCACCACCAGCTTTTAAATAGTCAAATCTAGCTCTACTAATCGTCTTAGACGCTGCAAAACGTACTATATGGTCGTTATTCAGATCGACATTAATATTAATACTTGGTAGGAAGTTTGAGTATGAAATATCAGAAACTAATGGTGTTGCTTCAACATATAAATCAGCGCCGATTGTACCAAATGCACTGCTAGAAGATTGCTTTGTTTTGATATATTGGCCACCGATATTACCTGACACATAGTAATCTGCTATATCTTTTGCAAAATCAACTTTTGTAAATAATGTAGTGACTGTTTCATCTATCGTATAAGTATCACCAATACGATCTGGTTGCAGATTCATCGAGTCGGTCAACACATAATAGCCATCTTGATACATGCTATAAACGTCAAATGCGGCTATATCACCTAAGCCAATCCAATTTAAATCTGCTAAACCAACACGATATTGTTCAGGAACAGTATCACCAACATAGGGAAAGCTTGGTGCTGTGCCATACCAACCTCGGTTATATTTTGATTTGCTTCTATCTGAATAATGAACACCTGCGGTAACAGCAGTAACAAACCCATCATCAAAAGTGTATGTACCATCTAAACGAATACTTGTCAGTTGCTCTTCAAAAACAGCTTCATTTATAAACCCATCTTGAGCAGCATTATATTTAGGTGCATATTTATCTTTTAAGTATTGTTCAAATGTATCAGGATGAGGTCTCTCGCTTGCTGCAGCATATTCTGCCTGTAATGCAATGCGATCAGAATCTGATAATTGGCTAGGAGTGGGTGCACCTAATTGTTCTGCATTTTGAAATATTTCAACTGGTGCAAGACTGCCACCCCAAAGCTGTGGTCCTGCAACCAATACTTCATTATAATCACTGAAATCGATGTTGCTATTTTGGTAGTTAATTCCTTTATCCGTCAAAACCCAATCGCGTACAGTTGCATCACCTTGAAAATATGACCCCCCACGGCCTACGCCTGCATAACCCTCTGCATTATAATCACTTTTCTCAGTTTCACTACGAGATACATCAAAACCGACTTTAAGTTTATCATTTACTTGATAATCAATATTTAGACCAAGGGTTTTAAGCTCACCGGTTCTTAAATTCGCATCACTTCGTAAATATGAGTGAGAAGGGTTATGAGTACCAGCTACTGCTAATCCATCTTCTACAGTTACATTAGTATGACCATTAAAGCCTTCCATCATACCGCGCATAACCATATCGTCTTCAAAGTCGATATACAGCCCATCTACAACGATATCAAGATCGTCATTAGGTTTGAATTGTAATACTTTAGAAATGGTATCGCGACGCAATACAGAAGAGCGACTAAATGCAAAACCACCATTTGGAGTTTCGAAGTCATCATCGCCTTTATATCCATAACCCCACATCCCCATATTTTCTTCTTGATTTGGAGATTCTGTCGATGCAATGGCAACTGCAAGTCCAATTTTATCATCAGCAAACTTACCATTAGCTGCAAAAGCTAGACGATAGCCTTCAGAATCATAATCGGGATTGTTAGAATCCATACCATTTGATTCGTAAATAGCATTTAAGGTTACGTTTTCTTCTGCATTCAATGGTCTTATTGTTTGTAAATCAACAGTGCCACCAATGCCAGTTACAGGGAGTGACGCATCGCTAGTTTTATGAACAACTGCTCCACTGATAATTTCTGAAGGGTAAAGATCATATTCAACACCTCGGTTATCACCAATACCTAGTAACTCCCTTCCGTTCATTGTGGTACCTACGTAGTCTTCTTTAAAACCACGAACTGATAATCCACTAGTTCGACCATTTCGTCGTTCACCTGCAAGTCCTGGTAAACGAGCCAATGATTCAGCAATACTAGAATCTGGTAATTTACCAATATCTTCTGCGGTTATAGCTTCAACAACAGAGGTGCTATCACGCTTTAGAGCTTGCGCTTTGATCAAACTATTCTTGAAACCACTTACTTGTATTACTTCAATTTCATTATCTTGTGCGTTACTTTCAGCATCTTGTGCAATTGCAGTTTGCGAAATAAGCGACCCTGATATAATTGCGACAATAGCTGCCCCAACTTTATTTTTATTAAAATTTAACATGTTGTCATTCGTCTCCGAGTTATCTTCTTCAAAGATTACAAGCTGACCATTCTCTTTAAGCTGTCCTCTTAAACCAGTTTCGTTAAGGAGAACGTTTAACCCACTTTGGATAGAAAACTCGCCAATTAGTCGGTTTGCCTGTTTATCAAATGCCGAGTCTTGAGGAAATAAAAGTGTTAAATCCACTTGTTCAGCAAATTGAATTAGAGAAATATCAGCTCTTTGAGATGGTATCTTAAAAACATATAACCCATTGTCTTTAGATAATATATTTGCAGAAAAACATACACTAGCTAATAACAATGAACGTGCTTTAAACTTACATATTTTAACAACCATACTACGACTGTTTTTACACAGCCTAACTCTATAGACGAGGGGCAAAACGTTTTCCTCCATTTAAAAAACAATTTTTTTACAACGCATTAATATTTTTATCAATATTCAAATCTCCCTCATGATTTCCTTTTGATAAAAAATTACCGCATTAATTTTTAAACCAATAAAAAACAACTCCAAACTTTAATCTTGGATTTAACCCAATATTCAGCGAAATGTTAGTAGTACAAATTTAGCAAAAAATATTAATTCGCCATAACGATCTAAACTAGGAAAATTCATAAATTTCAAACTTAAAGAATCGCTTATAAATTAATTTCTCTAATTCAAATATAGTAATATTTAATTTTTTCATTAAAATTCAATAAAGTAATTTAATTTTCAAAACTGAAGTATCTAAATCGCTAAAAATATCTGAATTTAACTAGAGGATAGTTGAAACTTAATCGTCTTATTTGAACTAAGCTTTTATGATGAATTTATTAAATGACGTTAGAACCTATGCTTTTAAAGGTCTTCTTATCTACAAAACAAACTATCACGCAGGTTGTTTCTCGTATTGTACCGCCAAAAGAAGTTGAAGATATCGTGCAGGAAACTTATGTAAGAATTTGCCAGGTAGATCAAAGTACAAAAATTGATTGTCCTAAATCTTATATGCTTAGAACAGCTAAAAACTTAGCCTATGATCATCTAAAACGTTCAGAAACAAAGCTAGTGGATGAACTTGATACTGATGCATTTCAAGAGTCATTTGAATTTGAAGATCAAGATCCATCCTATACAAATGTCATTAACAACAAAGCATTTGCTGATTTTTGTGAAGCAGTTAGGCTGCTTCCGCCACAATGTAGAAAAGTTTTTGTGTTAAAAAAAGTTTATGGGTATACCCAAAAAGAAATAGCAACACAATGTAATATCAGCGAGAGCACAGTAGAAAAGCACATCATATTAGGTTTAAAAAAATGTACTCTTTTTATGAGAGAAAGAGAGCATTTCGTTAGTTCTGACAGTTCAACACAGAATCGACATGGAGCAACACATGAATAATGTCGTAAATTTTAACAGTAAATCAGTGAAAGAAGCCCGCCTAGAAGCAGCGTGTGAATGGGTTACTTTTTTAGATAAAGGCCTTAGTCATTCGCAATATGCAGAGCTTAGAACATGGCTAGAAGAGGATCCATTAAATAAAAGTGAGCTTTTTGAAGTCGCCTCTTTATGGGACAAATTAGATGAATTAAATAGGCTTTCAGAGTTATTTCCAAACACGACTAAGCAGAATACGTCTTATAAAAAATATCTGTATGCGGCTGCCAGCTTAGTTATTGTTTCATTCTATATAACTTTCTTTATGTCTAATGAAGTTGTAAAAAGCACTCAGCTCGTCAATTTAAACACGTCTTTTCAAACAGGCATTGGAAAGAGCCAAACATTTGCTTTAGTCGATGGTAGTGAGTTGACACTTAATACAAACTCTATTGCCAATATAAACTTTACTAAATCTCGGCGAGTCATTGATTTACAACAAGGAGAAATTCATATTAATGTTGCCCATGACAAGAGTCGACCACTTGATGTTATTGTAGATAATAACCGCTTCCAAGCGGTTGGAACTGCCTTTAGTGTTCAACGTAAAGAAAATGAAATAGAGCTTATAGTTACTGATGGTAAAGTTAAACTAGAAAAGATTAATACCGCAGCAGAACCTACTCTATCTGCAAAGTCACAAATAGTCTCTAAAGGTGAAGCAACCGATGTTGCTTTAAAGGGGGAAGCACCCGTTTTAGTCAAAAAAATTAATAATGAGGATCTAATAGCAAAATTATCTTGGCGCAAAGGTAAGTTAATTTTCCGCGGAGAGCCTATTGAACAGGTTATGGCTGAAATTGAGCGTTACACTTCAATGAGCATCCGCTTGGAAGAAGATGATAAGTTAAAATCAGTGCGTGTTGCAGGTGTATTTAAAACGGGTGACGTTGCTGGGTTATTATCTTCTTTGAATGAGAATTTTGGCATAAACTACAAAAGTTTAGATGATGGAGCTATTCTTTTAAGTTTACCTAGAAGTTAACATTATTTGCTGTTATTTTTTTCTCGGTTGGGCTTAACTTAAGGGCCCAACCTGTACTAACAACTAATTATTATAAACACAGCCCCCCTAAATTTCTCAACGATAGCTCACCGCTCTAGGCTAAAACGCCCTCCATTTTATTGAGAAACTTTTTTAAAAACAGAAATTTCTTAGTTAATTTTTACTAAGTTAACGATAAATTGACATAGAACAATATTAGCTCAAAAATCACTGTTCACCATTTCGTTTATTCATAGAATCATCGTCTTATAATTTAAAACTGCATATATGTGGTGAAGGTCATTACAACGTGAAAAATCAAACAATAAAAAGAAATGAAGTTAAATTTTCAGACTCACAAATTCTCTTATCAACTACCGATCTTAAGAGTAATATCACTTATGCAAATGAGGATTTTTGTAAAATAGCTGGTTTCACACTAGACGAAATGGTAGGTAAGCCTCATAACCTTGTTCGTCACTCTGATATGCCAAAACTGGCTTTCGCTGATTTATGGCAACATCTAAAAAATGGTCAATCTTGGATGGGGCCTGTTAAAAATCGCTGTAAAAATGGTGATTATTATTGGGTTAATGCCTTTGTAACACCGATTAAAGATAAAAGTGGTCGTACCGTTGAGTTTCAATCAGTCAGAACTAAACAAAGTGATGATGTCGTACAAAGAGCGACCGCTGAATACGCTAAAATAAACAATAATCAAAAATCTCATGCTACAGCAGCCAAGTTCGATTCCACTCTTTACATAAGTGCCCTATTATTCATTAGTTTTTTAGGTTCGCTGGCTGCCGTTTTTAGCTCTGGATTCGATATTTTTAATTGTCTACTAGTTCTATTTTTAGCATCAGCTAATGGGCTTATGTATTTTTGGCGTCAAAAATATTTAGCGCTTATAAATAAAGCAAAACAAGTGTTTGATAACCCTTTAATGGCCTACCTCTACTCTGGTACTAATGATCAATCTGGCTTTTTACATCTTGCCCTTGAGATGCAACAAGCTAAATTAAAAGCGGTTGTTGGTCGTGTAAATGATGTGACCATGGGCGTTAATTACAACGCGCAACAATGTGCAGAGTCTGGTCATAACGTGACTGAACTTTTAAATAAACAAACAGATGAAGTCTCTCAAATTGTTGTTGCCACAGAGCAAATGACGGCTTCAATCAATGAGCTTTCATCGAGTACAATGCAATCGAATCAAGCTGCCGAAGAGTCAAATCAAGCAACCGAACAAGGCTCACTTGCGGTCAAACAAACGATAACTTCAATCAGTGAGCTTGATGAAAAACTCAAAGCAGCGAGTAGCCAAGTAGAAAACTTAATTGAAGGCAATCAACACATCGTAGCAATTTTATCTGAGATAAACGCCATTGCTGATCAAACTAATTTACTTGCTTTAAATGCGGCCATCGAAGCTGCCCGAGCAGGCGACCATGGCCGTGGCTTTGCCGTTGTTGCTGGTGAAGTACGTGCATTGGCCTCACGTACTCAGCAATCCACAGAAGAAATAAACAATGTATTAAATCAGCTCACACACGCCTCAAAACAAGCACAACTTGCCATGCAAGATGGACTTAATTTGTCGGCTAAAAGTGTTGAGCTTGCACATCAAAGTGGTGATAGTTTAGACCATATTAAAGCTCAGTCTATCAAACTAAGTGAACTCAATAGCATCATAGCGCATGCAATGAACGAACAACTCACAGCAAGCCAAGTTATTGCTACCAACTTAACGTCAGCACAAGACTTTGCTCATGAGTGTACAGAGCTTGGCCATACTTCGCAGCAACTTTGCGAAGCGCTCCTCAGTAAAGTGACAGAGCAAACTTCCTTGATTAATCAGTTTAAGTAGCGAAAGCAATACTATTTAATAAGCTTTATTTTCGGTGTGTGCTTATTAGTACACACCGCATCGAATGCTTCTGCTAGCCGTTCTGTTTCTTTGAATACCTGCTGCCAATATTTAATGCGTGTATCAGCATCAAGTTCTGTAAAGTCTTTACGATCAGGGATTTTGCCATAAGGTAATGAAGCAACAAAGTCAGCTGATGGAGTGATCATCACTACGTTATCATAGTTACTCGGGGTAATACCGCGCTTTAGGCTCTTATCAAACCAACCTGCTTTAGGGCTGTTATTAAAATGCGGATATAAAATAAGCCCGTCATTATGAATACTTAAGTCAAAGTGATAATCGATAATACCGCCATCACGATACATACCAGGCGGTGTTCCTGTTATATTTTTAATACCCTGCATGACTAATGGAATAGAGCCTGAAGCAAGTAACGCATCCGCTAAATTATCTTCGCTTAGCTCAATAGTATGGGTATTGAAAGTATTATTATCGGAAAAAGATAACTGACTATCCGCAGGCTGAAATACATAACGTTCATATTGCTTACTTAACAAACGTCTATTCATTCGATTGACTAAGTAGCTTTTAGATAAACCCATTAACTGCATCACTTTGTTTTCTGATGCTGTAAAGCCATTCGATTTTGCAACTATAAAGTGGGCTTTAAAAATAGGGTTGTTAATGATTTCTTGAATACCATTTTCAGCAAAAACTATGCTTAATAACTCTCGCGCTTTTGTTGTTATTTCTTCTGGTTTTGCTTTATTCGATGAATAGCGTGTTTCAGAGTAAGACTTGGCTAATCGAGATATTGCAGCAACAGGGTCATTTTGTGCAAAACAAGCAGATCTAAATGCCCCGGCACTTGACCCTAATAAGTTTAAAGGTGTGGTACGGCCTTTAAAAAACTCACCAAATAGATATTTATCCAAACCAAATAATGTAAACCACTTGGGCCCGCCGCTTGCTCCTAAAAAGGTATTAAACAAATCGGCAGACAGGCCTTGCTCTTGAATTACTTTTGCAGCACTAGGCCCTGCATAAATATCTATCATGGTTACTTTTCTCGTTATTGTTTTAGCTTATTTGCGCCAAATCCCTTGTTCTGTTTGACCTTGAACCTGCACTTTTTCAGAATCAAAACTAGGTTCTTGTCCTGCTTCACGTTGACTATGATAGTCTTTTGTCACAGATAAGATGGTTGGCGTTAAGCGTATGATAGCGATAACGTTCACCACTGTCATTAAACCTAAAGCAATGTCTGCAAGATCCCACACCTGTTTAATGGTGGCCGATGCGCCCCAAATCATCATTGATAAATATAAACAGGTATAAATACCTCGGCCGAGTTTATTATCTAGTTTAAATAAATGTAGGTTACTTTCTGCATAGGCATAGTTTGCAACCACAGAAGTAAATGCAAATAAACAAATTGCAGCTGCCACAAAATAAATGCCCCCAGCGGCCATATGTGCTGTCATCGCAGATTGAGTTAAGCGTATTCCTTCCATTTCGCCACTAATATCAATGTCAGCTAATAAAATAATCACTGCCGTACAGCTACACAGCACAATGGTATCGAAAAACACCCCTAGCATTTGAATGTAGCCTTGAGTGACTGGGTGATTTGGTACGGGTGATGCACAGCCAGATGCATGCGGCACACTCCCCGCTCCGGCTTCATTCGAATAAAGCCCTCGCTGAATACCATTTTTAATTGCTGCGCCCATTGCCCCTGCGCCGGCCTCTTGTAAGCCAAAAGCGGAGAGTAAAATATCTTCAATCATCGCAGGCACTTTACCGATATTCAATAAAGTAATAATAATGGCGGCGAGTACAAATAATATGCCCATGAGTGGTACAATGCGTTCAGCAAAGCGGGCAATAGCTTTAAAGCCACCTAAAATAATAGAGCCTGCCAGTATCGTGATCACAATACCTGAATACAAAGTTGGAATTTCAAATGCGTAATTAAGGGCATCGGTAATGGTATTCGTTTGCATGGCACTAAACGTAAAGCCATAACCAAGGAATAAGCAAAAAGCAAAACACACTGCAAGCGCTCTGCTGTCTAAGCCTTGCTGAATATAATAAGCAGGACCGCCTCTAAACTCGCCATTGGCATCCCTAACTTTATAGACTTGCCCAAGTACGCTCTCAGCAAAACCAGTGGCCATGCCCAAAATGGCAATCACCCACATCCAAAATATTGCACCGCTGCCCCCTAACGAAATTGCAACGGCAACCCCTGCAAGGTTACCAGTACCTACACGTGCTGAAAGACCTGTACATAAAGCTTGAAACGAACTGATTGAGTTTTTATCGGTGCTGCTACTCGACTTTAATAGGCTGAACATATGGCGAAACTTAACTAATTGAATCGCTTTTAGCCTTACCGAAAACCAGATCCCAGCAAACAGAAGAATATAGATAAGAATTTGGCCTTCTCCCCAAAGAAGACCATTGATTGTCGATACAGCACTGTTAAACATGGTAAGCCTTTATTGTTCTTGTAGATAAAAAATCACAAAAAATGAATAGCTAACCACTTTAACTCTATTTACAAATATCTCAAGTAGGCAATGGGATTAATTAACTGAGCCTGCTACCAACTAATTTAGCAGTTGCTTCTCTAAAAAGGCACGACCTGCCGCTAGGCCTAATTTGTGATCATAACGAAGATCATAGTCTGTGCTACCCAGTAGCTTACTGCGTAATTTATCGCCTGCAAAAATTTGCGTGATACGGGCATCACTTGGTGGGTTGGCAATGAAATCCAGTTCATCTTGATAAGCTTGTTCGTGTTGAACCAAGTAATCAATGGTTTTAGGGCAATAACCTGATACGCAAACCAGTGACTTTAACTTATTTACCCATTCAGATTGTACTTGAAAGTTTTCATCAACAGTTCTAATAACCACAATATCACGAGCACCACGGTTATAAGCTTCTTTCACAGGTAAAGGTGCAGCTAAGCCACCATCTAAATACATATCATGCACTAAATCAGTATTAGAGCTTTGTATAATGGCATCGTTTGCGGCCTTGGTTGTTAACCAAGGTGTTAAGTTAACGCCGTCTTTATATAAAAAGGGTAATGCGCTTGATGCTTTTAACAAGGCCAACCATTGCGTATCTTCACCATTTGGGCTCAAGTAATAGGGCTTACGATCAGCTGCGTTAGTGGTTGTGATCAACAGTTCGCGTTTACCTAGGCTTTGTGTTGCTGTTTTAAAATCAAGGGCACGGTTTACCTCTTTGGTTTTATCAAAATACCAATCAAGGTCAACAATGCTTTTACCAAACAGCCCGCGGCCAAGTTGGAAAAAACGTTTATGACGAGAAAGGCCTCTGATCAAACGTTTTGCATAGCCTTTTTGACGCGCTAAATAACTTGTTAAGTTTTGTGAGCCTGCTGATGTACCAATGAATAAATCGAATGGATCATAATTATTTTCTAACCACGCATCGAGTACACCTGCGGTAAAAATCCCTCGTTGCCCACCACCCTCAGCGATTAATGCTGTTTTTGTTTGTGGTTCTACTGCGGCAATTGTTTGAGATTTCACGGTGCACCTTCCTAGGGTAATAGTTAATAAATGTATTGTATAAAGTTAAATTCAATCCTTAAAACGGATTATATAAATTGATTTAATCTATAAAACCGTTTAATAAATGAGTGTCGGGGCTTAAGCAATGCGCATAAAAACTCATTACACGCATTAACTATTTGCTAAACCGTATTAGTGCATGATGCTTGCTAATATTTCCAGCGCATGTTGTCTGTCACTCAATTCATACAGGTCATTTGTAAAAATAAACTCATCAACCTGTAGCGTTTGTTTAATCATACTCAGCTTATGCTTAACGCTCGCTTGACCGCCAACAACTGAAAGCCCTAAAAAGCTTTCTACTTGCATTTTTTCTTGCGCTGTCCACAATCCTTCCATTGTTGCAACAGGCTCTTTAAGCCAAAGTGGCTTGCCGCGCATAAGTGCTAAGATACGTTGTTTCGCTGTGGTTGCTAAAAACTGTGCTTGTTCGTCGGTGTCAGCGGCAACAACAGGCAAACCAAGCATGACGTATGGCTTATCTAATACCTCAGATGGTTGAAATTCTCTGCGATACAATGCTATGGCATCTTCAACAAAGCGTGGCGCAAAATGACCCGCAAATGCATATGGCAAACCTTTTTTAGCAGCAAGCCCCGCACTATAAAGGCTTGAGCCCAGTAACCAGATTGGGACATTAGTGTCTTCACCTGGGATTGCGCGTACTGGAGAGTCACCTTTATATGGGCCAAGTAAAGCTTGCAGCTCCGTTACTTCATCATTGAAGTGTTCAGCGCGTTGTTCGTCACGGCGCAAAGCACGGCTGGTAATTGGGTCACTACCTGGTGCTCGGCCTAAACCTAAATCAATGCGACCGGGGTATAAACTCTCTAGGGTGCCAAATTGCTCAGCAACCACCAGCGGTGGATGGTTAGGTAACATCACCCCACCTGCACCTACGCGGATATTCTGAGTTTTACCTGCGATATGACCTATTAGTACTGAAGTTGCGGCACACACGATACCGCGCATATTATGATGCTCTGCCATCCAAAACCGATTAAAACCCAGTTTGTCGGCTGTTTGTGCATAGGTAACACTGTTAGCTAGTGTTTGCGAAACGGTTTCATGCTCTTTCATTGGGCTCAATTCAAGCAATGAAAAAGGTGTGTTGCTAAGATCTGACATTCGCTCTCCAAAGTTTAACTCTTTAAACTTAGTTAATGAGAGCGAATGGCTATTTTTCAAATGCTAATTAGGCACGGCTTTGTTGCTGTTTTTCCACCTTTAGGCCATCGGCATCAATACCACGCTTCCAATAGGCCGATGCAACTATGTGTTCACGATCAATTTCAAAACTGCTTGTAATTAAACGGCGAATTGCCTTCACCAAATTTGCTTCTAGCGCCATAAACACCATAGGTTGCGTGTTATAACCTGCGCATAAGCGTGTTATTTGGTCGAGCAGATCGGTTTCTGGCTCATCTGTAACTAACCATTCAACACTGTGTTGGGTATGTGCTTTAATTTGCTCAAGTTCAATGATGTCGGCTTTATCAGCAACATGAATAATGACATCGACAGTGGCATCTTGTGGCAGGGCTTGTAAGTAGCCATTGATTGCATTTACAGAGGTTAAATCTGCCAGCATTAAATAATGTGTTTGCGTAAAATCAGTGAGTTTTTTAGGGCCTGGGCCTGCTATGCCTACCTCGTCGCCTACACACGCATTTTGTGCCCAGTTGGTTGCCACGCCTTGATGTTGGTTAACCACAAAGTCGAGGGTAATTGCACCGTTAATTGGGTTGATATCACGAATAGTGTAAGAGCGCATTAATGCAGGATGCTCAGCGTGTAAATCAAGTTCAACCTTAGATTCACCGGCATGCGGGAGTAATACCTTTACGTACGCACCTTTTGCATCTTGTGGAAAATCGGCAAACTCCTCTGAGCCAACAACAATTCTTTGTAGATGCGGGGAAATACGTGTAGTACTTAATACGTTTGCACGACGAACTTTTCTAGCCATCTTGGTCTCCTAGCTGGTTAAATTGCACAACGCCCCAATAGTTGATATAGTCAACTATACGCTTTTAATTGACTTTGTCAACTAATGCAAACTTGCTTAACTTAGGTGAACCATGCCACAAACCTCTCTTTCTTCTGCTTTATTTACACTGGCACAAAGTTACCGTGTCACTGTTCGCGAAGCCATTAACGCCAACGAGCTTGGTCTTAACGCACTGCATGTACGCTGCTTACATATCATTGCCGAAACACAGCACTGTACTGCCAATGATATTGTTGCCAAAACAGGTCGTGATAAAGCACAAATAGCACGCTTAGTAAAAGAGCTTATAAAGCTTGAACTGGTTTCTAAATGTGCTGACGAAAATGACAAACGCTGTTTAATTTTATCCTTTACTGAGCAAGGTAACGCCCTGTTCTCGCGTTTAGAAGTTGCAGAGCAAGAGGTTGATGCCAAACTTTGCCACGGTTTAACTGATCAGCAAGTACGTGATTTTATCGCTATTGCCACAACCATGATCGAAAATATCAATCACAACACCCCGTGATCTTATTGGCAAGATAACCACAAACCACTATACTGTACAAACGTACAGTGTAGTGGTTTTGTTATGCGTGTTATTCCTATTTATATCGAAGCTGGCGTATGTGGTTTTGAATCACCGGCAGCACAATACAAAGAGCTAGGCTTATCATTAGATCAGCTATTGATTAAACACCCTGATGCAACATTTATTGGTATTGCCTCTGGCGAATCAATGCAAGGTGTGGGGATTTTTGATGGTGACTTATTACTGGTTGATCGCGCCGAAGATGTTAAAAATGGCGATGTCATTGTCGCGAATCTAAATGGTTTATTTGTTTGTAAGCTATTAGATAAACACAATGCCCAGCTATTATCAGCCTCGCCTAAATACCCTGCAGTGCAACTACGCCAATCGGATGAATTTCAATTAGAAGGCGTGGTCACTCGCTCAATTCGCTTACATCGCAGTAGTAAAGAGCTATTAGCATGTACGCCTTAGTCGATGCGGTGGCCTTTTATGCCAGCGCCGAAAAAGTATTTGACCCAGCTATTCGTAGTAAACCGGTCGTGGTTCTTACTAACAACGATGGCTGTATTTGTGCCGTGTGCCCTATTGCACGAAAGCTGGCTATTCCAAAATTTCAGCCCTATTTTCAAGTAAAGAAAATACTCGAAGATAACCAAGTGGTGATCCGCTCATCTAACTATGAGCTGTATGCGGATTTAAGCGAGCGGATGATGAACGTGATTGGCCGCTTTTGCGATAATCAGCACATATACTCTATTGATGAATCATTTTTAAACTTTACTGGTTTCAAAAAACTTATCCATGATTGGCATCGCTATGGCCATGATATTCGCCGTACCGTATGGCGCGAAACAAAGCTACCTGTCGGTGTTGGATTTGGCCCAACAGCAACCCTAGCCAAAGCCGCCAATCATGCAGCGAAAAAACTCCCCGGCTTTGATGGCGTTGCAGTGATTGATTCAGAACCTTCACGAGTAGCCATTTTAAAAGCCATGGACGTACAAGATGTTTGGGGCGTTGGTCGACGCTTAGCTAAAAAACTCAAAGCAATGAATATTAATACAGCCTTTGATTTAGCCGAACAAGAACCACGAAAAATAAAGCGCCTGTTTAGTATTGTTTTAGAGCGTACAGTGAACGAGTTACGTGGTAAAAGCTGTTTAGACTGGGATGAAGTACGCCAAGACAAAAAAGAGATTTTTTCGACTCGTAGCTTTGGGGAGCGTATCACTGACGCCACAGCGCTGAAAACAGCACTGATCAATCATTGTGTGATTGTGGCAAGAAAACTACGTGCGCAAGGCTCACAAACTCAACGCTTATTAATGTTTGTGGCCAGCTCTCCTCACCAAGATGGCTATTATAAAAAGTCCTATATTTATGAGTTTAGTGTCGCCACCGCCGATAGCTGTGTGTTCGCCAATGCTATTAGCGAGGTATTTGATCATCTCTATAAACCTGGGGTACGATTTTATAAATGTGGTATCGGTGCTCTTGAGTTATCAAGCCAAATGTTTCAGCAGCCTGATCTATTTCAAGCGCCTATCGATAACCCAAAACTGATGAAGTGTCTTGATAGCATTAACACCCGTTATGGCGTGGGTACCCTTGCCATAGCCAGCGAAACTCCAACGACCCGTTGGCATATGAAGCGCGCGTACTTATCGCCTCATTACACAACCCGCTGGCATAACCTACCAAAAATACATTGCTAAAAGTCTGCCAGCTTAGCATTTAATAAACTGCATAAATCCTTAGGTGCCAAAGCAATCTCAAGGCCTCGTTTACCTGCTGAAACATACATCACATCAAAGCTATCTGCAGATTGATGCACATAGGTATTAAGGCGCTTTTTCTGACCTAGCGGGCTCACCCCACCTAAAATATAACCTGTGGTATTTTCGACTTTTTGTTGTGGAGCCATCTGTACTTTTTTAACCTTTGCCACTTTTGCTAGCATTTTAAGGTTAACTTGCTGGCTAACTGGCACAATAGCAACCAAAAGCTGGTGGTCAGCATCTTCAAGCACGGCTAGCGCATTTTAATCCCAGATTCTAACAGGGTTGAGCGATAATCATCGTCTAGCCCTGCCATTTTCTTTTTTCT